>JBCCDS010000026.1:0-77946 GCA_039030655.1 Bacteroidota bacterium | reverse complement strand
ACTGTACTAATTAAAGAAATAATAAACATAAAATTCTTATCCAAGCAACTGGTATATTACCTAGGTCTATTTTTCCTTTATTTATTCTCTTCTAGTTGTTTACTAGGTCAAGTTGAGGAAAATGTATTTGAAGACCTCGCTTTTATTCAAGATTTTCGTGCGAAGTTGTCTGTTGATTCTGTTGTTACTAACCCACGCAATTATTTCGAAAAAATTGATAGTATTCCTAGCCCTGAGGCTTGGAGTGTCAGTTTTATGCTTGACAGTTATTGGGCTGTTTTTGATAGCTCAGATGTACAGAGTAATCTGTTAACTAATATAACTGCAACTAATAATTGGAAGATCCTACCTTTCCAGGTAGGGGGTGACTTATTTATGGACCAAGGTAGATTAGATCGATCCAGATCAGGTTTTCATTGGTCTTTTGATAGAGATAAGATGATAGATAATTGGCTCTCTGAAAAAACAAATACTCAATTGCTTCAAGAGCAACGACAAACTGATTTGCAGCAGTTAATCAATAATTCTAAGAACTTAACCGATGCCTATTTCGCTATGACCCTAGATACCTTTTTACAAGTATTAAATTCAGAGGCATATCTGAATTTTGTCGAACATGCGCAGGATTCTAGCTCGGTAGAGGCAGATGAGCAGCGCAGGCTTATTTCTGAGGTGCAATCTAGGTATAGAAGATTACTGGATCGCGTAAAAGAATTCCCTCATGAATTGAGGAATGGAGCAACTAGTACCATAGATTCTTTTCAACAAATGTTGGAAGCGGCGGATTTAAATGAACGGGTTAGTGAAATAGTCCAAGTGGCCGATTTAAGTGCGTTTGAGCGCTGGTTGTTTTTTAGCCGCCGTTTCGAGTTAGGTATGAGTCAGCTTCCTAGTGAACAGTTCGCTTCCATTGGCTTGCCAATTAATGGACTGAATTACGCTTACGATAATAACAAAGTCGCTTTGGAGGTTACTTGGGGGCGCCAAAATCGATCTGATCGATTTTTACCTCAGCAGGGTGTACTGTTACAAGACCTTCAGCCCAGTCGTCGTTTTAGAAGAGTAGGTCTGAATATCGGAGGAGAAGCATCCTCCCACGAAATCAATCTTTCCTTTATCAGTGCTAAGGATATTATTGATAATGATGATTCTGGAGTACTATTTCCTAGAAAAAATAGGGTTTGGTCTCTCCATTTTAGATCAAATCTTGGTGATAACTGGTCCATTAAATCAGATTTTTCCTGGTCGGACACACAGTTGTCAACCAGTACGAGAGAACCTAGCGCAACAGCCAGGTATTTGGCTTGGCGGGTAGCTAATGCCTTTCAGCTGGGTAGCTGGGGAATTGAGACTGGGGTATTTCGGGTAGGGGATGCTTTCGAAAGTTTTGCCAATCCTTATTTGTTGACTAATTACCAGGGGGCTGATGTGAAATTGGTGGCCGGATCGACTTCGGGGAAATTGTCTGGACAGCTGCAACTATCGATTGGTACGGATGCGGATCAGTCGGTTCTCCCAGCGGAAAGTCAGCAGTTAAGGTGGCAAGGTCAGGGATACTTATCCTACCGCTTAGGTAAGGCTAGTATTCTTGGTTTGATGGTAGCTCCTAATTTTTTTCGACGTAGCCAGGAAGAGCTTAGTTTGGCCAGTCAGGCCAATATTTACCGTTTTGATTATCGGTTGGCTTCTACCATTGCCGAACGTCCATTCAACGCCTACCTGGCAGTAAGTAATTTGAATACTGGTTGGAATTGGAATGACAGTCTGCAGGTAAATAACTCGCTTAATCTAAATGCAGATTTTCAGTACCAGATCGGCGAAGACTGGGCCCTACAAGCTAATACGCTACAAGTGTGGAGTCTGGGCGCCGATCAAAGTCCAATGGACCAGTGGGCTTATTCAATAGGAGGAAGTTATCAGGCAGGTATACAGCTTAGTGCACAGATTCGCTACGATAAGTACCCAAATGAAATTTTACCTGCACTAGGTGGGCGAATTAGTCTGCAAACCAATTTGGGGCGCTTTGGTCAGCTTTCTGTGA
Organism: Bacteroidota bacterium; assembly: GCA_039030655.1. Taxonomy (GTDB): domain Bacteria; phylum Bacteroidota; class Bacteroidia; order Chitinophagales; family Saprospiraceae; genus Neolewinella. The sequence continues at coordinate 75,905 of JBCCDS010000026.1, read as the reverse complement.
TGTTCAACTTACGCTATACTCAATTAGATAGAACCCAGCTATTTGGCTACCAAAACTGGCTAGCAAACTTATAATGATGTTTAAAAAATACTTTCTTATGAGTCCTTGTTTACCGCTAGCTTTTTTCCTGCTAATAGGATGTTGGGGAACTCTGGATGCTCAGGACATTCTGCTTACGGATTTATCACCTAATTCTGATTTCTTTAGAGTAGAACAGCTTGGACAATTGTCGGTGACCAACCTAAGTCCTGAGACACAGCAAGGTTTTATTCGTACTTATCTATTAGATAGATCTCAGGAAGAAGTCGTCTCAATCCGCTCTTTTCGCTTACGACTAGAAATCGGCCAGGTTTTAACCCCTAACGATTTAAACTGGATTCAAAACCCTCAGTATGGTCGGAGTCCTTTGGCTAGTCAACTAGCTCAAAGCGGGGTGCTATTGCCCGGGGAATATGTTTATTGCGCGGAATGGGTTGACTTATCTGGAGAATTAGTCAGTCAGAATTGTCGGGAAAAGATAGTAGGAACATCTCTAAGTTTTTCCTTGACCTATCCTTTAGACAAGGCTCGTATAACGACTACTCAACCCCAGTTGATTTGGGAGCAACTTACTACTTTCTCGGGAGGGGTTGCCAACCTTAATTACGAACTACGATTAGTTGAAATCAAGCCCGGGCAATCAGCTGCCACAGCTATGGATCGTAACATCCCCCTTTTGCAGGAACGCAGATTGACTTCCAACCTATTCCTATTCCCAGCAAATGTTCGACCCTTAGAGATGGATAAGCATTATGCCTGGCAGGTCAGCGCTTACTATCAAAACTACCCGATAATTAGTTCACCCATTTGGACCTTTAGCTTGGTTGAAGCTGAGGCGGCTCTGAAATCTGCCAGCAGTAGCAGTAATAGCTCTTATGTAATGTTGGACAGTAGGAATAATCGTAATCTATACCTATTTAGCGATAGCATTAGAATAGCATTCGATAATACTGAAGGCCTCGAAGAATTAACCTATTCTATTAAAAATCTAGATAGCCTGGGAGTTGCTATTCAATCACTTCCAATCGTGAATGGCTTGGAGCCCGGCCTGAATACAATTGATATCGCTACCACTGGAATTGCTAGCCTGACTGCTGGCGTACTCTACCAAATGGAGGTGTATACTCCACGCGGGCAGGTGTACTATGTACGCTTTAAAATGCCTGTAGTCAACTAAATCTATTCACCTAAAGCATAGCCGCAACCATAACTTAACGAAGATGCAATCACTGAATACTCCCTTTCGACCTGGCTACTTTTTATTGGCTCTACTACTGCTATTTCAGTCTTTTTTCGTGGCACCTGCATATGCATTGACGGGTGGTCCTTCACAACCCGAATTTCAACAACTGGCTACGGTTGGAGCAAGTAATTTAGTAGATCCTTTTAGTGGAAATTTTCAGTATTCTATCCCACTATTTGAAATCGGAGGGTACCCCATGAGTCTGAATTATTCTTCTGATCATAAAATGGAAGAAGATGCCAGTTGGGTGGGATTTGGATGGTCTTTAAGCCCCGGTGCTATTGTCAGAGATATTCGGGGGGTGCCTGATGATTTTAATGGGGATGAGATCACGCGAACTACTAGTATGGCTCCTAATAGAACTGTGGGAATTAAGCCAGGAGCTTCTATGGAAATATTCGGTGGGTTTTCTCTGGCGGCAGGCTTGAATTTTACTTACAATAATTATATTGGCTTCCAATTCAGTCGAGATTTATCTCCTAGTATTAATCTAGCAAAAGTAATAAGTGGGCAAGGAGCCAATAATTGTATTGTTGGTGAAAATTGTCCCTCTACTAGCCTAGACGATTTGCTAAATAACCAGTACAACACCTTTAGCATAGGTACAAATATCAATACTCGATCAGGCTTGCAACGGATTTCATACGGAGTCTCATCTTTAAACTACTCTTTGGAAGCCAATAAAATATCTCGTCGGTTAGGAAGTATCAATGGAAGCATCTCATTAGGTGGTTTCACTTATACTCCAGTCGGACAAGTGCCTCGAAATACTGAGGCTTATACCTTTCAAGCTAAACTTGGAGGAAAACCTGGTTGGCCGGCCTCGCTCACGGTTGATCTTGAGGGATTCTACAGTATTCAACGCGTTGATCCAGCACCATTAGCCAGACCTGCCTATGGCTATCTTTATTTAGAACATGCAGCAATGGATGCTAATGGGATCATGGATTACAATGAAGAGAGTGGAGGTATTGCCCACGCTAACACCGCTCGTTTACCTCTGTCTTATGGCACACCAGACATATTTAGAGTGAGTGGAGCTGGTATCGGAGGTATCATCAGAATCGCTCGCAATGGAGTAGGTATGTTTCGCCCCCCCGCAAATCAAACGAATAGCCAATCCGTAAGTAGCGGTGTTGAATTTAGTGGAGGGCAATTGGTCCATCCCGGATTTAACTTTTACGCGGTTGCAACAACTAACCGTATTAGTGGCTGGCGAATCTTTAATGAGTTGTCTAACCAATTAGGATTTAAAAGTAACAGTGGTCTCGACGAAGGAGCATTTATGCAATTTGAAGGAGAAGCCGGTAGTCAGATGGGGAAAGATTGGTATTCCTCCATGGGACAAGATTGGCCGGTACGACCCGCAGTGCGCTTGGAGTCAGGAGAATTGGCGTTGGGAGGAACTGCTCAAATCGATTTGGCAGATGATGGTAGCTTGCCAATAGGCCTAACTACAGAGCTCAACCCGGGAGAGTGGTCTGATCGAATGCGCAGACCGCGGGCAAATATGGTCAGCTATTTAACCAATGAACAGGCTATGCAGGCGGGGTTGTATAAGAATATTTTAAATTATCAACCCTACGTTACGGGTAATAGTCATCTCGGTAACCCGTCTAAGATTAGACTCAGAACTAATCCTGAGACGGACCTGACTAACCGGCCGGGGCATCACATCTCCGAGATTAATATCATCAATTCTTCGGGACAGCGTTACGTTTATGGTTTGCCTGTCTATAATTACGAAAAGCGAGAAGTAACCTTTAATGCCTCAGGGCGAGTGGCCGACGTGCTTGGGCAAGATGATGTTGATCAGGAGGGTAGCAATTATGCAACCGTAATTTATGATACTCAGGATGCCAGTGTAGACAACAACCGGGGCAGAGATCATCTTTTTGACCAAACCGAGACGGCGCCATACGTATCCGCAAATTTGCTTACCGCTGTTTTGTCACCGGATTACGTTGATGTAAATGGTAATGGCCCTAGCCTGGACGATTTAGGCCAATACGTAAAAATCGGCTACAGTCAGGTTACCGGGAATGATGAGGCCATCCCTAATTCAATGGGCTGGCGAGCCCCGATGGGGCTGAACAGAGCGAGCTTTAATCCCGGTAATTTGGCCGACGATCAGGATGATAAAGCGAGTTATACCTATGGCCGTAAAGAGATGTGGTACGTACATCATATGCAATCCAAAACACACCGTGCGGTATTCTATACTTCCACCAGAGAGGATGCTCGTTCAATTTCGGAAACTGGAGCTGTTGAAGGTGGAGGTACAATACCTAAAGCTAGAAAGTTAGACGAGATCCGCATCTATACCTTGTCTGATCTAAAGCAAAACGCGGGAGATGCGGTCCCTCTAAAGTCGATTCGTTTTCATTATGCCACGGAAGACAACGAACTAAGTGGGGACCTGCCTAATCATGGTATTGTGAATCGAGGGAAACTAACGCTGGTCTCCTTAAGTATTACTTATGCTAGTAATGAGCGTGGAGAGCAAAATCCATATGTCTTTACCTATAAATTGCATCCCGATGGTATGACTGCGGCTTTACCCTACCAGCCGGGGATGACAGATCGCTGGGGAAACCAACGTCCGAAAGTGACTGGCTATTTGGGCCCACAGCTTTTCCCATATACCATTCAAGACCGGGATCTTGCTGAAGATTATTGTGATGTGGGAAATTTAACATCCATTCAATTACCCTCAGGTGGGACTATTGAGGTAGAATATGAGCCCGATGATTATGCCTACGTACAGGACAAGCGCGCCGGGCGGATGTTTAGAGTGCTGAGGACGGTAAATAGTGACCTTAATGATCCCATTAATGACCCGACAGCTACTATCGATGGGGATAAATTGTATACCGGCATTACGGAAACCTCTCGCCTGGGTATTGTAGTTGAAGTTGATGAACTTCCGCAGGATGAAAACGGTGCACCGGATTTAGCAGTGATTAGAAAATTATACTTCGAGGATGTAGAGCAAATCTATTTTCGCTCCTTAATCAGTTTAGGTATTGATGAGGGTGTGAACGACGAAATAGTTACCGGTTACGCTCAATTAGCTGATTTAGCAAATATTGACGCTCAGGTAGTTGATCTCGGGAACAATAATGAACGATACGAATTGTACTTACCCTTGGAAGGGGTAAATGTCAATAACGAAACCGGAGGTAGTTTTCATCCCTTCACTTTTGCTGGACTGGAAAAAATGCGACTTGAAATTCCGCAGCTAGTTTATGATTTGGGAGAAGAAGAATCCGACTTCGTAGAATTTCTTTACACATTAGTAGCGACCCTTCGCGAAACCGTACAGTTATTCCAAGGATTTTATGGAAGTAAAGTGGAGGATGGTTTCTGCCGGCATATCACTACCGAACATAGCTATATCCGACTGGCAGATCCGTCACTGGCTAAATTGGGAGGGGGAACTCGGGTGAAAAGGGTGCGCCTCAATGACCGTTGGTTGGAAGATGACCCGACTTTTGATGCTGTAGCGGAATACGTACAACTATATGAGTATACTACAATTGACCCGGAAACTGGCCTGGAAATCAGTAGTGGGGTAGCCGCAAATGAGCCTCAGATTGGCAAAGAGGAAAATCTTTTAGTGAATGGCCAGCGCTTTGCGGAAAAAGTGTTGTTGGCGCCAAATAACAACTATTATCTGGAAGGCCCCGTCGGGCATACCTTTTATCCGGGACCAAGTGTCGGTTATAGTCGGGTCAGTATGCGAACGGAACTTGATGAAAGTTTTAACCAGAGTAGACCTGGTGTCTCTATTTACGAATTTTATACGGCCAGGGACTTTCCGGTGATTAATCAGTTTACGAATATTTCCAGGGCTCAAGATCGGCCAGAACCTAATTTAGCACCATTTGCTTCGATCTACGAAAATGAGCTAGCGTTAGCCCAAGGGTTTTCTATTACCGTGAATGACATGCACGGAAAGATGAAACGAACCTCCGAATTGGATGCTGAAGGCAATTTGATTAGCTCTAGTATGTACCATTATGCAGAGCAGGAGGCAGGAGCATCTCCGGTACGAAAGTTGGCCAATTATCATCGTGTCGCACGCACAGGGGCAGGAAACTTAGATGATGATTATCTCGCCTTCGATCAAGAGGTATGGGTGTCTACGACTGCTACGAGAGTAAGTTCCGTCGGTGGCGGGGTAAATGCGAATGTCGATGTTTCGCTGCCGTTTTTAATCGCGCCGAGTATTTACCCTACAGTCACTAGCGCTGAGACGCAATTCAATACGGCTACTATTACTAAGCTTAATCGCCGGTTTGGCGTGTTACAAGAAGTAGAGGTGACCAATAATGGAGCCAGCCTAAGTACCACAAACTTGGTTTGGGATGCCTTAACGGGTGCCCCCTTAAGAAATAGCACGGAAAATGAATTTGGTCAGGAAACTTATAGCCAAAGTATTCCTGCCTATCATATGGATGCCCACTACGGAATGGGTGCGGCCTATATGAACCAAGGGGCGTTCTTTCCTAGTGTTTTTGTCGAAGATGGTTTAGCGATAGGGAGCTCAAACACTGATTTCTGGGATGCTATTTGTCCAGGGGATGAACTATTAATCGAAAGAAGTAATGGGTTCACACCTACTTACGAAAGAGGTTTCGTTTTTCTAAAAGATGGACAAAAATATGTCGTCAGGGAAGATGGAAGTGTGCTCAATGATTCGCAGGCCTCCTACACGGATATTAGTTTTTTTGATATCAGGATCATTAAAAGTGGATTGGATAATCAACTAAATCTGCCTGCGGAGCAATTGACGGCCCTAAGTTTGCCAGTAGGCGAGCAACTATACTGGCCAGCGACTGGGGCTGCTGCTAAGGTGCTTTCCGCCAGCGTAACGGAATATAGCGATGAATGGGGAAATCAATGCTTCCCTCCGGGAACGCCGCAGAGTCCAGTAGCACCACCTGATGCACCAGTCTGTGATGCTAATACAGTAAACTACGTAAGTAATCGAATCAGTAGCCCGAGCTGTGGCACTATTCCAGATGCTGATTACGTATCCCTGAAGCAGGATATAATCGATTGTAATTATTGTAGGGCCATTTTCATGACCTACCTGCGGAATGGTTTAATCTCTGAAGAGGTATGGGATGATTACGTTATGTGTACTCCGGGGGGGATGGTAGTTACCGACTCAGCAGGAATTGATGACTGTAACTTTTTGCAACTGGGGCTTCCGTGGGTATCCGCAGGTGAAGTGGTACTTGGTCAAGCAACCATTGATGATAATCTTCTGCCTTGTGAGTCAACGATTTGCAGTAGCGGTCCAATCGGCCAAGGGATACCGGCGCTGCCTACTATGCCAGATTTTTGCTTTCCCTGGGAGCCGGAGGATGCTGGCAATCCTTATCTGGATGGACGCTATGGCAACTGGCGCATAGCCGCAACCTACGTACCTAATCAGCAGCAACGAGCATTTTCTTCAGAGGTCAGTGGAGTTACTATTCCTGCTGGTTCAACGAATGATTATGAGCAGCCTTTAATTTTTACTGATGGCGTATTAGATAGCTACGTACCCTTTTGGAACTCTGGGGCGTTACACGAAAACCGGGCTGGTTATTTACTAGCAGAAAAAGCAGAAGCTTTTCACGATCAGGGCAGCCAACTCCAAACGCGTAATGCTTTAGATATTCCCAGCGCCAGTCAGTATGGCTATAAGAGTCTATTACCGGTAGCTGTTGCTCAAAATGCCAGGCAGACGGATATTGGGGTGGAAAATTTTGACGATTATAATTTCCGTCGAGTTGGTAATGAATTGGCTATTCCTAGGCATTTTTACCTCAGAGACCGAACAGGCACAAATGGATATGGGAATCAAGCTAACTCCATAAACCGTAATGTTGCACATACGGGCTACTCTTCTATGGAGTTGAAAACGGGCCCTAGTAGTCGAGAAAGAAGAAGTACTAACCACTATACCCTGGACTGCAATGATAGTTTAGCCTGTGACGATGACAATGCCTGTAGTTGTGTAAATGGATTTGCTCCGGAGTCTGGAAAAAACTACTACTTCTCTTTCTGGGTGGCCAGAACGGAAAGCCTGGAATGTGGGGTAAATGTGGCCTCGCCGGATTTTGAGGAAGGGACCAATGATTTAGCGACCAGCTTCTTCGTGCGCTTTGATTGTAGAGGGACCTACGGGAGCCAGAAATTCGAATTCTTCCCCGAGGGCCCCATCATTGAAGGCTGGCAAAGAGTGAGTGGCGTAGTGCCCTATCCAGAAAATACAAATCGAGTATTTGTGGAATTCTACCCACCGTATACGAATTCTCTAGAGACTACTTTTTATATCGACGATTTCAGAATCCAGCCGGAAGAGTCCAATATGACGAGCTACGTCTATGACCCAGAAACGATGCGCCTAATGGCCGAATTAGACGAAAATAATTACGCTACTTTTTACGAGTATGATGATGAAGGCCAGTTGATTCGGGTCAAACGCGAAACGGACCGCGGGATCATGACCATCAGCGAACAGCATACCAATTTAGGGCCCACTCTAAACGAATAGTCCTGTTTCCTTTAACCCTTCTTGATGTATAAAGTAATTAAGATGAAGCGTACTAAAATCCAACTAAGTTTAATAGGGCTACTTTTATTGGTAACCTTCAAAAGTCTACTAGGGCAAGCAGAACTATTTACGGACCGCCTAACGGCTACTCCTTTTAGCGTAAGTACAGTGCTGGAAGTTGTGGACGACAAAGCGGATCAAGCGGCGACTTATCCGGGCGTGAACGATCCAGAGTATATCCATAACCGATTAGTCTGGAATCTTTACCCCAACACCAACGGGGATATCCCACTAGGGGAGTACCGTTTATTGGTAGATATTAGTTATTGGTTGGTAGGGGATGATGTGACCCAAGCGGCTCCTCAATCTCAGTTGAAAGAGCTCATCATTGATGTGGACAGTACTTCTGTTGGACGACCACATAGCTTTTTATCCTTTGGAGGAGCACAAAAGATAGCGGTAGAGATTCAAATCGTTACCCTGGATACAGTGCCCATCAATGCAGCTACCAGCCCAGAGATGGAACTCATTGGGGAGATTGCCATTGAGCGTAGATTGTGTGACTTGAACTGTGCCCAAACGCTGACACCTGCGGAAGTACAAAACTTAATAACTACCGATGGTTCCTTTTTAGGGGCTGCGGTACCGCCAGTGGACTGTGCGGACGAGTACGACCTGGAGTGGACCTTCTTTGACGAGGACAGTGAGGTCGGAATGGCGATCAGTCAAGGGACAGGCAGTAGTATCCTGATCGATGATTTGTTTCGGCATAACGGTAGTCGGATGACTTCGACCGGTACCTTTTTTCGACTTTATTCGCTGTACCGGGACGGTTACTTGTTGGTGCGTTGGCGAGCGGTACAGTATAAAGGAAACCGCCGCTTGTATACCGGTTGGAGCAGTAGCGGTGAAACGCTGGGTAGTAACTACACCCAGGTTGGACATGAGACTAGTAGAAACTGGCAAGCCACAACCAATTTTGCGGAAGAGGCTAAGCAGTTACCCACGATTAATTTTCTGGATGGCACCCTACGTAATCGACAAAGTCTGGTTTTACAGTATTATAATGAACGAGAAAATGGCGACCCCCATGATGAATATGCGGTTTCTCAGCAACCAATTTACGACGCAATGGGGCGCCCGGCTGCTACTACCTTACCCGCTCCGATTACTCAGGCGGTAGATATAAATGGCTTACCTGATGTAGTAAGGCACCCCCTGGCCTTTAATGTTAATGATTTGGTACTTACTGCTGATAATAGTGACTTGTATGGGCAGGAAGAGCTGGAAACTGCCATTTGTAGTACGCTAGCACCGGCAATGGGAGACGCTGCAGGAGCAGGGCGCTATTATTCGTCCAATAATGCGCTGTTGACGCGTAATGCTTTTGTACCGGATGGAGAAGGTTACCCCTTCTCTGTAACTCGCTTCACCGACGATAATACGGGGCGCATCCGTCAACAGGGTGGGGTAGGACTAACACTACAAGCAGGCGGAGAACACGATACTCGCTACTATTACGGCAAGCCCAATCAATGGGAGCTGGACCGACTCTTTGGGGTAAACGTTGGTTGGGCGAAGCATTATGAGATGCACCTGGTTGTTGACCCTAATGGTCAGAGTTCAGTGAGTTACCTAGATAGTAAAGGCAGGGTGATCGCTACAGCATTAGCGGGGCCAGATCCTAGTAATCTGGAACCTTTGGCCTCAGAAACCACCGTGCAGTTTAATCGACCTGAGATTGAAATTAGTATTCTGGATAATGTAATGACGGATGACGGTAGTCTCATTACGACCTATAGCTTATTAGTACCTACCCCAACCCAATATAATATTTGTTACGGCTTACAAGCAGCAGCGGCTTGCATAGATTGTCCAAATGATACTCCCTTTTGTGATGATTGTGAGTATGATGTTGTCATTGGAATCGCACCGGTAGATGCTTGTAGCCAATTGAGCGGTAGTGAATTTGCTGACCCTAGAGAAGTGATTTACTCTCGACTTACAATGATTGGTAATGCTGCGGACTGCTTTACCAATATTGATTCAGATCAAAGTGATAGCCTATTTAATTTGAATCTAACTTTGGGGGAATACAGGATTTATAAAGAGCTGCGCCTTAGTGAAGCTGCCGTAGAAGAAAGCTGGCAGGCTTTCCAAGCGGAAGAAAACTGCCTGCGTACGGAGGAAGACTTCATTCAGGAATTCGTAGATAATATCGATTATTCGGTTTGCGAAAATAGTTGTGATTGTAGTTTGCCGTATTATGAACTTACTGATTCTTGTCAGTCCTTTTGCCAGCCTTTAAGTGCTTGTGAAGTCATAAAGAGCCAGCTGGAAGGAGACTTGCGTCCTGGAGGTCAGTACGCTACTTATGAACTGACGACAGTAGGAGGGCAAGCTCAGTATTCGGCTAATAATACGGATCATCCGCTTTCCATCTTTAACCCTGATATTTACCTGGCTGGAACGGGGCCGTACTACCAAAGTGTGAACTATGGAAGTAGCATGGTGATGATCGATGGGGTGGCCAGAAGCCCCAGCAGCTTGAATATTGAGGAGTTTGTAACCCACTGGAACGATGACTGGTTGGAATATTTGCTGGCTTTTCATCCGGAACACTGTCTGTTGACCTGGTGTGAAAACGAACTGGATAATGTGCCTACTGGCTATAGTATTAGTAGCAATGAATTCGATCTGGAATTACGCGCAGTGGAGCGCTACAGTGTGGCCGTATCCAGAAATCTGATCCATAGCAGTCTCATTAGCAATTTTGTAGATGCGACCCTAAGCAATAATCATTTGTTGGAGGGTGATCCCTACACCTCAATTACGGCTAATGCGAATGGCTTAGTCGCTGGTTTAGAAGCCTACGATGTAAGTACAGCTGAAGGTACCATAGGGGATGTATTGGATTTAGTCCGCTTCTATATGGAGGATCAATATGGAACTGGCTGGACCTTTGCGAATGCGCCCGATTACCAGCAGGATGAAGCCTGGCGCATTTACCGTAATTTTTACCTAGTAGAAAAAGCGAAGCTACAACAACTACAACAAGCAACGCATTGTGATTCTGCTACTGAAAACATTCACAGCAACAATTGGCGGTGCCTGCAACAACCTTTATGTACCAATTTTTCCTGTATACCACTGGAAGGCTTTTGTGCTACTCCCTTTACGAATAAGGTGGCGCGCGTGCCCAATAACTTCCGTTTGGAGACTTTAACGGGTTTAGGTGCCAGTGGTAATAATCCCTTGCCCCTCGACGAGGTGGTCCTTAATGCTGGTTATGATGCTGCAATACAAGCAAACTGTGAAACGGCCTGTGTGGGCTATCGACCTGTTTGGCGAAATATGTTAGCGGAATGCAATCAGCTCGACACATTGGAGATCGTAACCATACTGGACGAATTTGAAGCCATCTGTGAGGCAGGCTGTGCGGAAGGAAACTTCTGGGGAGCTTCCTCGGTGACCACCAACCCCGGTACGCTTACGCATTTGTCCTTCGCGGAGGTGGTAGATTCTTTTCTGACGTCTAATGATTGTAGCGATTTGAGCTGCAATCCGTTCAGAATCAACTTTCCCCCGCCGTCCGGACAGGTTTTATACGGTGGAACCGTGACTATTCCAGCAGCCGAGGTGCCTGCTTTCTTGGTGCGTAACAAAGACTGGCTACGCGATCGGCTGGTCGATACGCTGGCGGCTTGTCCTTGTGACCCCTTGCCTCCTGGGGCTTCCAGACCTGCTTTCCGCTGCGACACGATCCAGCTGATTCAGGGGTTGAACCAAATTTCCTTTGATGTCAGTTTAAGCGGACAATCCCTGGATAGCGTATTTGCGAGTATCTTGGATAGTCTCGTTCAAGTAAGCACCTTTGATAATAGCTTAGGTAACCTGACTTACATTCCCGGCAATGGTAGTGCCAATACGCTGAACGAAATAGTTGACGGGGCCGGCTACGTAGCAACGGTCGATACCGTAGTAACACTGGTGGTTTGTGGCAATGCCATCGATGTCAATTATCGCTTGCCACTTGGGATTGGGCTGAATACCGTAGGCTACGTACCTCAAGCGCCTATTGATGTTGAAGATTACTTCACGGCCTTATTACCCGATGATTTATTGCAGGTGCAAATATTCGATAACGGTAGCAAGGTTTACGTTCCGGGAAATGGCTCGGCCAATACCCTTTCCACCATTGAAAATGGAAAGGGATATACCGTAATCGTGGATTCTACCTACCAGTCGCCTATTCAGTTAAGCGATTGTGTCATTCAGCGTATTGCCGATTACAACCGGCTGGATTTTGCGGAAGTGGAGGCTACTATCTTGCTGCTGCAGAATTTTTTGAATCATGGCATTGAGAGTGCTGATTTTGCACTTTCCGATTTGCTGCTGCCAGCGGAACTGATTCCGGATTTAGAGGTATGTGCTGACTGCGATGAAATAAACACCTTGCGCAATGCTTTTAAAATACTTAATCCCTGTACATCGACCGATGATCCTAATTTCTTTATACAAGAAGCCGCCTACTTTAACGCCCAACTAGGCTGGGACCGCACGGCGGATGAATACACCGGATTTTTGGACAATTGCGGCGCCTCTGATTCCAGTACTTGTATTATTTGTGCCGATCCACCCCCTAATCAGCTCGTTGAGCAGCTAAGTTGTGAAGATATCCTGATCCAGGAGGCGACCGAACAAGCTATGTTGGCTTATATCAGTTACCTGGATGTAGCCGAGTCCGACTTCAAGCGTCGCTACCGTGAGCAATGTTACACCAATGCGGAAGAATCTTTTCAGTACAGGTATAAGCCGTATGAGTACCACTACACCCTTTACTACTACGACCAGGCAGGTAACCTAGTGATGACCGTACCGCCTGAAGGGGTGCACCCACTTACCGATCAAAGCCTAGAGACGACTATTGCCAGCTATCGAGCAGCAATTCTTGATAATGCGCCCCCTGCTATGCCGGCTCCCATATTGCCGCCTCACGATATGCTGACGCATTATCGCCACAATAACTTCAATGAGGTAGCCGTAAGGGATATTCCCGACGCTGAGCCTGAGTCTAGCTGGTATGACCCCTTGGGAAGAATTGCTTTATCCAGGGATGGACTGCAGGCCACACCTGACGGTACTTATGGTACAGAAACAGTTAATAACACTTTCAGCTACACCCTTTATGATGAGCTCGGGCGAGTAGAAGAAGTAGGTGAGTTAATCAACGCCCAGGCTGTAAATGATATTGATGATTTCGTTGATGCTGCACAGAGTGATCAACTAGAGGCGCTACTAAGCAACCCCTCCCTGGTAAGTGGACGCCGTTTTGTTACGAAAACCTACTATAATTCTGAATCTTCATTTACTATAACTGCTTTCTCTAACGGCCAACAAAATTTAAGGAATCGAGTAGCCAATGTGACTTTCGAAAAATTGTATACTTCGAATACTACGGACTACGATTTTGCCAGTCATTATAGTTATGATGCCGTCGGGAATGTGGACTTCCTGGTACAAGAATTCCAGGAATTAGCAGGCACCGGACATCAGTTCAAAACCATTGAATATGACTTTGATTTTATCAGTGGAAATGTACATACAGTATATTATCAACGCGGGAAATCCGATCAGTTTACTTACCACTATGAGTACGATAAAACCAACCGCTTAAGCGCCGTCTATACCAGCGAGCACGAAACGGAGCACCCACATTCGGCCCTCTGGAAGCGGGATGCCAGCTATACCTACTATGATCACGGCCCTTTACGCAGGATGATTTATGGTCAGGATCGGCTGCAAGGCATGGATTATGCCTATACCATTCAGGGCTGGATTAAAGGCCTGAACGGGAGGTTAGGAGGAGATTGGCGACTGTATTTCCCGAGCACTACTAAAATGGATATGAATAATGACGGTAGGCCGGCAGATCAGCTTACGGTTGATCAGGTAGATTACGTTGACCTCTACAGTTATGGAAATGATTACTTTTCGGGTGACTATCTACCAATCGGGATTTCTTTAATGTCTGGTAATCCACAAAGCACATTAATGCAGTCTGATGAGGAGCTGTTTAACGGCAATATCGCTAGACATACCTATTTATCTCTTAATGACAGTTATCGCTCCCACCATATTAAGGCTAGCTATGACCAACTGAATCGCTTAGTGGACGCCACCACAGGTTTGGCCTTGACGAACCCCTGGTCACGCCATCCAACTATTCCAACTACCTGGGACGTACAATCTAGCTACACCTACGATGGAAATGGAAATATTCTCGATTTGGATCGATCCGGCAGGATTAGAATGCCAGACATGACTAACGAAACAGAAGATAATAACCTGGTATATACTTACGAAGCAGGTACTAATTTACTGACGCAAGTTAGTGGTAGTGTGAATTCCAGTGGTAATGGTTTTGCCCCTTATGAACAAATTGATCGGGCCCAAAATTATCAGTACGATGAGGCGGGCAATCTGTTCTATGAGTTTAATAATCAAGCAGGCAGTGATTACAATACCAACATTCGTTGGACGCCTTACGGTAAGGTAGAGCACGTCTGGGGGACTGGAGGTGATGCTTATCAGTGGGCTCTTTTTGCTTACGGTCCCGATCAAAATCGATGGTCCAAAATGCTGGCTTCTCCAGCATTCCCTACGGAGTCTACCTATAGGTATGAATACTTGGTTAGAGACGCACAGGGAAATGTCTTAGCTACCTATGCCCGCCATACGGGAACCTGGGGATATAACTTCAGCGACCTTGAGTACCAAGAACAATACCTCTACGGCTCCGCCCGTCTCGGACAGGTCAATTTCAACCGAATCATCCCGCCCGCTGAAGGCAACAATGGCCCCACGCCCGGCCCCAACGAAGAGCTGAGCCCCACGGAGGAGTTCGCCAATAATTTCGGCACCCGCTTTTACGAGCTGACCAACCACCTGGGCAATGTCACCGCGGTCTTTACCGAAGATTTGACGACCTACGATCATGTATTCCGCATATCCGGCGATCCCTACTCCTTCACGGCCCCCCGCCTCCAGCGCTACCGCGAGTACCTGCCCTTTGGGCTGGAGCTGGAAGCCACCGAAAATGCCGCTAATGCCGGCCCGGGCCTGTACCGCTACGGCTTCAACGGCAAAGAAAACGACGAAAGCGGCGAGTGGGGCAGCAGCACCCACTATGACTATGGCTTCCGGATCTATAATCCGACCATCGCTAAGTTTTTGAGCGTGGACCCGCTGGCGCCGGATTATCCCTGGTATACGCCCTATCAGTTTGCGGGGAATACGCCGGTACAGGCGATTGATTTGGATGGGTTGGAAGAATTTTACGTGACTAGGTGGTACGAGAATGGCCGACTTTATTCGCGCGTAGTATTAGAAGTTGTGCAAGTCGATGAGTTTAGCGACTCTGGAACTACAGCTCTAAGAGGTCAATATACGGATAGAGAGAGAAGGGTTCAATATACAACTACTGAATTGGATGGGAGTGTAACGGTTTCTTACGCATCGTCCCTCGCTGAGCATGAACGAGAGGCATTGAATAGGATTACTGCCGAAGAATTTATTGTTAATAAAAAAGATAGAAGAACTTTAAAAGCAGGGTACTACGAAACCACAACATCAACCTTATTTACTATTCCGCCACCGCCACCGCCACTTCCGGTTGAACCTGAGCCGGTTGATAATCCTGAGCCAGAAGTCATAACCCCTACGCCAAATCCTATGACTACACCTCCACCTAATCGTGTTCCGCCTATTACTTTTAGAGGTGGAGGATTTTATCATCCGAATCAGCAAGATCGATGGGCAAGAGCATTTGACATTGCCCAATGGTTGGTACAAAATCCTAATTACGATATTATTATTACAAGTGATGCAATGGCTGGGAGTGATCCGCTTTTGGGGAATCTTTTCATTAATTTTAACTCAAGGATTCCTGGTGGAGGAGGAGTAACCTACGGTCAACGTCTAGACAATTTATTGCAAAGCTATTTGAATGATATTTTGATTCAAGGCCGAAATGGATTTGGTGTAAACATTGATCCAAATAGAATACAAACTCGTCGAGGCAGTCCAAGGAATAGTCGGGTAAGCACGAGGGGAGTTCTGAGTAATTAATAGTAGAGAAATCATGATTTGTTTGCATATTTTCTTAAGGCCAAATGGATGGAATTTTAGACTAAATTCTATAGTCGTTTCGGCTTTATTGATCAGCCTATTAAGTTTTGTGGCCTGTGACGAATTAAGATTGACAGAGTATTCAACTACCTGTGGGGAATTTTTCTTACCAACTGATACATCTTCTATAGATAGCTTCTTCGTACTTGATCCAGTGAGCTATCAAAGTGAGGTATACATAACTATAAAATATGAAGAAAGTGACGGTCAATATGTATGTTATGACACATTAATGGGAGGGGTAGTAATCAGAGAGATTGGGACTATCGAAGGAGAGAAAAATAATTTTCTTCTTTCAGAAGAACGTGTGATTGTTATACAACCTAGTATGAAATACTAAACAATGAGGTATTACCTCCAAACTTGCCCTCCTCTCCCTAATTTCTACCGATGAAACGCACGCGAAACTAGGGGCAAATCATGCAGTGAAGGCTGGGCGGCCGATTGGGAGTCGGGCGGCTTGCCTTCGCGACTTTTTGTTGGAAGAAAATGCTGCTTAACATTGATTCTCAAATGTTATTCGTGAATGAGACTTTCGGGCCGACCATTCCATGGCCCTTCATTTTCTGAGTGGGTACTCACTTGCACCTGAGATTACCATTTGGATTTGCTATTGTAGGTTGCTTTGCGTTAAGTAAGTCCTATTTATGAAAGGTGAATTGCCAAAAGAAGGTCATTCTGATCTTTTCGTTCTTTTTTACCGTCGATCATTAGTACGCACTATGAGCTTTGTCAGCTTGCTGAAGAGATGAATTGTAATAGGACAAGTCTACACTTGGAGCAGCAAAAGGGCCCTCGTCAATGGCCGTCAGGCCGAGTAGTAGCTCTGTCGGCTTAACTGTTTGAGCTCCGCCTGGGCGGGGCGAGTTTTAAGCCGACAAGATTTTTGGTTACTTTTTTATCGAATGAAAAAAGTAAAGGGTAGTTGTTGCGCAAAAACCTGGGTTTTCAACCCTAGTCCGCCTTGCGACTAGCTAGAACGGAGATCGCAAAAAGAAAAAATCTACCTTTACCCCCATGCTGAAAATCCTCTCCGTCGTGGGCGCGCGGCCGAATTTCATGAAGGTAGCACCCTTGCACCGGGCCTTTCTGGCCTCGGGCCAGATCGATAGTCGTATTGTCCATACCGGGCAACACTACGATGCGAAGATGTCGGAGGTGTTTTTCAATCAGCTGGGGCTGCCCGAGCCGCACCACTACCTGGGCATTGGCGGCGGGAGTCACGCCTATCAGCAGGCTAATGTGATGTTGAAATTTGAGGAGGTATTAAAAGAAGAACAGCCCGATCTGGTGCTGGTCGTTGGTGACGTCAACGCTACGGCCGCTACCACCCTGGTGGCCGTTAAGGCCGGCATCCCCGTGGCGCACGTCGAAGCGGGATTGCGCAGTAATGACCGCAGCATGCCCGAAGAGATCAACCGCATCGTAACCGATAGTATCTGTCACTACCACTTCGTGACCGAACACAGCGGACTGGTCAACCTGGCCCGCGAAAATACCCGTAGCCGGGGCATTCACCTGGTAGGCAACGTGATGATCGATTCCCTGATCCACTTCCGGGAAAAGGCCCGCCAGAAGCCGGTCTTGGCAGAGTTGGACCTGACTCCTAAATCTTACTTGCTCACCACCATGCACCGCCCGCATACGGTAGATGATCCTACCAATCTGCGGTCCATGATCAGTATGCTGCGCCAGTGTGCCGAGCGCTTGCCGGTGGTTTTTCCCATGCACCCCCGCACCCGCAACAATCTGGAACGCTACGATCTCTGGGAGGACTTGGCAGCCATCCCGCAACTGCAAATCCTGGAACCCCAAGGCTATTTGCAGTTTTTGCAACTGATGGATAATGCCCGGCTGATCTTGACCGATTCGGGTGGCATCCAGGAAGAAACGACCTACCTGGGCGTACCCTGTCTGACCTTCCGCTCGACTACCGAGCGGCCCATCACCGTCGAGCTGGGTACCAATATTTTACTGGCCGATCTAGCTGTCGATAAAGCCATGCTGGCCGTAGATCGTATTTTAGCGGGTACCAGTAAGCAAGGGGTGGTACCACCGCTCTGGGATGGCCAGGCCGCTGAGCGCATCACCGCCATCCTGCTGCAAGAATTCATTGCTTAGTCCCTAGATATCCCTTCACCCGATCGAGTCCTCCGACCAACATGCTCCGCCTACCGTGGCGATCGTCTACAACACGGCTGCCTACCTGTGGATCAGCCGTAGGCCCCTTTTGGAGGCTTTGCTGGCGGAAGGCTACCGCGTCATCGCCATTGCACCAGCAGCGCCGGAAGCGCGTCAGATCGAGGAGCTGGGCATTCCCTTTTTCCCGACGCGCTACCTGGACCGGAGAGGCACCAACCCCTGGCGAGATGTACTCTTTTTCCGCGAGCTGCGCGGCATCTACCGCCAGGAATCGGTAGCAGTCGCCTTGCACTTCACCATTAAGCCGGTGATCTACGGCAGCCTGGCGGCGCGCTTTAGCGGCGTGCAAGCCATCAACACTATTACTGGCCTGGGCTACAGCTTCATCAAAGGAGGCTGGATCCAGCTGTTGGTGAAGCGACTCTACCGTTTAGCGCTGGCTAAGGCGAGCCGCACCCTTTTCCAGAATCCCGACGATGAGGCCTTGTTTTTACATGCCCGGCTGGTCGACCCGGAGCGGATCGGGCGGGTGCCGGGCTCGGGTATCGATACCGATTTTTTTCAGTCATCTCCTTTAGCGGAAGCAGCGCCGCTGGAGTTTGTCTTTATCGGGCGCTTACTGAAGGATAAGGGAGTGCGGGAATTCGTAGCGGCGGCGCAGCAGCTGAGGGATGAAAACGTAGGGGGAAGGTTTTCACCTGCGGAAGTACAAAAAATGAGCTTCAGCATTGTCGGTGGGATCGACCCGGACAATCCTGCCGCCATCAACGCTGCCGAACTAGACGAATGGCAACGCTCCGCAGCGGTAAATTATCGAGGCACAACGACGGATGTACGTAGCCACATCATAGCCGCCACGGCAGTGGTTTTACCCTCTTATCGGGAAGGACTTCCGCGGGTCTTACTGGAAGGGGCCGCCTGTGGTCGCCCGCTCATCGCCACCGACGTACCCGGCTGTCGGGAGGTAGTGGTAGACGGAAGTAATGGCTATTTAGTACCCGCCAGAGATGTGGATGCCTTAGCCCAGACCATGCTGCGAATGGCTCAATTGCCAGCTACGCAACGGGAAGTCATGGGCCAGGTATCTCGCCAACTGGCCGAAGCGCGTTTTGCGGCGACTAAGGTGGTGAAGCAGTATATCGACTTGGTGGCCGGGGAGATTAATGCAACTTAATTGCTGCCTTATCGCTAATTTCCACCGATGAAACGTGCGCGAAATTGGGGGCAAATCATACAACGCAGGCTGGCCGGTCGACTAGGAGTCAGGCGGCCAGCCTTCGTGACTTTTGTCCAGCGTTGCCACGATTTGCCGCCATTGTATGTCTACCAAATGGGCAAGGTGGCGTCCAGTTCCCTTCGCTATTCATTAGAGGCCACCTACCCGGGGCAGGTGGTGCACAGCCACCACTTCGGGCCGCAGCACCGTAAGTGGGAAGTCGAGTATTTATACCGAGCCTGGCAAAAGGGACCTTTCCCGCTAAAGGTCATCAGCCTGATCCGTGAGCCCGTAGGGAGAAATATCTCGGCCTTCTTCGAAAATTTTGAGCGTTTTACCCGCATTCCTTTCGAGCAGAACCCCTACACGGCCGAAGAGCTACAGTTGATTTTTCTCACGCGCTACGCCCACAATATTCCCTTGCTGTGGCTGGAAAGCGAGCTGCAACACAGCTTTGGTGTGGATGTCTACGCCAGCCCCTTTCCCCGGGAAGGGCATCTGCGCATGCAGCAAGGGCCAGTCGACTTCCTGCTGATGAAGCATCAGCTAACGGATGAGTACAAGGCGAAATTGGTGCAAGATTTTGTGCCGCTGGAGCAGCTGGAATGGCACAATCGCAACCAGGGCACAGAGAAGCCCTACGCGCAGCTCTACCAGGAATTTAAAGCCTTGCCCTTACCAGATTGGTACCTGGATCAAATGTATAATTCGCGCTACGCTCGCCACTTCTACGGCGACGAAATCGAAAGTTTGCGGCAGCAATGGAGCGGTCGTTGAAATACCCTGGTTGTGCCAGCAGCATCCGTGCAAAATCTGCGTACGTCCGCGTCATCTGCGCCCAAAAAGATCGCCGTAGGCGAACTATTATAAGTTTGGATAAGTGGGGATAGAAAGACTAAAGTGCTAGTAGCATAAAGTAACGGTAATTTTCCCCAGCCACTTACCTTTGTCCTATGCAGCAGAAAAAGCTCGTCATCGTTGGTAATTCCGTAGGCATCCGCATTCGACCACATCTGCGGCAGGAAAGCCGAAACTACGGCCAGCGTTTGGTGCAACTCCTGAACGAACAAGCGGATCGAGACACCCTCTGGGTAGTGGAAAACTTGAGCTTTCCACGGGCGACGCTCTACGACATTCAGGATCACTTGCCGGCGATTGTTGCGGCTCAGGGGGATATCTACCTCCTGAACCTGGGCGTCTGTGATGCCGCCACGCGAGAAATACCCCGTTGGATGTCGGACCTGATCCTGCGCCCTCGCAAAGACTGGCGCAGTCGTCTCTTAGGCCAATGGCACGAAAGAGTTGTGAAACCCAATCGGAGCTTCTTCGTAAAACTGCGGGGGAAAAGCTCCTGGATGACGGAACAGCGTTTTACTAGGGAATATCGCAAACTAATTCGTCTCATTCACGGCAATACCCCCGGGCACCTCATTTGTCTATCTATCCTACCGGCAAATGAAAGGGTAGAGCGTGAACTCCCCGGTTCGGCGGCTCGTTACCAAAAGTTCAATATGATCATTGCCCAACTTGCGCAGGAAGAGGCTGCTCACTTTTATGAGCTCACTGATTATGAGCCGGAAGCGGACTATCCTGATGGCACCCACCTCAACGACCAGGGACACCTTCGGCTGGCTCAGGAACTATTACCGATCTGTCTGCAATTTTAGTGCTTGACAAAGCTCGGAGCTGGCCAGCCTTAGTCAGGCTATTTTCGGCTGCTTTTGCGTACTTTTGCGGGCATCGAAAATGAAAAAATGGCAAAGGACTATTGGGAATCGCTATCCAGCTCCATCACTAAGCCTGGAGACACCAAGAATAAGCGTCCAGATACTTCCGATTTAGAGATCGATTTCCTCAAGAACTATATTTCTGCTGCCAGCTCAGTCTTAGACCTGGGAGCTGGTAGTGGCCTGATCACCAATAAGCTCGTTCCTTTCGTTGGAGAAATTATCGCCGTAGAGCGCTATGAGGGCTTTTCCCGTTTCATCGTTGATGATCCTAAAATTATGGTCATCAATGCCCAGTTGGAGGAATTCAAAGTGCGCCGCCAGTTCGATTTGATTTTGCTCACGGGGGTTGCTCAGTGCTTCAAAAAGGAAGTGATGGCCGGTATCTACCAAAACATCGGCGAAATGCTAGGACCCAATAGCTATTTCATTTCCCGGATGCATTGCGGCTTGCAAGAGGATGTAATCGTCGATGGCTGGTCCGAAGAGTTACAAACCGATTACTTCGCCGAGTACCGACAATTAGACAAGGAAATCGAACTCATCAAAGCAAGCGGTATGTCAAAAGTAGAGACTTTCGATTTCTTGCCCGATACCATTAATGTCTGGGAGAACACCCGGCATTTTTACTTCGTCTGTAAAGCTTAATAGGGTGGGGCGTACAGCTTTTTGTTTCGATTTTGACGGTACCGTAACCCAGCAGGAATTACTCCCGTTGATTGCTCGTGAATGCGACATCTACGAAGAGATCCAATTGCTTACCAAGATCACCCTGGAAGGATTGATCTCTTTTGAGTCCTCTTTCAAGTTGCGGGTTAAGTTGCTGGCATCGGTTGGGATTGATGTCGTACAAGGTATCGC
This sequence comes from Bacteroidota bacterium, assembly GCA_039030655.1. Lineage (GTDB taxonomy): Bacteria > Bacteroidota > Bacteroidia > Chitinophagales > Saprospiraceae > Neolewinella. Next base: position 53,934 of record JBCCDS010000026.1, on the reverse strand, counting down.
CTCGCGGGTGCTTGTGGAGCCTAGTCTGGTTGATTTTATTCAGCAAAACCGGGAGCGGTGCTTCATCGTTACCGGTAATCTAGATGTATGGGTAGGCCCAGCGATCGAACAATTGCTGGGTTGTGCTTTCTATTCCTCCCGGGCTAAATACGAGGGGAATCAGTTGCTAGGCATTGATCAGATTTTGAACAAAGGAGCAGCCGTTAGTGAGCTCAAAGAAAGGTTTGATCAAGTAATTGCCATCGGAGACAGCATGAATGACTGCCCAATGTTCGAAAAAGCAGACCTGGGTATCGCTTATGGAGGTACCCACGACCCCGTGTCCTCTCTGGTGAAACTCAGCGATTACGTCGTGTATCAACCCAACGCTCTGCTTCGGGTCCTAAAAAACCATCTGTAAATGAGCTCCGTACCTCAAAAGCCCAGCACCGCCGTAATCTGTGTAGCTGGCCTGGGCAGTCGCCTGGGTTTGGACCTGCCGAAATGCCTGGTTGATTTCGGCCGCAAAAAATTGATTGACTATCTACTCGATTTACTGACTGATTTCGAAGAAGTTCGGCTCGTGGTCGGCTTTAAAGAGGAAGAGGTGATCAACTACGTTCGCCAGATTCGCAAAGATGTTGTCTTTGTCCGCAATCCTAACTTCAGTACGACCACCAACTCCTACAGCTTATATCTCGGAACTTCCGATTTACAGCAGCCCTACCTGACCATTGACGGTGATATGATCGTCGACCCGGAGAGCTTTAAATCTTTTGTAGATCATTGCGGCGGAGATCAGATTCTATTAGGTACGACCCGGGCCAAAACGGACGACGCTGTTTTTGTAGAAGTCGACGAAGAAGGCCTGGTGCAATCCTTCACCCGTGAGCCAATCAGTGAATGGGAGTGGTCGGGCATCGCCTACTTTCCCGCCAATTTTAAAGTACGCCAGGAAGGGGAGTACGTATATCAGGAGTTAGAGCCCTACCTGCCCTTTAAAAGCAAGGCCGTCCGCTGTTGGGAGATCGATACGCCCAATGATCTCAACCTGGCGATGCAGGAAGTAGACTTTATCTAGCGGGAAATGTTGAGTATCGCTGAAGTCCAGGCGGAGCTTTTTCGCCTATTGCTGATCGTAGATGAGTTGTGTAAGCAGCACGATGTTTCCTATTGGCTCGATGGTGGCTCTTTGCTGGGAGCCAGGAGAAATGGCGAGTTCATTCCCTGGGATGATGACATCGATATCTGCTTCCCCGTATCGGAATACCAAAAAATCAGACCCCATCTTAAAGCGCTTTGCGACCAGAGTGAGGAGCTGCTCTTGTATAACGATTACCGACCCAGCCCTCACTGGTCGGAGTATTTCGGTAGCCTGCGCATCTTGAAGAATGGCCTTTTACCCGTTAAACTGGACATCGTCTTGGTCAAGGTCCTACCCAATGAGGACGCGGCCATTCAAACGGATAAAAATTGGGTCGAAAATGCCTGGTATTACGGTAGTGGTAAGCGAGCTGACCTGGGTGAGTTGACGGCTACGAACAGCATTGCTGCTAAACAAGCCTTCATGCAGGAGTTCTTGGAAGAATACCTCTATCAACAGCCTACACCCAGCCCAGGATTTGTGTACAATTATGCCGTCAACGATGTCCTGGTTAGCCGCAGCCGCCCCTACTACACCCATGAGCAACTATTTCCGCTCACGACTATTCAATTGCTGGGCAAGCCCTTTCCCGTTCCTGCGAAAGTCGATGAATACTTGACCATACTCTACGGTGAAAATTTCATCCAGCCTCCAGCTGCGCATCTACAGCGACCCGAAGAAAGCGTCAATAGTTCCAATACGCTGCCTAAGAAGCGCATCGAATCTTGGCTACGCTGGTTTTATCAACGGCAACAGCTTTACTTCCTCCATCGGTCGGTGAGTAATCCTTTGCTGCGACCACTCCTGAAATTCCCCTCTTTTCTCCGCCTCAGTGCGAAAGCGATCGCCCGGGGCGATTTTCTTTTTATCTACCGCTACCTTAAGTTTGCCTATCTAAAGTGGCGCCATTAAGTCTGCTCACCCTGAAAATTTAATTGCATCTTGAAACGTGCCCTCATTACCGGCGTAACTGGCCAGGACGGAGCCTATCTCTCCGAATTTTTGCTTAGCAAAGGCTATGAAGTACACGGCATCAAGCGGCGTACCTCGCTGTTCAATACCGATCGCATCGACCACCTTTATCAGGACCCCCACGATGAGCAGCGCAATTTCATTTTGCACTACGGGGACTTGAGTGACGCGACCAACCTGGTCCGCATCGTCCAAGAAGTTCAACCCGACGAGATCTACAATCTCGGGGCCATGAGCCACGTCAAGGTTAGCTTTGATATGCCCGAATATGCCGCCGATGTAGATGGCCTGGGCACCACCCGTTTGCTGGAGGCTATTCGTTTGCTGGGACTAACGAAGAAAACGCGTTTTTACCAGGCGTCCACCAGCGAAATGTATGGTCTGGTTCAGGAGACGCCCCAGTCCGAAACGACGCCGTTTTACCCTCGTTCTCCCTACGCCGTAGCTAAATTGTATGCCTATTGGATGACCGTCAACTACCGGGAAGCTTACGGTATGTTCGCTAGCAATGGCATCCTGTTTAATCACGAAAGCCCGCTGCGGGGAGAGACCTTCGTCACGCGCAAAATTACCCGTTCAGTGGCCCGCATGGCGCTGGGGCTCGAAGATTGTCTCTATCTCGGCAATCTGGACGCCCAACGCGACTGGGGACATGCCAAGGATTACGTGGAAGGCATGTGGCGCATACTTCAGCACGATAGCCCCGACGACTTTGTCCTGGCTACTGGCCAAACTACCAAAGTACGCGACTTTGTGCGAATGTCTTTCCGGGAAGTAGGGGTGGAACTGGACTTCCGCGGGTCCGGCCCGGAAGAGGAAGGCATCATTTCCAGCTGCTCTAATCCTGAATTCCCTTTAGCTAAAGGTAGCAAGGTGGTAGCGGTCGACCCCCGCTATTTCCGGCCCACCGAAGTAGACCTATTATTGGGCGATGCCACTAAAGCAAAACAGCTACTCGGCTGGAGCCCCCAATACGATCTGGCCACGATGTGCAGCGAAATGGTCCGTGCCGATATAGAACTCTTTAAGCGGGACCAGCTCTTAAAAGAGGCGGGTTATCCCACCTTGAAGCGTAATGAGTAACTTGTTTTTTTACCCATTAAATCGCCTCACCCTCTTATTCGTACACGGATTTTTCTTTTTGAGGGTCTTTGCATGAGGCACCTATCGAGCACAATGTTTATCGGTTGAGCTTAGCCTGAGTAGCCCCATTCAAACGGATTACCGCCTGCCTGAGGCATACTCCACGGATTTTGGTTACTACTAAAATAGACACTTCACTCCTTTATCCAGCAAAGTGATCTGCGCGAAACCTAAAGATATCCGTACCGTCTGCGCCCTAAAAAGGCTGCGCAGCTAATAGACTATAGCTGCATGGCAGAATCATTTTCCAAACTAAAAGCAGTTGGCCCACTAAGAGCTTGTCTAATTTTAACACTTTGGGCTACTTGCGCCAAATTTTAAGCTGCACTACGTTGCTTCATTAGTCACTTAGCTGTGGCTAAACTCCTGCTTCGCGCCTTGTTCAGCATAAAATTTTGCAGCAATCACCACAAAAGCCAAATTTAGACAAGCTCTAAGCGCGAAGCTTGTAGCGGGCCAACCACATTGCGATCATTGCGCCCCTTGCGTGAAACCAGGGAGCACCATTTACTTACCTTCTAATCCACAGGTTCCAACTCTCCAAATAAGCTGAAGGTAGCCGCCTCCACTTGTTCTCGGAAAGGGGGGAGGTCATCAGTCAGAAAAGCATTGACTTTTTCGACAAAGGTCGCAGCTTCCCGCCGGGCTCTCTCCAAACTTATATTGGCCATCTGAGTCGGGGCTCCGTCCGTTTGGCTTACATAGTAACTCGCATTGCCAATGATGGCCGAAAGCGTATTAGGATTGCGCTGAATTCCCTTGGTATTTTCGGGCATCAATACTACTTCTTCGAGCATTTTAATGGAATCCAACAAGGCTGAGGCCTGCGATTGCAGGGTATCTTTCAATTCCTCCGGCGCATGTTCCAGGGCGCTTTTTACTCGATTAATGCTGGCTCGTGCCTCGCGCAAACGTTCCCAGGAAGTATTCGCCCGACTGCGTATTTGGTGGAGCTCCGCTTGCAGGCGATCACGCTGGGCATAGCGGTTGGGTGGATTCTCTAAACGAGGATCAGCCGCTACTACTACCTCCGTTTTAGCCACCTGATCGCCGTAGGTCATTACTACCGTATAAGTACCTGGTAGCACTTCGCTGCCACTAGGTGCATCAGCGTCTTCATCTCTCTCCCTACGGTTGAAAGTAGAAATACCGTCGCGGCGCAAATTCCAGGAAGTCCGGTTCAAACCATAGCGAGCGTTGCGGCTGAAAGTGCGAATGGTATCGCCACTGGCGTCCACTACTTGGTATTTGATATCGTTACTAGGACCATCATCGGTCGCTTGCTCATCGTCATCAGCCGGCGGTTTAATCCAGTAACTCATCAGGGCGCCAGTGTAGCGGTTGCGACCTACGTAATCACCCTGTGCGATAAAACGAATACCTTGATAAGAGCGCTGTTCTGCCTGATAAGCAGTCGGTGAGGGGAAGGCCGCGAAGTCTTCGTTCAGTACTGCGGCACTGGTCTGCGCCATGGCCCGGAAGGGGCGAATGTCATCAAAAATCCAGGCTGCCCGCCCGAAAGTACCAATGATGAGGTCGTGTTCGCGGGGGTGAATTTTTAGATCCGTCACCGCTACACTAGGGAAACCTTCATTATAATGGTTCCAGTTGCGGCCGCCATCAATGCTGAGGTAAAGGCCCCGATCAGTCCCTAACCAGAGCAGGTTCGGCTCTTCGGGATCCTGTACGATACTCAGGGCGTGGCCTTCCACCTGGTTTTCATCTACAATTCGCCGCCAGCTTTGACCATAGTTGTCGGTGACAAATACCATCGGGCGAAAATCATTACGCCGGTAGTCATTAGCCACGATGTAGACCTGGCCGGAATTAGTCGTGCTTTGCTCAATGAAGGGCAAATAGGCCCCTGCTGGCAGGCCGGGTAAACGATTAGCCAGGTCCGTCCAGTTTTCCCCGCCATCACGGGTCAGCTGTAGCCGGCCATCGTCGGTAGTCACCCAAATAGTGTTCGGGTCTTTAGCATCTTGGGCAATCGCAATGATGGTGCAGAAGTTTTCTGCGTTGGTCGCATCGATGGTAAGTCCACCACTAATGTCTTGCTTCTGTTTACTGGTATCGTTAGTCGTCAGATCCGGACTGATGATCTCCCAGCTGCGGCCGTAATCCATCGATTTATGGACGTACTGACTACCGAAGAATAAGGTGCCATCCGCATGAGGAGATTGAAATACGGCGGCATTCCAGTTAAAGCGTAAGGGTAAGCTTTCTGGATGAACCGGCTTAATAAAGGTCTGATAGCCCGTCTCCCGGTCAATATGAGACATATTACCTCCTTGCGACATGGCGTAAACGTAGCGGTTATCACTCGGCTGGAAGACGACGTCAAAACCGTCGCCGAAGTAAATTTCCTGCCAGTCGGCCACGGTGATACCGCCACGCTTCCAAACGCGACTAGGGCCTACCCAGCTGCCGTTATCCTGCATGCCACCCCCTACGTTGTAGGGAATATCCATATCGTAGTTGATGTGGTAAAACTGAGCCAGCGGCAGATTGGGGGCAAATCGCCAGTTTTCGCCTCCGTCCCGACTAATGTTGAGACCGCCGTCATTACCGTTGATGAGGTAACTGGGGTCATTGGGGTCAATCCAGAAGGCATGATGGTCAGGGTGGACGTTATTGCCGTAATCCATTATGGTACGGAAGGTCTTACCTCCGTCTTCACTTTTGCTGACGTAAGACCAGAGGTTGTAAATGCGATTTTCATTCTGCGGATCGACGTACAATTCGGCGTAATAAAATGGCCGGTTGCCGATATTCTCACTACTGACCAATGACCAGTCCTTGCCGCCGTTGGTACTCTTGTAGAGACCATTTTTCTCGGCTTCTACCAGCGCATACACGATCTCTGGTTTCGACGGAGCAATCGCTAGACCAATTCTGCCGAGTGGACCCTGCGGAAGTCCTTCTTCTTCCGTTACTCTTACCCAGTTGTCGCCACCGTCATGGCTATGCCAGATACCAGAGCCTTCGCCGCCGGAATGGAAAAACCAGGGTTCGCGATCGAAAGTCCAGGTGGCAGCAATGAGCTTCATGGGGTTAGTTGGATCCATCACCAAATCGGCGATACCGGTACCTTCGTCAACATATAGGATTTTATCCCAGTTTTTACCGCCATCGGTCGTGCGATATACGCCGCGTTCTGGGTGTGGCCCCCACTGGCTACCCTGAGCACCTACGTAAATGCGCATGGGATCCGTGGGGTCAATGTGAATACGATGAATGGTGCGGGTGGCCTCCAGCCCCATCATCTCCCAGCTATCGCCTCCGTCCAGGCTACGGAAAATGCCACCACCATAGTTGGCAGAATTTCGAGGGTTGCCTTCACCGGTACCTACCCAGATGATATTGGGGTTGGCATCGCTGACGGCTACGGCACCGATGGAAAGAATGCGCTGCTCGTCGAAAATCGGCTCCCAATTGATGCCGCCGTTGGTGCTGCGCCATACACCACCGCTGGCGGTACCGGCAAAAATGATGTCGGTATTGCGTGGGTTGACGTCAATGGCTGTTACTCGTCCACTCATTCCTGCCGGGCCAATATTGCGCGGCTGATAATTTTCGAAGGACTCGATATCCAGCGACTGGGAGAATAAAGAAAGGGGAGCTAAGGCTAGCAGTAGTAAAAAGCGTCTCATCTGGTTTATTTAAATACGAACCCGAAGATAACCAGCACCCTTCATTATCCAAATCTCCTCCGGTCATAGTTCTCCAACAGCGAATACGGTTTTGTCGACACAGCAGAGCCTAGCTACTATACCGAGGCCGGGGAGGTTTGGGCATCCAAACCGACTCCGCCTCGAGTATATACTCGCTAGAAGTGGTTTGGGCTAGCCCAAACCCCTTCGTTTGCGGGATAGCTGCTTACTACCATCTACCCGACGACCCATCTATCAACGACCCATCTACCAACGACCGGACACTCAAAGGTCTTTCGCTTCGCTCCAGACTCTTTGAGGTCCTACCTAACTACCATCTCCTCCTTACCTCAGTCCGCCAATGCCTCAAAGACCTCATCCAGTTCATCAAAGCTCTTATAGCCGACTTGTTCTTCGGCGGAGCCGCGTAGAGCCAGGCCTACTTGGGGGAGTTCCTGGACCCAATCAGTAATTGCCGTTGGCGGCAGGTCAATTGCTACGTAAAGGTGGTGTTCCTTAGACCAGGAGGCTAATTTTTCCATACTTGGTCCAGTTCCGGCCAGCATTTCTTCCCAACCGATGCCACCTTTGCGGTAATTGATGAGGAAGGTAGAGCAGTAGGACTGGCGTTCTTCCAGGTATTCCTCGATCTCCTCCAAGGAGCGATAATGTTCCACTACGATTTCCTGCCACAATTCGAGACCTGCAGCTTTAAGCGAGGGGAGTATTTCGGTGGGTGTGAGCATACCCAGTTGCAGTCCGTCGATAGCTACAGGACTGTTCAGCAAACCGTGTTGTTGCAGCTGGTTGATTAATTCGTCGGCATCATTGACCCAATCCAATTCGGCCAGTACTTTAGGGCCTTCGATCCACTCGCGCATGGCGGCTAACTGGGGAGGACTAATGGCATCACTACCCGCCAAGGGGAATCCCAGGTAGTCGACGTACCAGGCTGCGAAATAGCGCGCATCGGTGAGGTGGGTAATCCCGCCAGCTTTGACAATTGTTTGTAGCATGACGCAAAACTAGCCATCCTGCCGATTTGTGTGGGATTTAGGGAGCTATTATCTTCGCCGATAACAGACTTTTACTATGGAAGATCAGGCACCCGAACAGACGGGCGATATCGTAACCCAGGCCGGAGGTTATCTCGAGACGATCATCAACATGATCATTGAATACGCACCGAAGGTCGCTCTGGCGATTATTTTACTATTAGTGGGTTTTCGGGTCATCAACAAAGTGGTGAAACTGGCCGCGGCAGCGGCTCAGCGGAGCGGTATTGCTGAAAATATTCTGCCCTTTATCCGGTCTATTGTTAGTATCGGGCTGAAGGTACTCTTGATCTTTACCGTAGCTGGGGTACTGGGGGTCGATGTAACGGGCTTCGTGGCGGTGCTGGCGGCGGCTGGCTTTGCCATTGGTTTAGCGCTGCAAGGCAGTCTGGGTAATTTTGCAGCAGGGATCATCATCCTGATTTTTCGCCCTTACAAGATCGGCGACTGGGTACAAATCGATGATTACTTCGGTAAGGTGGAAGAGATCCAGATCTTTAATACTTTACTAGTGACGCCTGGTGCGAAAACCTTGGTGGTGCCTAATGGGCAAGTAATTGAAAATGTAGTGACTAACTATACGACCAAGGGCTACATGCGCCTTGAAATTCACCTGCTGACGGCTTACGAGCAGGACTTCCCGCAGTTAAAAGAAATATTGACCCAGGCAGTTTCGGCTTCTCCTTATACGAAAGGAGAGGATGATCTTCGTATTGGTATCGAAAGTTTTGATACCCACAACGTTATCGTCGGGGTGCGGCCCTTGATTGATCCTGAGGATTACTGGGATGCTATGTTTGACGTCAATCAGCGGATCAAATCGGCCATGTCGGAGCAGGGCATCAAAATGGCCTATTCTGAGGGCGTTGAATTAGGCCCCATCGGGAAGTAATGTTTCTCCAAATAGCCGGTTTTCTACGATTGAGTCACGGCTTATCTGATCATTAATGGTCGGATGCCCAAGGATTTTCCATTGGCATCACTGAGGTGTAAGTAGTATAAGCCAGCCGGTAATTGGTTAAGTGGTATGCCAGCGGAGGGCGTCACGCTAGGGTAATGGGCTAACTGCTGGCCAATGCTGGAAAATAAGCTGAGTTGGCAGGAGGAATTCTCCCCTAAATCTGCGGCGTCTAAGCGCCAAAAGACGCGATCTTCGGCGGGGTTGGGGTAGAGTGAGAACTGAGCTTCTGCGGTTAATGGACCAGACAGTCCACTGACAAAATCCAGGAAGTCCTTGCCGATGGTATGAAATACTTGATTGGTCAGTACGACTTCGTTGAAATCGAAATAGATACCAGCACGGTTCTCAATTCGGGTACCTAGCCCGAGGTTATTTCGGGGCAGGATAGAGAACTGGAAAGCGCCTTGAGAAGCCAGCGGTGCCACAAAACTATCGGGCAGCATGATGTCGGGAAAAGTGACTTCTAGCACCCGGTTGCTATCAATCACAAACTGATAATCGTGGGAAGCGGAGCCGGGCCGGAAGCTGCTTAGATCAAGTTCGGCCGCCAGGGTGTCTCTCAGCACGACTTGGAAGGCGGTGTCGGTACCGGTGTTTTGAAAGCGGATAGTGTACTCGAGGCGTTGATCACGTGATATGAGATGACTGGGGCCGTAGCCGGTCGGGAGGGTGAGTTTGTCGTTGGGATCGTAGGCACCCTGGTTGTTTTGGCATTCCAGGTCGAGATGGTTGAGATCTTCGTCGGCCAAGCTAAGTTGATTGAGGTAGAAGAGGGAAATTTCTCCTAATTCATTGGTGCCACAGCCTTCGACGGCCAGGGTCGGACTGGGCGAGCCCGGAGAATTGGGCTCCTGATTAGTGATGAGGTGGTAGGTGCTGCCGTTGGCGGGTACGGGGACGAATATCTCTTCACCCGTTGTTAAAGGTGGTAATTCGATGGGCTCTTCACTCAGCATGAGGCCGTCTTCCACGATGACGTACTGCAGCGGCACGGTCATATCCGCTCCGCCAATATTGGTGATAGCAAATTCTAAATCTTGCCCGTCGCAATTGGCGCTTAGGTCAATATTAGCTCCAGACCAATTGTCTGGGATTGGGCAGGGAGTAGCCATAGGAATTTGAGCGAGCACACAGTGGCTCTGGCCGATGGTAGCCTCACAGGATACGATGGCCTGAATACTGATTTGGCCACAGGCGAAGGGAGGGAGGTCGCCGAGATCGAAGGTGATTAGGAAGGCTTGTACTTCCGCAGGTAGAACACTCGCTGCCTGGTAAAACAGAAAACTATCGAGTTCTACCAGAAGTTGAGCGTCATAGAGCGTATCTGGCCCGTCGTTGCAGTACTCGAGGTGGAACTGATTATTGAAACAGCGACGTAGCAAAGGGATATTGACGTCTACTCGCGGCGCGGCGCAGCTGACGAGCTCCGTCATTCCCACTTGAACGCCCGTGGTAGTGGTGCCGATTTGTACGGTGAGTGGTACAGCGGCGCAGGGCGCGTAGAGCAGTTCATTGTAGGGTTGGGCGACTGCTAGGTAGGACCCGGCTTGCAAGTTGGCCGTCCATTCCCCTTGGGCATTAGTCGGCACGATAGTAGGGGAGCCGGTACCATCCTGACGACGCAACTCGACTAGATATCGAGCAACGGGGAGGCTATCCGTGAAATCGTCGCAGGCCTCTACTAGTAAGAGCTGGCCAATCACATTGCCGCAATTGGTGCCTACCTCATCGACGATAAACTCTTGGGTGTAAGAGCAGCCCCTTGCTGAAGAGGTTCCGGTGAGCAGATAGGTGCCGACCTGCGGGAGTACAAAATCAAAAGCGGTGAACTCTGCCGTACTGCCATCGGGTAAGCTGAGCAGATAGTCCATGTTCTCAGCGGGACCCGGAAAAGGAAACCCGATCGTAGCTGGATTTTCGCAGCTCGTGAAAGGCGTGAAAATACCTTCGAAAACAGGAGGCGCGGTATCATCAATCAGCTCGTAGGTGGCAAATACTTCACAATCGAGGTTAGGGTCATAAATGTAGAGATTGAAAGTGCCGGGCTCGTCGACCAGGACAGAAGAAGTATTGGCCAGGGTGTCTCCAGCGGGGCTGAGCCAGCGGTAAATAAAATCGGGGTTGTTGAGACTGGAAGATAGGGTAGCGGTAGTGACGAGACAGTTAAGCGTATCCGTGGTGGCCAGGATATCGAGCTCTGGTAATTGATTGCCCAATACGAAATTAAGCGTGGTGTCGCAGCGGCCGACAAAGGTGAGGGTGGCCTCGTAATTGCCAGCGGGAACATTCGCAAGGGTAGCGCCGGCGGCACCGGTGTTCCAGTTGATGTCGATGTAAGAAAGGCTGATGTCCAGGCTAATGCTACCGTCGCTGGCATCGCAGCCAGGTTGGATGAGGGTGGCGGCGGGTTCGCTCCAGTTCCAGTCAAAGATGGTGGTCGAGGCATCGGTAGTACAGCCTAACTGATCGGTGATGGTGACGCGATAGTTGCCAGGTTCTTCGATCAGTAAGGAGCCGGCAGAGCTGCCATCGGACCAACTGTACTGGTAGGGTGGGGTGCCGTTGTTGATCGTAGGGATAAGGTTGTAGGTGTCGCCGTAGCAGAGCGTATTGTTAAAGCCCCCAGTGAATGGCGAAGGTAGATTGACCTCCATATCAGCGGCTTGTTCTACCTCGAAAAACCAGAATTCTTGGCAGCCGTTGAAATTGATGGTCATTAATTGGTAAGTGCCGGGAGCTAGGTTGTAGCGATTCATGGGGCCTTCGCCAGAGAGGTCGTCCCAGAAATAGCTGAGGTTTTCGGGCCCTTCTCCCGATACTTCTAGCTCAATACTGCCTAGCGGGGCCCCGTCGCAACCAGCATTGGTGATGTTGGCGTCGATCCAGTAAAAACCGGAATAGTAGACGTAAAAACTAGCTACGTCCTGACAGCCGAAATGATCAGTTACGGTAACGCGATATTCTCCGTCATTATCGGGCCAGATAGCGGCGTTGAGACTATCGCCATTGGACCAGGCGTAGGAAAAAGGAGGATTGCCACCGCTGATTTGGGCCTCAAGTGGCATGAAGTTATTGGGGCAAAGTGCGGGGTTGCCGAAGATTTCTACGTCGAGGCCATTGGCTTCGGGCGCTTGCAGGTCGTAGTTGAAATTGGCACTACAGCCACCGCCAAGTCGCCAGATGTTGAGGTAGTAGTCGCCCGTAGGCAGGTTGTCGAACTGAATACTATCGAGTACTAGGGTATCGGTGGCGATGAGGCCGGCATCGCTGTTTAGGCGGTAAAAGACGGTGTCGGTTAAATCGATCTGGACCTCCATCCAGCCATCGGTAGCGCCACAAGTGCTGGGGTTTTGGGCGCGCAGATTGATACCCATGGCACCCGAGATACGAATGCGGGGCTCAGGACCGAAATCGCAGCTGTCGGTGGGGGTGGTGAAACGGATGCTGCGGGCACCGACCAGACCGGTTTCTACGCAATTGGTATCTGGCTGGCCGAACCAGAAGTACTCGAGATTAGCAGGAATCTCTTCTACACATAGCGGTTCGACCTCGCCGCAAGTATACATTTGAATGCGATCGGGAAAGGCTGCTAGGCACTGAGCCTGGGCCAAGCGGGGACCGATTAGTGAAATGGCAAAGAGGCAAAGTAGGCGATAGTTCATGGAGCAGAGCTTAATCAACTTTACAATGATCCAGGAATTGCGAGGAGTAGACAAGTGCTTTTTTGTAAATTTGTTCGATAATTTTTTAGCTGTAAATAGTACTTTTTATAAGTATATATAGTTTTTTGAGCTTAGAAAAGATAAATTTGTTCGATTTAATTTTTGACCAGTCCGTTTATCCGTTAGTCCGTTGATCTGGTTTTTTACCACTTTCCATGTCCGACCCCGCCCCTTCTCTACTTTTCGACCTGCTCGCCAGCCTTACTAAGGCTGAGTTTCGCGATTTCCAGCGCTGGTTAGGAGGTCGATCTCCTCGGCGATACGCGAACTGGCAGCGACTAGGAGATTTTATCTACCCGAAGGTTCGCTTACGTAAGTTGGCCCGCTTGTTTCCGACGCCAGAGGAAATTTATCAAAACTGCTTGCCTGATCTGAGTTTTAGCCCCTCCCATTGGCGCCGTTACCAGCACGATTACCTACAAGAAATCGAAACTTTCCTCCTGGAGCGCAGCCGCGACCAGCGCCCCGATCGCCGTCGCTATGAGCTGGTGGAGATGTACCGCCAGCGCGGACTAGACCGACACTTTAGTATCCGCCTCGCCCAGGCACGCCGACAAGCAGCCACGTACCCTATTGCCGACGCCGAAAGCCTACTCAATGCTTTTTACCTCGAACGATCAGCACAGCGGGTAAACCTGCGGACCGATCGCAGTTTAGCCGGCGGCCTGCTTACTCAAGCTGCCGCCCTGCGACAAAGCTTGCTGGCCCTGGAACTCCGGCACAGCTGCCAACAGCTAGCCATGGCCCGCTTACAAAGTGATGACGTGAGTCAGCTGGAAGTTCGCTGCCAGCAACTCATTGACGAAGCCGCGGCTACGGCCTTCTATCAGCAGCCCGCTATCGAGCTTTATACCTACGCTGCCCGGCTGTACCTTTCCCAAGATCAGTCCACGGGGGATCAGGCCTTCCAAAGCTTTCAAAAGACGCTCCGTAAGCACCTAGAGCAGTTTGAGCCTGAAGAACAAAGAGATTTGTTACTGATTGCCATCAACTACGCGCTGCGCCAAGCCAATGCTAATCGTCGGGAGTTTTTACCGCAGCTTTTTGAGCTCTACCGCAAAGGTCTAGAAGAGGAAATTCTCTACGAACGAGGTCGCCTCAGCATTTTTACCTTCACGAATGCTTTTGGTGCTGCCCTACAAATTGGTCAAGTCGACTGGGCCGAGCAATTGCTGCTACAACAATACCGACTTCCTCCCGACCGGGCCGAAGAAGTGGCCGCTCTGGCTGCCGCTCGACTAGCTTTTTTGCGCAAAGATTACGACCAAGTGTTGAAGGAACTACAGAAGGCCGATTACCGTGATTTTATTCACCACATGACGGCCCGCTTGATGCAGCTCAAGGTCTATTTCGCACTGAGTTATTACTACCTGGCCACTTCCCACATCAGCAGTACCCGCCAATTACTACGGCGTAAAAAGGAAAAGAGCTATCATCTGCAAAACTATCGCAACATCTTTCGCCTGGCTGCACAACTTCTACGCCAAACCAATGCATCCGTGGAGCAACAAGCTAGGCTGCGTCAACAGATCGAGACCACCAATCCCTGTACGGAAAAGCGCTGGCTACTCGAACAACTGGACCAAGGCTAAAAAGCAACTTTCACTATGGCATCAGCGTTTTCTCTACAGTTTTAGGGTGAAAACCCCTAACTTGAACACAAATTGGTTTTGTATATGCCGAATCCAATCACCAGAAAAGATACTTTCGCCATTGTCGCTACGCTGGCTGCCTTAATCGCCCTTTTAGGGGCCGATGAGTACACTTTTCTATCGCCCTTGGTGGTCTTTTTTGGCCTATTAGGTGGCTTTTACCTCCTACTGGGGCTCTACTTTATTTTTCGCCGGCAACCAGCTGGTAATAACTTAGTCATCAATCGGAAAATCATTCCTTCGGATGCTAAACTCAAGCAAGGCAAAGATCTTTTTGAAGCTTCCTTCAAAGAAGCGAAATCTAAAGAAGCTGACCTACACGTAGTACTGCGTAAGCGTAAATAACGTTCTAACCCTTACCTCATTTGTTACAAGAAGCTGTAGAATACCTACGCACCTTCCGCAATCGGGAGGATATGGCCGCCATTTTTCTAGGTCTCCTACTGGGTATCGGACAAGAACTCATCTGGCCCCAAGCCTTTGATTACGGTTGGGAAAAAGAAATCATTGTCGCTGGCTTGATCGGTCTGGGACTATACCGCATCTGGGATGCCCTCACCGGTCGCTACTATCTCAAGCAACGGGCTAAGAGAATGCATGAGTTGTTTCTATCCCGCGGACAGGAAAAGGAGGCTCGCGAGTTAGCCACCTATCAAGAAAACTATCGCAGAAGAGTGATCAATTCTGAGCAATTCTTATCCAGCCTTAATGTGCTGGCGGAAAAAAGCGGCCTGTTTCTTAAAGCCAAATAAACCGCTCCTAGAGAATCCCTGCATTCAAAAAACCACCGTCGTTGACGTACACACTTCCCGTCACGTAAGCCCCTGCCGGAGCGCTTAGAAATACAGCTAGTCCTGCCATGTCATCGGGATCTGCCATTCGCCCAAGCGGGATCTTAGCCTCCACCTTGGTGACCAATTTTTCATTCTGCCAGAGCATTTGACTCAACTTCGTTTTCACTAGGCCAGGACAGATTACATTAACCCTTACGTTGTGCTGCCCCCATTCCACTGCCTGGCTTTTTCCCAGCATGATAATGCCGGCTTTACTCAGGTTGTAAGCCCCAAAACCCGGACTGGCATGTAAGCCTTCTACCGAGCTGATGTGGATGATGCTGCCACCGCCCTGAGCCTGCATATGGGGTAAGGCCAGATTGCTGAGCTCCAAAGCTGCGGTCAGGTTGATGTCCAGCGTTTTCTGATAGGCTTCCGGACTCAGTTGTTCGATAGGTCCGAAATAGGGATTGGTCGCCGCGTTGTTGACTAAAATATCCAGCCGGCCGTAGGTGGCTACCGTCTGCTCAATCAACCTTTTTCGGTCCTCTGCCTGTCCCACATGACAAGCAATGGCCGTAGCCTCCAGTCCGTCAGCCCGAAAGGCCTCCACTACTTCATCTACGCTTTCTTGACTACGAGAACTGATAATCACCTTCGCGCCAAATTCCGCTAAGCCGCGGGCGATAGCCTCGCCGATCCCTTTACTGGAGCCGGTAATAATTGCTACCCTTCCATCTAGCTCAAAGCGTGGTCTAATACGTTGCTTACTCATTATTCAGCAAAGCATTTACCTCTTCAAAGGTTGGATCGAGTTTCTCTTCCATCCCCAGCATGGCATCTTCTTGTGCGCGGTAAAAGGCCATCACTTCCTCGTGTGAACCCAGTTGAGCCCGGACGGAGTCCAAGGGTTGCATGGCTTCCCGCATCCAATCCATCATCCCGTCATGGATAGCTTCCAGGCGGTCAAAAGGCACCTTCGCTGCGCTCATCGTTTCCTCCGAAATCCCCTCCTGCTGCATCAAATCACGCAAACCGATCTGTGCCCGACTGATTTCTCCCATCCTGGGCATTACCCGATCGTGTGCAGCTATCATGCTTTCGTAAGCCGCTTCTTCTTGTACTTCCGCAGGTGTTGGCCCACTCTCGGCTTCAGTAGTAGCCGCATTTTCGCCACCACAGGCCAGAAGCAGTAGTGCCGGGAGTAAGAAAAATAATCGCTGGATCATTCGTTGGTTATTTTATTGCCGCAAAGCTACAACCCCCAGTCGGTCTGTATTTAGTTTAAAGGTCAAAATCTAAGCACTCTACATCTCGCCTTAGACCACCTTTTTTACTATCTACTATTTTACTACCGACTACCGACTACTGACCACCGACTACTGACCACCGACCGGACACTCAAAGGTCTTGCGCTTTGCTTCAGACGCTTCGAGGTCCTTACTAAAAAGACTAACGGTCTAAAGGACTAAATTCTACCCAACTACCCCCTAAAAGACTAAAATCCCTCCTACCTCCACTCCACTCGATAACTCAGCACCGGAATAAAGCCCAGCTGCTCTCGCTCTTCCACTTGCATCGTGAAATTATCATAGTATCGGCTGCCTACATTACTTAATCCCGCCACATTCTGAATGTCCAAGGAGAGGGTAATCCGTGTTTTTGGGCGGTTGACGGTCCGGAATAATCGCAGATCAGGTCGGATGTAGGTTGGCAATTGCTCCACCAAGCCACCGAAGCCATAGTAGGGCTCTCCCAGTTGAGCGTCTGCGGGCAGGTTGTTGGCATCATCTGGAAGGAAGGGCGTCCGTTCCCCGCCTCTGCCGATCAGGGCAAAACTGATCCCCCGACTACGATCTAGCCCCCTTTTGGTTGTTCCGCTCCAGGTTCGGCTGACCATACCCTGGGCAATCCAACCATAGCTCCAGCGATCTGCGGTCCATTCGCCGTCGGCTTGCTGGGTTTCTGCCCGAAAGAAGGCCCCGTTGAGGTTGACCAACCATCCCGACAAATCTCTGGTAGTTCGTTGGAATTCCCAGTTCAAACCATAACGGCGCGAAGCCACCTCGAAAAGCCGTAACCCTCCAAAAGGATCGATTGCTAAGTTGTTGTTGGCACCTAGCTGAAACCCATCAATGGTTTGCACCTCTTCTTCTGGAGTATACTGCCCAAAGAGACCAATCTCCCAGAAGGTCTGCGGTCCAGCCCCTCCGTAGTTCAACTCTAGTTGATGGCTCACAACTTGCTGGTTCGCCAATGCCCTAGTCATAGCTGGTCGTAACTGGTTTTCTAAGGGATAGTGATTGAAGGTCTGAAAATTTAACCCGACTTCCGCACTACCGAGACCAAAACTCATCGCTACTTTAGGGTTGAAGAATGGCTCGGCAAATTCAAACTGATACAAACCTGCTTCCAGGCCCAATTCCAGTGCAAAACGCTGATTACCCCAACTGTGCGAAGCATTCAGCGCAAAACGCTCTACGGCTAATCCATACTCCTGACTGGCGACGGGGCTACCCATTGCTAGCTCCTGATTGGTCATGCGGTCACGCAGATAATCCAGCCCAAACGACCAGGAATCTGCCGATAGTCGGGCCATAAAATTTTCTCGCTCCTGACTAAACCGCAGCGATCGTTCCAGTTCGTTGCTCACTACGGCCGATTGTTCTCGACTGGGGTTGGTCGTACTGAAAGCACCACCAATAGTGAGCAGCTTATTGCCCAGTGGTCGCTGCCAGCGGAAGCCGGCAATCGCGAGGTCCGATTCAAAATCAATGTTGCTGAGGTCTTTTTCTTCTTCTCGCTCCTCTGGATCTTCGGGCCCCCGAAAACGGTTGGAGCTGTTGCCCCAGATGCCAAAGATCGATAAGCGCCCCCCGCCCTTTTGCCATTTGTGTAGCTGTAGGCCGGCATCTTGAAATCGGATGGTCTCGCCGCCAAAGTCAGCACCTAGGTCGGCCAGCAAACCGGTGAAACTGTAGCGGTAGGTGGCATTGTAAGACCAACCGTTGATGTTTTTGCGGTCAAACAAACCCTGGGCAGCAACATCTAATCCGATCAAGCTGGCTTGCGCCTGGAAACGTCGATCGTATCCACGCGGCGGGCTTAATTCCATGGCCATGGTGCCCCCCAGACTATTGCCGAATTGGTTGGGGGCATCGGCTGTGTATAGTTGGCTGTAGTCCAGCAATTGGGTGCTGATCGCATTCACTCCTCCTCCCGATAAGGTCGGGTTATCACTGATCGTACCGGCATTGGAGGTGTGGTTGGGATTGACAATGGCTAACTCATTGAGCCGCCAGATTACTTTATTGGGGCTGTTGCCATTCACCACCAGATGATTAGCTTGATCATTGGCCTGTACAACACCTGGCTGACGCGTAGCCAATCTTCCTGGGTCGTTGAAGGTGCCGGGAGTGGTCTCTAGCTGTTGCCAGTATTTCGACCGCTTTAACTCACTTACGGCCACGGGGGCATTGACGTTGATCTCTTCAAAGCGGATCACTTCCGACTTGAGATTAAACTCAAAGGATACTCTTCCACTAGCTGGCAGGATAATTTGAGTAACGCGGGCCGTTTGCAAACCCGTAAAAGAGACTTCCAAAGCGTAGGTGCCGGGCGACAAATTATCAAAATAGAAACTACCGGTAGCGTCACTTATAGTTCCTTTTAAAAACTGATCAGTCTGCTCAGGTATTTGTCGGAATAGAGCTATTGTTGCTGCTTGCAACAGCTCACCACTCTCGGCTTCCAATACCACGCCCCGAATAGAAATCGTGTCTGCAATTTGTCCCTTTAACGGTATAATCGATAACCAGCTGAGTAAAACCCAATACCCTCGTTTCATAGCGAGTAAAGGTAGCTTAGGGCAAGAAAATAAATGGCCAGCCAGACGGCAATTTTTGGATTTTTGGATAAATCCAAATACCCAAAAATCCTTTTATCGATAAATCCAAAGTTTTCACCCCAAAAAACCTACTCCAACATCGTCACGACCACCCTCCTGATCTCTTCCTGTACCCACAAGCGATACTGCTCTCCGGAGGGGTGCAGACCATCCTGCGCTACCAACTCTGGCCGATCTAAGCCTTGACGAGAAATCGGCGTGATATTGATGTAGGGTAGGCCGTAATCATTAGCTACCTGAGCTTTTACGGCATTGTAAGCATTCACTCCGTTGGTGATGGACTCCCGACCGTTGCCAAAAGGCGTAAAGGCATAATCGGGTATGCTGACAATAAATACCCGACTCGTATCCCCGCCTGCTTGTTCGATAGCTCTGTTCACCAGGTTTTCTAGCTTGGGTCGGTAGGTGGCTACGTCAAAACCTCTAAATTGATCATTTACCCCAATCAGCAAAGAGACTAAATCATAAGGTGGTGTCAAATCAGCATTGTTCATCCCATTGTCCAGTGCATCGGTGGTCCAGCCCGTAGTGGCCACAAACTGCACTTCCCCTACTGGGAAATCACTATTACCCAATTCCCGGGCTAATTGATTCGGCCAGCGATCTTGCTCCGCTACATCTTCACCAATGGTGTAGCTATCTCCCAGCGCCAGGTAACGTAGCGGAGTAGGAGCAGGTTCTTGGGCACCCGGAGGTATAGGAGTGGGCATATCGTCATCATTTGTACTTCCGCAGGTGCAAAGCATCAGCAAGATTAGCAGCGGCAATAAACGCATTTTGGGTGGGGATTTAAAAGCCTAACCGCTGAAGTGCTTGCCGGGTTTAAGTCGTCGGCAAGGCCTCCTCCGTTTCTCGGCTGCGCCATCGTTGTTTAGCACTCGGCCAAGGGCCTCGGCGGTTGAACTCGGGCTCGGCTACGCCATCGCACTACCCGTTATCAGTCTCCTACCCACCTCATATAAAGGCGACGCCGAAGGCAAGCAAGTTGTAAACCGCCGAGGCCTCTGGCCGAGCGCTAAACCCCTCCGCCCTGGCGGAGCGTAAACCGTTCCGACTGAGTCGGAACTAAACCCGAGCCTCAAAGCTACCCCTAGGCTCAGACCCGCGGAAGTACAATTGCAAAAGTAGTACCTACTCCTGGCTCAGACCGTTCTACGTAAATCTTCCCTTTGTGGTATTGCTCAATGATCCGCTTGGCCAAGCTTAGCCCCAAGCCCCAGCCGCGCTGCTTGGTCGTATAACCTGGATTGAAAACGGCCTTTTGCTTATTAGCGGGGATGCCTTTACCGGTGTCGGTGAGGTAGATGTGTACTTCTACTGGATGAACGGTAACGGTCGCCTGAATTTCCCCCTTACCCTCTAGGGCATCAATCGCATTACGTAGCAGATTCTCAATCACCCAATCGAAAAGCAGGGGGTTAATTTTTACCGCTACAGCTTCCTCTTCCGCCGGATTGGGAAACTCTAGACTGACGCGACGCGGCGCCCTAACAGCCATATAGTTATGGTTGATCCACAGCTGCTCGTAAACGTTGACAGGTTTGAGCTCGGGCTCGGATCCAATTTTGCTGAAACGATTGGCCACCATCTCCAGGCGATGAACATCCTTGCCCATTTCGGCGGTAACCATTTCTAAATCCTCCTGTCCGGCATAGTTCATTTTTAGGTGTTCTAGCCAGCCAATAATGGCCGAAATTGGAGTGCCTAACTGATGGGCCGTTTCTTTAGCCAGGCCAACCCATACCCGGTTTTGCTCGGCCCGCCGGGCAGCGTTAATCCCCAGATAACCTAATAAGATGAACGTACCAATGAGAAAAAACTGAAGTAGTGGAAAATAACGCAGTTGCCCCAGCAGCGGACTGTTACCCAGATAAATCGTATTCGCATAAGTAGGGATAGGTTCTGCTCCTTCTTCAATCCAACGGGTCAATGCCCTTTTTTGGTAAGCGGTATCCGTTTCGTGCTTCCCAAAGTTAGCGCTAAAGATAATCTCGTTGCGGTCATCGACCACTAGGGCAGGAAGCGTATAGTTATTCTCTACGATGAAGGTGGCCATAGATACATCGCAAAACTCCAGGTCCTCATCATCATAGTCGTTGATTTCCTGGTGAGCCATGGCGTAGATGTTCACGTAGTTCTCCTCAATCTTAGCCAATTTACTGGCTAGATTGTTGGTGTAAAATACCGAGGCAATAACGATGATCAGCCCGGCAATGGCCAGGTACCAACGCCAGGTAGAGGAGGATAGCAGCTTCATAACAAGAGCAAGGTAGGACTTAGGAACGATCCTTTTAGAATTTACGATATGCGATAGAAAATTTACTAGAGAGAATTTCCACCACCACCTTCCTCGGATTGCTAGGCGTCAGAGATCGATGAATGACCATTGGATTCAGCTAGGGCTAGTGTATCTTGGGTTTTGTTGAGTTGCTTGATTCTAAGTGCAGAGACCTCGAAGCGTTTGCAGCGGTAGCGGAAAACCTTTGAGTGTCCGGGCATTGAGTTCTGAGGACCAGGCTGAGCCAAAAACTCCCATCTAATAACTACCATCCGCCAACCACTCCCAACTATGAACCTATCCAAACTCTTATTCTGCTGCCTAAGCTTTACACTTATTGCCCAACTATCCGCCCAAGCGACCGAGATGGATGATCGAGCAGCAGTGGCAAAGGTCATCCACACCATCTTTGATGGAATGAAAAACGCCGACAGTAGTGGCTTAGCCGCTCTTTTTCATCCAGAAGCTAGCCTGAAAACAGTTTTCACTAATCAGGAAGGAGAAGTAGTGCTTCGTGGAGGTTCCATTAGTAACTGGTTAGAAGGGATGAGCTCGGCTTCGGCCGGGGATTGGGTGGAGCACCTCTATCAGGTAGAAATTCGGATAGATGCGGAAATGGCTACTGCCTGGACACCCTATCGCTTTGATTATCAGGGGCAGGTTTCCCACTGTGGAGTCAATAATTTCCAATTTGTAAAAACCGGAACTGACGGGCAATGGCAAGTTGCCGCCATCATTGATACCCGTCGGCGAGAGGGCTGTCCTGAATTACCTGAGGGAAGTGAGGAAGAACGTCTGAATAAGCTAGTCGATAATTGGCACGAGGCCGCTGCAAAGGCGGATTCCGCCGCCTACTTTGGAGCGATGGCTGAAAACAGCATTTTCATCGGTACAGACCCGGCAGAGCACTGGACCCGCGAAGCCTTCATCAGTTTTGCCGCGCCTTATTTTGCCAAGGGGAATGCCTGGGATTTCACGGCTACGGAACGTCATCTTTTTATCTCTCCTGATAGTCGCCTCGTCTACTGGGATGAATTACTCGACACCTGGATGGGGCCTTGCCGTGGGACGGGCGTTGCCGAACGTCAGTTTGATGGCTCCTATCTCATCGAGCATTATACCCTGAGTGTAACGATCCCCAACGATAAAATCGAAAACTTTATCGACTTGCTTAAAGTGGAGTAAATCGGTTTTACGCCCTATAACTTTTCAATGACAACAGCACTTGCTCCGCCACCGCCATTACACAGCGTGGCCAGGCCGTAGCGTCCATTTGCTCCGGCGAGAGCATTTTGTAGAGTAACGAGAATCCGTGCACCACTAGCGCCCAGTGGATGGCCCAGTGAGACGCCGCCGCCATGTACATTCATCCGGCTGGGGTCAGCCTCCAACTCCTGAGCGAAGGCCATTGGTACTACGGCAAAAGCTTCGTTAACTTCCAGGAGGTCTACCTCTTTGAGCTGTAGGCCAGCGCGTTTTAAGGCTAATGGCGCTGCCAGGGTAGGAGCTGTAGTGAACCACTTAGGCTCTTGGGCGGCATCAGCGAAGGATACAATCCGAGCCAGTGGCTTTAAATTGAGTTCTTTTACCTTGGCTTCACTGGCTAAAACCAGGGCTGCGGCACCATCGTTGATCGTACTGGCATTGGCTGCCGTTACGGTACCATCCTTGTTGAAGGCAGGACGCAGACTGGGGATTTTTTCAAACTTGACGCGCTTGTACTCTTCGTCTTCATTTACAATCAAGTCGTCACCACGGCGCTGGGGTACCGCAACGGGGGTGATTTCTTGAGCGAAGTGCCCGCTCTCGGTAGCTGCTGCTGCTAGCTGGTAGCTGTTTACAGCATATTCGTCCTGTGCTTCCCGACTAATGCCATATTTTTCAGCAGTTGCATCAGCACAAGTGCCCATTGCCTGATGGTCGTAGGCGTCGGTCAGCCCGTCTTTGGCCAGTCCATCAATTAATTGACGATCGCCGTACTTGGCTCCCCAACGAACATCAGGTGCGTAGTAAGGAATATTACTCATGCTTTCCATACCGCCTGCTACCATCAGGTCATTATGTCCAAGCATAATCGACTGAGCGGCAAACATCACCGTTTTCATTCCGGAAGAGCAAACTTTATTAACCGTTGTACAGGGCACATTCATACCGATTCCGGCAGCCAATGCGGCTTGACGAGCGGGGGCTTGCCCTAGATTAGCGGAGACCACATTGCCCATTAGGACCTCCTGTACTTGCTCGGCGCTCACACCGGCCTGCTGTAGGGCGCCTTTAATAGCCGTACTGCCCAGTTGAGTGGCCGAAATAGATTGGAAAACACCGCCGAAAGAGCCCATTGGAGTGCGTTGAGCCGCGACAATATATACGGTTTGCGTAGACATAA
Organism: Bacteroidota bacterium; assembly: GCA_039030655.1. GTDB lineage: Bacteria > Bacteroidota > Bacteroidia > Chitinophagales > Saprospiraceae > Neolewinella. Next base: position 30,309 of record JBCCDS010000026.1, on the reverse strand, counting down.
TTGGTTACAATTGGTAAGGGAGGGCAAAGGTAGCTATTTACCTAGCCTACGGCAAAGAACAAGCTGCAACAAAGGAGGTTGACTCAGGCCGCAACTAAGCGGGCTAATGAAAAGATAAGCCACCGTGCTGCGGCACGGTGGCTTTTTCTGATGGGATGCTAATCATGTGATATATAGTCGAACTGAAGTGTGTTAAAGAAGGAAACTTGGTCTTTAGAACAAACTCAATTACTAAGTACAACCAGTCATAACCTTTCTTGCCTATTGTAAGAAAGGTAGGAAAGCTGTGTTCTGGCGAAATTAGAGTGCCTATCTGTATTTTTTTGTACTAGGTATAGGACGGCTTCGGTAATCGTTAAAAATTGGAATACAAAGGCGGTCCAAAAGCTAGGTTAAGAAAGCGAGCTATTTTCTTCACCTCTTTAAGGGTTGCAATCGGACTGTGGTGGGCAATATCTTCCTTCCTGGCTGCCGCCAAAATGTCCTGATTTCTCTTTTCGACAGTAGCTTTAGAAATTATCGAATTGGGGGTAAACTGGTGACTGGCATCAGCAACGAGCTGACTGCTGATTTCTGCGTCGTCGTGGTCGATCACCAATTTGCGGTAAAGAAAAAGGACCTGTTCGGCACGGGGTTTTAAGCCAGATAGATAAGTGTCGAGGAAAAACGACTGTGCCCGAGATTGTAACCATTGAATGAGCATTGGTTGTAAGCGGGATTCCTTAGTCAGAATGGGCGTTGACAATACGGCCACCTCTTCATAATTGCGATCCCACTGATAGGTGTTGAAGTGAGAGCATAAGCGCCCCTTTTCATCCACAGCTCCCGGAAAAGTGAGTTGATTAAACCAAGCGTAATTTCCTGAAGCTATCCGCAGTGGAATTTTGAATTGAAGAGCATAGTCCTGATCGGATAGGTTAGAAAAAGGACTGGTCACGAGCTCATAGATAGCCTTGGTGAAAAAGAGGTAAGTCATCCACCAACGCTCATGTATCAGGTCTAAATACTCCGATAGGCTTAGATCATCTAAACCGAGGGTAATGTTGATATTACTGGTGAAACTGATTTGCCTCTTGGGAGCCATCTCTACCAATAGGCAAAAGCCATTGCCTCTCGGTTGAGCTGAGAATTGCTGAATTAATTCGTCGAACTTCTCCTGTGAGCCAGTCGTGGGGGGACCTACTTTTGCTAAGAGCTCAGCTACGAGCTCAATAGCAATCTGATAACGGCGCATGTTTAATACTGGGTTTTCTCAAAGTTCTAGTGAAGGGAATCTAATGCGGTGTTACAACTGAGGAAGAGTCACCTGGAAAGTCAAAAAGTATTTTATCTGCAATTGGCAACTGCTGCACTATAGTATAGGTAATAACTATACCTATCCTAAAGAAACAGGACAACTGTTTAGCAAATCGGGGAATAGTTGGTTAGCCAGTTATTGGGAAATTACCGTTGCGTTCAGTAGGATTTCTAGCGGTGGATTACTACTGCCTAGGGATAGACTTATGATAAAGTAGGGATGGGACTGAATGCAGTCGGAAATATAGTTCATGTGTTTGTAATTTTCTCAAATAAATATACTTCTCAAGGCGAGAAATAGTTGTGATGGACCAGCAAAACACCCGTATTTAGAGTGGGTCTAAAATTAGCCTTTTTCAGAAATGTCCGACTACATTTGCTTGCTTAAAAAGCCGCCGTGCTGCGGCACGGCGACTGTGAAGGAGAAAATATCATATGATATGTTTCACCTGTTCTCTTGCTAACCTAAATGAGTAGGTGAGGTAAATCTTTGGAAGCAATCCAATTGGTTTTATTGGTGCTTCACCATAAACTTCTCTAAGGCCTTGTCCCAAGAGGGCAAGCTTCAAAATATTATGATAGGTAGTAAAATTTGGCTAGATTCTAATCAGCCGGGCAAAACCCCTAACTAACCAGCGTACATATTCAATTGCGGATATCTCTAGGCAGAAATCCAATCCTAAATCTACACATTGAAGAAAAAAGAAATGGTATTAGGCCTAATATCTACTTATAATCCTACTATTTCTGCTGAAGTCGGAGGGCCGAATGCGGCATTTAAAAAGCGAGCTATTTTTTTGACCTCCCGAAAATGAACTAGCGGGCTGTGATCGATTACTGAACTCCTTCGGGCGCATGCTAAAATATCACGGTTTCGTTTTTCTACTGTCGCCTTGGAAATACCTTTGCCCGGCATGATTTCGTTACTCGCCTCAGCAATCATCTGGCTACTTACTTCGTCGTCTAGGTGGTCTATAACCAATTTACGATAGAGGTATAAAACTTGCTGAGCTCTAGGTTTTAAAGGGCTGAGATAGGTATTCAGGAATAGCTTTTCGGTTCTACTTTGGATATGGTCTACTAAAAAGGGTACGGGGCGGGAGCCATCGGTCAGCAAAGGACTGGAAAGAATAGAGACTTCCTCAAAACGACGATCGAGTTGATAAATATTGAGGTGGGAGCACATGCGCTCCCGTTCGTCCAGTGCCCCCGGAAAAGTGATCTGGTTAAACCAAGTGTATTCTCCGTTGGCGGTGCGCAGGGGGAGCTTCATTTGATAGGCATAGGCATGATCTGTGATCCCATTGTCGGGAATGGTTCCTAACTCGTAGACCGCACGACTAAAGAATAAGTAGGTCATCCACCAGCGTGGGTGAATTAAATCGAAATAGGTGGCGACATCTACCTTGTCCAAGCCCAGCATAGCCTTGGTATTCCACTGACAGCTTACCTCCGTCCTGGGGAGTAAATCAAAGGTGATGCAGAAAGAATTGCTGGGGGGCAGTGCTTCTACTTGTTGCTGGTGGGTCTTTAGCGATTGCAGAGATGATTGGGTAGGTTGACCAACGTGTTTAAAGAGGTCGGCAACTGCTTTGATCGCGATGACGTATCGTTGCATGTGGGGCTGGGTTATTTCGTCTTGGTTTCATCTTACAGTTTGGGCTTACAATTAGTTTTAGGATAAGCATATTATTATAAGGTACGGTATTTACGGGACTCTCTTCGACTTGCTTCTGAAAGATTAGACAGAACTTTTGTTTAGTATACCTTAGTCTGCTAGACTAACCAACAAACACCAACTCCACCCCTACGCCACCTTCCTCAAACCCCAACTTGCGGTATACGGCATTACTGGCCGCATAATGCGCATCGGCATAAAGCATCAGTTGATCGTACGCTTGCAACAAGTGCTCACAAAGGGCACCCACCCCAGCGGTGGCGTAGCCGTGGCCGCGGTAGATTTCTGGGGTGAAGACGTAGTTTATAGCAGCAGTCCCGCCCGCTTGACGAGTACTGGCTGCCATACTGACTGGCTGGCCATCCAGACAGTAGAAATAGAGCTGGCCAGCGCTGATGATCTCGCGAGCGCGCTCCCGATAATTAGCGGAGTGCCCGACCTCCTGGATAAAATAGATGAAGTCTCGTACCCAGTCAGTGGCTAAGTCCAGCTCTGCCATAGTGGCTAATCTTAGCGAGCCACTACAACTGAAATTTTGCGCCTGCCAGGCGGGCCGGTTTAAAGCGTAGAGCAGTAAATCATTCTGTAGACGAAACTCTCGCCCGTAAGCTTTCGCAAAACTGTAAGCCAGTTGCTGTTCCCCATTCACACCCACTAGGTTAGGATACTGCTCCTGAATATCTGCGATGGTTTGTCCATTTGGAGGAGCATCACCTACTAGGTTGATCGGTCGTTCGACGTCGGTCCGTAATCCAAACCAAGGCGGACTACCCGCTGCATGGGCCAACATCAAAGGGGGGGCGACCTGACTCGCTATCCTGGCTTCAACTCGTTCGATCAGCCCCTGCGTCAAAGCCCGCTGTAGTAAACTGAATAGAGGGTCACGCTCCCAGTAGGTTAGGGCAGCGGCGGCAAAGATGGCAGGATGGTTAAAGGTTCTCATGGGTGTATCGTTTTTTGTACTTCCGCCCAGTATGGGCAGGTGTAAACCAGAATCGAGAACAAGCTGACTACATCAGCTTTTCGAGAGACGAGAACCGAGACCTAGGAAGCCTGAACGTCTCGACTCTCGGTTCTCGCAGTCCCGATGAAAGCGGGACGGTCTTGTTTCTATAGGTGTAGACCTGCGGAAGTACAAATAAAAAATCCCTAACCCTTCCCAAAGGTTCCGCACACATTGTATCTTCGCCGCGATTTAAGGCTCACGTCTTCAGAGCCCAGAATTTTTGAGCGGCGAAGGCGTGCCCTGATCGCGCCATCCCCACTCTTAAATTCTGCTTGCGGCATGCCTAAGGATACCTCCATCACTTCCGTCCTAATTATTGGTTCCGGCCCCATCATTATCGGTCAAGCTTGTGAATTCGATTATTCCGGCTCCCAGGCCTCTCGCTCCCTGCGTGAAGAAGGAATCGAGGTCACGATTATTAATCCTAACCCCGCTACGATCATGACCGATCCGCTCACGGCGGACAAGGTCTACCTGCTGCCGCTGACCATTGACAGTGTAGAGCAAATCTTACGTGAAAATCCTCAAATCGATGCTGTGCTCCCGACCATGGGCGGACAAACTGCGCTTAACCTCGCCATTGAGTGTGGAGAAGTCAATCTTTGGGAAAAGTATAATGTCAAGCTGATCGGTGTCGACCTTGATGCCATCGAGCTGGCAGAAAACCGCGAAGCTTTTCGTCAACACATGATCAATATTGGTCTGGCGGTAGCACCGGCCCAAATTGCCAACTCTTTTCTGGAAGGCATGGAGGCCGCCCAAGAAATTGGCTTCCCGCTCGTCATCCGTCCTTCCTATACCCTGGGCGGCTACGGTGGTGGCTTCTGCTTCACCGAAGAAGATTATCCGGAACTACTGCGCCGCGGTCTAGACGCCAGCCCTACCCACGAAGTACTGATCGATAAGGCAGTACTTGGCTGGAAAGAATTTGAGTTGGAGCTGCTGCGTGATGCCAATAATAACGTAGTCATCATCTGTGCGGTCGAGAACTTCGACCCCATGGGTATCCACACCGGCGATTCAATAACCGTGGCACCGGCCATGACCCTATCCGATAAGGCCTACCAGGATATGCGCAATCAGGCTATTCAGGCTATGCGCTCGATGGGCAACTTCGCCGGTGGCTGTAACATCCAGTTCAGTCAGAACCCGGAGACGGAAGAGCTGATCGTTATCGAAATCAACCCGCGAGTGAGCCGTTCTTCCGCTTTGGCTTCCAAAGCGACGGGCTATCCCATTGCCAAAATTGCCGCCAAGCTGGCTATCGGTTACAATCTGGACGAGCTCAAAAACCAGATCACTCAAACGACTTCGGCTTACTTCGAGCCAACCCTCGATTACGTAATCGTCAAGATGCCGCGCTGGAACTTTGCTAAGTTCCCCGGTGCCGATCATAAACTCGGCCTGCAGATGAAGTCGGTAGGAGAAGTCATGGGCATCGGCCGCAACTTCTTGGAAGCCCTCCAAAAAGCCTGCCAGAGTCTGGAGCAAGGTCGTGCCGGCCTGGGGGCCGACAAAAAAGAGTGGATCAAGACCGACGATATCCTCTCCCGTCTGGAAAATGTATCTGACGATCGCATCTTCCGCCTCAAAGACGCGCTGCGCTTGGGGGTACCTCGCAAAACGGTGCAGAAGCTGACTAAGATCGACCCCTGGTTCATCAATCAGATCAAGCGACTGGTCGACTACGAAAAAGAAGTACTCAAATACAATGTGCCGGAGGATATCCCCACTGATTTCTTCCGCGAACTCAAAGAAGTAGGCTACAGCGATGCGCAAATCGCTTGGCTACTAAGAGTCGACGAAGAACCCGTTACCCAACGCCGCTACGAGCTAGGTATTCGCCGTACCTATAAAATGGTAGATACCTGTGCTGCGGAGTTTGAAGCGCAAACTCCTTACTTCTACTCTACTTTCGATCATGAAAATGAATCGGAAGTAAGCGACAAGAAAAAAATCGTAGTGCTGGGTAGTGGTCCTAACCGGATCGGCCAGGGCATTGAATTCGACTATTGCTGTGTACACGGACTAAAAGCCGTGCAAGAAGCTGGCTACGAAGCCATCATGGTGAATTGTAACCCGGAAACGGTTTCCACCGATTTCGATCAGGCCGATAAGCTGTACTTCGAGCCCGTCTACTGGGAGCACCTGCGCGAAATCTTGGACCTGGAAAAACCCGAGGGGGTTATCGTTCAACTGGGTGGCCAAACGGCCCTGAAGTTAGCGGAGACTTTTCACAAGCGAGGCATTAATATCATCGGCAGTAGCTACGAAAGTCTCGACCTGGCTGAAGACCGAGGTCGCTTTTCTGACTTGCTCAAGGAGCTGGAAATCCCCTATCCCGATTACGGCACCGCTGCCAATGCTGATCAGGCCTTGGCCGTAGCCAATAAAGTAGGTTATCCGGTGCTGGTGCGCCCTTCCTACGTTTTGGGCGGACAGGATATGCGAATCGTGATCAACGACAATGAGCTGGAGCGCCATGTGCTGAGCATTTTCAAAAAGTCACCCGACAATGTAGTGCTGGTCGATCATTTCCTCGACCGGGCCAAGGAAGCAGAGATCGACGCCATCTGTGATGGTGAGCAGGTGCACATCATGGGCATCATGGAGCACATCGAGCCCGCAGGCATCCACTCGGGCGACTCATCGGCCGTACTACCGACCTACAGTCTCTCCGTCGAAGCGGTGAACACCATGAAAGAGTACGCTGAAAAACTAGCCTTTGCGCTCAAGATCAAAGGACTGATCAATATTCAGTTCGCGATCAAAACCGACAAAGAAACCGGAGAAGACAAGGTCTATGTCATCGAAGCCAACCCTCGGGCCAGCCGCACGACGCCCTTCATCGCCAAGGCTTACAAAGTGCCTTACTTGAAAATTGCTACTCTGGTCATGCTGGGCTCTCACCAACTGAGTGATTTTGACATTACGCCTCAACCAAGTGGCTATGCGATTAAGGTGCCGGTTTTCAGCTTCAATAAATTCCCGAATGTCGACAAGCAACTCGGCCCGGAAATGAAGTCTACTGGCGAAGCCATCCGCTTCGTGAAAGATATGACCGATCCTTTCTTCCGCGAGCTGACTCGCAACCGCTCGATGTACTTGACGCGCTAGGATACATTCGCTGGCCGAATCCACTGCCGCGTAGCGGAAGTGTTTGCCCGGGGAGTAAGTGAATAGCAGGAGCAAACCGATCAATTCAATTTTAGCCCTTTATGGTTATTCGACGCTCCCCCTCACCCAGTTGGGTAAAACAGGATATAGGCTGCCCTCCCCTTGGAAGAAGGCCTACGATTTCATGCCAGTTGCTGCTTATCAGCGCTGCATTCGGTCTTCAGAATTTCTGTTGTCTTCCGACTTTGCTCTGTCTCGGTCTTAATTCAACATCGTTTATCGTCAATCGCTTCCGCCTACTCCACCGCCGCGTACACCAGTTTCTTGATACAAATAGCTTGTAGATTACTCAGCCGCCCGGTAGCCGCAGTTGCTCCCCAAAAAACGAGTGGATTACCACCGAAGATGTCCTTCACGATATCGACCTGGGTATAGCCGCGCAATTCACCATCCAGATAAATTTCCAGTTGGGTGATGGCTGGATCCCAGATAATGCGCAAGGAGTGGCGCGCGCCATCTTCCAGATTCGGTAGACCTATGGGGCCGAGCATCGATAAAGCGTGATGCGCCCGCCCATTGGGCATGATGGCCAGATGATCTGCTTCCGGATCGCCCAGATGGAAATTTTGGTAGGTATCAAACTCGATGCCCAGCGAAGGGACCAGACCGGCAAAACCCATCCCTTCGCCTCGATAGCCCGTACGCATGGCCGGATGAAAGACAAAGACGATACCATCGGCCCCTTCCGCGTCCTTTTCACCCAAGACCAGACAAATGACCATCTCGAAAGCCTTACTCAAATCAATAGCATCTTCGTACCAGGCAGAGCCCGAAACATACGGCATGTCCGGCGTCAGTTGAATACATTCATCGTCCAGGATGCGGGCCGTACCGCCCAGTAAGAAATCGTGCACAGAGCCTTGGGCTTGGAGGGTGCCACTGAATAGAAAGAAGAATAAGAGTAAGCGCATAGGTTTAAAATTAGTAGTATTTGTCGAGTCTTGTTCGGCCAATACTACCGTATAACCGTCACGGTCCCTACCAGGTTTTCAATATTTCCGTTAACGTAAATTACTCGGGCTCGCCAGGTGTAGGCTCCTTGTAGGACCAACTCATTGCTATTGGGGTAGGTACCATCCCAGCGACCGACGGGCTGATCGTCCTCCAATTCGCTGGTCTGGAAAAGCAGTTGCCCGTAAGGGCTGAACACCTCCAGCACGTATTCCTGTACGCCTACGCCCTTGACGCCAAAATCGCGAAATTCTCCCCCGATGGCTTCTGGGGCCATCGCCGTAGGAACGAAGAAATTATTCAACCAAGCGGGCAAAATCTCTTGACTAATGCTGTCGCGACAGACCAATCCGCCGGGGTAGCGGGCAAATGCGGTCAAGGTGACCAGCTTGGGGCCAATCTCAGTGTATTGATGCAAGGGGCCGATTTCGGTAGAGCTGTTGCCATCGCCAAAATCCCAGAAATAATCGTTGGCATCGACGCTCAGGTTAACGAAACGCACATCACCCGGTTCGTTGGGCAGCGGGTCTTCATCGAAGTCGAAATCGGCAATTGGAATCGGTTGCAATTCAAAGAGGTTAAACCGACTAAGCGTATCCTGGCAGAGGTTGTCAAAACTGGCCACCAACCGCACGTCGTAATTGCCGGGCGAAGTCAGTAAAGTATCCAGTATTTGCCCGACCTGCCCCGTTCGACTGCCGTTGATGAACCACTCATAACGCGTGGCCTGCGTAGGACTGGCGTTGAGTTGCAAGCGGTAGGGCGAACAAGCTTGTCCTGGCGGCGGGTCAAAGTCAGCCACGGGCATCCCCCGCACCTGCACCGTTTGTTGCGTCGTATCCTGACAACCAAAATCGGAAGTAGCCACCAGCTCAATGGGATAAAAACCAATACTATCATAAAGTATGGTCGGTTGTAGCTGGCTAGAACTGCGTCCATCGCCGTAGTTCCAACTGTAGCTCAGGGCATCCTGACTGTTATTTTGAGTTTGTACTTCCGCAGGTGTACCACAGATCGGTTCCAGACTGGTGGTGAAGGCGGCTAATGGTTTAGGTCTGATCCGAACGCTGGCCGTTGCCGTATCACCCGGACAGCCATTGCTGTTGCCAGCTACTAATTGCACGTTATAGTCGCCAGCTTCCGGGTAGAAGTGGACCAGCGCCGTTGCCGTGCTGCCCGTTTGGTCGCCTAAATCCCAGAGGAAAAGATCGGCATTTTCGGTGATGGCCGTGAAGCTGATGGGCTCTCCCAGGCAGACTTCAGCCGGGGCTAGGTCGATAGCGCCCTGCGGGCTGGGCAACACCACGTATTCTCGGCGGCTGGTATCGCGACAACCGAAGAAACTCTCCACCATCAGGATGGCGGCAAAATTGCCCAAACTATCCGCAGCTAGTACGGGCGGCTGACCAGGATAAACAATATCCTCTAAAGTCCAAAAGGCCGAAGAGACATCGCTGGATTGGTCAATGATCTCCAGCTGATCATAACCCAAACATAAACTAGAGTCAACAAAGCTGAAAGCGGCTACTGGGTCAGGATGCACCACGACACTATCGAAGGTCTCCGTATTTACACAGCCGTTCAGGTCCGTTACACTGAGCTGTACCGAGTAACTACCGCTGTTCTGGTAGGTATGCTGCGGGGCAAATTCACGGGAGGGGTTGCTACCGTCGCCAAATTCCCAGAAGTATTCCAGAGAATCAGCAAGCGCAGTCCCATTTTCAAAATTTACCTGCAAAGGGCCGCAACCATTGTCTTCGGGTAGACTGAAGGCCACGTTGGGTAAAGGGAGGACTTCAACACTGCCCGTGGCGGTGGCCGGACAGCCCGTCAGTGGCGCAAAAATGGTCAGATTGACGTCGTAAGTACCAGGCGCAGCATAAGCGTGTTGTGCATTGACCTGGTCGCTGTTATTGCCGTCGCCAAATTCCCAGAATACCCCAGCCGTTTGTGGAGAGGTATCACTGAAGTTGATCAGTGCATCCTGACAACCCGATGGGTCGTTTTCAAAGCTGACCTCAGGGGTAGGGTAGAGCTCGAAATAGGCGGTGTCCTGATCGGCTCCACAGCGGGCAGCCTCTAGGATGATAGTATAGATACCGGGCTCCGTGATGTCGAAGTTGGGCTGCAAACTAGCGGCTGTACCGATCAATTCATTGCTGGGGCTGTAGACTTCCCAGCTCAGCACTGCACCCGGTGTAGAGAAACTTTCCGGTTGCAATTGATAGGGCGGGCAGCCGGCGATGGTGTCCAGACTGATGAAAGCCTCTACGTCGGGTGGAAAGACATTGATCATGCGCACCAGCGTATCGGTACCGCATTCGTTAAAGGCAATCAAACTGACGGGGTAGGAAGTCACTTCGTCGGGCGGAGTCGTGTAAGTAACGACCGGTGGAAGACTGTCGATGCCCGTTACCCCATTGCCCATATCCCAGAAGTATTGGTCGGGAGAGCCTACCGTCACGTTGCTAATGGCCGGAGTGAAGGGCGAGCAACCGTTGGGTGTTTCAAAGCCGAAGTTGACGCGGGGGTAAGGGTGTACCAGTACTGAATCACTAGCCAGCGTGGTGCCACATTGATTAGAGGTCTTGAGCGTAATGGGGATCCAGGTGGCTTCGGTCAGGCCATCGATGATGTAGTCGGTAGGGGCAGCACCATTGACCGTATCATTGCCAATACACCAGAGTCGGATAATATCCTGACCAATACTTTCGTCATTGATCGACAGCTGAAAAGGCGCGCAGCCATCATCTTCATCCAGGTTAAAGGCGGGCAGCGGCTCGTCGATGACGCTAACCGTCCGGGTACTGGAGGCCACACAGCCATCGGGAGAAGTGATGGTGAAGGTTTGTAGGTAAACGCCCGTACTGGCGTAGGTGTGACTGGGGCTGATAATGTCGAAGGTGGTCTCATCTCCCAGGTTCCAGCTATAGTTGAAGTTGACGTCGTTTTCGTTGGGGATCAAGGTGAAACTATCTCCCAGACAGGCCCCTCCGTCGATGGTGTAGGTCGGGTCGGGCCTAGGCAAGTAAGTCAGGGTTTTACCGACCGTAGCGGGGCAATCCGTAGCGTTGCTACTTTCGTAGGTGTAGTCGTAGTCGTAGGTCTGGCCAGGAGTGAGTAGATTGAGATCAATCAGACCTGCTAGCGGGTCAATGATGCCGGGGCCAGACCAGCTGCCACCGGAAGGACTAGCCCCCACCAAGGTGATGGTCTCGGCTACGCCTTCGCATATTTCCTGCTGTGGCCCGGGACCAACGATCAGACTGGGATCATCGATGTCGATGGTCTGACTAGCTCTTTGGATACAGCTGTTGTCGGCGGCGTAGACGTAGGTGTAGGTCTGCTCGCCATTGCCAGCAGCGGCTAGATTGATGATACCTGTTTGGGGGTCAATGCCAGGGCCGGACCAGCTGCCACCGGGCAGATTGGCGGTCAGTTGTAAACTACCGTCGTTGATGCAAATGGCCGGCTGAGGAGTGAGCGTGAGTGGCGGATCTTCGTTGATTTCCAGTAAAAAACTGTCGGTAATCGTACAGGGCCCTAAATCGTAGCTGAAGTTATATTGGTAGCTGCCCACGGCACCTAAATCCAATAGTGGATTGATCAAATCACTGGGGAGGGATTGACCTGCGGAAGTCCAAATAAAAATTCCCCCCTGAGGACTAATGTCGCTGATGCCCAAATCTTCGAGCGACAACAGGGTGTCGACCAGACAGACCAATGCATTATTGATGGTATTGGCCACGGGTAGGGCCACGATTTCAATTTCAGGCCGGGTTTCGACCGAGCAGCCATTAGCATCTAAATAAGTGTAGAGTGGGCGGATGATACCGGGGTTGACCAGGGCTGGGTCGAAGACACCCAGGGCTGGATCGCTGATGCCAGGCCCCGACCAGTTGCCGCCGGTAGGGCTGAAATTGAGCTGGAAGCTACCCGCGTCCTCGCAGGCGGTTTCGTCTTGGATGCTTACCGACTCAGACTGGATGATTTCGATATCGATGAAGCTGGTATCGAGGCAAGCGCCCGTCGCTAAAATATAACGAATGGTATTATTGCCGACCATGGCTTCGCCGGGATCGAACAGCCCCTGGGTAGCGTCGATGATGCCGGGTCCGGACCAGCTACCACCGGGCAGATCAGCTACCAGGGTGCTGACGGAAGAACCGCTGCAGTAGGTCGGATCGGCCAGTAATTGAGGTGCCTGACTGGTCTGAACGATGGCATCTACCGTCTGCTCGAAAACACCGCAGCTACCGGTGATGCTCAGGCTGATGGTACCCGTTTGGCTAAAGGTCACGGAGCCAAAGTCTTCCCCCTGGAAGTTGGTAAGGTTGGCATTGGTGAAAGACCAGCTGACATCTTGCACGTTTCCATCGATGGCGAAGCCGAGATCGGCAGGACTAACCACTAGTTCATCACAGCCTTCGGACGGCGCTTGTAGATTGATGGCAGGCGCGTCTTCCACCTGGACGTTGATGACGTTTTGTCCACTACCGCAAGCATTATTTCCGCGTAGCGTGATGCTGTAATTACCGGCTTGCTTGAAGCGCACATTAATCAAGTCGGAGGTCGTGCTCATACCCGGCTCGGTAAAACACCAGACGCTGGTATCGCCAGCTCCGGGCTGAATGGACCAAGTCAGCTCATCAGTGCCGAGGCTTTCATTGACGAAGGTGAGTTCGCCATCGACGCAGATCAGGCTGTCGCTGCCCAGGTTGGTGGCGTCAATGACGGGAGTCACGGGCGCTACCACCTCCAGCGGGAAGCTGAGCGAGTCACTACTACAAAAGCCCGTGGCGGTAAGGGTAACGATGTAAGTGCCAGGTGTCTCGTATTCGTGGTTGGGGTTTTCCTGGTCGGTATCTTGTCCGTCGCCAAAGTCCCAGACGTAATCCGTGGCGTTGCAGGATAAATTGGTGAAGGGAACGGGTTCGCCAGCACAAACCTGGCTGGAATCAATACCGAATAAGGCCTGGGCGGGTGGGCGGAGCGAAAAGTCATAAGTGCCTGATGCACAGCTGAAACCCGCGTCACATTCGAGGATACCGCGAAAGGCCACGGCAAAACTCAGGCCCATCTCGCAGGAATCCTGAAAGATATCGATATAGGTATGGCTGATGGGGTCGTAATTGGCGACGGTGTCGATGGTGCCATCTTGCCAGTCGACGATAAAGAAGTCAAAGCCCTGATCGGATAAGTTATTAAGCGTGATGGTCTCTCCCTCACAAAAGACAACGGCGCCGTCGGTGTCGAAGCTGGCGTTGAGCAGTCCGCAGGCGATATCCGGACAGAGGATGTCGGTTTGTGCGCTTAAGGGCGTGGCAATCCAACTCATCAGGAGGCTGACCAGGAGCAGTTTGCAAAGCGCTGATCTTCTAAAGTGGAGGGAGATTGGACGCTCAAAGGTCCCCGCTTTGAGCGAGGGACGCTTCGAGGTCCTTAGGAAGCTTGGCTTTTGGGGTAAGACCTCGAAGTGTTTGACGCAGGAAAACCTTTGAGTGTCTGCTGGAATCCCGCGACCTTCAAAGTGTTCGACAAAGGAGCACCTTTGAGCGTCTGATGGTATTATAATTTTCCTCATTTCTACTACAATTGATCGTCGCTGTACCAGATGTTGTCGTAGATTTTTTCACGTGCTGCGGAAACATGGAAGAGATAGCAATTGGTCTGCCGATTGCTGTAGGCGCCTTCGTCGCCAAGGCCGGCGATCAGGCAACTGAGGGATTTGCCCCCGAAATGGAGACGGGCGGTTAATTCTAGGGGAGAGGCTACGTAATTTTTGAGCGGCCCATTTTGCATGCTGTAGCTGATGCCGAGGTCGAAGCGGTTACTGCCGTTGGGTAGGATGAAGCCCATTTCTAGTTGCAGGCTGACCCAATTGGTATTGCTGCCATCGGCATTGGATTTAGCCTGGTGATAGTGCAGCCCCAAGGTGGCATTGCGCTGCCAGGTCAGTCCCATACCTGCTTCGGCGTAGGCGAGTCCTTCCTGCATTTGTACGACTAGGGAAGGTCGGATGGCCCAGTGCCGTCCGCGACGAGCATAGACGACTTTTTCGGCGGTTAGGCTGGCTACCCAGCGCTCGCCCAAAGGATTGTCGAGACCGAGCAGTGAAGCGGTTTGTCGCCCGTCGACGGAGACCAGTCCACCCCAGTTATGGACGGCCAGACCGAGGTCAAACACCCAGGATTTGGCATCGCGTCGATTCATGATGTGGCGCCAGGCTACGCCCAGACTAGGGCTGAAGTACCAGGGCGAGTCAGCCGTTTCGTTGGCGCCGTTGAAAGCCGTAGGGTTGAGCCGACCGTCGCGATCCAGCAAACCGTAGATCGGGTCGAGCTGGTCCAGGAAAGTAAGGCGGGAATAATCGATACGCCGCTGCCCCCAATGGAGCCCCACGCCAAAGCGCAGGTTGCCGGCCGATCGGGTGGAATATTTACGCCCGCTGGTAGGCACAAAAAAGGCCGTGCGCAAGCCAAACTCGTTGGTAGTCAGGAGGCCTTCACCTTCTTCGTCACGAGTGGCCACTAGACCCCAATCCAGAAAGAAGCAGGGCAGTGATTCTTCGAAAGTAACTTGCGAAGTGGTGTAAGCTTGTGAGCTATTGGATCCCCACTGCGTACGGTGTTTAGCCGTAAAGCTCATTGAGCCACGCTTGCCGACGAAGGCCGGGTTGAAGGCCGACTCATTGCCATAGAAGTGGGTAAAAAACGGGTCCTGAGCGGACAAGGATGTGCATAGGCATAGTATGCCCAGGCAGGTACTGAGTAGTTTTTGGGACATGTGGGGAAAAAAGCGTGTGTGAGTAGACAGTTTGTCGACTGGGGCAGTGGCTAATATAGCGGATTTTTACATAGGAGAAAAGTACATATTTCTTAAAGTTTTAGCTTTTTAGCTAAGAGCTTCGAGCTGCTAACTGTCCGAATGATTACTAAACAAGCAGTTCCTACTCCAAAACCTGCACCAAATTAGTATAGTAACGATCCGCGATAAATCTGGCACCCGCTTCGTTATAGTGTACGTCGTCGGCCAGAAATTCATCCGTAAAGCCGGTCGCCATATCGACTACTATAACCGTAGATTGGTCCGTGGTTTGTTCAGAAGCGATAGTTACTACATCAGCTTGTAAGGATTCAAAGTAGGTCAGCAGATCGCCAGTCATGGCAGATTCAACGGCAGGTGCCAGCTGCTCGATTAAGATCGTAATCTCGGGATTAGCCGCCTGAAGGGCATCAATAATGCCATTGATGTTAGCGATTGCTTGTTCGTAGGATCGATTTTGCAGAGCATCATTACCACCCGGAGAGCTAAAAAGGACGATATCAGGCGTACCAGCCTGTACCAGCCAATCTTCAATACCTCCCAGGATCTGACCGGAAGTCCAGCCGCCGCGACCTTCATGATCCAGATCAAAAGACTGCTCAGCATAGCTGGGGTAATTAGCTTCATCATCGCGGGTACCGATGTAATCAAAGTCCCAGCCACCGTCTACTAAGAGCTTCCACAATTCATAGCGGTAACTTTCAAAAGCAGGGCGTGCTCCTTCTACCCGGGAAGCGCCCAGTGGCATAATGATATTGGCCGAATTACTCGGCGGGTTGGGCACGATGACTTCATCTTCACAGCTGCAAAAACTGAAGAAGATCGTAGCGAGGAGGGCCAGGCTGAAATAGCGGATTTGCATAAGATTTTTTTACCTATAACTACTTTCACCAGGATGACCCTACCGCAGATAACGGTTTTTTACTTTTTGCGCATAAGGGAGATCATTCGGAGGAAAATTACCTTTTGTAAATACCTGTTCTCTCCCTAATTCACTAATAACCTGATGGCCTCTTCACCCATCAAATGGTTTGCTTTGAGTACGTATAAGCCCGCAGGCAGCTTTACGAGATCCATAGTGAATTGATTACCGTAAGTAGTTTGCTTCCTGATTACACGACCGTTCAGATCATACAGTCGCAGTTCGGTTTCTTCACTAGCTTCCCGATCAAGGAAGCCAAATAGTTCTCCCCTAGCGGGGTTTGGATAAACCTGTAGGCCTAATTCATTGCCTTCGATCTTTGCCGTACGGATGGGAGAGTATTCAAATTGACCGTCTACATCATTTTGACGTAAACGATAGTAATACAGTATGCCTGGCCTAACCTCTTCATCCAAGAAGTTATAGCTATTGATTGCTCTGGTATCCTCTACAGCGGGTACTTCTCCAATGATCGTGAACTCCGCCTGGGATTCCGTACGACGTTCGATTTCAAAACCTACATTTTCGTACTCATTGGTAGTTTCCCAGTCCAAATGAATAGTCTTTTCCTGCCCAAAAGCATTAAAAGATAATAACTCAACGGGTAAGCCGATTAGGGAACAGAAGTCTAGTCTCCAGGTAAGGAGTTCTCCTCCATCCAAATTGGCGTTGTCGTTTATTCTTAAGGTCCAATCGCCAGCGATGGGTAAACCATTGAAGACAGAAAGCGGATTCTCTGGAATAAAGGTACCTCCCTGGCCAAATGAATTACAAGGAGCATCGCTTACGGGTACGGTAGCAAAATCACTTAAGCTCAAATTAAAGTCGTCATTTGAACCACATTCTCTATCCCAAAGTAAAACTGTTGGGCCTCCATCTGGAGCAATAAGTTCAACTGAAAGGTCACTCATGTAGGTATGTGTCCCGATAATGTTAGAAATCTCTAGGCCATCAATGGTACCGGGGCCAGTTATAGTGATCGTCGAAGTAACTACTGGCGTCCCACTGGAGGTGATCGATACCGGCACATTTTCAATAAAGGCAGCAGCACAATCGGTTGTGGTAAATTCACGTATCGAAGACCAAGGCGTTTCGCCGCAACCAGTAGTGGTCTTTACCCGCCAATAGTAATCGGTAAGACCTGCTAGACTCATATTCAAGGAATAGAAATTAGTACTTACCGTTTCATCGACTACTACATTGGTAAAGCTTGGATCGGAGGAAACTTGAATAGCATAGGAAATGGCATTGGACCTCGGCTCCCAGGAAAGGATCGGGATTATTCCTATATCCACAGCATTGTCAGCCGGCAGTTCTAGGGTAGTTAAGCCAACCGGCTCTTCTATGACCAGCACATAATCGATAGTTCTGACGATGGAGCCACTGGTCCCGGTAATCGAAAACATATAATTGCCCTCCGCCAGGCCAGCCGTATTAGCAATTTCAAAGGTAGTCCCTGAGCCGGCGCTGATAATTGGGCTATCAAAAGTCAGGGAGGCACTTCCTGGCAGGTTATTGGCACTTAACTCCACATCTCCAATGAATCCAGAAAAAGCTGAGGTCGAAATTGCTAGATTAGAGGCTATATCTCCTTGACAAATCGTGGAGAATGTACTGGGTAGGTTTAATAAAAAAGTAGGCCCGCTAGAGATTTGTATTTCAAAATCATCAGCTGAGATATTGTAGAAAATATTGTCTGAGCAGCGCACCTGAACTCTCGCCGTTGTCGAAACTCCGGTTGGCACTATGATCTCAGCAGTGCCGGTATTGGGAACACTATTGGCCAATACAACTGGATAAGTGAAGCCTCCGTCATAAGACAGTAGGATGTCAACATTGGCACAAGAAACGGGAGGAACGTTGGTTCCTGCCACATCCCAACTAACCGTATGGGGCTGGTCTTCTAGCCAGATCACTCCACTTGAAGCGGGCGAAGTAACCCTAAATGGGCCGTTGGCGGTGGTCGTAATGGTGATGTCATCTTCGGCGGTACAAGCGATGTTGTTGGTACTATTATCTCGCACGGTTACTCGGAAATCCATGGTACGAGCTACGGATGGTAATACTTCCCAGGTTGGGGTAACACCGTCAATTACAGCTGTTAAATTGGGGAGATATCGCCCACTTCCATTGGAAGGGGGCAAGGAACGAAAGCTGGGGCCAAGCGTATTGGTAGGCTGTGGCGGTATAGCTTCCGCCACCTCGTTATTGTACTGTTCCCAAGTAAAGGTCAATACATCATTGTCTGGATCAGTAGCAGTAGCTTGCAGCAATAATGGCGTAGAATTTGGAACCGTAACGTCAGGTCCTGCAGAAACCGTCGGGGCGGAGTTAGGGCTAGCCAGCATATCGGCACAAGTAGTACTCAACATATGCTCTGACATTTGCTCCATACTAATGGCGTGAAAATAATAGTCAGGGACGTTTTGCAGTTGATTGTCGCAGTTTGAGGTAACGTAACTCATAAGCGTAGTTCCAGCGCCGGGCTCCATGGCACTACTTGCTGATCGTTGGCAGTCTTCCCCCTGGGTGTGCCCCGCTCCAAATTGGTGTCCTAATTCGTGTGCCCATACTTTCAAAAAGCGGGGTTGATTAATTCCAGAGGCACTAGCCCGAGTTACCCCTCTGGCCTTACTGGCGCCACAAAGCGTATATCTTCCTGCTACGCCACTGCTTCCTCCACTTCGGCCCATTACATGCCCAATATCAAAATTCGCATCACCAATGACTATATCGAGATTACTAATATTCTCATCTAACATTTCGAGAGCATCATCATTGGTGTAAGGGTCGGTATCTCCGTTGTAATAGAAGATATCCGATAGATTGTCAATGAGCAAGAAGCGAGCGGCCAAATCTCGTTCGTACCACTCATTAATTTGATTGATGCTGGTTACGATATGAGCCGTCACGATAGCATCATCCGCAGCCGTGCCGGCCGAGGATGCGCCAAGCGTGGAGGTGGCGTATTCGCCAGTCACGGCAACTGCCAATCGATAGGTTCTCAGCTGACAGTCACCGGCGCGGTTACCGCTGTCCGTGTCGGTCCTTTCAGGGTATTTATCGTCTACAGTACCACAGCTAAACGGCTGGGTGTTTAGCGGTAAATCGCTTTCAAAGTAACTGAGGTAGTGTTCGGTATCACCACTAGCATAGGGCTTCAAAAAAGCCAAGCCGTCTGCAAGTTGCATCATGGCGTTTAGGCCGTTGCTCGTCCAGTCGAGTCGAATGCGCTGCTGGGGATCATTTACCCCATACCCATAATAGGTTTTAAAGGAAGGGAATTGGGCGGCCAGGGCGGGTTCCATCATGGCATATTCGACTAGGTAGAAGGAGGCTATTTCTCCATTGGAGAGCAATAATTCGAAGGGCGCTGATCGGTTATTCCCGCTAGCATCTTCAGTTGGTGCACTGTTCAGAATGGTGGTTAATCGTCCAGCATCGAGCTGTAAGATCTTATAGTTGTTGGGTACGATGGTCCGCTCCCCATTATTGGGGGAGTCGCTTACAACAGCTTCTTCAATTTCTCGTAAGGGAGAATTGGTGTTTTGTGCCAATAAGTTGGAAAAAATACAGCTGTAAAAACACAGGGCGATAATTAGTTTTTTCATGAGTTGGGTGCTGGTACCACGCTTGCGGTGGTTGGGGAAATGAAGAGCGTGTTGGGAAATTTTAACCATCGAATAACCGATAGATGCTCCGTGCTAGCGCTGTTAAACACTTTGGTGCTGAGCCTACCTATTAAAAAACCAACGAAGTAATATGTAGACCTACAAGGTAAGCACTTCGCTGCAAAGATGTTACTACTATTCGTTTTTACCGAGAGTTTGTCTGGGGCTTACCCTAAGTCCTTGAGTTTTGTCTCCGGAGCGCACACGGATGCCAATATTGACGAGGCCATGGATAAGGTCTGTCAGGCGCTAGAAAAGGTGTTTGGCTAAATTCTTTTTTGTACTTCCGCAGGTCTGCCCCCGGAACGGGGTATTCCCTCGGAGTGGGGTCTAGTCCTTTGGGCTGATAAAACTTGTGGTTCCGGGTGGAACAGGGAACAAATTGTAAGGTGTTGAGGGTCAGGGAGATGTGGATATTGGTTAGAAATAGGTTAGATCTATCTGATAGGAATTACCTGCATTGAAGGGATACATAAAGGGAAATCTACGATAAGACAACTTACAGTCCATCACCTCAGGGTTAAGTCCGTAGAATGTCATATTTGTTTAATAGTAAATTGAAATATTCAACTATCTTCAAAACTCAGTTTCATCAGGGCTATTTATGATGACTTCAATCATCTATGTTAATACAAATTCCAATAGTCGAATAACTAAAACCTAAAAGGCAAGCATATGGCAAATCAACATCATTTGGATATTTTATCAGAAGGTAGAGAAAGTTGGAATCAATGGAGAGAATTGGAGCCAGATGAGACCCCAGATTTAAGTGTTGCAGATTTAAGAGATATAAGGCGTCGTTTTGACTACTATGACTTCAGTTATGCAAACCTAAAAGGAGCACGTATGGGGGGACGTAGTTTTAGGAAAACTAATTTCACAGGGGCAGTATTAAGGAATGCGAATTTTGAAGAAGCAAAGCTAATTGAAGCAATTTTTGTTGAAGCAGATCTGACCTATACCCGCTTTAATGAAGCAATAATAGACAAGGCAGATTTTCAAGGTGCGATATTAAACAATACTAGATTTCAAAAGGCTTCGTTAGGCTCAGCCAATCTAAGTGGTACAGATTTAAGAAATACAAAATTTAATGAAACTAATCTCCGTAGAGGAATACTAACCAACTGTAATCTTAGTGGCTTAAAGTTAAGCGAAATTGAGCTCTCCTACGCGCAATTAGAAGGTTCTAATCTATCTAAGTCTAGAATTTACGAATCTAAACTGTGGCATGCCAATTTAAAAAACTGTCAATTGAGTGAGACTAGAATAAGTGATGTTGACTTAAGACAAGCAGACTTAGACAATGCTATCATTATGAATTCAAAATTCATTTCATGCAACTTAAGAAATACTAAACTAACTAATCTCGCTTGCCAAGCAATAGAAATTAAAAATTCTGACTTAACTTCCTCTAATTTTGAGAATTCCATTTTCAAAAAATCTATCTTTTCTCATAATAACTTAAAGAGAACAAAATTTTTAAATACTGATTTTGCAGATTCAAAAATTTTAGGTTGTCATTTTGAAAAATCTAGGATCAAAGGTCTGAATCTCAAAAAAGTTGAAGTAAGTGAAAGCCACTTCATACACTGCAAATTTGACGAAACGGATTTTTCGTATGCTACAATGGGAAGTGATGTCTTCGCATTTACTAATTTCACTACATGCATTGGGCTTGATCAAGTTGAAGTCACTTCTGAATGCTCTATTGATATTCACAGCATCATGTCTGTTGCTCCAATTTCAATGACTTTCCTTAAGAATCTTGGGCTACCCACCTTCTTCTTGAATTACTTGACTGACAACCCTCCCCCATCCTTTCACTCTGTATTTATATCCCATTCAAGTGAAGACAAGGAATTTGTATGGAAGCTGCATAAACACCTAAAAATGCATGGTGTAGAAGTTTGGATTGATGATGAAAGCCTAAGCCCTGGTGATGAACTTCGAAAAATAATTTTTGAAAAAATCAATTCTCATGATAAAACCATCCTAGTTTGTTCAAAGGCTTCTTTAAACAGCTCCTGGGTAACAGATGAGATCAACAAGACTTTGGACAAGGATGAAAGAGAAAAAAAAGGAAAAGGCATTAAGAATACCTCGCTAATTCCAATTAGCATTGATGATTACATTCACAATTTTGAAGGTCCATTCTCAAGTATAATTAAGAGTAGAAAGATTGGAGATTTTCGCGACTGGAGGGATGACAATTCTTTCAAAGATCAGTTTCAAAATTTGATTAACGGCTTGCAGACAAGTTTAGATTGACTAACCTACACATATCAATTTAGAATTTCTAATTTAAAATCATTATATAACTCTACTAATAATCACTAAAAACTACCGAAAAGTAAATTTTTCACCAAAAGTATCTTTTAATTTTTTAAAAACTAACCTAGTAGAATCAGCTTCAACGTCTTCAAAATTTATTTGCCTCAATGCTTTTCTAATATCTCTTTTCAGAAATCTCCTCTCCTTATTTAATATTCTAACACTTAATTCGATAGAGTTATCCTTTCCTAACCTAAAAAAATTCCCACCTTCATCATAATCAACGATTTGAACTCCTAGCTTAGCGACTTCTTTCTTTAGCTCTTTATTCCAGAACTGCCTAACGTTATCTTCGTCATTATATGATATGTTTTTCAAAATTGGAGGTAAGAAAAAAAGCGTTTTCCTTCTGACTTCATCATTTTGTGATATGAATTTCATCTCTTCAACAACCCCTTTTGTTGTTGATGGAATCATTATTATTAGTTTAGCATAAACTAGAAATTTTTCTAAAATAATTCTCCAGTTATGATCATTGGTGACCATATAGGTAATTCTGGCAAATTCATTAATCCCAGAATAGCTTTCTTCTCCAAGTGCCGCAACATTGAAGTCTTTTTTGATTGCTTTACACAAATAGGGTATTACTGAGTACCCTCTAATCCTTGAATACTCTTTCACAATCGTAGGTTGTCCATCAAAATCTGAAGGCCTTTTCGCATAATACGGTAAATATGTATCTGGGGCTTGAATCAGTTTTTTATCATTGAATGACCTTAGAAGCAGGCAAATTGGCTTATTAGAACGATTAACTGACCGATACTTGGTCAATCTATATATTTTCTTCCTCAAAAACTTGTAAAAAACTATAAGGAGTCCAATTAGAACGGTGTAGGTTCTTAACAGTACAAAGTATACTATTCCAAGAATTAGTAACTGCTGTGAATTTTCTTTGTAGAAGGAAAGGTCAACTAATACATATGTTCCACCTACAAGCAATGGTATAAGCAGTAAAAAAATAGCAAGAGGATAGGAGTATTTATCTGAAACCTGTAGGTCAACCAAAGCCCCCCTGAAATTGATCAATTCATTTCTAAGATTGAAGTAAATACTCCAGACAAAAAAAGCTATAATTAGTATGCTTGACATCCGACCATTAAGTTATGAATCGTAGATTATTTCTTTAGATTCACCCTAGGTCTCACGGTAAGGCATCGTACGTCTTTTCAAAGATATCCTTCTTTATCGGATATAACTCTCCTTGGGTCCCAATGACTAAATAATCTCCAGCTTCCCCGGAATGTATCCCTTCTAGGGTATTTACAAGAAAGGGCTCATCCATTTTGCAGTACTGGATTGGGATAGCCTTCTTTACCGCTTTCTTAAATGGCAAATCTGGAGTATCGTAGGTATTGAATAGGAGTTTTCCCCCTTGTCTCTTTACTGGTTTAGGTTCAAAATGCTCAGTCTTGACCTGGATTCTTGCTGCTCCCTCCCCTATCTCAGCTAAAGTGAAGCGATTTTCACCTTTATCCATTTCTCTTAGATGTTCCACTTGGGCAGGAGTGAACTCCATTCCCAACTCCTCCTGGAGGTAGTCTACATCCATCTTCACATTGTAGCGAACGTAATTGAGAGGCTTAAGGCCCAAAAGAAAGTAGTCATCTCTTAAGTCTTTAACTACTCGATCAATTTCAATCGCGGTAGGAGAATCTGACAGCCATTGCAATAAGGCCTGATTAAAGTAACTGGCGTCTTCCATAAATAGGTTAGGAATAACCTTACCCCACC
Source organism: Bacteroidota bacterium (assembly GCA_039030655.1). Lineage (GTDB taxonomy): Bacteria > Bacteroidota > Bacteroidia > Chitinophagales > Saprospiraceae > Neolewinella. The sequence goes on along the minus strand of JBCCDS010000026.1, from coordinate 6,721 downwards.
TGAAGATGGGCATCCTTCGCAACTTTTGTGATGCAATCTGTTTTGTACCAGTTCCAGTGCCCACAGAAACTATCATAAAATCATCCTCCTTCAAACTCCATCCTAAGCTGTAGCCTTTGATGGAAGCTAACATCAGCGCTTGGAAACTGGGGTTATTCGCCAAACTAACCCCGCCATCAATAAAAGCCCCTAGTGGATTGCTTCCCCCTACGTTCAATATATGTGGTTCGAAGTAAGAAGGTGCTGCAGTGGATGCACGAATTAGATCTACTAATCGTAATTCCTTGTTGCGATAATAAAAAGGTGCTCTTTGAAAATTATTGAAGACCCAGGTGCTAAAAGTATCTGCTCGCTTCGCTACAATGGCAAGGCCTGTCTTTATCTTTTCATTATCACCCAGTGTAGTACCCCCAAATGTTTCCTCTAAACCTTCTACTAATCGGTTATGTCGATATTCTGCTCGAAGGGCATACCTCAATACTCCTGGTAACCACGGTTTTCTTCGTTTGGAAAAGATTGTACCTCCTAAAGTCAGGTATTGATCTTTGATTTGCCTGGCTGTAAGTCCAATTGCCAAGCCAGAGGCAATGATGGAGCCAGTGCTTGTTCCTATGATCAAGTCAAAATAATCACAGAGCAACTTATCCTCATTTCCAGGTTGAGCCTGTATGACTCGCTCGATTTCTTCAAGAAAGCCTAAGGTTAATGCACCTCGAATCCCCCCTCCATCTAATGCCAAAATCCTTCTAGGCTTTCGGCCATCGTAGAGCTTTTCTTCCAGATGGGATACTTTATTTGTCATGGGCTTATGTGTTTTATCGTATGTTACTATATTTCAGAGTACCTCCTCCTCCAAAACTAACAAAAAACGCAATGACAGAAGCAGAATACATGCAAGAAAGGCTTGAAGATCAATTGAATTGGCACGAACGTAAGAGTAGTTGGAATCAAAGAAGATACAAGCAACTTCGAATGATAATCATTATCTCCTCTGTACTCATTCCATTCTTATCTGGCTTAATAAATGAATATGGTTGGATGTCATATGTAGTAGGTTTCTTAGGCGTTGTAATCGCAGCAAGCGAAGGAAGATTACAAGTTTTCAAGTATCTGGAGAACTGGACCAAGTACCGCATTACTGCAGAATCGTTGAGACGAGAAAAAATCTATTACGAAACCTCTACAGGACCATACCATTTGTTGGAAGACAAACTTGAGACTCTGGTCAATCGGACTGAACAAATACTAAGTGATGACCGGGAGGCTTGGTTAAAGCGGGTTGAGGAGGACTGAGGAGATTACTGTTACTGGATAGGTAATCAAGTATTATTTTCAGCCGATTATAGAGCCTAATTTAAGTAGTGTAAAATTTTAAATAGTACAAATAGAGATATTAAATGATTCAAATTCATTAAATGAAGTCAATAAGGAGGCTTACCAACTATCGCTTCTCTTTGAATCCTTCTCCATACCTGATCAAATGAAGTGACTAGCTTAATCGATTCTTCTTTAGCAAATTCAACTCTGAAGTAATGAGAATACCTTCTCTTTATTTCGTCTGGAGTATATCCCATTAGATAGTTGTCAAATTTATCATTCAATCGGCTCACATCAATAGTCAAGGGGAAATTCTCCCATTCTTCGTTGTGACAGAAAAGTAGAAAGATAAGCTCATTTACTTTTCCTTTAGTGGCCATCCGATTGTGAAAGATAAAATTGAAATAATCAATTGGAGGATTTCTTCGATACTTATTTTCTAAATCTTCTAAACCCTCAAAAGGATCAACCACCAAAACAACCTGGACTTCTGGATCAAAAGGATCGCCATAATCTGCAAGATTTGGATAACTCCTAGATATACCTGGCCATCGAACTCTATCAAGATCTTCCTCTCCTACGAATTCAACTCCAAACTCACTACAAGTTTTCCTAAGTACATTCCATTGCCTTCCTCCAACATCTCCAACACCCACCATTTGGATTTTTTTTCCAGTAATTCCTGGCCATATAAGCTTAGTTAGACTTCGATCATAGTTTTCTTTATCTCTGAAATCGACATGTTCAAGATCCGCCAAAAAGCCAGGTTTTGGAATTCCCTCGAGCAGTATTGGTATAATCCTAGTGTTATTCTCAGTAGAAAGAGAAAATGCCCGTGCTGCCTCCCTTCTTACCCATTTAGAATCTATACTTTTCGGGGTTACAACTATAAGAACAACTCTACTAGAATTTATTCCATCTTCGAGTGCTTCTAAAAAAAGATCGCCTGGTCTAATGTTCTCCTGATCTAGCCAAACTTTGATTCCGTAGGCTTCAAGATCGTTTTTTAACTTTTTGACCCATAAAGCATCATCACTTTTATATGAAAGAAATACATCATATTTTTTAATCTCCTTACCCATTGCTAGCTGTTATTTCGTGTAACATACCCCCTTTTCTAGTAATAATCTATCTCTTATTGTTAACTAGAAGACTTCTGATCATAAATCATAAGTAACTGACCTTACGCAAGATATAGCAAACCCTTACCTTGTAAAGCATGGATTGCACGCTTTCAAAGTACACGGATTTTTTACTGAGTGTTCCCAAGTATGCTACGGCTACCTCAATGTCGGCGGCCTATAATCATCAAATTAGCCACGATAAAGTTAGCCGTTGGCTAAAGAGCTCCTATTTAGACTCAACCGCTGTTTGGAAACAAGCCAAGAAATTGGTTCGTTCACTGGTTAAATTTTCAGACCAACAAGGTGTCATTTCGGTAGACGATTCGATAGTAGAAAAGGCCCACACTGATGAAAATGCTTTAATCAACTATCACTGGGATCATAGTCTGCAACGTCACGTCAAAAGGATCAACTTCATTAGCTTACTTTATAGTCATGACAAAATTGACGTCCCTATCCAAGTTCGACTTGTGGAAAAGACAGAAGCCTATGTGGACAAAAAGACGGGTCAAACGAAATATCGAAGCCCGTTAACTAAGAATGAACATTTTCGGCAGATGCTTGTCCAAGCCAAGCAGCAAGTTGGTTTCACTTATGTTCTTGGAGACTCTTGGTTCTCGTCTGCGGAGAACATAAATCTGACAACGAATAAGTTAGCCAAACATGCTGTGCTCGCTTTAAAAAGCTCCCGTACAGTTGCTCTATCAGATAAAGAACGTAAAAATGGTGAGTTTCATAGAGTCGATCAGGTCGACCAACTCGAGGAAGGCAAAGTCTTGAAAGTTTATCTGCGTTCAGTAGCTCAAGCTGTGCTGTTAGTTAAACAAGTCTTTAGAAACAAAGATGGATCTCAAGGGGTGCTCTACCTTATGGCAACTGACCTGACGATGAATTATGACCAGATTACTATGATCTACAAAAAACGGTGGAAAATAGAGGAATACCATAAGTCACTCAAGCAGCATACTGCTTTGGGAGGATCTCCAACGAAGGTTGTTGAAACTCAGGCAAACCATTTCTTTGCAGCAGTCATTGCATTCATTAAGTTGGAGCAATTGAAACTAAAAACTGGCAATGGACATTTTAAGCTAAAGGCCATTTTAGCATTAACAGCTACTAAAGCCTGTATGCAAAAAGTGACCGAATGGCTTGCGTAAGGTCAGTAAGTAACAACAATAACTCTCAAGCATCCAATACTGTGAACGTTCCATGTCCTATAAGAAAGGAGTATCTAACTTGGGCCTCATTTACTTAATTAGCTTCCTAAGACTTCCAGATTAAGTATTCTACTATCCAGAAAAACTATCTACTACTAGCTCAAGAAATTACTAACCATATCTGATACTCCGGGGATATCAAGAACGGTGTAACTTTATTCAACCATCAACCGTGAGATTAATACTTGTAGCGAAGTTCTAAAATCGCTCCCAGACAAAACCGTTTATCTGAAGTTGTCAGAGAAACAAAAGTTTGGTTTGCAGAAAATTCATCCCACCTCATACCTTTCAACGGGAATCGCATTCTTGCCCCTGCAACTACCAAATCAAAATTAGAATCATACTAAAAGGCCCCAGAGTTACTACTCCAGGGCCCAAACTGAGGTTGTATGAAAAAATCATCTTACACAGACCGCTGCTCCTCTAGCAGAGTCTGATAGATCTTGAGAAGCTGCAAGAGCAGCTTAATTTCGGTTTTGGGATCGGTCGTCTGCGCAAGCTGGCGGCGCGGCTCACGAGCGGTTCGTAGTTTGTTCACATTGCTAGGGTCTAGTATTTGAACCTCAACACAAAAAAGCTATTTAACATATTTACGTTTTCGTAAGGTCTTGAGGGGCAGGCCCTACTCGGGTAGCACACCTCCCCTACCGATTCCGAATTACTTTGTAGGTCCCCACTAACAGGAATAAAGCCCCCACGACGATTACACTAATCCCCTGTATGGTCACACAGCCTCGATCAAAGCATAACCAGGTGCGGGATCCTGCGTCTGGATCAATCATATTTAAGCCAGCACCAAAGGCACAAAGCCCCATCACTATCGCTATCCAGCCAAAATTGAGATCTCTTATCGTTTTAATCATGCTAGTTTAAAGAAACAGTTTCGCTTCATAACTCATACCTCAAATCTAAAGTCACTCCAAAATTACCGCCATCATCTATGACTACTTGCGCGGGCATATCCGTGAGCGCATCCGCAAAGTTGTAGCTCACCCCTCCCATAATATCATCTGCCCCATCATCATCGTCCCCGGCATCTTCATCAACGAAGAAGATACCGTGCTCATTGACCAGATCCTCTACTCGAACTTCTAAATCGTCCCAAACCAAAACGGTATTTAGTGTTACGTCCGTGTAGTCCGGCTCGACCGGATGCGTATAGAAAAAGCTGGTAAACAACACTTGGATCCCCCACTTGATTTCAGGCCCACTAATCGCCGGTTCTCGATCCCAACTGATGCCGTAGGGCCAGCGATCCACTTGAATACGTTCAATAACAACAGCTGGAGGTAGTCTTGACTCCGGTTCATCGTCGCTTTCGCAGCTAAAGCCGCAGAGTAGGAGCAGCAAAAAAAGGTATTTAGGCATAAGATGTAGGTTTAGGAATTGTTCCTTAAATCTACATCATTTCCCCTACTCCTTTTCTCGCTTCGCTTGTTTTCCTTTTTGGACTCTTTTCAAGCCAGCCTCTCCGCCTCCGTAGGATACTGCACTGCATAGTATTGCTGCCAATGCGCCCGGAAGTAGTCCTGTAGGATGCGGTGGCGGAAACGCCAAGAGCCACCAGATGATTCAAAAATTGAATATTGAGTATGCAGATTAAGAAAAATAACCAATGAAAATGGCATGAGACCTTTTTTGTATAATCGACACCTTAAAAGCAAATGTTTAATTATCGAAAAGTGCATCTGTTTCATTGAGTTAAAAAACCGTTTGTAGGGTTTTCTAATTATCAAGAAGGATCCTGTTTCGCCCTGAAACATAAATGCAACAAACCCTAAAACGAACACAAAAACCAACACGAAAGGGGCAATAATTAGAACTGATAATAATCCAAAATAAAAATCCCCATTCACCCAGGCAAAAACACAGAAAATACTACTTATTATCAATCCCAGGCTGAGGCCAGTTAAAAAATTTCTTTTTGCTCCCTTAAGCACTTTATCTATTGAGATAAAATTGTAGTCTAGAGTTTTAATTTCTCTGTATTTCCATTGAGAATTTCTCCCTCCAATTTCTTTTCCAATTATTAGTCCCCAGCCTATTCCAACCCAAAATAATTCATTAAAAAATTCTTCATCAAGTATCAAGCTTAGTGATAAGCTAAAAATCAGGCAGAAAACTAAAGTAAATGGTAAAAAATCATAAAACTTCCAACTAGTCCACTTGCCCTGCAAATCCACCAATTCAAACTCCACTAGCCCAAACCTTTCCATCCGATCTGCCAAGAAGCCCAAGTACTTCTTACTATCTTCAGGTGCATATTTATCACTCATCTTCCTTAATGCCGAAGCCACAAAACGCTCTGTCAGCTCTGCTTTCCGCCCCTCAACGTCAGTAGCCACAAACTCAAACTCCTCCCACACCTTGGAAGAGGCGAATAATAATTGCGCTGTATTCAGGTAAAAGGGCGTTTCCACCGCCTCAGCTAGCAAAGGGTCCTTTTCAATCGCATCTAGCAATCCATTGGTCTCCACATCATCAGCGGCACGGAGACCTTGTTGGATTTGCTCCCGGTTCAAGGGCTCAATCTTGATGGGTAAACGGACGGGCGCATCAGCCGCCGCCTTATACTCCTTTACTCTGGAACAAATCAGAAAGCGGACTTCGCGTAAGCATCCGAGCAACTACAGCTCGCCATCCTTCGCCCATTCCCCCGGCAGTAACTTCTCCAGCGCATTAATGGGATGATTAGGCAATCGGCCAAGTACATCCTTGAGCCATTCTTTTGGATTCACGTCCAGTTTCTGGCAACTAGCGAAAAAGGAATACATCATTGCAGCCCGTTTGGCGGCGGGGTGTGAGCCGGCAAAGAGATAATTTTTGCGTCCCAGGGCTAGGGGACGGATCGAGTTCTCGATCAGGTTATTGTCCAACTCAAGTCTGCCGTCGCAGAAGCAGGCGTTCAGTTTAGGCAGCTCGTTTTTGGCGTAGTGTAAAGCCTTTCCCATATCGCCTTTTGACAGATTATTGGCCTGGGCGTACCTGACCCAGTCGAGTAAGGCTTCATATACCGGAAGAGATAAGCGCTGCCGCAAAGCAAGTCGTTGTCGTGCAGTCCGT
>JBCCDS010000025.1:0-78566 GCA_039030655.1 Bacteroidota bacterium | reverse complement strand
GTGCCCTAGACAGAGCCACTTACTGACGGATTCTAAAGCTGTGATTTCGGTGTATAGAAACAGGCTGCGTTCTCCCCGACCGTAAAAGTAGTCGCCAAGGTCGATGGTCATTGCTTGAGGTTCTACAACTTGTACCCCAAATGGAAGATGATCTGCCCCACCCAGTAATAAGTGGCGGATTTGCTGGGGGTCTATAAAAGGTGCTTTAGGCCGAGCCTGATCATGATTCATATAAGCCACCGAGGGTAAAGAAGACATACCGTGATCAGGGTAGTTGGCGTCCATGGGCTCTAGCTTTGGAGCATCCTGAATGAAGGGGCCTAACAAAAGCCAGTCGCCGTAATAAGGCAGACCGCGTTCTAGAATTTTTTCTTCGCCCAGGGAATTTCGTAGCATTAGGCTGTAGGGGTAATTGGCTCCGGTTGGCCGGCTACTGGATTCCTTTTTTTTCAGCGGAATCTTAACACTAGGCATATCGCCTGAAGTCAAATCAAAGCTCCCTTGCCGGGTTTCAAAGTAGGGGCTGGTCAGCTCCCAACTGAGTTGTTGCTCTTTTCCACTACGTTCTTCGATCCGGAGCCATAAATGAGTGGGTTCTGCTGGTTCCCAATCGAGACGTACCGCCGGAAAGCAATCGGGGCTTGGTTTTTGGCTCCGTTCAATTTGGAGCTGATGAGCGTATTGGTCGCCTGCATAAAAAAAGCTTGCGGCTTCAATAGTTCGCTGAGATAATTCGCTGATCGTGGCAGGAGCGTTGATTCCCTTTACTTCCGGGCTGAGCAGAATCTCTTCTCCCACTCGATCTTTCCACTTCTGGGGGAGATTTTCATAGCCAATGATAATCCCCAGTAGAGCACCGGCGGTGGCTACAATACAATCGCTGTCGTGACCAAGGTGGAGGGCGGTTTCAATTCCGGCAACAGTCCCAGCTGACTCTAACAAAGCCAGAATGGTAAAACCGACGTTCATCGGAGCGGAGGTGAAATCTGCATCGCCATAAAGGCTTTTGATTTTAGCTGCGGTAGTTGCAAAACCGAGTTGTGGGTACCAATTCAGAATATCATCGATCAATTGCAGGCAGAGCGCATCTTCGAGCTCCTTCAGCGATGCTTTCGCTAAGTTCAGGATACTTGGGATATCTGATTCGAAGAAAGCGATAGCGGCACAAGCTGAAAAATACGCTTCGGCGGCCACCGAAAAACCGTAATGGTCTAGTTGGCTATCCATACGGGCATAGCAGGCGGCCATTTCCGGCTGTCCGGCGCAGAGCATCCCCCAGATTTCTGAACGAATGGGCGAGCCCATACTTTCTCCCCAGTAGGTGTTGTCGACCTGTCCAGTAGCTGGATGATCCAAGCCAAGGCGGATATTACGGGTAGCGATACCGTATTCATTCCAAGGGAAATGGACGTGGTTTTTCCAGTGTTCGCGAAAATCACCACCGCGAATGTGAGCCCCTTTTTGCTCGACCATATCGAGCCAGAGCAGCTGTAGGTCGAGGTCGTCGTTAGCAAAATTGGTGGCGAATAGCTCGTCGGTGATTTCGATGGTATTGAAGCGTTTGTAACCTTCAATCGGTGCTCCCAGAATCCCCCCAGCACATTTTCCTGTCCAGCCGCCACGAATTTTATCGAGGAAGGCTGCTTTAGTCAATTTCTTAGCCATAGCTACTAAACAACTAAAAAATCTCATATTAGCTACCCAATGAGCGCTAATAAATCACTCAATGAGCAACTAGGAGAAATCAACGAATACGAGCGCGAGCCCGTACCCACGCATGCGGTAAAGGGGTTTAGAAGTTTCGTTGGAATGGTGGCAGGCGAACACATTGCCGGCACCGAATTCGTCATTGGCCCGCTGTTTGTCTTGCACGGAGCCGCGGCAATTGATGTTTTTTGGGGGCTCTTGATTGGCAACTTATTTGCTACGCTTAGCTGGACTCTTTTCTGTGCACCCGCAGCGGTAAAGACCCGACTGACAATCTTCTACCAGCTGGAAAAAATCAGTGGGAAGATTCCTGTGACCCTTTACAATGTGGTCAATGCGCTGCTCTTTTGTGCCGTAGCAGCAGCGATGATTGGTGTTTCGGCCTCGGCACTGAGTCTGGTATTAGGGATTGATGCGCCTGGGCTTACCGATTACTATCCAACCAGTATCAGTTGGGCGCTAATCATCTTTTTGATTGGTTCAGTTATCGCTATCGTTGCCACCTTTGGTTTTGATCGGGTGAGTAGTTTCTCCAACCTATTTGCGCCCTGGATGCCGCTGGTCTTTCTGGCTGCTGGCCTAGCCTCACTACCTAGTCTGGGCGTAGAGAGTTTCGCCAGCTTTTGGCAAGTAGCGGAACAAACCATCTGGACGGGTATTCCCGCAGAAGGCCAAACCAAATATACTTTCTGGCACATCTTCATATTTGCCTGGCTTTGCAATAGTGCCATGCACTTGGGGTTGGCAGACATGTCCATCTATCGCTACGCGAAAAAGGCCCGCTACGGTTTAGCCTCCGCCTTCGGCATGTATATCGGTCATTTCATGGCCTGGCTGGCCTCTGGTATCCTCTGTGCCGTGGCTTTGCAATCGGGTAATGTCAATCCGACGCCGGGGGAAATTGCCTTTTTAGGAGCCGGCTGGGCGGGGATCATTTGTGTCGTGGTGGCAGGTTGGACAACGGCCAATCCTACGATCTATCGAGCGGGTTTAGCGGTGCAAGCCCTATTTCCTCGTACAGCTCGCTGGCGATTAACCTTAGGGGTCGGTTTATTAGCCACTATCCTGGCCTGTTCGCCAGCCTTTGTAGCCAAGTTGGATCAGTTTCTGGGTTTTTATGCACTCTGCGCCACCCCGGTAGGTGCAGTGGTACTGGTAGATATTTTTCTTTTCCCTCGACTTGGATTGCAGTCTAATCTGGCCGAGCAGAAAAAGCTGCTCATCAATTGGTCCGTCCTGATCGCCTGGTTGGTATCGATTAGTGGTAGCTACCTACTCTATCAATATCTGGAAGCCGACTTCTATTTCTTTATGGCGGTACCTGGTTTCCTAGCAAGCGGACTCATTTATCTCCTGAGTGCCTACGTACAGCAACGATACCTTTCGCCCAAAATCTCGAAGCATGCGCTGGATTAAATGGTTGTCCTATCTAGGATTAGTACTTACTATTTTGCCGGCTTTCCTGGTGATCGCAGGGCGAATGAGTTTTGATACGTATTTGGAAGTGATGCTGGTGGGAAGTTTGTTGTATTTGCTGACGGCGCCTTGGTGGATTAACAGGAAGGGGGTTTAGCTGCGACGCAGTCGCAGCGTTTACCTTCCTGGCGGGGCGGAAGGGTTTATGCTTGACTACGTCAAGCGCAGTTGTAAAGTTGAAAACGATACTATTATTGTCGTGATCGAATTAGCGCTTGGATGCGACTTTCTAAGCGCTTGCCTTTTCTTAGTAGGTTTTCTTTTGCTTGTTCTGAAAGGTAATCGAAATCAGTTGCCAGGATCACCAAATTCATGACCTCCATAAGACTGGCTTTAGCAATAATGTAAAACTGCATTTGGTCTTTACTAGTATTTCTCCCAGATCCTTCTGAAAGATTGCAACAAATGGAGACGGCAGCTCTACGTACTTGACTTGTTAAACCAAATCGTTCATCGGCAGGAAAAGCACGAGTAAGAGAATATACTTCTTTAGCAAGATGTCTGGCACTCTGCCAAACTTCAAGGTGTTGAAAAGAAAATAGCATGTCAATAGGGTTAAAACTTGCTTCAACTTAACACAATTGAAGTACTTATTAAAGTTGTACAACGAGAAATAGCATAGCTCATTTCTCTAAACCATCCCGCGAAGCTGGGATGTAAACCGTTGCGACGAAGGAGCAACTAAACCCATTTCGCAGAGCGAAAAGCAAACCGTCTTGCCGAAAGGCAAGACTAAACCCCAAGTCCGCATTACCTTTGCGTTCCGACTATCTTCCTACTTCATGTCCTGGAAATCCATCCTTATCCGTCCTTTCGCCTATTTTCTGGCGCGCCGTGTAAAAAAGCGAGCAGCAAAGGCAGTAGCGGAACAAGAAAAAATCTTCCGGCAGCTCATCAGCAAAGGGCGCTTGACGGCCTTTGGCGAGGACCATGATTTTGCAGCTATTTCAACGCATGCTGATTACGTGCAACGCGTTCCCCTACGGGATTATGAAGGCTTAAAGGGCTACGTGGAGCGCATCAAGGCCGGCGAAAAGGACATTCTTTGGCCCGGCAGGCCCGCCTATTTTGCCAAAACCAGCGGGACAACCTCCGGGGTGAAATACATCCCGATTACCAAAGACAGTCTACCGAACCACTTCGGCTCAGCCCGGGATGCGCTTTTCTGTTACTACGCCGAAACTGGCGATGGTAGCTGGATTGATGGTAAACAAATCTTCCTGAGTGGCAGCCCAGAACTAGAAGAAGTAGGTGGTATTCCTACTGGTCGCCTATCGGGCATCAGCAACCATCTGGTGCCAGCCTGGCTCAAGCGTTCTCAATTGCCTTCCTATCCCACCAATTGTATCAACGAGTGGGAAGATAAAGTAGAGGCGATCGTGGAAGAAACCGTCGGGCAAGATTTACGGCTGATCAGCGGCATCCCGCCCTGGGTACAGATGTACTACGAGCGGCTACTGGAAAAAACGGGCAGGCAAAGCGTTTTAGAAGTCTTTCCCAATTTCAAAGTCTTCGTCTATGGCGGCGTCAACTTTGAACCTTATCGGGCCGCCCTGGAGCAGCTGACTGGTGGGCGCCTCCCTTCAGTGGAGGTCTACCCGGCTAGTGAAGGCTTTATTGCCTACCAAGACAGTCAAACAGAAGCGGGTTTGTTGCTCAACACCAGTTCGGGCATCTTTTTTGAGTTTGTCCCGGCCGGGGAGATTTTCGATGAGCAGCCCAGCCGCCTGAGTCTGGCTGAAGTGGAAGTAGGGGTCAACTACGCCATCATCATCAATTCCAATGCCGGGCTGTGGGGCTACAACATTGGCGATACGGTAGAGTTTGTCAGTAAAGATCCCTACCGTATCCGCGTTACCGGGCGTACCAAGCACTTCATCTCCGCTTTCGGCGAGCACGTGATCGGCAAGGAAGTAGAAAGCGCCATGAATGAAATAGCGCCTCAGTACGGAGCCATCGTCCGAGAATTCACGGTCGCCCCGCAGGTCAATCCTGTGCAGGGTCTCCCCTACCATGAGTGGTTGGTAGAGTTTGAACAAGTGCCTTCCGATTTGGAGCAATTTGCGGTGGACCTGGATACGTCTATGGTACAGCAAAACATCTACTACCAGGACTTGATCGACGGCGGGATTCTGCGACCATTAGTGATCACTCCGCTTCCCGTCGGTGCTTTTCGTAATTACATGGCTAGCCAAGGGAAATTGGGTGGGCAAAATAAAGTGCCAAGGCTGAGTGATAATCGGAAGATCGCGGAAAAATTAATCGCGGCAATCCCAAAGTAAGACTGCCGCGATTTCATCGCTATGTAGACTATAATTCAGCATCTAGCATCTGTTAGAAAGCCCTGAACTATTTTAAGATAATGCTGCGTAATCCGTATACCCCTCCGGCCCCGGCGTATAGAAAGTGCTAAAGTCTGGCTGCTGCAAGTCCGCGCCTTGCTCCAAACGCGCTACTAAATCGGGATTGGCGAGGAATGGCCGCCCAAAAGCTACTAAATCCCCCTTATCAGCATCCAGATCGGCCGCTGCGGTTTCCGCATCGTATCCGCCACTCAGGATAAAGGTATTCTTGAAGGCCTTGCGCAGATCTGCTTTGATGGCTGGCGGTACTTCTGGAGCACCCATTGCACTGTGATCGACTAGGTGGAGGTAGGCGACATCTAGCTCGCTCAGTAGCTCGGCCGCGCCAACGAAAGTAGCCTGCACATCATCAAATGCGCCTAACTCATTGAAAGCACCGTAAGGAGAAATCCGCACGCCCACCCGGTTTTCACCGATGGCGGCAATAACCGCTGCGGTCACTTCCTGGAGAAAACGGAGGCGTCCTTCGGTATTGCCGCCGTATTCATCTTCGCGTTTATTGCTGATGGGGTTCAGAAATTGGTCGATTAAATAACCGTTGGCAGCGTGTAATTCTACCCCATCGAAACCCGCAGAGATGGCCAATTCAGCTGCCGCAACGTATTCGGCAATGGCCGCTTTAATATCGGTCGTGCTCATGACTTCAGCAAGGGGGATGGCCAGTTCTCCCTGCCCATCAACGTACATTTTAGATTGCTCGAGGGCAACTGCACTGGGAGCTAAAACCCGGGCTCCTTCCGGTAGATTGGCAGGGTGAGTTACCCGACCAGTATGCATCAGCTGCACAAAGATTTTGGCGCCGCCAGCATGAACGGCTGCGGTCGTTTTAGCCCATCCTGCGGCTTGCTCCTCCGTAAAAATGCCGGGGATGCGGGGGTAACCGAGGCCATTAGGAGAAGGAGAAGTGCCTTCAGTGATGATCAAGCCGGCACCACTACGCTGGCCATAATATTCAGCCATCAGTTCATTGGGCAAGTTATCAATAGCCCGGCTGCGGGTCATGGGGGCCATCACCACCCGGTTTTGTAGTTGGAGATCTCCTAATGGATAGCTTGAGAATAAATTGGTAGACATGGTTGAATTTTAGTTTGCCATACAACATCCATGCATCAGCCAAGTTCTCCAGATCGATGGCCAAGCGTCAGAAAGCGTCATTCAATAGATTTTTTTGCACTCCCGCAGGTATTCCCTCGGAACGGGGTCGAAACCCTCCCTAAGGTCTAGACCTGCGGAAGTACAAAACAGCCTATTCAACCCCCACAGGAGGGGCATCAATCAGGCGGGCAGTCTGGTAGTTAGCGGGCTTATCCCCAACTACGGTTCCTCCCGTAAGCATCGCTTGCATAGCTGGTGTAAAGAAGGAATAAGGGAATTCGGTCTCTAGCTCGCTAACGGCATTCAGGCGTGCCACCAATTCAGTCGGGATTTCGAAATCGAGTGCCTTAAGATTTTCCTGGAGCTGATATAGCTTGGTAGCACCCACGATCACACTCCCCACACCAGGCCGATTAGCGACCCAATTAGTAGCTACACTAGCCATCGGCTGACCAATTTCCTGGGCTACTTTTTCGAGCTCTGCAACAATGCTCCAATTGCGGTCGGTAAATTTAGCGAAGGCTGGATTACCCGATTCTGCCAATTGAGCCAGACGGCCTTCACCACTCACTTTTCCCGCACTCGGCCGGTATTTACCAGAGAGCAGACCGCTAGCCAGCGGGCTCCAAACCATCACGCCCATGCCAGATTCGCGACCGAGGTCGATGTATTCCTTTTCCAGGTTGCGTTCTACCAGGCTATATTCCATCTGTAAGGCTGCAAGTGGTTCATAACCACGCCATTCCGCCAAGGTCTGGGCTTTACTGGCGTACCAGGCTGGCACGTCACTCAGGCCAATATGGCGTACTTTTCCGGAGCTGACTAGGTCATCTAGTGTCCGCATGACTTCTTCGGGCCGGGTAAGGGTATCCCAGGTATGCAGAAAATAAAGATCGATATAATCGGTACCCAGTCTTTTGAGAGAGCCCTCTACTGCTCGCAGGATATTTTTGCGGCCGTTTCCGCCAGCATTGGGATTGCCTGGCTCAGCGTTATAACTAAATTTAGTGGCGATAACCGCCTGATCGCGTAGGCCACGATCTTTGATAAACGCTCCTAGCCAGCTTTCACTGGTACCATTGGTATAGAGATCAGCAGTATCAAAGAAATTACCTCCAGCATCCACGTAGTAATCAAACAGTTCTCGAGCTCCTTTTTTCTCGGCTCCCCAGCCCCATTCAGAGCCGAAAGTCATTGTGCCTAAAGCTAGTCGAGAAACACGCAGGCCGGAGCGGCCTAAAGTGTAGTAATTCATAATTTTATTATTGAGTTGGTTAAAATATTAATTGGGTGGATAAGCCTTATTGGGCTGAGCGGCTTAGGATAAAACTGACCAGCTGGTTGATCACAAAATCAAGTTGTTGATCCTGATCGTAGAAGTCCGTATGGGCGCCTTCTCCCCATACCAACTGCTTGGGGCCATTAACTTGGTCGTAGAAACGGCGCACGTTATCCGGCAGAGCAGACTGATCGCTATGGATCATCAGCACAGGGCTATCAATTCGGTCGGCGACACCATCGATCGTGTTTAGCTCCAGCCACTCCTTCCAGCCGGCTACGGCAAACTGGTTATTCCATTCCGCAATTGCGCCACGATTGGCGGAGCCATAATAATCAGAAGGAAAAGCCATCGCAGCACCACTTCCAGGCTCGGGATCATAAGCAGCAACGTAGGGCATTTCACCACTTTCAAGGTAAGCGTTTGCTGCGTTTTCTGCTAAATCAATCAGCTCGGCGACTCCTTGTTCTCCTCCATAAAACAGCGGACTTGTACTGGGGTGTTGCAGCCAAGCGGCAACGGTGACCATACCAGCTATTCGGTTATCCATCGCAGCTGTTTGTGCAACGGTGCCAGCACCAGCACAGACCCCCAATAGAAAAATTTCATCCTCAGCAATTAGGGATAGTTGCTGTAGAAAACTAATCGCATTGCGCAGGTCTTCTACCTTAGCGGAGCTAGACTCTAGAAAACGTGGACTACCACCACTTTCGCCCCAGTAACGATGGTCTAGCGCTAAAGCAGCTATTCCTTGTTCCGACAAGTCAGTAGCATAGCGATAAGCTAATTGTTCCTTAACCTGAGTCCAGGGTCCTTCCACGATCACTACCGGAAGTTGATCTCCAGCTTGGTAAGCTTCAGGAAGGAATAGCGTGGCAGCGATCAATTCACCTTCGCTGCTAAATTGTAAAGGATTGGTTCCTGGTTCAAAATCAGTTTCTAGCGGTGAAGTTGTCGGCATAATTGCACTGTTTTGCGCTTCTCCTTTAGCAAAAGGTAAAAGCAGAGCCAGTAAAATTGAAATGATAGTTGACATGTTATATTTTGTTTTTATGATGATACAAAGTTGCAGCACCCACCCTATCATTCGCTAGGATGAAAAAATCAAAAGGTTGGACTTTTTTAATCTTTACAAATTATCTCGCTCTATTTCGGTAGATACTAGGACTAACGCCTGTTACTTTTTTAAACAACCTGCTAAAATATGCGGGATCCTCATAACCTAGTTGAAAGCCAATTTCGGCAATGGATAGTGGCGTAGCACGAAGCAATTTCTGAGCTTCAGCAATAAGATTATGTTGGAGATAGCGGATAGGACTATAGCCAGTAGCGGCCTTAACTACTTTGGACAAATGCTGTGGACTAATAAACAACTCCTGGGCCAGTTCAGCAGGAGAAAGGGGAGCTGTATCAATTCCCAGAGAACGTGCTCTGATTCTCTCCTGAACGATATTAACAAAGCGAGCAGCTGGTCCTTGCTGGGCGACTTCCTCTAATTGATGATCCGCCTGGCGAGCATGGGCAGATAAGGTATAGGCTAAAATAGCTTGCAACAAGGCTTTTAAGATATGGCGTCGGTAGCGATTCTCAGTCCGATAAGCCATTTGCATACGCTGCATCAATTCCAATAAATTCGTTGCCTCTTCCTCCTCTAATTGAATAGGTGATTGATAGGTACGGAAGAAAGGCAAATCTGCCAGACGTGGGTAGCCGTCTAATGCCTGCGTATAAAATTGCTCTTCCAGATTAAGGTAATACCCTTTCCAATTTTTGGCTACATCCCAATAAATAATCTGGCCCGGCAGATTAAAGAATAAACTGTGCTCTCCTAATTGAAGCTTTTTTCCATCAGTAGAGACGAGGCCACTACCACTTTCTAATACTGCCAACTGATAAAATCCAATTCGGAAGGGTGGCATTCGCAACTGAACGCTTGCCATGTTTTCTTCGAAATCACGTAGGTCGAAACCCGACATCTTTGGAGGGGCTATCCGGATATGCTCATTATAGGCCCTAGAATCAGGCAGTAAGGGAAGTCTGCTAGGCATTTACCAAAGTTAGACTCACCTTTTGATTATCCAATCATTACTCAGGAAGTGATTGAGACTTTTGTAATCCGACTGCGCGGAAAGCTAAGCAGAACCTGGGCTTCGCTGTTTTTTTCGTCCATAGCTGGGGCTATGCACTCAAAAAGGCAGCTTGCCAGAACCTACTTGACTTTTCGCTCGCCAGCAAGAAATAAGTCTCAATCACTTCCAGATCTAATCCCCCTATTCACGACAAATCCAGACCAAACGGTTGTCGGCTGCTGACAGTCCCCGGCATTAATCGTAGCTTCGCATAGTAAGCGCTCCCGGAGAGCGTTTTTGCCCCGACCACCAACTTTGTACCCAATGCCCCTTTTGCACCAGGCTACACTCCAATTATTGGCCGATGGCCGTGCCTATCTTACCAGTATTTCTACTACTCAGTACCAGGAACCCATTGGCCTGTTATCCAACTCTAGCATTGGTCAGCACAGTCGCCATTGGATTGAATTTTTTCAGTGTCTACTAGGTCAGCTGAAAGCTCAAGCCTGCGAAATTTGCTACGACGATCGTAGCCGCGACCTCTTGTTAGAGTCCGATCCACAGGCTGCTCTGGCGGCCATTGATCAAATAGAAGCGCAGCTAGGGCGGGTTGATCTCAGCCAGCAACTAACACTGAAAGCTCAGGTCACGCAGCAATCACTAGAGCTTCCTTCCAGTTTAAGCCGTGAAGTTTGGTACGCCATTGAGCATGCCATCCACCACTTGGCGATCATCAAAATTGGTTGGCGGGCCGTGGGGAATTTACCCGAACTACCAACTGATTTTGGCATCGCCTATTCTACCCGCATGCATCGTCAGCAACTGGTGGAAAACTAAAGGGTAGATGGATAAGGAAAAGCTTATTGACTGGGGTTTCCGATTTATTGCTGCTGCGATATTGATCCAGATGCTTTTTTACAAATTGGGGGCTCACCCTGATAGTATCTTACTCTTTAGCCGCCTGGGCTTAGAGCCAGTAGGCCGGGTAGGGGTAGGGATAGTAGAGCTAATCGTAACCATCCTCTTATTGGTGCCCGAGACGCTTAAATACGGCATCGTCCTTGGTCTGGGAATCATGGTCGGGGCGGTTGGCTCCCATCTATTTGTACTGGGGATTGAATTTAATAATGACGGAGGACGTCTTTTCTTTCTCGCTTTGGTTACCACTGTTTCGCTACTTGTATTAGCTTATCGCCACCGTAGCAACCTCAAAAGCCTGTTGCCAGGCACAGCCGCATCCTGAAATGTGTACAGTCACTTACCTTCCCCAAGCCGCTGGCGGATATATTTTCACCAGTAATCGAGACGAACAGGCGGCCCGCTCTCCTGAGAAGCTGAGCCAAATCGTCAATCCACAAGGCTTAAGTCTTACCCTACCCCAAGATACCGCTGGTGGTAGCTGGATCGTATTATCTGAAGATGGCCGACTGGCTTGCCTACTCAACGGCGCTTTCGTTCGTCACCAGAGAAAGCTACCTTATCGTCGTAGTCGGGGCTTAGTCGTTTTGGATTTCTTCAGCTTCAACAATGGACAAGAATTCTGGGATCAGTATGATTTCAACCAAATCGAGCCATTCACCCTAATCAGTATCGAAGCGGGCTACCAAATCGAAGGTCGCTGGGATGGGCAACAACTACACTTACGTCATTTTCCGGCTGATGAGCCCCAAATTTGGGCCTCTGCCACCCTATATACTGCTGAGATGCAGCTAGAGCGCCAGGAATGGTGGGAGACATTTTTGAATACCGCAAGAGGCCAGGAACCTGCGGAAGTACAATTTCAAAAAACCGCTAAGGAAGTAGAAAATTTTCATCTGACCGCCGGCAAGGGTGATCCCGCCACGAATCTGCGCATGTCACGCCCCGAGTATGGCGTTGAAACGGTAAGCGTATCTCAAATTGTGGCCGAACCTACGTCTCTTAGTTTTCGCTACCACGAACTCATCAAAGGGGTTGTCGATGAGCTGAAATGGGCTGTCCCTCATTTGAGCTCCAAGTAATCAAGCGGCAATTGCTGTTCCGCAATTACGAATATTATCCGACCATGGCCTTTTACTGGCCGATTTATCTCTGGGGGCCCTGGCAGGCTATCCGCGCAGGGCACCCTTGTTTTTTTTCGGCCCTGAATCCTGGTATCGAAGGTGGGGGTATCGGTTTCGAATCCAAGTACGAAATCGGAGAACTGATTCCAGAACGCTGGCGCCCTTTCACCATTCGGGTTCTACCAGGCATGAGTCTGGATCAGATTTGTACTTCCGCAGGTCTGAGCCGTGCCCCGCAGGGTGAAGACTCGCGTGGAGGTTCACAAAAACTCAGTTACCCCCTCATCGCCAAGCCAGATATCGGTTATCGTGGCCGACTGGTACAGGTTATTCATAACGAAGAGGCGCTACGTAGCTACCTCGCTAAATACCCGCTAGCTACCTTACTTCAGGAAAAAATAGAGCTACCAGAGGAAATCGGTCTCTTTTACTATCGCCGTCCAGGACAAGCTAAAGGGACCATCAGTTCGCTGACCACCAAGCGCTTCCTTTCCGTGACGGGAGACGGTCAACGGTCCATCGGTCAATTACTCGAGCAGGATGAACGTAGCCGGCGACAAAAAAATCGACTACAACGAGAGTTGGGCGATAAATTTCAATACATCCCACAGCAAGCTGAAGTCATACGCTTAGGGGAAATTGGCAACCACAATCTAGGCACTCAATTTATTGATGCTCGTGATCAAATTACAGCAGCTCTGATCGATCGCTTTGACCAAGTGGCTAATGAAATTCCTAACTTCTGTTACGGCCGTTTCGACCTGCGGGCAGATAGTCTGGCAGCTATTGAAGCGGGGGAATTCAAAATCCTGGAGATCAACGGAGCACTAGGAGAGCCTACTCACCTCTACGACACTCGCTTCAATAACTACTTCACCGCTGTGCGCGATATTATGGCCCACTGGCAGGTCATTGGCACCATCAGTAGGGATAATATGCGTCGAGGTGTACAACCGATGGGAATACGCAAGATGCTGCGCAAGCTCTTTGAATTTCGAGCCTACGCTAAAAAGGTCAAGCGATTGAGTAAGCTGGAGTAAAGGGCTAACTGATTTTGCCTGCCTATCCCTCTATCCCTTTCCGGAGGAGAGGGACTTCTTTTGCTATCAGAGTTTCGAGGTCTTAAAAAAGCCTTAGGATAGCTCGTTCTAACTATTACTGCAGATCAAAGCTGTAGCGCAACTCTTCTACGATTGGTGTATCCCGCGAGTCAGTCTGTTCCAGAAAAATATCGATACTGATGGTCTCCGCTTCATCTTTACTACTACTATCGAAAACGGCGCGAATCTCGCCACTATCTCCAGGAGCATAGACCGTACGGTTATTATGCTCGGTAGTGGTACACTCACAAGCCTGAATGAGCATCACTTTGGCAGGAACCTTACCTACGTTGGTGAAGCGAAAGACCATTTCGCGAGTTTCTCCTTTAGCGACATCTCCTAAATCGACTTCACGTTGCTCAAACTGAAGAATGGGCACGCTGCTTAGATTCGTTTCGCGGGCAAGGCTACTCATCGGACTGATCGAAGGCGGTGTCCAGGCGGGTGCAACTTGAGCAGGTGGGCGACGAGCAGACATTCCTGCGTACTGACGGCCGCGTAAAGTATCTCCACGTGTCTCAACGCCCCCGCTACGACCATCGTCTAGGGGTTGGGTATTACGATCCGGGGCAGACTCGCTATCCTCTGATTTGCGTTCCAGAATATCGCGTCTTACCACAATACTGGTGGGCCCTTCCAAGATTCGGAATTCTGTGCGGCGGTTGAGTTCATGCGCTTGCTCTTGTAGATCAGCCGGTAGGGCATCAATGAATTCTTCGGTCAGGATATCCCCTTCATTTAGCCAATCATAGCGGCGCGCTATTTTGTCATTAACGACTTTGGGAGCTGTCTCTCCAAAGCCGACGGTAGACATGCGGCTACTGGCGATCCCTCCATTTTGGACTAACCAACGCTTAGTGGAGTTAGCTCGGCGTTGAGATAACTGCTGATTGTCAGCGTCTCCACCTCTTGCATCCGTGTGAGAACTAAGCTCAATGATCATGTCCGGATATTCTTCCATCCAGCCCTTGAGGATTTCCAAGTCAGGTTCAGCATCCGGGCGAATATTGGAGCGGTTGAAATCGAACAGGATATTCTCCAGCACAATGGCTTCTTCGATGTAGATCGTATCGAATTCAGGCTCCGGAGCTGGCTTAGGCTTAGCCTTTAGGTAGAAGCGATGGGTAGTAGTCCGGCTTTCTTCCAAGCCCTTGGTATTAAAGTAGAAGGTATCCGGGTAGTATTCCGGATGGCTACCGATGACCATGTAGTCATACTCCAACTCCAGTCCGAAATCGTAGCGATTCCCCGTCTCTTTACTTTGGGTGTCACCACCGGGTACAATCTCATTATTCACCAGTGGCTCTAGGCGTACTTCTCCGCCCAGCAGGTTTTGCCGATCTTCCGTGAATAAGCCGACGACTAGGTCTGAGTAGATGCGGGCAATTTCAAAACCGTAGATATCATCACAGCATGTCTTACTCTTTACCGAGCGCCCACCTTCGCGGTTGCTGGTCAGGAAGCCAACGTAGCCTTCGCCGTAGAGCTTAAAGCTTTGATCATCAGCGGAGCTATTGAAACCACCACCCATGTGTTCCGGTGTACTCCATTCGCTACCGTCCCAGACGGTATAGTAGATATCGTGACCACCGATGGTGGGCAAACCATTGGTGGCGAAGTAGAGGGTACCATCGAAGAAGAAGGGGGTGATATCGTCTCCGGCGGTATTGACGGTAGGCCCGAGGTTGATCGGGGTTCCGTAGACGCCTTCTCCCCGGTGAGGAGCGTAGTAAATATCCAGGCCACCGAAGCCACCGTCCATGTCAGAAACGAAGAAGAGCACCTCTCCTCCGAATAGTTCACCCACATTAGGCTGTAATGCGAGGTACTCCCCCTGACCCAGGCTGGTCAATTCATTACCCGACTTCCAACCGTTGTCATCGACATCACTCATGTAAATGCGCGCATCCGTAGGCTGATTCCCCTGGAGGATGATCCGGTTATAAAACAGCCGACGTCCGTCAGGACTAACGGCAGGGTTAGCGGTATGTACCTGTGGGCGATTCACTTCTACCCCCAGTGGTTCAGGACGTTCCCAGTCTCCATCGTCACTTTGAGTTGACATGAAGATTCGGCTGACGTTAATTTCGTCATTCATCGCCTCCAGGTCGACTACTTCACTGGTCTTCCAGGTAGAAAAATAGAGGGTTTTCCCATCTTCGGACAAGGCTGGTGAATATTCCGAAAACAGGCCGTTCACTCGGCGGCCGACGCTTTCAACGGTAACTTCCGAGCTATTTTCTGGAAGGTTCTGTCCCAATTCTGCCCCGGTGATTTCCATCTGGGCCAGCTGCCGCAGTCCTTCATCCGTTTCGTGATTAAGGTAATCCAAGAACATCATCAGTGCATCGTCGTACTCACCTTCGGCCTTTAGTGCCTGACCGTAGTAGAGTCGGTGCTCATTATAGGTAGATTCACCACTATCTACCCGGCGGAATAGGCGGCGGTAAGTACGATTGGCCGAAGCGTAATCTCGGAGCTGATAGTTGAGATAAGCGATTTTGAGGGCGAGGCTGTCTTCGTCTCGCTTCTCGTAGGCTTCCTCATACTTTTCTAGCGCCCGATAATAGTTATGCGAACTGTCTGCTAATTCGGCGGCGGCCAGGAGCTGCTCAAAATTGGAAGAGCCGCCCAGTGGCTGCGCCAGCAGGCTACAACTAACGCCCAGCAAGAGGGCCAGTGAAAAGATGAATCGTTGCGTCATGATGGTAGTCATTCCTTATCTAGGCTAAGGCTAAAAGCAGCACTTTTATTGCCTGCTTTCCAAGCCTTTTTAAGCAGCTTTAAATCCGTGGGCAGAGTGCCTGTGGCTTAGGTTGGGGTTTCTTGTAGATGTTGAAGATGTAGTTGGCCGATAGCTCGAAAGCGTTGATGGAGCCATCATCAATGGGCAGATTCTGACCTTGCACCAAATCAAATGCCATCGCCGCGCGCAGTTGGCCAGCGTCAAAACCAATCAGCATTTTGATGGCATCATTGGTCCGGTAGCCCAATCCCAATCGCAGGAGGCGATCTTCGGGTAGTACTCGCCCCACCCAGCCTTGCAGGGAAAGGGAGTTATTATTGGCAGATGTCTGGTAGAAAGCCGTAGGCATGATGCGCCACTTCTCGGTCAGGGCCATATCCAGCGTCGCGTGGGCATGGATGGTCTGGGGGCGTTCACGGGCTTCACGGCTATTACTACCGCCCTGAATACCGCCACCCATACTGGTTCCACCACCACCGCCAGTATTCGATTCCAGCAGGGTACGGCGCTCATCGGTATTGAGGTGCTGCATGGCAAAACCCAGTTCCAGTACATCGCTAGTTTCGGTATTCAGGGTAGAACGCAGCATCAAACCGACGTTGATGTCGGTATAGGAGCTATTGTTGTTGTTACCGCCCGGGCCCATAGGGTTCATGCCCAGATTATCAAACTCCGTGCTACCAAGTCCTTCTCCCCCTAAGGCCGTGCCGATATTTTGCTCCACATCGAACCCCATACGAGGGTTAAAGCTGTAATTCACGTTAGCGTAATGGGCGCCCAGGGTCAGTACATTACGACGCTCCTTATCGATCGAGAAGTGATAACTGGCCGCGAAGCCGGTACTAGTCGTCGTGATGTCGTTTTCACCGGTTTGATCAGAGATCAGGTTAAAGCCTACGCCAATCCAGTCCTGATCGCGCAAACCCTTAATAATGGGCGCATCCGCAAAAAGGTTAGGAGATTGCACCCCGCCGCTGAAACCGTACCATTGGCCGCGATAGACACCACCCACCCGGATCGATCCCAGGAAGGAACCCGTTTTGGCTGGATTTAGCCATATGGGTGCCATATTATGGAGGGTATAGTGGACATCCTGAGCGGAAAGGCTCATTCCACCAAAAAAGATAGTTAGACAGAGGAGTAAACGACGCAGTAGCATGTAAACGGACTGGTTAAATAGGATAACAGTAAGCAAGACTGCCTTGCGGCAGCTACTGTTGGCCGAAAGATAAACTAAATTGCCGTAGTGAAAAGGGTATTAACGCACTTAGGTCATGACAGAGCCATGACCTAAGTGCGTTTTTTAGCGTGTTGTGGGCCGTTTATAGATTGGAACGGTGCTACAAGGCTCGCCGTACATGATGGAGCGCACGTAGGGTCGCAGCTTGGCCGTGACCTCTAAATAGGCACTTGGGGGCACCTCTTTATCGCTACAGCCTTTAATCACTACGCGTTGATCCTGATAGCTTGCTACCTCAATTTGGGCAATAGCCTGACTGTAGTGCTGTTGCAAGAAAGCTTCTTCCTGGCCCAGAAAAACCTCAGCACCGGCATCCACTGCCGCCGAAGCGACCAGCATATAGGCCCATACCGGAATAATGGCGTCCGTAGAGCAGTATACCAGCAGAGTTTTGTCCTGGTACTGGCTCCAGTTGTGTTCCTTAATGGCCGTGCGAAAGTCCTTTTCTTTCAGAATCAATTCCATAAACAAGTAATCCTTCAGATCAAACTGGTCCAGAGCTTGTTGCGGCCAGAAATCTTCCAGCTTTAGCGTAATTAGTCCAGATTTTGCAACGCGGTTTACGAGTTCAGTGGCCATTTTCATACAAAGTTTCACGCGACGGGCGCAACGGATTACGCAACGGGCGCAGCGATTTTATTCTTCTTCCTGCGGAAGCGCAGGCACCTGCTCTAGGATAGCTTCCGGTTCACCAATGGTGTTTTCGGGCAGCGCAAATTCTTTGGGTTGGGGTAAATCGGCGATAGAATTGATGCCGAAATAATCCATGAATTTTTCGCTGGTCGCATAGAGCAGCGGCTTACCGACAGAATCAGCACGGCCTACAATAGAAACCAATTCCTTCTCCAATAGTTTCTGGATGGCGTAATCGCAACTTACCCCACGGATTTTCTCCAGCTCCGACTTGATCACTGGTTGCTTATAGGCGATGATGCTGAGGGTCTCCAAAGCCGAACGACTCAGCCGCTTGTTGGTCGTCTGTCGCAGGTAGGTACCAATCGTGTTGTGGAAGGCCCCTTTAGTCATAAATCGGTAACCGCCCGCTACTTCAACTACTTCGAAACTAAACTCTTCTTGGGCGTAGCGCTGCTTCAATTCATCGATGGCCTGGATTAATTCCTCTTCCGGAAATTCCAGTCCAAAAGCTTCGGTCAGTACCGACTTGATATCCTCTAACGGCAAGGGATCTTTCGCAGCAAAAATGAGGGCTTCGATCTGTTGAGCAAGCTGTTCCAAAAGCAGGGCTTCTTTTATGACGGCCAAAGATACATCGCACGACTCAACCTAGCGCACTTAATCCAGTGAATTGGGATTGACGACTTGTTTCAGGTCCAAGGTGTAATTTTCAGGAGGCCAAAATCAGCAAGCTCGCTACTAGAATGACAAAGCCCACTGCTACAATCAGTCTCAACTTTCCATCCTTTTCTGCGGCGGCGGCCTCCGCTTTGCGCTTTTGGTTGAGCGGCGTAGGGGCCTCATGATTGATCTGACAATCGTAGTTAAAACCTCCTTTTCCGTCGGGTTCGATCGTCACCTCACATAGGAGGTCATCGACGTAGAGCGAGTAAGTCTTGGCTTCTTTTACCGAAAAGTCGATGGATATCACCTGAGCGTTACAATGCAGGACGACGTGCTGATCGTTGTCCCCGTGGAACAAACCAATCTGATAGGTATTGGCACGATTACCGTGCACTGTCCAACTAAATTGCGCCATCGGTGCTGCTTTCTGCAGGCATAATGCCTAGTTGCGCTAAAAGTTACAGGATGATCTAGAGAAAAACCGACTAGAGCGAGACATTAACCTTTTCGCTGCTTGTATTTGGCGGTGTATTTGTACTTCCGCAGGTCTTACAGTCTTTTAAGGCTGTTAGTCGTTTAGTTCTTTAGGGTATGGCCTAAAAGACTAAGTAACTAAAGTTCTAAGAGACTACTAGACCTGCGGAAGTACAAAAAAAGAAAACACCCGCCCAACATAAAGTCAGACGGGTGTTTCTGTTTGTCATAAAGGTCAAATGAGACCTGTCGAATCCTTATTCTATCAGGACACGTTGCGTAACGAGCCCTTCATCAAGTCGTATTCGGAGGTTATAGTAGCCTCTGGCCCAATCTCCTCGATTGATCCGATAGTTGGATTGGTTAATACCCGTCCAGTTGCCAGCCGTACGGCCGAGCATATCGATCAGCGCAATTTCGCGGATGGTGTATCCTTCCGCAACTTCTACCCGTAGGAATTCAGCTGCTGGATTAGGGTAAACCTGTAAGCCGATGGCCTGACCATCAATGATTTCTTCAGTAGAAGAAATAAGGTCTGCTAGATCCAGGCCATACCACATGCGTGGTAGCATGTAGGCAATCATGGTATCGATATTTCTTCTGGCTTCATCGGGATCATCCCAGTTAGGGTTAGTCAATTCTTCACCTGCGATGATTACATCAGCATCCAATCCAGCATCAGTCTGTGCGTTAATGGCATCTACAAAGAAACGCATGGTCGTTTCGTCAAACCAGTTGTAGGGGCCGGCAAGGCCTCTCATGTACACATTGGGGAATAGATTATCACGAGAAAGCTGGAAAGGATCGTCCACATCATTCTCTACTGGTGACACGACGGTAGCCAACTTGTATTGACTGTTAATCTGATTGAGTACCGACGACAATGCGGGGAAGATCTCTGGTAGCATAAGCTCGTTAGCGGGGGCTAATTCCGGTTGGCCGCCATTTTGTTCGATTATTTCCAGCGTACCGTTACCGCCTCTTGCTCCATCGATCACGGGCAGGAAGTTACCGCCACCTACCGGTACTCCTACCAAGCCTTCGTAGAAAGGCGCGAAGGGATCGGTAAAGCTGTGGAATGCCATGTACAGTGGCTCATCTTCATTCCCCTCAATCCAGACCGGATCACCAATAGCACCGCCCACGTTAATCGTCATAGCCACATTACTGGAGTAAGTAGGGTTATTAGGAATATTAATCAGTGCTAGGCGTGTACCTTGTGGATTACCTAGGGTATCTCCCTGAATAAGGGTATCTCCATTTACATTGTAGAACTGGGCATTCAGACCAATTTCTTCATTGCGATCTAAGAAGGCGTGGGTGCTTACTACGTAGCCTCCGGTTCCTACTCCCATGAAAACGATACGTGAGGTATCAATCATGAAAGGGTTGTCGTCTTCTACTACTGTCTTGCGTAGGTAGCGCGCCAGTGCGTGTGCATCCTGCCCACCTCGGAAGGCTGCCTGAAGAAGGCTTCCTGTACGTAAGTCCTGATCAGTGGCAGTTGGTAACCAGCCTTGGCGATAAGAAACGGAAGCGGCGACAAAACCGCGCTTGACCAGACGCTTGATGATTTCCACATTAGCAGAATCTACCCGACTACCGTAGGCGCCACGATTAATGTACTGCGGCAAGAAATTACCCGTATGGAATAAACATACGATCGGACGCAAGACATCATCAGATCCTTCTCCTACCGGCTGGTAAAGGTCCATTTTTATATCTAATGGGAGAGGGGAGCCCGTAAGTATTGAAACATTGGTAGCGTAGGTAGAATCAAGAATAGGCGTACCAACCTCAAACATCTCGTCGATGAAGCGTGTCTGGGCAGATAAACTGAAAGCTACGCTAAATAATAAGCATAGAGTAAGTATTCGTTGCATGAATTCGAATTGATAAATGAGCAAATTAATAGTGGCTTTGAGCAGCCTAAAAATGCTACCGCTTCTCAAAGTTATAGGTAGCGGAAACATAAGCCAGTCGACCGATTCTTGGTCCACCGTATACCGTAAAGACTTCGTTATTGAGCAAGTTACTGGCACCAATTTTGAAGGTGGTATTGATCTTGCGGGAAGTGAAGTTGATTTGAGCGTCAAGCAGTCCGTAGGCATCGATGAAGCCGGTGAACTGTGGACTGCCTTCAAAAATGAAGCCATCGACCCACTTGTAGGTTACGTTAAAGCCAAAATCATTGACGATGATATTTCCCAGATTCATGGGGACGTCACGGCCACTTAGGCCAAGGTTGTATTTGTGTTCAGGCGTATTGAAGGCGGGGATAATCGGGTCTTCGGTAGCGGTATTGAGAATATTCCAACTGTAGTTACCATTGAGGGAGAAATAATCGCCGAAATAATAATTACCCCCGATGCTAAAGCCTTGAGTAGTCACCCGATCAGTGGCATTAGCTGCTACCCGATATGCTTGAGCTGAAGTGATATTTGCACCACTGAAGCCTAAGTCTACGCCAATATTGAAGCCAATGAAATTATCGTAGAAACTATAATAATAGGTGGCATCTAAGTAAAGGGCATCACCGATAGTGGTACGGGCACCCACTTCGATAGTACGTACCTGCTCGGGTTGAATAGGCGCTACATTGAAGCTATCCAACAGCATACTATTTCCGGAGTTAGCAAAAGCTTCTACGCTCTCCACGGTAACCAAATCGTTGATGCCATCAAGATTACCCAACAAGATAGCCCGACCTACATTGTAGTTGAGGTACTGGTCGTGCAAGGTAGGGTTGCGGATGGCAGAACTAAAGCTGGCTCGCAAAGTTGTCGTCTCACTAGGTGTCCAAACGACACTGGCAGCAGGGCTGAACAGGAGGTCAAAGTTTTGATTTTTATCCAGGCGGGTACTAGCGCTGATGCGCACCTCATTATTGAGATTAAGGGTACCACCGCCGTAGAAACCAAATTCGTAAGTATCGATGTTACGGCCCATGGTATCTACCATGATTGTACCGCGACTATCGGGGGTGAACAGGCGATAGCTACCTCCAACGGTAGCGTCGAATACACCGGTTTCTCCGACTCGGAACAAGCCAGGTAGTTTTTTCTCGGCAGCCAGGTGATAGAGGGCCGAACGGTCAAAAAACTGGGTCCCTCCCTCACTGGCTAGTGTCGAGGTTATACTGTCGAAGGCTTGCTGGAAGCGGGCAGTGCCTGGCTCAAAGTAAGCCTGGTTGCCAAAACCGGTTCCAGCCATGTTAGCTACCTCCTCCGCTTCCTGATGGTATTGGGTAAGTAGTTCACGAATCTCAGGCTGAGCTAAAAATTCGGCGCGTTGCGCATCTTGTTCCGAAATAGAACAGTCGAAGGGGAAGCAAGCGGGCCAACCTTCTAAGTCTGCCAAGCGCGGTACGATAGTCCCTTGCCAGAACGAACCATACTCTCCCGCCCAGGCACCATCAGATTTAGCCTCCTCCTGCAAACGAAGCGCGGTAAAGTAAGGGTCATAACTATTGCCAGCATCTTCGTGCGTAACGTAGGCACGGATGAAGAAATCTTCCCGATTGCGCAGTTCTATGCGGTGCTGGAAGAACTGGATATCCCGCAAGCTGAAACGATTATCGCCTTGATAGACCGTAGTTCCTCGACTGTAGTTGCTGGCTAGGATTACTTCCGTTGACTCTAGTGTCCGTTCAGGGTTAAGTCTGAAATGGAAAGCTGCACCAACTTTTAAGTTCTCACTGTCGTAATCTACTAAGTCTTCTTCACGGTAGCCGGTACGGCGGATGATGCCCAAGCCGGGGCGACTGCGCGTTCTGGAAAAGTCAAAGCTGGCGTTAGCTTCATCACCGTAGATATTTACGGCGTCATATCCTCCGGGATTATCGGCAGGCGGGTCGGTATCGAATACGGCATCGAAGTTATCGGCTTCCCAGTCATCAGCTCGAAAGCCGAAGAAGTTAATCTTGTAGGCCATCCATTCCTGCCCATCTTTATTGGTGATAGCATCGGCAAAGCGAAAGCCGCCATCAATGTAATTGCGCTCACCAGCCTTGAAAGAGGCCGAAAGGCCTTGTTGGAGGAAGGGGTCACGGGTTTCCATGGCAATCACCCCATTAAAGGCATTAGGGCCATAGAAGGCAGAACTGGCACCTACGACTAGGTTCACCCTATTCACGTCCAGTTCGGAGGCTCCTAAAAAATTACCTAGGGAGAAATTGAGTCCGGGGCTTTGATTATCCACCCCATCGATGAGTTGAAGGGAGCGGACTGGATTGGTGCTGTTAAAGCCGCGGGTATTGACAATTTTGAAACCAAGGCTAGCTGAAGTCAGGTCAACATCTTTAAGGTTGCCCAGTCCGTCATAGAAACTAACGGCGGCAGTTTCGCGAATGGCGATGTTGTCCATCGATTCCATCGTCAAGGCCGATTGTTGCTGTTTTTCGCTGATGCGGCGACCTATTACTTCGACTACTGCAGTATTGACGCCAGTCTCGCCCATGCGTACAGCCAAAGCCTCCGTTGCGTCAGTAACCTCTATTTCTATCCCTTCATAACCTGTGTAGGAAATCTGAAGGATGATGGGCAGTCCGTCAGCCTGTAGCTCAAAGGTGCCATCGATATCGGTAATAGTTCCCCGGCTGGTGCCTTTGATCAGGATACTGGCACCAACTAATTCTTCGTTAGAATCGGCATCGATCACCTGACCATTGAGGGTAACTTGTGCCATTAGCCCTGTAGAAAAACCCGACAGGAGAAGGGCAAGGAGTAAAAAGTTGCGCATGAAAGACTAAGTATGTTGACTGCTTAAATCTAGGGAAAACTATGGGTCACTAGTGTAATATACAGCCCTAAAGGGCGAATTGGGTTGTCGGCTGGCTGCAATTTAGTGAAAATTCGCTGGCAGTCAGTGTTAAGAATTGACCGCATTTATTCCAAAGGCCGGTAAAAAGACAATAGGTAATCTACTATCTTCGCGCTTTCGATGGTATTTCAAATACAACAAGAAGAACGGAAAATCTTTGAGATTATCAGTGAAGCTGCGGCCGAGCTGAAGTATCCCGTCTACGTCGTAGGTGGATATGTCCGCGATCGCTTATTGGCTCGCCCAAGCAAGGATTTGGACATTGTTTGTGTGGGGGATGGTATTGCGTTGGCCCAATTAGTAGGTCAAAAGCTGCGGCCTCGCAGCCGAGTAACCATTTATAAGCGCTTTGGTACCGCTATGTTGAAGCACCACGATATGGAAGTGGAGTTTGTTGGTGCCCGCAAAGAAAGCTATCGCTCTGATAGTCGCAAACCAACCGTAGAAAACGGCAGCCTGGAAGATGATCAAAATCGTCGCGATTTCACGATCAACGCACTGGCGATCAGCTTGAATGTACACGACTATGGCACCATCATCGATCCCTTTGAAGGGCTACAGCATTTGGAAGCTAAATTGATAAAAACCCCACTAGACCCGGGCAAGACCTTCAGTGATGATCCTTTGCGCATGATGCGCTGTATCCGCTTTGCTAGTCAGCTAGGATTCCACATTGATCCACCGGTACGGGAAGCCCTGCGGGAGTACAAAGACCGCATAAAGATTATCAGTTGGGAAAGAATAGCCACTGAGTTAAATAAAATTCTACTGGCGCCCCAACCGAGTATTGGCCTTAAGCTCTTATTTGAATCCGGTCTATTGGAGTATGTCCTGCCAGAATTAAAAGCTCTGCAAGGGGTAGAGAGTCGCAATGGGCGCAAGCACAAAGACAATTTTTACCATACGCTTAAGGTGGTCGATAATCTGGCGCAAAAAAGTGATGATCTCTGGTTGCGCTGGGCGGCCTTGCTGCACGATATTGGTAAAGCCCGGACGAAGCGCTGGGAACCAGAGATAGGCTGGACCTTTCATGCCCACGATGCCGTCGGGGCCAAAATGGTACCACGTATTTTTCGGCGACTGCGGCTATCTACTGAGCGAATGAAGTACGTGCAGGAATTGGTAGCCTTACATCAACGGCCGATCAGTTTAACCAAAAGTGAGATCTCAGATAGTGCTGTCCGTCGAATTCTATTCGAGGCCGGAGAAGATATTGATGATCTGATGATGCTTTGTGAATCAGACATTACCAGTCGCAATCCAGAGCGGGTTAAGCGCTACCTCAAGAACTATAAGCTGTTGCGCCAGCGGATGCAAGAAATCGAGGCCCAGGATCATCTGCGCAACTGGCAGCCCCCGATTACGGGCGAGATCATCATGGCTACCTTTGATATTTCTCCTGGTAGACTTGTGGGCGTTATTAAGGATACCATACGGGAGGCCATTTTGGAAGGAGAGATTCCCAATGAGTATGAAGCTGCTTTCCAGCTGATGCTAGAAAAAGGTAAAAAAGAAGGCCTTACACCGATAAAATAGTACCGTTTCTCCCTATTTTACTACCGAATCCTACATCACCCCATACATATGGGGTTTTACCCCCACCCCCCCTACCCTACTTTTGTTCTGTCGCTGGATCATGACTCCAGCTTCAAACTTTCCAAAAGCGTGTCTGAGTCGGGGGATTGTTGGTTTTCCCCCACTCCTTTTTTGGAATCTTCTTTTGAAGTTTTATGGGATTACGATTATTGTTTTAGTGCCGCAGTTATCCGGCCTCGTATGATAACCTAAACGCCAGTTATGTTTCGCAGTCAGTTTTGACTGACTGCTCTCTCAAAGTTCGTTTGATAAAGGCCGCGCCGAAAAGGTAGCGGCCTTTTTTGTTCCGCGACAGTCCGTGTCGAACATAGTTCCACGACACTCTGTGTCGGGCATAGTTCTACGACACTCTGTGTCGGGCCTTCCGGCTCTCTACCTGACCTACTTCGTAGTCTAGCTCTACTACCCAGACTAGCGCCTCTGCCCTACTATGGCTAGTGCCTCTGCCCTACTATGGCTAGTGCCTCTGCCCTACTATGGCTGGCACCTCTGCCCTACTATGGCTGGCACCTCTGCCCTGCTATGGCTAGTGCCTCTGCCCTACTATGGCTAGTGCCTCTGCTCTGCTCTAGCTGGCACCTCTGCCCTGCTCTAGCTGGCACCTCTGCTCTGCTATGGCTAGTGCCTCTGCCCTACTATGGCTAGTGCCTCTGCTATGGATGGTACCTCTGCTATGGATGGTACCTCTGCCCTACTATGGCTAGTGCCTCAGCTCTGCTATGGCTGGCACCTCTGCCCTGCTCTAGCTGGCACCTCTGCCCTGCTATGGCTAGTGCCTCTGCTCTGCTCTAGCTGGCACCTCTGCTCTGCTATGGCTGGCACCTTAGCTCTGCTATGGCTGGCACCTTAGCTCTGCTCTAGCTGGCACCTCTGCTCTGCTCTAGCTGGCACCTTAGCTCTGCTCTAGCTGGCACCTCTGCCCTGCTCTAGCTGGCACCTCTGCCTACGGGTTGCACCCGAAGTTATCGATCTTGAACCCCTTCAGGGTTCTGGGTGGGTCTTGTGACTTAGGGGTGTTTTGTACTTCCGCAGGTCTGACTCAGTAGCTGGATTTAGGTGATCTTGCTGGCGATTAAGTCGCCGAGTGCAATGGTACCAATCGATTCTTTGGGGTGTAGATCGGGAGTACCTACGCCTGCGGCTAAAGTTTCATTTACAGCTTTGCGGATGGCCGCAGCAGCCGCTCGCTCTTCCAGATGATCCAGCATCATTGCAGCACTGAGAATCGTAGCGATTGGATTGGCAATGTCTTTGCCCGCTGCCTGGGGGTAGGAACCATGAATAGGCTCGAACAAACCCACGGCCGCCCCGATACTCGAAGAAGGTAGCAAGCCCAGGGAGCCTGCCAATACGGAGCTGGCATCAGAAAGGATATCGCCAAACATATTACTGGTTACAATCACATCAAACTGGGCCGGATTGAGGATAAGCTGCATGGCGGCATTATCCACAAACATATAGTCGACGGTAACCTCCGGGTGCTTCGTGGCCATCTCCCGAAATACTTTACGCCAAAGTCTACTCGACTCCAGTACGTTGGCCTTGTCGACCAAGGTTAGTTTGCCCCGACGCGCCGCAGCTTCTCGAAAACCAATGGTGCAGATGCGCTCTATTTCTATGCTGTTGTAGGAGCAGGTATCAAAAGCTTCATTTCCAGCCTCATTGATCCCTCTTTCCCCAAAATAGATCCCCCCCGTCAACTCCCGAACGATGAGCATATCTACTCCCTGAATCCGTTCCTTGGTTAGTGGAGAGAGGTGCAGGAGTTCGTCGTAGCTGGCCACCGGACGCAGATTGGCGTAGAGGCCAAGCTCCTTACGCAATTTGAGCAAACCTTGCTCTGGGCGCACCTTAGCTGAAGGATCATTATCGAAGCGAGGGTGGCCAATGGACCCAAATAAGACCGCATCAGAACGCCGACAGACCTCCAATGTTTCATCTGGCAAGGGGTTACCCGTTTCATCAATGGCAATGGCACCGACCAGGGCATGTTCATATTGAAAGACCAGACCATAGCGGTCTGCAACCACATCCAATACCTTCATCGCCTGAGCGACGACATCCGGGCCAATTCCATCTCCGTCCAGGACGGCAATTTTCTTAAGGTTCATTGTTGTTTATTTCCCAGGAGATGAGCTAAATAGCGTTATTAAAATTCGACTCTTTTAGCCTCAAAAGCCTCGATCTGCTCACGTTGTGAGAGCAAAAAGTCGATATCATCGTAGCCATTTAACAAGCAAGTTTTCTTGTAGGCATCAATTTCAAAACTGGTGCTACTTCCTGTATTTACATTGACCAGCGTTTGGGCCTCCAAATCCACTTTGAATACTGCAGCAGGGTCTACCTCGATGGTCTGAAAAATTTCATTCAGCACCTCTGGACTTACCTGCAAAGGCAGTAAACCGTTATTGAGCGCGTTACCGCGAAAAATATCCGCAAAGTAGCTAGAGACCACCACCCGGATACCATAATCAGCAATGGCCCAGGCAGCGTGTTCTCTGCTTGATCCACAGCCGAAATTGGCTCCAGCTACCAAGATTTTACCGCCGTAGGTAGGGTTATTAAGTACAAAATCTGCTTTGGGTTGGTCTTGCTTATCAAAACGCCAATCCCGAAATAAATTTTCTCCGAAGCCTTCCCTGGTCGTCGCTTTCAGAAAGCGAGCGGGAATGATCTGATCGGTATCGACGTCTTCGATCGGTAATGGGATAGACGTGGAAGCCAGGGACTTAAAGGGCAGCATAATAGAAAAATTGATCCCAGCGGGCATTTTAGATTTAGAGAGACTGTCTAACGTCAACAATTCGGCCATTGACAGCGGCCATGGCAGCAGTAAGGGGACTAGCCAAGATGGTCCGGGCACCGGGGCCTTGTCGACCTTCAAAATTGCGGTTACTGGTAGAAACGCAGTACTGTCCTGCCGGCACTTTATCCTCATTCATCCCTAGACAGGCAGAGCAGCCCGCTCCTCGAAATTCGAAACCGGCAGCAGTCAGTAATTGATCCAAACCTTCTTGTCGGGCTTGTTGAGCGACTTGTTGAGAGCCGGGAACGACAATAGCCGTTACCGAGTCTGCTACCTGTTTGTCTTTTACCGCACTGGCTACAATTCGCAAATCCTCGATACGGCTGTTGGTACAGGAACCGATAAAGACGTAATCGATGGGCATGCCTTCCAGTTTTTGTCCGATCTCTAGGTCCATGTAGCGCATGGCCTTTTCCATGCTGGCGGCATTGTTAATGGCGTTCGCCTGTGGAATCGTCTGATCTACGCCCATCCCCATACCTGGGTTAGTTCCGAAGGTAACTTGTGGTGCAATATCTTCTGTCCGGTAGTGATACTCCTGATCGAAAGTTGCTCCTGCCTCGGTGGGCAGCGTTCGCCAGTAGGCAAGTGCAGCCTCCCAGTTGGCTCCCTGGGGGGCAAATTCACGGCCTTTCATATAATCGAAGGTCGTTTCATCTGGAGCAATCATTCCACCACGAGCGCCCATTTCGATGCTCATATTACAAACCGTCATTCGGCCTTCCATACTTAGCCCTTGGATGGCACTTCCGGCATACTCCACGAAATAACCGGTTCCTCCACCAGTTCCAAGTTGAGCAATAACGTATAGTATGATGTCCTTAGCAGACACGCCGGGCTGCAGTTCGCCGTCAACGCTAATGCGCATCTTCTTAGGCTTTTTAAGCAGCAGGCACTGGGTGGCCATGACCTGTTCCACCTGCGAAGTACCAATACCAAAGGCGATGGCTCCAAATGCGCCGTGGGTAGAGGTATGACTATCACCACAAACCATAGTGATTCCTGGACGGGTGATCCCCAACTCAGGGCCGATGACGTGAACAATCCCTTGGTAGGGATGCCCCAGACCGTATAGCTCCAGGCCGAATTCCGCGCAGTTCTGGGTGAGCATGTCGACCTGCTTGCGGCTTAGTGGTTCAGCGATGGGCTTATCTTGATCTTTAGTGGGCACATTATGATCGGCGGTAGCTACGATGCGGTCCGGCCGAAACAGACCGATTCCGCGTTTACGAAGACCACTAAAGGCTTGTGGACTCGTTACTTCGTGAATTAAGTGGCGATCAATGTACAAGATCTGTTGGCCACCCTGAATGGTATCTACCACGTGGGCGTCCCAAACCTTATCGAACAAGGTACTTGGCATGAATACGTCTTTAGAGAAAGCAAAGGTACAACGGCCTCCAGGCCGGTCTACCTACAGATTTGAGGGTATTTACAATTTGTTGCGTTGGCAACTATCTTCAAGCAATTGGGAAATTGCTAGCCTTCGCTCTTGGTAGTAATCCCAACTCCGCCCGACAACAGCCTTCATGATTGCTGGCACGATACTGATTACTTACACCGTCGCGCCTTCCATGATGCTGTGTAGATCCTGGTCTACCACTTCTTTTTTTGCATCGGCAACTTGCAAGAAGGATTGATAAATTTCATCCAATTCCAGCTTGGTAGGCTCGTAACCAATATTCTTCAGGCGATAAGCTAGAGCTGCACGACCAGAACG
The DNA here is from genome assembly GCA_039030655.1 of Bacteroidota bacterium. Lineage (GTDB taxonomy): Bacteria > Bacteroidota > Bacteroidia > Chitinophagales > Saprospiraceae > Neolewinella. The sequence continues at coordinate 48,733 of JBCCDS010000025.1, read as the reverse complement.
CGCAGTCAGGACGATTTTCGACTGATCAACACCCACTTCTGCGGGATCGATGATTTCGTAAGTATCCCGGCGCTTAATCACACCATCCTGGTGAATACCACTGCTGTGGGCAAAGGCATTGGAACCAACGATCGCCTTATTGGGCTGTACGGGCATAGCCATGGCATCGCTGACCATACGACTGGTTTCCTGCAGTAGGCGGGTATTGATTCCGGTGGTAAACTCTAATTCAGGGTGCATCCGGAGTACCATCACGCACTCTTCCAGGCTCGTGTTGCCCGCCCTTTCTCCGATACCATTAAGGGTGCATTCAATTTGTCGAGCACCTGCTCGTACCCCTTCTATACTATTGGCGGTGGCCAGGCCTAAATCGTTGTGGCAGTGGGTCGACAAGGTGCAATTGTGGATACCCTTGACATTTTCCACCAGATAAGCAATCTTGGCATAGTATTGGTCGGGCAGACAAAAACCGGTAGTATCGGGGATATTCAGGACCGTAGCACCAGCGGCAATGACCGCTTCAATGACCTGAGCCAGGTATTCATTGTCCGTTCGGCCAGCATCTTCGGCGTAAAACTCGACGTCTTCAACGTATTTCTTGGCTAGCTTTACGGCCCAGACGGCTTGCTCTAGTACTTGCTCACGCGTCTTTTTAAGTTTGTGAAAGACGTGAGAATCACTGGTACCGATGCCAGTATGAATACGCGGGCGGCGCGCTCCTTTCAGTGCTTCAGCCGCCGTAATGATATCTTTTTCAACGGCCCGACTCAGGCCACAGATAATGGGTTCTTTGATTTCACGTGCAATGGTCGCCACGCTTTCAAAGTCCCCAGGACTGGAAACTGGGAATCCTGCTTCCAACACATCGACCCCCAGACGTTCTAGTTGAAAGGCTAGTTCTAGTTTAGCAGGTGTTGTTAATTTACAGCCTGGTACCTGCTCGCCATCACGCAAGGTAGTATCGAAAATTTGAATGTGGTTAGTGCTCATATCTCTGATAGTTAAAGCAGCCCAGGGGCAATTTTATCTTTTTACTAGGATCAGTTGCAAAGTCCTAATTTGTGCCCGATTGTATTAGCTTAGCTTTAACTAAGCCCTTTCAAGAGGGTGCGAATTAGTCGGAGCTTACAAAACTAACCAATTCGCCTGCGCAGAAACAGACGCTTAGACCAAGGCGCCTACAAAACTTGCCTTAATCAAATAGCTACTAAACAGCTGTAATTCAGTCAACTAGCTAGATTTTTTATACAATGCCAAAACAGAAAACTGATGACTTACTCCGCCTGATTGAATCACTTACCCGCGCCGAAAAGCGGCATTTCAGGCTATTCGTTCGTCGGAATCAGCAGGTTAATAGTGAAATCTTATTCCTCCAGCTCTTCGATCAGTTGGAACGTAGTGGGGAATATGATGAAGAGTTTTTGCTGCGTAAAATCGAAGGCATCAAGAAAAGTCAGCTGTCTAATCTCAAGGCCCACCTTTACAAACAGTTACTCATCAGTCTTCGGCTGCTGAACCGCAATAGGGATGAGGAAATCCAACTGAGGGAACAAATCGACTACGGCCGTATTCTCTACAATAAGGGCCTGTATAATCAGGCACTGGATATCCTGGATAAAGTCAAGAAAAAGGCCTTGAATTTTGAATTCCTGGTCGTGGCCTTGGAGATCGCTCAGTTCGAAAAACTGATTGAAGGTCAGCACATCACCCGTAGCATCGAAGGCCGGGCGGAAGAACTTTCGCGGGAGTGTGGCCAATTGGCCAAGCAGATTGCCTTGACTGATCGTTTTTCTAATCTAGGCATGCAACTCTATGGTTTTTACCTAAAGCGGGGCCTAGTCAGTGGAGAGGAAGACCTGTATTTTGTACAGTCACTCTTCGAATCGCTACTCCCCGACAGCCCCTACGAAGGGCTCACCTTTTGGGGAAAAATCTACTACTGCCAGGCTTACCACTGGTACCACCACATCCGCCAGGAATTTGCGCTTTGTCACCGCTACAATCAACGCTGGGTAGACCTCTTTCAGGAGCAACCTCAGATGGTTGCCCTCAAACCAGACCTCTACCTCAAGGGCCTGCATAACCACCTGACGAACCTGTTCAACATGTGGCAGCACGATCGCTACAAGACCGCCCTCGAGCAACTGATCAACTTTCCGAAAGACTATCCGGGTATCAGCGATTTCAATACCGAAGGCCTCTACCAGCTACATCGCTTTACGCATTTGATCATGCTGCACTTTTTAGAAGGGCGCTTTACTGATGGGCTAGAGCTGGTGCCCGAGCTCACTGAGATTATCGACTCCGGTCGGTACAACTGGGACGATCACCGCAATATGCTCTTCTATTATCGCATCGCTTGCCTCTACTTCGGCAGCGGCGATAATGATACAGCCATCGACTACCTCAATCGAATCATCAACCAGCGCAGCCCCGACTACCGCTCGGACATCCAGGCCTACGCCAGGATTCTCAGCCTGATCTGTCATTTTGAGATGGGAAATATCCAACTGGTGGAATACCAGGTAAAATCCGTCTATCGCTTCCTCTCCAAGGTCGAGCATCTGCAGGAAACCCTTCAGGTCATCTTCAAATTCCTACGCCGTTTGCCACGCATCCGCGAGGACCAATTACACGATGCTTTTGTCCAACTCAAGCGTCGTTATGACGAAGTAGCCAGTAAGCCCTTCGAGCAGCGGCCCATTATCTATCTGGATATCAGTAGTTGGCTGGAATCAAAGATTGAAGGAGTAGCAGTAGAAGAGGTCCTCAGAAAACGGTTCCTGGCCAGTCAGAAGACGGAGGTGGAATAGTTTTTGTACTTCCGCAGGTCTGACCAGAAACGAGACCAAGCTGATGCTGTCAGCTTTTCGAGAGTCGAGACTCAAGAGTTGTATGGTCTCGACTTTTGACTCTAACAGTCCCGCAGCATTGCGGAACATTCTTGATTCTACGATTAGACCTGCGGAAGTACAAATCACAAAACTAAACGCAGACTAAAATCTGCTGAACCCAGCGCGGATTGAAGTCCGCTTAACTAAAAAAACCGTTGTGCAGGATTGCACAACGGCTTTTTCAAAGTAGTTGCAGCCACTAAGAACTGACAACTAGCAACTAATAACTCAACTAAGCTTTAGCCGTTTTCTTGGCTTTGCTGCTGGAGGTACTTTCAACTGGCTTCGGCTTCATCTCGTCTGAAAGGTCATGGACGATGGGAGTAGCGATGAAGATCGAAGAGTAGGTACCAACGATGATACCGACGAAGAGCGCCAGCGCAAATCCGCGGATACTAGCACCACCGAAGAACAGCAGCGTAGACACAACGAATAAGGTAGTCAAAGAGGTAATGACCGTACGGCTTACCGTGCTGTTGATAGCGGCGTTGATCACCTCCGTTTTATTGCCGGTCGTGTAGGCATTGATATACTCACGGATACGGTCGAATACAACTACCGTATCGTTGATCGAATAACCAATAACCGTTAGGATGGCAGCAATAAAGGCTTGGTCTAGCTCCATATTGATCGGCAGAATACCGGAGAAGATGGAGAAGATGCCTAGCACGATAATGCTATCGTGGAAGAGCGCGGCAACGGCACCAGCAGAGTACTGCCACTTGTCGAAACGCAGCAACAGGTACAAGAAGATCAGCAGCAGAGCTAATCCACCAGCTAGGTAAGAAGACTTCCGGATATCGTCAGCGATAGTGGGGCCTACCTTACTGACACTGACCACATGGGTAGTGCCTTCAGCTTCTGAATCCCCGAATACTTCCAGGCTAAGGTCATTTTGACCAGTAGCGGCAACTACTCCTTGGTGTAGGGCAGCTAGTACTACCTCTTGAGGTTCCTGACCGTTTACTTGCTCAGTAACGTCTACCAGGTAATCGGTAACGATGCTGTAGGTATTATCAGCGTCGACACTCTTTACGGTAGGTGTTCCTCCAAAAGGATCATTCAGTGCCTGACGCAGTGCTTCGGCCTCAATATCCTGGTCAAACTCTACGGTATAGCTGTAGCCTCCTTTGAAGTCTACACTCAGGTCAAAGCCCTTGGTGAAGATACTAGCAAGACTAGCCAATAGTAGCAGACCAGAGATGGCGTAAGTGATCTTACGTTTGCCCATCCAGTCAATATTGACGTTAGCGAAGGAATTCTTAGTAGAGTTGGTCCAGAAGCTGAGGTTAGCGTTCTTCTTACGGCCTAACCAGTACTCGATCATCATCCGACCGATCAATACGGCAGTGAAGAGCGAGCTGACCACACCAATCATCAATACAACGGCGAAACCTTTGATGGGCCCCAGACCGAAGTAAGCCAGTACCATGGCCACCAGGAAGGTCGTCACGTTGGCATCGATGATCGCAGAGTAAGAGTTGGCGAAACCGTCTACAACCGCCTGACCGATCTTTTTACCGGAGCGCAATTCTTCTCGCACTCTTTCAAAGATGATCACGTTAGCATCAACTGCCATACCAATGGTCAGGATAACTCCGGCAAAACCAGGCAGGGTCAATACCGTACCGAGGCTAGCCATCGCCGCGAAGATGAAGATCAGGTTAAGCAGTAGCGCCAGGATAGAAACGATACCAGCACCACCGTAGTAGAAAACCATAAACAGTAGCAGTAGTGCTACCCCAACGCCCATGGCCACCAGCGAAGTGCGAATGTTGTCGGCACCCAATGAAGGACCGACCACGCTTTCCTGGATAATCTGCAGACGTGCTGGCAGGCGGCCTACCTTCAGGATATTGGCGAAGTCATTGGCTTTCTGTACGTTGAAGTTGCCGTCGATACGCGTACGACCATCGGTAATGGGTACATTAACCGAAGGAGCGGAAACCACCTGACTATCCAACAGGATAGCAATTTGGCGCTTATTGTCCGCCGAAGCACGCTGTGACCAACGGGCCCATTCACGGGCACCTTCGGTGTTCATCGTCAGACCAACACCCATTTCACCTACTTGATCAGCTTCAGCGCGAGCATCCACAATGGCTTCTCCCGTAATGGGCGCTTCACCATTGGCCGGCTTCTTGATGACTACCAGGTTGTAGGCGTTATTAGGAATCGTAGATCCATCAACTGGCTCAATCGCTTCACGTTGGAAGTGAAAAGAGGCCGAGCGTGGAAAGAGGCGGGCAACATCTGGATCAGCCAGCATTTCCAACACCTCGTCACGATCATTTTTCAGCGCGTAACCAGCCGTAGCATAGCCAGGGTCTCCCCCTATAATTAGCTTGCTTAAGAGCGGGCCAACTGGTGCTGCTGCAGGAATTTCTACCGTATCAACGGACTGTACTTCCGCAGTGGGAAAGCCATCAGCATCGGCTACAAAAGTCGTATCGTAGCGGTAGGTAGGTTCTAGGTCGATACCGGTGGAATCACCAGCTGCAGCCAACTGCTTGTTGAGTAAGACTTCGTCAGCCCGTTGGAAGAGCTCGAAGAAGTTGATACCATTTTCTACCATCCGGTGTACGTCGTAGAACTCCAGCTCAGCAGCAGCCTGCAAGAATTCCCGGGCACGGGCCGGATTATCGATACCCGGCAGTTCGACGAGGATCATATCGCGATCAGCGTCGAGGGTTACGTTAGGCTGTACCACACCTAGTTGGTCGATACGGCGGCGCAACATGCCGTAGGTGAGCTCTACCGTCTCGTCAGCGCGTTCGCGCAGCAGATCGATGATTTCACCGTCAGAGGTATTGAGACCTACCTGCTCACGCAGATTAGGATTGGCCGAAAAGATAGAGGCCAGTTTTTTGTCGCCTTTGACTTCTTGCCAAGCATCGGCAAATAAGGCGATATAATCATCCTGGGCGTTAGCCAGACGCTGGGAGGCGAGGTCGAGTGCTTGAGTGAAGTCGGAGTCTTCGGATTTTCGTGATAGGGAAAGAATATATTCGCGCAGGTTAACCTGCAGTACGACGCTCATACCGCCGCTAAGGTCGAGACCATAGGCGAGTTGTTGAGCTTTGAGATCCTGGTACGTGTAATCTTTTAGCAGTGGAAGCGAGAACACCGTCTCGTTTGACACACTGTCTAGGTAATCCGTGCGAGCTGATTTGAAAGCATCGCGCTGACCCTTTTCATCTCCTTGAACGGTGGAAGAAATACGCTGGGCGTAATCATCAGCTTGCCGCTCGACGCGCTTAGTCGGCAGCAAGAATAGAAACTGAGCAATCGCGATCAGTCCCATCACCACAAGGAAGAACTTGACAATTCCCTTGCCTTGCATAAAATAATGATTTAGAAAATTCCGAAAACCCGCCGCTTAAAACGGTTTTTTCACGGCGACCTAAAAAATGATTAGCAGTGCTGTACGCCTAAAGCCTGGAGGCCATAATTGCACGAAAAGCCCCCAAAATGAGGGCTTTAGACACCATTCGCGTCGCTCGGGCAGCGCCTCCCAGTGGGCTGCTTCGGGCTAAGCGACCGCAAATATAGACATTATTGATGATTGACCGTGCAGAAATAGAGAATGTTTAAGCGCTCTTCCCAAGTGCCAGGCAGTGTAGATTACTAAGAGCCGATGCCTCCATAAGAGAGTACAAAAAAGAGGATAATCATCAGAATCAGAAAGAGCGACAAAGCGACAAAGGGTGTCGTAACGCTTTTGTACTTATTGACTAAGTATTCAATGGCTTCGCGCCAGTCTAATTTCGTAGCTAAAGCTTCGCGCACAAACAGGCGGTATTTAGCCTCGTCGATATTCTCCAGATTACCGTAGCGCTTAAGGATAAGAAAGTCTCCGTCTAGAAACGCTAAAGTGTAGAGGGTGGTGGAGGCAAAGCTGGAGCCCATGGTCATTTTATTCTCGCCCAGGTTTTCCCAGCTACCCATCTCGGATTCCCCATCGCGGAAGCTGCGTAGTTGTCCACCTTCTTCAAAGCGGTAGAGCCAAATTGCATTGAATTCTACGTCATCGCTCATTTCAATCCAGGAGCGATTGAGGTAATACTCTTCCTCGTTCAAATCTTCGGAGCGCTTGCGGATGGCTGGCAACACCTCATCCAGCATAGACAGCATCGTATCTCCGGTGGGGAGTTCGATATTAAATGGCTCCGCAATTTTATCTAGAATGCGTTCCTGCATGGAGCGACTGATTATGACAATTAGAACGTCATAAATATAAAGTTATAATATTTAATGCGCAGTTTCGGTACTACGTGGCTTAGTATCCCAGTCCTTACGACGACCAAAATACTTTTTGGCAACCACTAGTAAACCAAAACTTTCACAGCCCTCCTTAGTAGTGATCGCATGGTGATGACCGTGGGCACGAAGGATAGCCCGACTATACTTACTGTCCAGTTGCTTAAACCAGCTGAAGCGTCGGTGGATGTACACATCGTGAATCAGAAAGTAGATCAAGCCGTAAATACTGATTCCAATCCCAACGAAAGTCAACCAAAACCAATTGGGATAGGACAGCCCTACCATATAAGATACAGCTGAAGGGATGGCAAATACTAAAAAGAACAGATCGTTCTTTTCAAAGAAACCTTCTTTTTCGTGATGCTGCTTATGGTGGTCTGCGTGCCAGGACCACAGCCAGCCGTGCATCAGGTATTTGTGTGCTGCCCAAGCGACGAATTCCATTCCGACTACGGTAGCGAGGGTGATGCCGATGTAAAGAAGGGTGGACATAAAGGCCTTAAATTATTCGGAGGTTATTGAAGAGGTGTGCATTTTTGATGGGGAGTGTGGAGGTGATTTTTGGATTTTTGGATATTTCCAAAAATCCAAAAAATGCACTTCACCCCCAACACCTCCTCCCTTTTATAATCCATCAAAGCCCAAAATGTTTCAGAAAATAGGACCGAAAAGTGGCCGATTAGTCCTCCTGAAATTCAAATCGGCTACAATTGCCTACTTCACAATATATCCGCAAAGTATAGTCTCCGGGAGATAAGGGGGCAGGCACGGCACAGATCGCTGCGTAATCCTCGACTAAGTTACCTGCATTTCTTGCTTCCCAGCTAAAGCTACAGGCATCAGCTCGAGCAAAAGAACAATAAGTGCTTGGCTGGCCATTTGTCAGGTCGAAAAATGTGGTAGAGTCTACACCATCTGTCCAGAAATTTAATTCAAAGGCTTCCAGTTCAGGCTCGATTTCCTGAAGTATTCGTACGCGGATAGGACCATTGTCCTGACAGTCAGTCGAACTACTAGCTTGATCATCATCAGTACAAGCGATTGCCAGCAAAAAGGCCAAGCAAAATGTGACATATTTCATACTAAACTGTTGTAAATGATAAGTGTACTCAGCTAGACGTACGTAACTTTGCTTTCCGTTAGTTGAACGAAAAATTCTGCTTCCCATGCCACTCTTACCCAAAAGCTCCAAGCTCTACGCTATGTTCAACCATAAGTGTGCGGTCTGTCATGAAGGTGATATGTTTGCTACAGGTAGCTATAGCTTTAGCAAGCCCTTCGAGATGCACGATCGTTGCCCTAAATGCAACGCCAACCTCGAGCCCGAACCTGGCTTTTATTACGGAGCCATGTTTGTGTCTTATGTCTTAATGGTCTTCCCTTTACTTGGATTCACCATGCTCTTGCGCTGGGGATTAGGTTGGAGTATCGAAAGTGCCTTCGCCCTGATTATCTTCCTAACGGCACTGATTTTTGTCTGGTGGTTTCGATTCTCTAGAGCAGTATGGCTAAATCTAATGGTCAAGTATGACCCGCAGAAAGCCCGAGAAGTACAGCAAGGATAACAGCAGAGCTTTTACTCTATTTCCTGTAGTCCTAGCTGTATCACCGTGCCAGAGAAGCCGGCATAACTCACCGTCGCCTCATAGTTGCCCTCATCAATCAGACAGATACATTCGCAAGGCGTGCAGCTTTCCTGTAAAGTACCATTTGCATCACGAAAACGGATGTTAAAATCGCAACTACCTCCTTCCATAAAGGACCGAAATTCAGATACTGCACCAGCTGCGAGTTGACCAGCTCCTACCGTTTGCAAGTTATCATAGCCAAAAAAGCCTATTTCCAACTCACTGATGTTTTCTCCCAGTAAGTTATTGACCCGCACCAGAATATCTCCAGCGGGGATTACCATCTCATCATCATCACAGCTAGTCCCTAATAGCAGGGTCAATAAGCTTAATAAAAGTATGCTGTTTTTCATTTTCTTCATTTTTAAAACTGTCCAATTTTTATCTGCATATCCACTTCCGCAGGTCCAACCGCCAGCATCGTTAATCTTCCAACCATTCCTGTCGATTACAATCATCAGCAAGGCAGTGAATCCTTAAGGTATAGTAGCCTGCTTCAAAGGGAATACTATTGTCACAGACAAGTCCTCCTTGAGCGATCGTCTGTCCTCCAACCATAGCTTTCCAGCTGTATTCACAGCCATCAGCTCTGCTAAAGTTTTGGTACTCAGAGCTGGAACCGGTATCCAATGAGGGATAGATAGCAGTAGCTTCATCAGTAGAGAAAAAGTCCAACTCTACAGCATCCAGGCGCTGGCCGGTATCATTGTGCACCCTGATATAGATCAGATCTAGATCTAAGGGGAGGACTGCTTCCTCCTTACAAGCAATACACAATAGGAGTATAAAGAATAAGAATAATCGCATAGGTACCTAGTGATTTGGTATAGCTAGACGACCTTTAGGGCAAAAGCGTTAGTCCAACTGAAAACTTATTCATCTGGCGGCGATCAACTATCTTTCCCCTCATGTTGGCCACTAAACATAAACAACTCCTGCTTTCGCTCGCCCAAGAGTTAGGTTTCAGTTACGTTGGAGTAGCCAAAGCTGAGCAAATGGAACCAGAAGCCCGGCGGCTGGAGAAATGGCTCAACCAAGGTTACCACGGGCAAATGCGGTGGATGGAAAATCACTTTGAGAAACGTACCGACCCAACGAAACTGGTTCCGGGCGCCAAAACAGTGGTTAGCCTACTTTACAATTATTACCCGGAGGACGACACTCCTAGCCAGGAGGCTCCAAAAATCAGTCGATATGCCTATGGCCAGGATTACCATCGGGTGATCAGGGATAAGCTGCGGACTTTGGTGGAGCGGTTGCAGGAGCAAGTCGGGCAGATCGAGGGACGTGTCTTCGTTGATTCAGCGCCGGTATTGGAACGGGACTGGGCCAAACGTGCCGGTACTGGTTGGGTGGGTAAAAATACGCTACTGATCAATCCAAAAGCAGGATCCTACTTCTTTTTGTCGGAGCTGATCATCGATCTGGAGCTCGAAGCAGATGGGCCGATAAAAGATTACTGTGGAAGTTGTACGCGTTGTATAGACGCTTGCCCTACGGAGGCTATTTCTCCACAAGGGTATATACTGGATGGTAGTAAGTGCATCAGCTACCTGACCATTGAGCTCAAAGAGAGCATTCCTGAGCAATTTCAGGATCAGCTGGAAGGCTGGGCTTTCGGTTGTGATATTTGCCAGGAGGTCTGTCCCTGGAATCGATTCAGTACCCCCCACCGGGAAGCAGCTTTTCAGCCGCATGAAGACCTGGCCCGCATGGAGGAAAGTGATTGGAGAGAGCTCACTAAGGAGGTCTTTCAAAAGCTCTTTCGCAAAAGTGCTGTCAAACGTACCAAGTATGAGGGTCTACAACGCAATCTGCGTTTTCTGGGCTATGAATAAACCGAACAACTGACTGAGACGGCATACGAAGTAATATGAAAGTGATTTATCTCCTTTTTTTACTGAGCTTGACGAATTGCGCTGCTGACAATTCCTTAACAGTAGAAGCAGCCGAGGTACCGGTGCGTGTCTTGCTCCTGGCAGACACTACGGCCTTCAGTGACAACTGGCGGGCGGATTTCGTAAAACAGCTCCCGGGGGCTCATCGGCTTATCGTCAGTCATACCGGTGGGGAAACACCTGCGGAAGTACAAAAAAGAATTCCCTGGCTTCTACAACCGGGGGTAGATGAATTATACCTTAATCCATCTGCCTGGTCCGAAAAGTGGCTAGACAGTTTGCAGCAATTACTCCCTCCTGACGTTAAACTCAATGAGATAATTTTTTAGTTCAGTTGCAACGTTTAGCATCCTTACGACTGTCTATGATAATGAAACAGTTTGTCTTTATGTACAAGAGGAAATCATTAGGTGTTACGGGATGGCTAGCTATGCTTCTGCTTTTGACTTTTAGCTGTCGGCAGGCAGAAGCAGTAGATCAACACACCACGCCAACGATTGACACTACAGCTTTAGTCGCAGAAATTGAACAAATGTATCTGGTTGATCAAGCTGTCCAAAGCGCTCATAAGGCCGGAGAATCCGCCCGAACGAGAGACTCTCTCTATACAGCTCAGGATAGTATTTTTCGGGCACACACCCCTAAACTAGAACGGATACTATTAGCGCATGGGTTTCCAAGTTTCGATCTGGTAGGCCCCGATATCTCTAAAAAATATTGGATACTAGTACAGCATTGTGACCATGCTCCTGAATTTCAAATTGAGGTTTTGGGAAAAATGAAAGTGGCTCTTGATAGCAAACAGGCTAATCCCAGTGATTATGCCTATCTGACTGATCGGGTAGCTATGAACGCTGACCAACCGCTTGTGTACGGTACACAGCTACAGTATAGTGAGGACTTTTGGGTAAGCCCATTACCTACTCGTGATAGTACACTCTTGGATGAACGACGGCGGGCTATGGGTTTGGAATCAATAGAGACTTACTTGAATGAAGTAATGAAGATGCACTTTGAAATGAATGAAGCGGTCTATATTGAACGAGGTATGGACGGCCCTAACCGCTACTAATATCGGGCTACAATTAAGTTTTGTTCTGATACCACCAATCTAAAAACCGGGGCATCACTTCCCCCCAGGTAGCGGGTTCGTGTCGTCCGTCTATTTCTTCGTGATAACTCAGTCGGAAATCAGATTTTAGACCTTTTGCTCGTAATAATGCCTGCAATCCGATGGTATCGTCGATGGCGTCAATAATGCCGTTGTTATTGCGATCTTCTTTTTCATCTTCGGTTCCTGCCATTAGCCAAACCCTAATATTTCTCGTGACCTTAGTTGCCGCCTTTACGTAATCGTGTACGATGCGGTTGGCGTCTGGCTGATCCTCATCAAAGGTGGCAGACCGCCACCAGAGGGCACCACTAAATACCCCAACGCTGCCTAAGCGATTACTATGGTGCCATACTAGATCAAAGGCATGTAGCCCCCCCAGACTAAAGCCTATAGTTGCACGATATTTTGCGGCGGGCCACAGCTGGTAGCGGCCTTCCAGCCAGGGAAGGAGTCGTTGTATAATGAATTGCTGATGGGCCGTACTCTGGTCGCCCCTTCCTTGATAATCGGGTCGCCCAGCGGTTCCGTACTCCCGGATGCGGTCAGCAGCGTGGATACCGACTACGACCACTGGTCGGCTTGGATATTTACGATAGTGGCTGCGTAAAATTCCCTGCATGTCCATGCGTGGTAAATCCTGGCCATCCAGGCAGAGTAATAAGCGACAATTTTGGGTCGGCAGAATGGGTGGGCGATAGATCGTCACTTTCACTTTTCGTCCTAGTTCTCGACTGGACAGTCGATAGTTTCGCACAATGGGCCGATGATCCCCCCGGAATAGAGCCCCTAACGATTGGGAGAGAAAACGGAAGTAATGCATGATGACAGGGTTATGGCCGGAAGGTAGGTAGTTGTGGTGAGTTGTTCAAAAGGAGCTGAGAGTGGAAGTAGGTTATAGTTGGGTAGTTGGGTAGAATTTAGGAAAAGAGGAATATTGGAGCTCTGGCCCCGTAGGGACTTCTAGCAAGAGCGAGGTCTGCAAACCCTGCCGAAGGCGGGACCAGGGCCTTGCGGAAGTTGGAAAGACGATAAATAATAAACGAGGGGCGACTCAACAGCAACACAAAAACAAATTATAATCCGACACAAGTAAATTTGACCACATTATTTTTGGATTTAAGAGATAAATTAGTTATATTTAAGTGCAAATGAGATTTTTCACAAAATTCCTACCTGCCTATGATGAACGAAGAAGTACGCTCTATAATGAGTAAGGAAGTACGCACCGTATCACCGAAAGATACCGTTGAGCAAGTATCGCAACTTATGCAGAGGGAACGCCTACAGCAGCTTCCCGTCCTAGATGCTTACGGTTTGCTGGTAGGGTTAGTTACCTCTTACGACCTATGGCGCTGTGCTGCCCGGCCGGACTGCAAGGCCGATCGCCCAGTCAGCGAGATAATGACGACCAATGTAGTCAAGTTGGCTCCCAAGGACAAAGTAGGCACCGCTGCCGAATTGTTTATGGATCGCCGCTTCAAAACCTTACCCGTCGTCAATCTACGCAATGAACTCAAGGGGGTCGTCACTGCATTTGATGTAATCCGTTATACTATGCAAAAAGAGTATCCGGAGCCCATCCTTTACCGGGAGGTATTAGCTACATAGGAAACCAGGGCTCGTAATTCCGGGCCCACAAAGTTTTAAATAAGAAAGGCGAGCAATGCTCGCCTTTCTTATTTTTGGGCCATGCACGAATCACACAGTAAATTTTATTCCCATCATCTGGGACACGATGTAGACATTCTGACCTTTGGTACACGGGGCTACCCCGTCGTTATCTTCCCTACTACCCTGGGGCGATACTATGAGGCCAAGGACTTCGGGTTGATAGAAGCAGCCCATTGGTTTATTGAACAAGGATTGGTACAAATCTTCTGCCCAGATAGCGTCAATCACGCCAGCTGGTATGGCGATGTGCACCCCCACGAACGGGTACAACGTCATATTCGCTACGATCGGTTTTTGCACGAGGAGTTCATTCCTCAGATCCGCTGGAAAGCGGGTACTGGTCGTATCTGTGCTGCTGGGGCCAGTTTTGGAGGGTTTAGCGCTGCCAACTACGCATTCCGCCACCCTGAATACGTCAGTCATCTATTCAGCATGAGTGGAGCTTTTGACATCAAAAGCTTCATGCATGGTTACTACAGTGATGATGTTTTCTTCAACAATCCAGTCGACTTTGTACCGGGACTGGACCATGGTGATATCTGGAAAATGAAGATTATTCTTGGCACGAGTGAATGGGATATTTGCCGGGAGGGGACGGAACGCTTCTCGAAAGTTCTCAACGACAAGGGCATTAACCACTGGCTAGATATAAGAGGCTGGAAAGAGCACGACTGGCCTTTGTGGAAAGAGATGTTTCCTCACTATTTATCGATGATTTAGCCAAAGCTTAGGTGCTAAGAGAACTCTCATTCATTAGCCGTTAGGTAGATAGCATTACTCGCTGGACGAACCACCTCACTACGGTCGGCGGAATTCGGCCAGCGAGTATGCTGTCTTTTTTAGGCGGCTTGTAGCCGAAAACGACGTTCTAGCTCCTCGAGTGTGCCGTATAGTTGCTCGAAGCTATCAATGACGTAGTAGCGTTTTTGTACTTCAGAAATGATGAATTCGCGTTCTAGTACCTCATCAAGCTCGAAGTCGACGATTTCGACTTCAGGGTTTTCGTGGATATGCTTTACTTCTCCGATGCTGGAACAGATTCCAGCGCCATAGGCTTTGATCTGGCCTTCTTTATCACGCATTAATCCGAACTCTACTGTAAACCAATAGAGTCTTTGTAGCCGCCGGATCATTTCGTCATCGTCCAAGAATTGCATACCGATTTGTCCTAGTTTTTCGGCATAGTTACCGTAGGCCTTGTCCATAAAAAGGGGAATATGGCCAAAAATGTCATGGAACATGTCGGGCTCTTCGAGGTAGTCGAGTTGATCCATTTTACGCAGCCAGGTGCTGGAAGGGAAGCGTCGCTGAGTAAGCAAGTGAAAAAACTCTTTAACATCTAAAAAGCCATCAACGACCTCAATGCTCCAGCCGTTGCGTTGGCGGAGCAGGCGGTTGAGGTCGCTGAATCGTGGTGGGTGGTCAGGGCTGAGGACCGGGTATAAATCTTGGAGGCAAGTAAGGTATGGCTGACAAGCGAAGCTGCTAAGTTGCTCAAACTGTCGACTGAATAACAGTCGCCAAACGCGGTAGGCCTCACTATCGTACTGGCTATAATCTTGGAACATGGCGGTATTGGTTGGGATCAAAACAGTTGCCTTAGCAACTATTAAGAACGAAAATATTCCAATCCCCTTTATTGCGCAAGTTTTAGCTGCGAAAAAACAGAATAATTACACTAAATCTATTCCATTGTCGGAGCGATGCCCGCCGAAGGTCAGGTCGTGGAGAATTTCGTTGAGGAAGTTTTGATAATCCCCTACCCTGCTAGTCCGATAATGATCGGGTAGTGCAGCCTTAGCGTCTTCTTTCCCTTCTTGGGCTGCTTGCGGACTAAATATCAATTCTTCCTTCGTATTTCTCAGTTTAAAAAAGGAGTGATGAATAGCGTACAGTCGATCATTCTGGCCTAGAATCTCTCCAGAAGAAATCAGGAAGAAATCAAATTGCCCTCCCGCTTTATCTGCGATTACATCGACGATTACTCCAATGCTAAAGCCATTTTCTGACAACAGTTCAGTTCCCAGCAGTGCATTGATGGAAAATATTTCCCGGGACATGAATAGTATTTCGTTTAGAATAGGTTGAGTTTGTGGGGCTCAAGGCTTAAATATAACAATATGATTACGCAAACAATGGATTACTCCATTTTCTGGACTAACTTTTCTCCTTTTCGCTAGCATTCAATAATGACTTAAGCGCATGTTGAGAGAATCCTGGCAAAAGCTAGGGGATAATATTGGCAAGCCAACCCAATTAGTTTACCTTGTCAAGCTTAGAGCAATCCTTACTTGTCCGTGGCGCAAAAACGAGCGAAGAAAAAGTCTAATAAGGTCACGCCCTTAATGGGGCAGTACAATCAGGTCAAAGCAAAATATCCTGAGGCCATCCTGCTATTCCGGGTAGGAGATTTTTATGAAACTTTTGGAGCAGACGCCGTATCCGTATCCCAAACTTTGGGGATTGTACTTACCAGCCGCAACAATGGCGGTAGTGACGTAGAATTGGCGGGCTTCCCTTACCATAGTCTGGATCTTTATTTACCCCGGCTGGTAAAAGCTGGCTACCGGGTGGCGATATGCGAACAACTAGAAAAGCCCAGTAAGGAGAAAAAGATTGTTAAACGGGGAGTAACCGAGATTGTAACTCCGGGCTTGGCTGTCGACGATAAACTGTTGGATCACAAGACCAATAACTTCCTGGCGAGCCTGGCCTGGTCGGGAGGAAAACGGGATCAGCTGGCTCTGGCTCTGCTTGACATCAGTACCGGAGAATTTTTAGTAGCTGAAGGAGGCAGTGATTATATTGATAAATTGCTGCAAAGCTTCCAACCCAAAGAGATTCTGCTAGGCAAGGACCGCAAGCGGCATTTTCAAGAAACTTACGGGGAGCGTTTCTTCCTCAGCCCGCTAGACGAGTGGATTTTCACCGACGAGTATGCCCGCGAAAAATTATTGGGGCATTTCCAGGCGAATTCGCTCAAGGGGTTTGGGATCGAGGATTTGTCCTTGGCTCAACGCGCAGCTGGTGGGATACTACATTATCTAGAAACCACCGAGAACCGTAATCTGGGGCACGTTACCCGCATCAGCCGATTGGCGAATGATCACTACGTCTGGTTAGATCGCTTTACGATTCGTAATCTGGAGCTGCTGCATAGCCCTCACGAAACGGGGGTCCCTCTGGTCCGGGTGCTGGACCATACAGTTACGCCCATGGGAGGACGATTACTGCGCAAGTGGATTGTCCTGCCGCTCAAGGATGCAGAGCGGATTGCTGCTCGCCACTCCGTAGTACAATACCTGGTAGATCAAGGAGAGGTCCTTCGCGAGTTGGATCAGCTGCTTCAACAAATCGGAGATTTAGAGCGCCTGATTGGCAAGGTCCCTTTGGGGAAGGTAAATCCACGGGAAATTCGCCAATTACGTAGAGCCCTCGTGGTTTTAGAGCCACTAAAGGCCTTACTGGCAGAAAGTGGTAACGACCGACTAGGTCAATTAGCCGAACGTCTGGATCATTTGCCTGACTTGTGTGCCATCATTGCTAGCCGCATAATGGAGGACCCTCCGGTCAACTTAAATAAGGGAGGTGTCATTGCGGATGGCTTTGACCCGGAGTTAGACGACTTGCGTGACATCAGTCGTAATGGGAAAAATCGACTGGCAGGTATTCAGCAACGAGAAGCCGAGCGGACGGGAATCAGCTCGTTGAAAATCGGCTTCAACAACGTCTTTGGCTATTATCTGGAGGTTACTAATAAATACAAAGATCAGGCGCCTGAAGAGTGGACGCGTAAGCAGACACTGACTAATGCCGAGCGCTACATCACCGAAGAACTCAAGGAGCTAGAGAATAAAATCCTCAATGCTGAGGAAAAAATCCTACAGCGAGAGGAATTGCTCTACGAACAGCTGGTCGTAGAATTACAGGCCTTTATTAGCCCCATTCAGACAAATGCGGCTCTAATCGGTCAGGTTGATTGTTTACTGAGTTTTGCCAAAGCGGCCAACCGCAACAACTATCATTTGCCTACGGTAGACGATGGCTACCAGATTGATATTAAGCAGGGTAGGCACCCCGTCATTGAACAGCAACTGGCCGTAGGAGAGGCCTTTGTGGCCAACGATGTCTTTCTGGACCGGGATGAGCAGCAGATTCTGATGATTACGGGTCCTAATATGGCGGGTAAATCTGCTTTACTGAGGCAGACGGCGCTGATCACGCTCATGGCTCAGATTGGTAGTTTTGTACCCGCTGATAGTGCGCGCTTGGGCTTAGTAGATCGAATTTTCACCAGGGTTGGCGCTAGCGACAACATTAGTAGTGGTGAGTCCACTTTTATGGTAGAGATGAATGAGACGGCTAGCATTATGAATAATGTTACGGATCGCTCACTTATCCTGCTGGATGAAATTGGTCGAGGCACCAGTACTTTTGATGGTATCAGCATTGCCTGGGCGATTGCGGAATATCTGCATAATAACGGTACGAGTCGTCCGAAGACACTCTTCGCTACGCATTATCACGAGTTGAACGAGCTGGCAGATCAGCTGCCGCGAATTCATAATTACAATATTGCGATCAAGGAAATCGGGCGGCGGATCATCTTCTTACGTAAACTAGTAGCGGGTGGTTCCCAACACAGCTTTGGTATTCACGTGGCGCGCATGGCTGGTATGCCTCCAGCTATCGTTCAACGAGCCACGGCTATTCTTGCGCAATTGGAGCAACAGCACATCGGAGAAGGACCACAAGCGAAAGGCTCCAATGGCCAAGCTGCCCGCATTGAAAAAGGTCAAGTGGCTGGACCTGCGGAAGTACAAACCCCCAGTGGTATCTCCGCCGAAGCACTACAACTCAGTATTTTTGAGACCTCTGATCCTACCGCCGGGAAGCTGAAAGAAGCCTTGATCGAGGTAAATATCAACCAGATGACGCCCATCGAATGCATGATGAAACTCAATGAGTTGAAGGGAATTCTGGAAGAGGGGGAATAATTTTGCAGGCAGACCATTACAAAGCATCGAATTTTATCCATCGATCATTACTGATCGGGCTCGGCCTTTTAGTCCTACTGGCATTGTTCTATTGGCAAGAAAGGGTGTTTTTTCTCGATGCTTCTTATCAAATTTTTAGTCTATTAGAGCAGGATGGTCTCCCGATTCAACATCAGCGTTACGGAGGTGCCCTGGTTTTGTTTTTGCCGTATCTCCTAGCGCAAATACAGGCTCCACTTGCTTTAGTTTTAGTCAGCTACTCCTTGAGTTTTGCCCTCTACCCATTGCTCTTTTATTTACTATTACAGCGCGTTAGACTACAGCCATTTGCTTGGGCCATTGGCTGTCTATTTTTATTCGTCACTGCGCATACTTTCTTCTGGATTCAGAATGAGCTCATTATTTCCACGGTCCTTGCGCTAGTGACGGTGGGTATATCGACGGTTCAACATTGGGCAATGTCCTGGAGAGTACTACTACTGCTACCGCTGAGTTTACTGACCATCTATACTCACCCGTTGGGAATTGCCCCCTTGTTGGCTGGTTGGTTATTTTTCTTAGTGCGGGAAGTGCGTAGTCAATCGCCCCACAAGAAGCAGTCCTATTTTATACTGGCTGTGATGGTAGTGGCTTTTCTGCTCTTTATTGGCAGGCAGTTTTTGTTTAACCAAAGTAATTACGATCAGGCGGCCATGGGGATGGCTGAGAATATGCTAGCCAATCTACCGGGCCTGTTTGGGCACCCAGCTATGGATCGATTCATGCGCTACTCACTGAGTACGCAGCTACCCTTGACCATGGCGCTGATTTTGATTTTGCATCAGTATATCCGCCGAAAAGAATGGTGGCGGTTAACTGTAATAGTACTCCCTTTTTTCACTTGGCTGTGTTTGATTGTCTGTGCCTGGCCGTGGGCACCGGATCGCTTTTATATTGAAAGCTATTATTACGTTTTTGGGAGTATTCTTGCGTTGCCCTTCGTGTTCGATGTCCTGCCTCAACTTAGTAGTAAGTGGATCAAACGACTACTCCTTGGCTTCGTTCTCTTTCGGCTGGTGAGTATCCTTTTAGTCAGTCCGACTTATCAGGACCGCTTCAATTACCTGGAGGAAAAAGTCAGCTTACTACAAGATCAAGAGCAGCAGCGCCTACTCATCCAGAAGGACAGCTTAGATATGGAGCTGCTAAAAATGGAATGGGGTTTGAGTTTTGAAACGCTCTTACTTTCCAGCTACCTAGATCCTCAACGGGCAAGAACCATAATGGCCATTGAGGGAGAGCCACCCGCTTATTGTGATGATCCTGACTTAGCTGCCGTACCTACCGTTTTTGGACCGCTTGGCTACCGGCGATTACAGGATCAGGCCTATATCCAGCTAACTGACACTTCAGCCGTGAGTGATGTAGGACTTCGCTGGTAAACGAATTTTACAGACCTTTACAGCTTACCGTATACCGAAAACTGTGAACTCCTCTACCTCTCGCCTCGCTCTCTTACTTTTTGGTTTGGCGATTATGCTGATCTTCGGATTCGGGCAGGTAGTCGAACGTATCGATCTAGGGCCAACTGGTTGCCACGCCTGGCGGCAGGCGGACGGTGCTGCTTTTGCACGTCAGTTTTCGCAGGGCAGTAATAACCTATTTGAGCCTCAGGTCTACAATCTGGCAGGAAAGGAAGGCAAAATGGCCACTGAGTTACCAATCACCTATTGGATAGCGGGCCAATTTGGGCGAGGTTTTGGCTTTAGCCCTGCCTGGCTACGGGGTTTACACCTACTGATTTTCACGATTGGTGCTTACTTCTTTTTCCTTTTTTGTCGACGACAAATTGGTAATGATTACCTGGCGCTCTTGCCCCCCTTACTGGTGCTGTCCTCTCCGCTTTTATTGTATTACGGGAATAATACCTTGCCAAACGTACCAGCAATGGGCATGGTATTCATTGCCTACTGGGCGCTTTGGCGATACTTCCAGGATGAAGGGCGTCTACGCTGGCTCCTTATTTCTGCAGCAAGCTTAAGTATGGCTTTGCTCCTAAAAGCTTCGGAAGGAATACACTTTGTAGCCATGGTGGGTACCATTGGCCTGGCCCACTTGTTTTTTAAAGCGGAGCTACACGAAAATTTACGCCAACTCAGTTTGCGCAGACTAGCGGGTTATGGGCTATGGGCAGCCATTGTATTGCTACCCTTTTTGGCTTGGTATTTCTACGCTCAGTCCTATAATGAAACCTACGGCAACAAGGCTAACCTATCGGGTTTTCTTCCCATTTGGGAAGCAGATGCTACCGAGCGAGCTGCCGCCTGGCGTGGGTTAACCGTTCGTTTTTTCAAACGGATGGCGCATCGCCCCCTCTGGTGGATTATGTGTGCGATGTTGATCACCTATTTGTTTAATCCGCGCACCTACCGCTCGCTTTTCAACTGGCTGGTCATTCTACTCAGTTTAGGAGCATGGGCTTACATTCTGTTATTCTACGAAGTATTCAACAGCCATGACTATTACCTCGTCACTGGTCTTCCTGCTTTGATCTTCTTTACCGTAGGCTGGCTGCGACTGTATAAAGATTGGCTGACCAAGGCCAAGGTCAAATGGGTTACCCTTGGCCTGAGCTTAGGGCTGTTTGCCTACACGCTGGTTTATCTGGACGAAGAGATGACCGAGTACTATAGTTACCCAGATGTCAACCCTTCCTGGATGGACTTTGAGCCCGCCTTAAGAGCAATGGGCGTTTCCCAGGACGCAGTGGTAGTCGTCATGCCGGATTATAGTCCGAACATTTCTCTCTTTTACTGCAATAATCTCGGCTATTCGGATTATTTCCACGTCTGGCGAAGTGCCAAGGATCTTAATTATCTCTATGGTCAGGGTGTTCGCTATCTGATCGCTGCGGGGGAAGACCACCTCAACGATGATATGCATAACCGTTTGGGCGACTTAGTTGGGCGTCATCGCGATATTGTAGTGTATCCGATTTTGCCAGAGGCGGGAAAGTAGTAGAGCATGAATTTACCGGTAAACTAATAAACTAGTTTACTCATTACTCATTACTCATTACTCATTGCTCTGTCCGCTCCAATCCTGATATTGCTCTGCTGCTACTCAGGCGGCAAGATCCGCACGATCCCCGTACCGACCACACTGGCGTAAATCAATCCATCTGGCCCCATACGCACATCTCGCAATCGGCCTAGTCCATCGAGGAGCTTTTCTTCTCGAACGACCTTTTCGCCATCCATTGCAATATGGTCCAGGTAGGCAAACTTGAGACTGCCGACCAGTAAATCCCCCTTCCAGCCAGGGTAACGGTCCGAATCGATGAAGGCCATTCCGCTAGGTGCAATACTGGGCACCCAGTAGTGCAGCGGCTGTGCCATACCTTCTCGTTCCGTCTCTTCGGTAATGGTTGTACCGTTGTAATTGATGCCATAAGTAATGACTGGCCAGCCGTAGTTAATCCCTGGGCGAATGATATTGATTTCGTCTCCGCCACGCGGGCCGTGTTCATTGGTCCAGATTTGGCCAGTTTCAGGATGCACTGCCATGCCCTGTGGGTTGCGGTGGCCATATGAATAGATGGCTGGCTTAGCGCCTTCGGTGCCGACAAAGGGATTATCGGCTGGAATACTACCATCGTCGTTGATGCGGTATATCTTCCCTCCATCGCGACTAATATCCTGTGGGTTCACATCGCGATTGAAGCGGTCACCGATTGCAAAGTACAGTTTACCATCACCTCCCCAGCGCAGTCGGCTACCCCAGTGGTTGCGGCTACTGGTGTTGGGACTAGCTTTATAGACGACTTCAAAATCTGTTAGCGCATTATCCGACAGGCGGGCGCGAGCGATAGCTGTATTGGCACCACTTCCACTGCCTTCGGTCGAAGAATAGCTCAGGTACAACCAGCCATTTTCTGTATAATCTGGATGCAGATGCACATCCAGTAAACCTCCCTGGCCGGCGTCTCGGACCTGCGGAAGTCCTGACACCACCACTCCTTCTCCTCCTGATACGTGGAATAGGGTGCCACTTTTCTCCGTCACTAGCATACTGCCATCGGGCAAAAAATCGAAGCCCCACAAGACATCTTCGTTCGCAAATACCACTTCGTGGGCCAAGTCAACGGTAGCAGGATCTTGCCCACGATCGGGACCACCGTGCACTTCTGCATCAGTTGTAGAGGAGCCTCCACAGGCCATAAAAAAGAAAAGGGCGACTACTAAGTTCTTCATGATTGCAAACTGTTTTCCATTGCTAGCGGTAAGGTTGGTTGTTATCTGCCTGCGGCAATTTCTGAGGGTAGATACCCGATACGATGCGCGATGGCGGTGAGGCTATCACCTCGTGTCCATTCGAGCGGTTGCTGATAAATCCGCCAAGCGCTGCGGGCACTATCCTGCGGCCAAATGCGATAAGCTATTTCCGCACCGGGGGTTTCGCTGATCAGCACAAAACGTCCCAAACTGTCACGCCTTAAATAAGGTCGGGCCACCTGGGGTTGTTCATTTCCCTGCCAAAGATGTGCAACCAATTCGGGTTCGGGCCAATCACTAAGGTCGCCTACTTCAGCTAGCCAGGCATCGCAGACCGCCCGTAGCTCTGCTAATTGAGTAGCATAGCTCGGATCATCTGCTAAATTATGGAGCTCATGGGGATCCACTGCGGTATCAAACAGCTCCTCCTGCGGCTTTTCAGCCCGAAACCACTGGGCCTGATACTCATTTAAGGTACCTGCGTCCCGGCCTGCTAAGAGGGACTGCATTGCGCCCATCTGCTCCCGGTAGGAAACGGGCAAGTAATAGCCTCGCTCTGGATAATAGTTGCGCAGATACTTGAACCGACCATCGGTAACCGCCCGAATGCGGTCATAGATCTCATCCAGTCGATCCGCTGCTCCGTAGGCGTATTCGCGTTTTGGCAGGTCTGAACCACGGCCCAGACTAGCCACCCCTTGTAAATAGTCAGGCTGATCCAAGCCCACCATCCGATAAGTGCTGGGCGCAAAATCTACGAAACTGACTAAACTAGAATCCAGAGTACCCGCACCATATTGATCCGGCCAGCGAATAATGAGCGGCACCCGCAGACCACTATCATAAAGTAGGCGCTTCTGTCGGGGCAAGGGGCCACCGTGGTCGGTATACCAGACGACGATGGTATTGTCCAGCAATCCGTCCGCCGCGAGCTGATCGAGCAAGAGGCCGAGCTGTCGGTCCAATATTTCAATATTGCTATAGACGCGAGCTACGTCCTGCCGAGTTACCTCATCATCTACGAGGTAGGGAGGAATTTGTACTTCCGCAGGTCCTACCGTCAATAGGGGGCGATCATCGCCTTCCAGTCGGTCTTTCCAGCGAGGATGTTCCCTGGCGGGGTCTTCGAAGCCCTCGGTCCAGCGTAGGTTTTTGAGCCCGGTCGTCCAAACCTGACTTTCATGGGTGATGCCTAGGTTAAAGATGCTGAAAAAGGGTTGGTCAGCATCAGGTCGGTGGCGATAATGCGCATTTGGGCCTTGTTCGTCCCAGGCCGTCAGCGGAGCAGCAAACTGATAGTCTTGTTTATCATTATTGGTACAGAAGTAACCGATTTGTCGCAATCGCTGACTAATCATGCGGGCTGCTGGCGGCGGTACAGCTTCGTAAGCTGGAATACCCAAATCATCGAAATAGGCCTGGTAACTCTGGTTACGCATATGCTGCGCCCCAATACTTATGGGATACATACCGGTGGCCAGAGCTGCCCGACTGGGAGCACACACCCCCGCTACAGAAAAAGTATTGGGGTAACGAATACCCTCAGCAGCCAGCCGGTTGAGCTGAGGAGTGGCAGCGGTACTGTCTCCAAAAGGAGGAATAATGGGAGATAGATCTTCGGCTACAATCCAGACAATATTGGGTAGAGAAGGAGGCATCTCTTCTTCAGCGGGCTGGCAACCAAGCACCCAGCAAATAAGCAATGGCCAATATTTCATGTTGAGTTCTGAGTTCTGGGTAATTAGTTCTGAGTAGTCAGTTAATTCAGACTCCGTACTAACTACCGAAACCTAATAACTGTGATAACTACTTCTTACTGGGAATAGATTGTAGTACTAACTCCCGCGTAATGAGGGCCAGCATCAACTGCTCTTCTTTTTGGGTCAAATCCTTAGGAATAAACTCCAGCGCCTTTTGATTGAGGGATTGCTCTTTCGCCGGTGGCTCAGTACTGAGCCCACCTACTTCTCGGCCCCCTACCTGGATAGGCAGGTATTTCTGTCGGGCGGTCTTGCCGATACTAGCCAGTGCTTTGCCGGTTCGTTGGCCGAAAATGGTCCGGTCCCGCAACTCCCCAACCAACTGGCCATCAATACTTACTTCTGTGCGGCCGTTTTCCGTCCAGTAGACGTATTCGTGTTCGGCAGACTTGGCGTACAGTAAATCATTTACCTGTTTGCCCAAATAGCGCTTGTAGCTGTAGGACAAAATCGGCTCCTGAAAGATGGTGGTAAAAATGCCCTTAGCTGTGGTGGTTGCGCCGGTCTTGACCACTTGACGATCCTGGCTAAGGCTAAAGATATCCAGCTCTTCCTGGGTAATGGTAACCAGTTTACCGTTCCAGGAATCCATATCGGTTTTCAGCTTTTCCAGTTCTTCCTGACGGCGTTTCTGCGACGGCAAACGGTTGCCGCCCAACAGGCGCAAGAATACGAAAAGTGCCACTAAAAAGGCAACGGCAATTATAGTCAGAGTTAGTACAGGGGGCATAAAACATTAATCAAAGCGACCCGATCGATAATCCAATCGGATGCCGCTGGTATCAGGGGCTAGTAGTCGATCTCTTAGGACGCCCAGCGCGATGCGCTCTCGATCAGGGATGATCGACCAGTCAGTCGCCAAGATACTATCTAATTCCCAGAGGATGGCCTCCTGGCTATTCCAGAATTTAAGGCCCTCGGCTGAAAGGGGTCGCACGGCCTGCTCAGCCATATCCAAACTCAAGGCAAAGGCAGCGGTTTCCTGTTTAACCAAGTTAGCCATCCTGGCCAGGCTATTTACGGTACTACTGTCTCCTAAACGATGATAACGCTCAGCTTCTTCGGTATATAACCACCAAATCAAGCTTTGAGGGTCAGCTAACGTATCTTGCCCGTAGTTAACTTGTAGACAGCTCACTAGCTCTTGCTGCCAATCATGAGCCGATGGCCGGTCAGCCAATAGTTGCCAACTTGGCCAATGACGAACGTATAAACTTTGGGTGTCCCGTACAATTAAACGGTATCCAGCAATCAACGGTCCCGCTAATTGTTGCATAGACTGCAACAAATTTAATCGCCCCCCTCCTATTGCTGAAAATTGAGCTGCAAGCCGATCGCCTTCCGTAAGTAAAAAGGTTAAGGGGCGGTCTAACTTACCTTCCATCGCCCAGCTAAAGGCTCGATAGCGGAACAGATCACCGTTATTGGTCAATAAAAGTCTGGCCGTTTGCTCTACTCGTAAACTATCCAGTTTTTTACTCGGAATAAATACATTCGGAAGGTTGATTGGGACCCAACAACTATCTCCATCAAAAATCACTGGTTGCAGTAAGGCTTGGTTATAGTAAGGGTCAGCAGACTGGAAATAAGCAGCTCCGTCTCGCAATTGCAACTGAGTTCCTACAGCGAGTGAAAAGGTCTCCAGCTGCTCGCCAACAGCCCCACGATAGGCCATCAAAGGAGCTTTAGTTTCCAAATCAGACTCCGGAATAACGTTTATGTTCTCCGGTGAATTACAGCTGAACACCCAGCTTAGTAAACTTCCAACAATCAATAGTAAACGCACGCTGTAAAAGTAAGGTGTTGAACTCATTTAGGGTTTTGTAATTCGTCTGTGCGAAAGCTTAAGCAGAAGATTTTTTTATTACTACAGACAAATCTAAGAAGGAGCTCAGTGTCCTACCAATGTGGAAGTTAATACTACAGGACCCAAGCAATTAGAAGCGTTGGCCTGTATCCTAATTTCACCCCATGCTAGATGGTGGAATTTCACTTCATTATTAAAAGCCTCATCAGGTTTCTGATGAGGCTCTACCGTAAAATTGGAATACTCTTAATGTGCTCTCGGAGCCTTCGTTAATGTACGATTAGCTTTCCCTGTGCAACTAGCGTACCGGATTGCCGAATACGGAAGAAATAAAGACCGGCTTGAGGGAGCTCCGTGCGATCAATACGTAAGGCGTTGTTTTGCATTGGCAAGAGTGCAATTAGCCTTCCCTGGCTATCAAACATTTCGCATTGCGCCTGCTCTAATTCAACACCTCTCAGACTGATCGTTGTGTAAGTTTGTACTGGGTTCGGAGCAATGCTTAATTCTAATCCTGGAGCCAATACCTCATAGGCTTTAACGGTGATAAAGGCTTCACCAATAGTATGCCATACCGTATTGGTAATCACAGGATCATTGAAATCGAAGTAGATTCCAGCAGTATTTTCAATAACTGTATTGTTGGGGTTGTCTGGTAGTTGCTTGATGCTAAATTGTATAAATCCATTGGATGCTTCTAGATTGACATTGCTGTCAGGGAGCATGATGTTTTCAAAGTGAAAATTCAGTAAGCCGTCTTCCTTCACCTCCATACGATAAGGGTGGCTCGAAGCTCCTGGTACAATAGTCGCAGGGTCTAGATACTCGCTGATCTGATCTTCAATGCGAATATTAAAAGCAGTGTCTGTCCCCGTATTTTGGAAACGGATTAGATACTCTAGTGGGGTATTAGCTTCGATGTAATGCTCTTCGCCAATACCACGTGGTAATGCCTGCTTATCATTAGGGTCATAAGCGCCAATGTTTTCCAGGCAAAGCACGTCAACATTAGGGTTGGTGTTACTTAAGGTAAACTGAGTAGCAATACCTTGTGTGAACCCACCACAGCCTTCAACAAATGCTGTTGCTAGCCCACCATAGGGGAAGCTGGCATCCTGCTGAATTTCCAAGCGCCAGGTGGAGCCATTGGCAGGAAATGTCATCACTTCTTCCTGGCCAGCATCCAGCAGCAATGGATTTCCGTTCATGTACATAATCACATCTTCTACAATGAGGACTTCCTGCGCTTCTATCATGTTAGCAGTCCCTACATTACGTACGGTGAAGTGTACTTCATCACTCTCCTCCTGACACGATCCGTTAATTACTAATTCAGCATAGTTGCCGGTAGCTTGGCAAGTGAATGGCTCGATCGTAGCTTCTACACAGTGGGTAGCGCCCAGTTCGGCTTCGCAACTGAGCAAGGCATTGATCACCAACTGTCCGCTAGAGGCTGGAGGCAAAGTACCAATTTCAAAGAGATACTCACCATTACCTAGGGCAGCGTACGGTATACTAGCAGACTGAATGGCCAGGAAGGGATCAAGCATTACGTTGACGGTCACATTATCTACTACATTGGCAGAGAAATTGCTGTAGCGAATGCTTATATCGTTAGGAAAACAGCGTCGTAAGAAAGGTGTAGCCACATCTACACTTAAATAACTGCATTCTTCTACTAGACTTAGGGCGAAATTTGCTTCCAAGCTTGGATCACTCTGGTTTTCAAAAAACACAGAGGTAGGACAACCAGTAGAAATACCATCCGGTAGCAATAACTCTAGCTCGATATCCCTACTCACATCGGAGGATACCTCAAGCAAAATAATGTAGCTTCCATCATCGTTAGTAGTAGTCGTGCTGGTCATGCCACTCTCTACATCCGTAGCTCTGACAATCCACCCACCAAAGCCAGAGTTTTCCTCTGAAGGGTCGAGTTCACAATTATCATTGGCATCTTGATATATCTCACCGTGAATGGGAAATAAGATGCGGTTTACAGTCACGTTGGTAAGGCAATAGTTGTCGTTTCCCGCCGGATCTACTACCCAAACTTCTACGGGGTAAGTACCAAGCACAGAAGGAATTTCAATGCTAGTTGTGCTGGGTAATATCCCGTTAGATTCTGATGCTAGTACGACACGAATATCAATAACGCCACAATTATCGCTACTACCATCATCAAGGTCTTCAGCCAAAATTTCTATTGCTTCTGCCCCGACGTAGGTGTTGATAAGCAAGTCGGATTCACATACTGCAATAGGAGGGACTACGTCATTCTCACAGCCCACCGGTTCTTGAATGATGATATAGCTCTCACAAAAATTGGAATTACCAAATAGATCAATCGCCCAAATTTGAACAGCATAAGTTCCGGTCTCAAAAAAAGTGACAGAATTAGCGCCTTGAGGTTGTCCGGTGCTCTGATCAGATAAATTGATACTTATCGTTGGATTCACCGTACAGTTATCGGATAATCCGACTATAAAATCACTAGCCTCTACGGTGGCACTACCGCCTGGTGATGAAAGAGCGACTGTGATTCCATTAGTACAAACGATTGATGGAGGCTCCTCATCAACTGAGCAACCAGTATCAATTACATCTGAAATAGTGACGTTGGACCAACAGCTGTTTTGATTGCCAGCTTCATCTACTACATAAAGAATTACCGTAGTATTAAATCCTTCCTCTGCAGGAAGCAGAACTGAGTTTGATTCAGGAGGTGTTCCATTATCATCTTCCAGAGTAGTGAGAAAGAGATTGACGGAAGAACAGCCATCCAAAGAGCCTGCATCAATATTAAAGGCCCAAACCGTAGCACCATGGCCTTCGGCGGCTACTATCTGTAAATTGTCATTACATGTCGCTACTGGAGCATTGACATCTGGTACGCATTCGTCTTGTGCTGTTGTGGTTGCTACTACAACGAAAGAAAAGAACGTGACTAAAAGGAGACTTTTGTAGCGTTTTCTGCTTTTCATGATTTACTTTTTAATTCAGGGATTTGATTTATTGATCGTCCTAAACAAAAGTGAATAGATTGGAATACATCTACAAAAACAAAAAACGAGTATCGTAGAGCCATTTTTATTACTATTTATGTCTAACTAATTGATTATCAAATACTATTTTTGAGATAGTATAAGTACTATATAGTGAAAAATAATGTTTACCCTCGTTTTTTTCAGTTGTTTTTTGCGCTAAACAAACGAGAAAGGAAGCGATTTCTTCAATTTTTGGCCTCGCCCTACCACAATCGGCGACTAGATATCACAAACTTAGCCACCGTACTTTCTAATTACGAGGAGGTTCGTGAGGTGCCCGTCAAAACAGCCTTATGGAAACTTATTTATCCAAAGAAAGATTTTATTGATTCTTCTTGGAGGCTTCTACTAAGTGCATTATCACAGCAGCTGGAGCGCTTCGTAGCTGTCGAGAGCATATTGGATGACGAGTTTGAGCTCAAGATAAAGGTGGCTGGAGCATTGGAGGAACGCCTAAATACCGCTCTGCACGACAAGCTACTACGCGAATCCCATCGAATCCTCGAAAAGCAAGAAGTACGCAATGCAGAATATTGGTTGAGGGAGTATCGCTATCAGGAAGCCTACTATCGCAGAGCCCTAACTCGCCAGCCAGAAAAAGATGATCATTTTGGAGCGCTCAGCCGTAGTGCCGATCGAGCCTTTTTAGCCATGAAGTTTAGGCAGAACATGTGGCTACTCAACCATGAGCAGGTCTACAAATGGGGGTTTGAACCTACAGCAATTGATAGTTATACCATAGAACTGTCTGAAGAACAAGTGGAGGATATTCCAGCCTTACGCCTATACTACTACGGCATTCAAATGTTGCGACAACCTGAAAATGAAGTAGTCTTTCAGCGATTTTCCAATAGTCTATTTACACAAGCGATTCATTTACCTAAATCGGAGGCAAGGGATTTATACTTACTAGCCATCAACTTTGCCGTCCGACAGCTCAACTCTGGCAAGCGTGCTTACTTCCCCCAGGTGATGGATTTGTACCAAAGTGGTCTTGAGCAAGGGTATTTGCTCCGCAAAGGCGTGTTGTCCCGTTTCACCTACCATAATATTGTCACCACTGCTTTGCAGATTCAAGATATCGACTACGCCGAGGCGTTCATCGAGCAATGGACAGGAAAACTGGAACGTAGATATCGTGAACGTATGTATAACTTTAATCGTGCCAAGATTGCCTACACGAGTCAGCGCTATGGTGATGCATTACCATTACTGCAACAGGCCAATTATCACGATCCTCTATTAAATCTGGGCGCTCGTACCTTACTTCTCAAAATATATTTTG
Source organism: Bacteroidota bacterium (assembly GCA_039030655.1). GTDB lineage: Bacteria > Bacteroidota > Bacteroidia > Chitinophagales > Saprospiraceae > Neolewinella. Next base: position 18,116 of record JBCCDS010000025.1, on the reverse strand, counting down.
AGCTAGGGGAACGGGAGGTTCTCCAAAGCCATCTGGATGCTTTCACCTCCTATCTCCGACGTAAGCCTGGAATCAGTTATCACCGGACCAATTATCGCAACCTTATTCGGTTTACAAGAAAGCTACTCAAAATTGAACACTCTAGTGAAACAGAAAAAGAAAAGTTGCGCCAGCAGATCAACAATACCGCAACTCTAACAGAGAAAAGCTGGCTGCTGGCCTGCTTATGCTAATTGCTAGCAAAGGTGATTAATCATATCAAGCTCTACTAAAAATTTACGCTGCAATAAAAACAATACAACTACGACCTCAATCCGCTCCGACCAAAAACTCGAGCATACTTTCCTTACCGATCCAATTACGGCTTACGGTGATCAACTCTGCTTGTTGAGTGGGGGCTGGTAAATAGACAGTATCAATCACCTTGACGACCTGCGGGGCGATGGTCTCAGCAGCCAGAACCAGGGTGTCGATGACGTAGCGTACTATTTCTTCCGTCAGGTAGACGGTATCCGTTTGTTCTACAATCACTGGTTCTGGTACGGGACTGACTACTTCCCGATAAACGATCTGAGGTTCCGCTGGCGGGCGCAATAGTTGTAGGCCTGATAAGAGGAAAAGCAACCAGCCAGCAGCAGCTACCCAGGGCCAATACTGGAATAGGCGCCGGCGAGGAGCTGCTGCTTGGGTTGCTTTTAGAAAAGCCTCCTGGAGCCGAGGCGGCAGTGCCGTAGTTGTATTGGAGCTCATGGCCAGTATTAACCGTCGATGGTTCCGATAGGCATCCTGACTTATTTCTGCTTGTACTTCCGCAGGTAGTTCGTCGTAGCTATGGTCCGCAATGTAATCCAGGTACATCATACTTCTTAGCACTTAATAATCCAATAATTCGGGTTTGCTCACCAGACTGGCCATCTTTCTTAAGCCATAGTGGATACGACTTTTGACGGTCCCGGGGGGACAATTGATCGCAGTAGAAATTTCTGCGATACTCCAACCTCGCTGAAAGCGCAACACTACGCATTCTTGCTGTTCTTGAGGCAGTTGGTCCAAAGCTTTATCGAGGTAAGGTTTGAGGTTTTGGTATTCCTGCTCAGGAAGCTGGTCGATACGTTGTAAATCTCGATAATGATCTTCACGACGGCGACGGCGTTCTGCTCCCCGGTAACTGTTTTTCAACAGGTTCGCAGCGATGGTAAATAGTAGAGACGAAAGATCATCCCGGCCTTGATCTGCTTGTTTAAAGGCGCGGCTTTCCAAGAGCTGCAAAAACACCTGCTGGCACAAATCCTCAGCTGCCGCGCTACCTCCCTGGCAGCGCGGCAGAAAATAGGCGAATAATCGCCCCTGGTAGCGCTGATAGAGCTGACTAAAAGCCAACTCCTGACCTTGCGCTGCCAAGATGAGTAGTTGCCGGTCGGTCATTTAGTCGAGATATTCCATTACTAAACGAAAGCCCGTGGATGGATGCGGCAAACTGCGCTCTTCCAGCCAGTCAATTTGCATAAAATGGGCGGGATCCATCCAGGAGCCGCCTACGGTTTGCCCTTCTTCAGCCAGCATTTCTGCAGCGTTTCCGCTCATTTGGTAAAGGCCATAATCGTTGGGAAAGTAAGCGTCAACCGGGACCGTCAACCAACCTCCATCATCACAATTTTCAGCCTGCCGTTTGCGATCCAACTCCTCAAAACTCAGTGCCCTATCGGCCGGTGTTTCCGCCATAGACTCGATAAAGCGTTGACGAGCTTCCAGGGATACATCCTGCGGAAGTAAAGAATTAAAGTTGGATAGATAGCACCCCTTGGCATTGCGGTAATAAGGCCCACCCCAGGGATAGGGTACGTTATTGCGGCCACCAGCGGCAGCGTAGACCCACTCGATCCGCGTAGGTAAACGAAACCGTACATTACGACCATCACGACGACGTGAATCCTGATTATAGACTTCCGTCAGCCATTGAGCATATAACTCAGCAGCACGGTGACTAATATTCAATACAGGGTTCCGATCTGCCGTAGGCGTACCCATTTTATACAATTCTGCAACGGGCCAATCAGCCAAGCTATCTGGCAGTAAACTCAGCCAGTTGACCTCTCCCATAGATGCAGTGTCAATGTGTCGAAACAATCGCTGGCGTAGCAGATCTTCGAGAAAGAGCTGGTAGTCGGCATTGGAGACTTCCGTTTCCTGCATGCTGAAGGACTTTGAGCTAGCAATCCGCTGTTCATCCAGATGGATAATACTACCCAGGGGAATACGAACAAAAGATCGCTCGATCTGTCGAGCCCTAATACCCGGTGAGGTACTCGCCAATCGAGGAAGCGTAATAGTAGGTCCGTCGAGGTAAGTCCTGACATTTTCTGCTACTCCTGCCCGTTCGGCAACTCGCAGGGCGACTGCTCGTAAGTCCATGGTTTGAGGATGCCCCGTGGATTGATAATGTTCGTGGAGTTCAATGAGGGCTGGTAGGTAATTCTGGTTGAGGCCATCAGCAACTCGCTGCCCAGGATCATCCGCTAAAGGTTGGCGCAGACGTTCCATCCGCCAGCGGTGTTGATAATTGGCGTGTAATTCTTGTAAATTATTGACCGCCTGCTGGCTATATTGAAAGGCCAAACCGATCAGGAAGAGATGTTCTGGATTCAGTTGTGGTATCAGATGCTGAGCGGTTACGGCCAGCGCAATTGGGCGTTGCTGCTCTGCTAGCGCTGCCAAAACTTCAGCTGAAGAGACCGAAGGAGCAGCTAACAACTCATGCTCTTCCAACTTCAATTTTTCAAATACTATTTCCCGATAAGTCGGGTAGTTTTCCAGTAAGCTCAGATTGACGACCATGACATCCGGACGGAGACTATAGTCGTATTGGAGCAACCAGCTGGGATAAGTATCGGCATCACCCGTTGTTATAAGTAAGCTATTAGCGGGGATACCAGCTAATTGATTAAAGTTGTAATCCATTACGCCTGCAGGAATTGGCTCGGCCTGATGCATTGCCCGCAAGACCCGGTTACGGTCACTGAACATTCCATGTACTTCATAATAGCCCGCCAGGCCTGGATAGGCTTCATAACGTTCTGGTGCTACCTCATGGGCCGTTAATAAGTGTTGCCAACGTTGCTCCTGATCCAGCGTATTAACGAAAGCATAATGTAGGTAGTTATACACAAAGCCTGCGGGATCAAGCTCTGGTTTTGCGCGTTCAATTATGGCTAATACCTCATAGTCCCCACTCCCAAAAAGGTTACTGTAGTGGGCGGTCTTACAGTAATTCCACCAGGCATCTTCGGTACCACAATCTCCCGTGGCTTCTAACTCCCATTCCGCCGCCTGACGGTCATAGTAATCACCATCATGGCGAGCACGCATGACATCGACGAAAGGGTCGGGATAGGCGAGGGTCAGCTGCCAACTAATCAGCCAGATTCCCATCAACAGAAAACGCATTTCTTTTTTTGCCCAGGGATAAACCAATGAATTCGAAAGGTTCAATAGCAGACAATAGATGAAAGAAAAAAGAGAAAGGAATGACACTGTATCCTTTCTCTTTCCAATCCGTTAGTACATCTAACTCTTAGCCCAAATAAGACTTCAAAGAGTTCTTACTGCGGCTTCTGCGCAGGCGACGAATAGCACGTTCTTTGATCTGACGAACCCGCTCACGCGTAAGGTCGAACCGTTCTCCAATTTCTTCCAGATTAATCTGAGTTTCTCCGTCCAGGCCAAAATAACAGGCGAGGACCTGCCGCTCGCGTGGAGCCAGCATATTGAGGTTGTTTTGCACTTCCTGGCGCAGGCTGTCGGCCATTAATCCTAAATCCGGTGGACCATCGGTATCACTGGACATCGTATCCAACATGGTCATTTCACTATCATCACCAGCAACCGGGGCGTCAAAACTAACGTGCCGCATACGGCCTTGCAGTACCTGACGTACTTCGCGCATGCTGATACCAAGGGCATCCGCCAGTTCTTCTGGTTCTGGATCGCGTTCGAACTCTTGTTGAAAGCTCGTAATCGCCTTCGTTACCTTGCTGTAGCCGGCCGATTTGTTATTGGGCATCCGCACTAGGCGGGAATACTCGACGATCGCCTGCATGATGCTTTGGCGGATCCACCAAACGGCGTAAGAAATAAACTTAAAACCTTTGGTTTCGTCGAAACGTTTAGCGGCCTTGATGAGGCCTACGTTACCTTCATTGATGAGGTCACTCAGGCTCAGGCCCTGGTTTTGGTATTGCTTGGCTACCGAAACCACAAAACGCAGATTAGCTTCCGTGAGCTTTTTTAGTGCCAATTGATCGCCCTCACGAATACGCGCAGCCAGACTCGCTTCCTCCTCTGGAGCGAGCAAGTCGATCTTGTTGATGTCACCCAGGTATTTATCGAGCGCGATGCTCTCCCGTGAGGTGATCTTATTGTTAATTTTTAGCTGGCGCATCAGGCGATGGCTTTACAATTGGTTTTTAAGTAGATTTTTCTGGAGGCTTATCAATTCCAACGCTCAAAGCATAGAAACCGTTCTTACAACAGTTGTTAAGATAGCAAAAGTTTCGAAAGCTTCGCGAATTCGGACATATCCAAAAGGGGCGATTGGTCACTTATTCGACCAATCGCCCCTATTCAAGGATGCACGTCAGTCCGACATGCTAGAGCCTGTATCTACATCTCGTAGAAGAAGCGCTCAGCCACAATCTTCCCCTCTTTTACCTGGTAGAGGCAGAGCTCCTCGGCGCGCTGGCGGCCATCACTCTTCTTGGTGAGATCGATCATCATATTGACACAGAAAAAGCCAGGGGCAATCACGGGGTCAGAGACCGAAAAGTCATGCATCTCCACCATATCTTCAGCAAAAGCCTTGGATTTGGCGAGCAGGGCATCTACCCCTTTAGTGACGCCATTGGGTACACCTTCCATTTCGTGGGCGACAGCATTCTGATGAAAAAGTTCGTGATAGCATTGATCGAATTGACCGGATCGACATAATTCAACCAGACGGTTTGCGATTTGCTCGGTAGTCATGAGCGGGATTTTTGGCAGAGCCCCTTGAGGTGACTCTATGGGTTATTGAATTTCATTTGCTTATTGCCTGCCAAATGTAGTTTATTTTTAATTAAAAAACAAATTGTATTTAAATATTTCTTTTGCCGTTTTCCCGACCTAAATCGGCTCATACTTAGGGGAACCCGAGCTATCATGTGTAATTAGAATGAAATATGCATCCACTAAGGTGGGCAGCAGTTTTTCCCCTTCAGACCTCCGATGATCGCTTCGAATACTACCCTATGTACCCTTTCGCTCCGGACCTCCGATTACCGCTTCGCGAGACATCGAAGGACGTCGCTACCTATCTACGCAACTAAACATGCTTCTACGCCGCTACCTTACCCTTTGCTTACTGTTCTTCTCTGCTCCACAACTCTCGGCGCAGGATTACCTTCCTCCTCCTGCCTGGCAAGGCCTAGTTCCCGTTACGGCAGCCACAATAGATCAGCTGACTAGTGGAGAAGAAGATTTAATACTAGGCCCCCAACATCTCCGGGATACGCTCTATCCGCTGGAGACGCCGCTAGACAGTTTGCCTTACGGTCATTATCTAATTGCCACCATTAATGCGCAGCAAATCAGCTACCGCATTCGCCAGCACTTTCCTTACGAGCTTTGGGTTGGAAGCCGGCGGCGAAAGTTGGCGGTTCGTTTTTTTGATGAGCAGGGGCAAGACATTCAGGATGCGGAACTACGGGTGGATGGACGAAAGCTGCGGTGGTCAGCTACTGATTCGGCTTATTTGAGGCGGGATTGGCAAGTTGAAAACTTACAAGTAATCCATGGCCAGGACACCCTCTACTATCGACTGGAAGACCAACAGTACCGCAGCCGTTTCCATAATCTTTACCGCCGAGCCAGTCGCAATCCACTGGGTTTCGTAGTACTCTTTCCGGTGCGGGCCATCGATAATAGCATCCGTTATTTAGATCGTGGTATTTCTCGGGGGGATTGGCGCTGGCATCACTATCCTTTTCGTCGACAAATCCAAGGGACGCCTATACCTATTTATGGCTACGCCACGAGCGCTCAACCCGACTATCGTCCCGGAGATAGCGTACAGCTATCCTTTTTTTGCAGTAAAAACAGCGGGCGGCCAATCAAAGACTCGGTGACCTTGATCATCAGTAGTGGTTATGGAGAGCAGCGCTTTGTACGGGAGGTCGGTACGCAGTCGCTGGCCCCAGGCCATTATCAGGCCTCCTTTATACTGGGTGAAGAATGGCCCCTCGACCGGACTTTTAGCGTAAATCCACGCTTTGAACAGCATCGTCGATGGGAATTCCAACCGTACGTCAGCTTCCGTACGCAGGATTATCAACTGGAGGAATTTTCGCTCGACCTAGAAGTACCAGAGAGGCTGACACCTGCGGAAGTACTCAAGATCCAACTAAAAGCTAGTGACGTCAATGGCCTGCCCATCGCCGGGGGGCGGATTGAGTTACAAATGATTTTCCAACAGGCCCTGGCAGCCGAGGAAGGCTTTGAAGGCTTAATTCCCGATACCCTCTGGAGCGACACCCTAACACTAAGCACAGAAACAGAACTAGAGATCAGCATCCCGCAGGAGCAACTTCCGCAGCATATACACTACCGGGCCGGCCTGATCGCTACCCTTTTCACCCCTGGCGGCGAAACCCAACAAGCACTGCAAAGTATTACGCTGGATCAACGGCATTTAGAACGTCCTCAGATCGCTTACCAAGATGGTTATATTCGGCTGTTCAATCGGCATCCGGCGGGACAAGATACCGCTACCCTTATCCGGCATTTCCGGGATCGGCGCAGCAGCCAGTCGGTAATTTTGCCCGATACGCTGCCGCTTGATCCAGCAGTTAGGAACCTGGAATTACGACTGGGTGAGCATAGCACTCGAATGTACCAGGAGCAATTGGTAGAGGAAGCTAAGGAGGCGCTGCAATGGTCTGGCCTGAGTTATTTATCACCGGCTCAATTAAACCAGCAAATTCCAGACAGTTTAGCACCAACTAAGCAGGTGGCCAGGCTCTATTTACCCCTTCCTACGCAGTCTTTTTTAGACTTCCGCTGGTCGGTCCGTAGCCCGCAAGACGAGCCACTTTTGAGCGGAACAGCCACCGATCTGCCTAATTTCTACGACCTACCACCCACCCAAAATGAGGTAGTGCTAGACTACCGTTGGCGGCTAGCCGGTGAGTGGATCAACGGACAGCAAACCCTAAGCTGGGCCAAGGAAGAACTGACGATCGACATTGAGCAGCCTCGTCGTGTATTGCCCGGCGAAACCGTAGCCGTTACCCTACGAGTTCGCGATGACCAAAATCAGCCTGTTAGTGGCGCGCGACTCAGTAGTGGCACCTACAATGCTCGTTTTGACGATCAGCCGTACAGCAATATCAGTGCCCGCAGTCGGGGTTCTCGTACTCAGGAGGGGCCCCAGTTCAGGGAGCAGGATCAATCGCCTAGTGGCCAGCTGCGCCTGCCGCAGTATTGGGTAGAGCGCTTGGGCTGGGATAGCCTGCACTACTATCAAATTCGCTTTGCCAAAGATGGTTATGAACACTATCGGCCGCTGCCGGATAGTAGTCGATCAAGGGCGGAATTGGCCCCCTTCATCAGTCGCCGCGGTGAGCTGCAAGCAATCGTGACTTTCTCCGTCAATAACGAAATCCGTTTTTACGATAAGGTCTGGGGGCAAACGCCCTATAGTGTGCCGGTGGATACAGGGCGGATCAGTGTGCAAATCCGCACCCGCAAAGCCGTTTACGAACGAGAATTGTACAGTCAAGCAGGGCAGCAGTTGGTCGTCAGTTTTGACCTGGATCACTTCGCCCGAGCGGGTTGGACGAAACGAGTGATGGATCCCTTTCCTACCACTTCCGAGCTCCATCATTTAGAGCGGCGCGTAATGGGTCTGCAAACTTTCGAGCAGCGCCGAGAAGTCTACGGCTTGCAACAAGTTCGGCGATTAGGTGGACATTACTTTTTATCTATGGGGCACCGCCACCGTCCCTACTATTTAGGCTTATTTAATCAGGGTGTTTCCCTCGACTTTCACAATGCATTGGTTGATTCGGTACGGCTGAAGTTTGAACACGGCTTCAGCTATGCTATCGAGCCAGGTCGTGACCGGCTGTACCCTTTGGAGTTTCCGGAGCCAGGTAGTAGTTACTTCCGGCATTTCACGACCCGAGAAAACCCTGGATTTGCCATTTATAAGGCTTTACCCTACCCTGCCGGTCGCTGGCAGGCGAAGTCGGACTTACTGAGTCGAGATCGAAGTCAGACAGAAGGTCCAAGTCTACAGCTCCTTAGCCCATCAGCAGCGGCCTTTACCCAGCTCGGCATCCGTGGAGCTGATCATAAGTATATCTTAAATCTACCAGCTAATCAAAGACTACATTTAGCCAGTGGGAGTTACGAGTTGTACCTCTTTGGGCGGGGGGACAGCATTCTACAACGCAGCATCGAGCTGCCGGAAAGCGGCACCCGTATCCTAAGTACACAGGAAGACCAGGACTGGCAGCGCCAGGCGCTCACGGACAGCCTGCGTGCAACCTTCTTTGAGTTAAAATCCGAGCAATTCTCTCAAGTAGAAGAATACCACACTAGCTACTCCAATCTGATTTTGACCAATGGAATGGTGAGTGGTCGGATTCTAGACGAGGAAACGAAAGAGCCACTGATCGCTGCCTTGATCCACATCCAGGTGAATAATCGAGCTACCCAGGCAGTGGCCTTTACCGACTTCGATGGAAATTTCAGCTTTCGTCGGCCGATTGGCTTGACGGGAGTTAAGGTTTCCTACACAGGTTATCAGGATAATTTACACCAGATTAGAGTTTATAGTGCTGGAAATATTGGGCTTGGGGATATCACCCTGGCTAGTGAAGTTTCACTTTACAGTGTTATGGTCGTGGGTTACGGGAGCACCTCTCGCCGCAATACCTCTATCAATATCCGTGGCAGTCGCAGCAATGCTTCCTACTATTACGTAGATGGTATCCGCTACGAAGCACCGCTGGTGCAGCAGGACAATACCACCAGCGGCTCGTTCGTGACCTCAGAAGAGATTCGTGCTTTACCGACCAGGGATATTTCGGGTTTAGTGATGGGTACTTCGGTGGGTTTAACCGCAGAGTTGCATGATCTAAATCCTGAACGAGCGAACTGGGAGATAGGCTCCCCTACCCTCTCCGGCGGCCTACGCAACTCCTTTGCTGATCTGGCCCATTTTGTGCCCTACCTGATGACGGACCAGCGGGGGGAGGCACGTTTCCAGATTCAGTACCCAGATGACATTACGGCCTGGAATACTTTCGCTATTGGGCAGGATCGACGCCGTCGGGCCGGTTTAGCCGTACAGCAGACCCAGGCTTATTTACCGGTGCAGGCTCAGTTGTATCTACCACGATTTTTGGTCGAAGGCGACCGCAGTACGGCGCTGGGCGTAGCCATTAATCGGGAAGCGAATCCGCAAGTGGTGGAGTTGCAGTTTGGCGACGGGGAAACGGTCAGCTCGCGCGAACGGGTTGAACTGGTTCAACTAGAACAACGCAGCTACCCCATTGCTACTGATCAGGAGGCCGATTCCGTTCGCTATCAATTCGGTCTGGTCAATGACCAAATTCAGGATGGCGAGCAGCGATCCATCCAGGTATTTCCCCGCGGCAGCCAGGTTTGCAATGGTCGTCTGGATTACCTCCGTGATGAAAGTCTGCAGCTTGGAGAGGGCTTCGACCCGCAGCTAGGCGATTTGGAGGTCAGCATTTTACACCACCCTACGGATTATCTACAGCAAGATATCGCCTATTTAAAGGATTACCCCTACGACTGTAATGAGCAGCTTGCGGGGAAGTTGATGGGATATTTGGCGGAAAAATTGATTGATCGATTTATCGATCAATCGAACGATAGAGCAATCGAACGAATCCTCCACCAAATCGAAAAAAACCAACTCCCCTCCGGCGGCTACGGCTGGTGGCCCGGCCAGACCAGAGCTACGCGCTGGATTAGCCTACACATCTTCCGGGCACTACTAGCTGCTGAAAAACAAGGCTACCCATCGGCGGCTACCGCTCGCCTGCAGCAGTACCTACTCGCTGAAATTCAAGTAGAACATCCAAGCCTGCAAGCTCAGTTGCTACTATTACTGGCCGAAGCTGATCAGCTCAATGAGCTGGACTACCGCTTACAGCAAATTGACAGTCTGGCCACTAATGATACCTACTACCACTTGATCAGTCTGCGCCTGCGGCAGCTACGGGGCGATAGCATTGACTGGCAACAAGTCATCGAACTGGGACAAGACTATTACGGCCGTGGTCTTTTCTGGGAGCCCGACCATAACTGGACTAGTCGCCAACCGCTAGCCCCCCGTACTGCTGCTACCATCTTGGCTTTTCAAATCCTCCAAACAGCTGGACAAGCAGAAGCTGCGCAATCCGCCCTGCTCTACCTGCTCAGCCAAGGCCATCAATCAAAGCAACGTTTTGCACGACTTGGGCGCAATAGTTTGGAGTCAGGTTTACTAGTTCTGAGCCTAGCGCCCCATCTACAAGCTGAGCTTAACTGGTCTTCCTCTCCTGAAATTCAATTGATCCGTGGCGGTAGTATCACGCCATTAGGTCCTGAACCGGAATCTTTCGTACTACCAGCCCACAGTCTAAGAACCGCAGAATTGCGCATTCAAGGAGGTGCTATGGTCATAAGCAGGCGGCAGTGTCGTTGGGAAGAAGAACCTCTTGTAAGCGAAAATGGGCTATCTGTAAGCACCAATTGGGCTAACGATCCGCCAATCCTTAACAGCTCTGACGCTTTTACATTGGAAGCCATCGTAGAGCTACCGGCAGACGCAGATTATGTACTAGTGGAAATTCCCATACCCGCCGGAGCTGAATACGCCAACCATAATGAATTTCGTGGTCCTTACGCCGTTCAACGCGAATACCGCCGGGATCGGGTAGCCGTCTTTTGCGATCACTTACCGGCTGGTAATCATCGTTTCAAGGTGGCTTTGCGCGGTCGTTTCCCTGGAGAATACACCCTCAACCCTGTACGAGCAGAGTTACAGTACTTACCCGCCATTACCGCCAATGCGGCCATTCAGCAGTTGCAGATTGAAGATTAGTCCGTTTGGCCCAGTTGATGCATTAGATCGGAAAAGTCCTGGCCTTTGGCGTAGAGCGCATCTCGGTAAATCGTAGCGCGTAAACGCAGGTGGTGAATCTGATCGTCCCGCGATTCCAGTGAAATGGCAATGTTGCCATAGCGCTGATCGATTAATTCGCCTGGTACGAACTTATTGCGAGGCTTGAGGTAGTGCCGCTCTACGGTCTCGACCCAGTCTCTACGGTTATAGATGCGCCTATCGCTAAGGTCTACCCGATAGTTAAAAGCCTGGATCCGCTCCTTCAACAAGTAGAAAAAATGCCTTATTTCTTCTGTCCGGTAGCCCATCCGGTGGAAGTAAATGATAAAGCCTTTTGAGCTGGGAGTATCCAAAAAAGCCAAAGCTTGGTCGCCCGGTCTTTTGGCACGAAATATGCTGTACTCCTCAGCCAACCAATCCAGCAGTCGGGCACCGGATTCTGTGCGTTTCCACTGCTCGAAAGCCAGCTCATCAGCAACTGACTGCGTGAGTAACTCATGCACGGCTGGCTGGCTGGGCGAACTCTGCTCAGCGGCCGAAAAGGCGGATTTTATTTGCTTCCAGAAGCTGGGCATAGCACAGTTAAATAGATGTCTCTGAGATGGTCATTATTGGTATTCCTCCTTGATGAGTTCGGGGAAGGTAGCCAGTACCTTCTCTACTTTTGGCTTGGTAACGTTCATCACGTAGCCATAGTTAGGTGGTCGGTCCTGCTCGTAATAATCCTGGTGGTAATCTTCCGCCAGGTAAAAATTTTCGGCCATTTCCAGTTGCGTTACAATGGGCCGAGCATACTTACCCGATTCTTCCAGCTCCGCAATTTGAATTCGTGCTGCTGCTTCCTGTTCGGGACTCAGATAGAAAATAGCCGAGCGGTACTGTGGGCCAATGTCCGGTCCTTGCCGGTTAAGCTGAGTAGGGTCATGCGATACAAAGAAGACTGCCAGCAAAGTCTCATAGCTGACTTCTGCCGGATTGAAGTAAACCACCACAGCTTCGGCATGGCCCGTATTCGCAGAAGCAACTTCCCGGTAAGTCGGGTCTTCTTCGGGGCCACCGCTATAACCACTGTAGACCTCAACTACTCCTTTGATTCGCTCAAAGGCAGCTTCTGTACACCAGAAACAACCACCAGCGAAATAGGCCTTTTCGGCATCGGGGAAACGGGCATCCAACTCTTCGATAGGCAGACCAAACACGGGTTCGGGCTGCTGATTAACCTCAACGGTAGGCAAGGTCCTAGAATTAACCTTTTCTTGCTTAGTCTGCGCCTGGCAGCTCAACAATAAAACCGCGGATAGGATACTCAGGAGGGAAAAACGAATCAACAATTGCATGTTATTTCTAGACTATTTCCCTACCCAACAGTCTCCTCCTCTGGATGTTGCCCATTTCCCATAAATAATACTACCCGGGTCGTTAAACGCCCCGGGTAGTATATCATTCGGCAAGGTTTCAGCTAACCACTTGTAGCATTTTGCTAGCTAGAGCAGTCCTATCGCAGCACATGCTTGATGCCTACCTGCAAACCGACCATCCAATAGCGTTCACTCAATGGATTATCATCACGGGTGAAGGAACGCGGGTAGTGGGTGAAGGTAGGCTCCAGCAATAGTCGCGAGCCAGTATTTCCTAAACGGTAGGAGGTGCCCAGATTAACTCTCCAGGCCAGGCCCGCATTTTGGCGGTAAATATTCGGATCAGCCAGATCCAACGGATTCATGCTTTCCGAGTTTAAATACTGCCCCACGGCGCTGGTACTGAGGTTGATTACGGGACCGGCACTGAGTCCCAGATTGAATCGTTGACCGGGTAGCTCATAACCGAGCATCAGCGGAATTTCTACTAAACGCAAGGCATTTACACTGCGCACCAATTCCAGTTCCTGCTGGTTAATCCGTCGCTCATACTCGAACTGATTTCGGATGGAGGTATAACTCAAGCCCACCCGAATACTGAAGCGATTCGGGAAGCGATAGTTTACTCGCAAGTTGGCACTGTAGCTCATCTCAGGGAACTCACTGATTTCCCGGGCATCTAGATCAGGGCGATTCAGCTCGCTGGGTGCCTTCAAGATTTGATAGGCATAAGCGGGGCCGGCAGTAGCTTCCAGCTCCAACCGACCTTTACGCTTTGGCAATTGCAGTGGATCAGCTAGTGATGGAGAAGCAGCTGAAATAGCTTCGGTACCGGGCAGCATCCAAATTCGCCCCTGTAGAGGTTGTACATCAGCAGCCAAAGGAGAGGTGACGACTGGTGGCGCAGCTGTAGCTGAAAGCTGACGATCCAGCTGTTCGCTAGCAGCCAGCTCTTCAGCGGCCGTTGCTATGGCCTCTAAAGTGGCGTCTTGCTCCTCGGTATCGTAGAGTTTCGAGGTGCGAGAGCGATTAAGGGTAGAAGGATTTGGATCAAAGTGTAAATCTGCTACATAGGCTGGCTTAGTGGAGTTGGGAATGGTGGCATCCGCTATGGGAGCCTGGGGTGAGACAGCTTCCTGCCTCGATTCGGTCGCAGTGGCTGGTACAGGAGTTGTTGCTGACCGAGCCAGCGGGACCACTTCTGTAGGGTGCTGCTCTATGGGTTGTAGCGGTACTTCCGCCGGTCGGGGCTCTGGCGGTTTATCTGCCCAGAGGAAGAACGTTAGTGCCCCCATTAGCAGTAAGGCTGCTAAAATGCCACCTCCGTAGAGTAAGCGGCGGCGAAGTCGTTGGCGGGCCTGTTGGCGGGCAATACCTGCCCACAGATGATCTACCGGGCCCGCCTTCTGGTGGGCCAGCCGTTCGCGAAATACCCGATCTAAGGGGTGCTCACTCATATGGCGATGCGTTGGCGTTTAGTAATTTGTTGTTGCAGTAGCTTACGTGCTTTCAGCAGCTGCGAGCGCGAACTCGCCTCCTGAATACCTAAAGCTTGCCCAATTTCCTTGTGGCTATAGCCTTCAATGGCATACAGATTAAAAACCAGTCGGTAACCTTCCGGTAACTGTGCAATCAGATCCAAAAGTTCCTGCTCTGCCAGCCGACTGAAGGCCGTGGGGTCCAAAGCCTGATCCGGTACGGTTTCCAGACCGGTTTGTTCGTGGGTAACACGTTTACGTTGATGAGTACGCAGTGCTACATTGACGCACAAACGGCGCATCCAGCCTTCAAATGATCCCTGAAAATTGTACTGTCCCAGCTTATCGAAGATGCGCATAAAGGATTCCTGCAGAGTGTCTTCCGCTTCTGTACGCGTACGGCAGTAGCGCAGGCACACGGCCATCAGCGTCGGTGCGTAGCGATCAAACAACGCCCGTTGACAACTTGGATCTCTTTGCAGAGCGCCCTCGATCAATTCCTTATCCGTCATGCTTAGCATCCGGCGAATACACAGCTGGTTTGAAGGGTAGATACCACTAGTCTGAGATTCGTGGTATAAAGTTAGGATTTTTTGTACTCCCGCAGGTATTCCCTCGGAACGGGGTCGAAACGTCCCCCAGAGGTTTTGATCCGCACACGGATACTCCACGCTCCGCGTGGAGTGCATTGAATGTGTTCGTCGCGCGGCCTTTCCAACTCTTCCGCGCAGAGCGCAGGAGTACCGCATTAACACAAAAGCCCGCCCCGCAGTATTGCGAGACGGGCTTTGAGGAAAAGCTAACGAACGGAAGGTCCGCTAGACACTTTTTACTTACGAATACCCAGCTTGGCGATCAGAGCACGGTAGCCCTCCAGATCTTTGCTGCGCAGGTAATCGAGTGTTTTCTTACGTTGACCTACCAAAGACAGCAGCGCTTTACGACTAGCGTGGTCTTTGCGGTGCGTCTGGAGGTGGCTGCTCAGCTCTTGAATACGGTAAGTAAAGAGCGCGATTTGGCCCTCTGTAGAACCGGTATTGGAGGCAGAACCACCGTACTCGGCGAAGATTTCGTCCTTCTTTTCTTTGGACAGATATACAGACATAGTTTTTAGCTTTTAGTAATCGCTTGGATCAGTTAAAGCCCAAATTGGGGCCGCAAAGATAGGACTTTATTTTTGTTTTCACACGGTCATCGATCAGCTGAAACGATTTTCTTTTGCTATCTTTGCCGCTGAAATCAATAATGACAATGACTTTGGCCGCAAATGTGTGGTCTCCGCCGATCAAAGCGACCCTCGGACGGAATGGATGTATACCCTCATATTAGCTTGCCGCGCTGCGTTTCCTAATAAGTTGAAACCTCGTCGGCCATCTCTACTGAGTAAGTAGGCTTTTCCTTTCGATCATAAGTGTTGGTTTACCCTCAGGCTCTGATCCAGGACCAGGACGAGGGTATTGGCAGCGATGCCTCCACCTGCGGAAGTACTAAAATCAGTACTCGTCATGATATTGATACTAGCACGGGCACACCAATAGGGGGGCCTAACTAAATTGACAACAACTCCAAAATAATGGGAAAGCAAACACCGACGACGGTGTCTATAACACATCCCGATGGTTTAGAAATCACCATCGAGACTGGCAAGCTGGCCACGCAGGCCGACGGTTCAGTCGTAATTCGCTGCGGTAAGACGATGCTCTTTTGCTCGGCCGTATCAGCAACCACTGCCCGGGAAGGACAGTCTTTCTTCCCCCTCTCCGTGGATTACCAGGAGAAATTTGCTGCTGCCGGGCGTATTCCTGGCAACTTCTTTCGACGCGAGGCACGCCTGAATGACTACGAGATCCTGACCAGCCGTCTGGTTGACCGTGCCATTCGTCCACTGTTCCCTAAAGGGTACATGTTCGACACGCAGATCATCATTAACCTGATCAGTATGGATCAGGAGATCATGCCCGATGCGCTGGCAGGCCTAGCTGCTTCGGCCGCTATGATGGTTTCTGACATTCCTTTCGCTGGCCCGATCTCTGAGGTCCGCGTAGCACTGATCGACGGTGATTACGTAGTGAACCCCAAACGGTCCGACCTGGAAAATGCCGAACTGGACATCATCGTAGCCGCTGACGCCGACAACATCCTGATGGTCGAAGGCGAAGGCAAAGAAGTATCCGAAAAGGTACTGGTTGAAGCGATGAAAGTTGGCCACGACGCCATCAAGTTGCACTGTAAAGCGCAACTCGAACTGCGAGAAATGGTAGGTGCCGTAACCCGTGAAGTAGCAGAAGCAGAAGAAAACGAAGAGGTACAGGCCTACGTTACTGAAAAGGCCAGCGCGGATATCCTTAAAGTCGCCCAGGGCGAACTGAACAAGGAAGAACGCAAAGCTGGTTTTAAAGCAGCTAAGGAAGCCCTTAAGGCAACCGCGACCGAAGAAAAAGGCGAAGAGTGGCTGGAAGAAAATGGCAGTTTCGTCAGCAGCTACTTCGACAAGGCGAAGAAGGAGATCATCCGTAAGATGATGCTCGAAGAGAGCAAGCGTCTGGACGGGCGTAAGTTCGACGAAATCCGCCACATCTGGACAGAGGTCGACTACTTGCCATCTGCTCACGGTTCCGCGATTTTCACCCGGGGTGAAACACAGTCGCTGACCAGTCTTACCCTCGGTACGCGCAACGACCAGGCGATGGTCGACGTCGCTGCCGGTTCTTATTACGACAATTTCATCCTGCATTACAACTTCCCGGCCTACTCCGTAGGGGAAACCAAGCCCATGCGTGGTCCTGGCCGTCGTGAGGTAGGACACGCCAATCTGGCTGCCCGTAGTTTGCGTCAGGTACTGCCCGAAGAACGGGCGCACACCATCCGGATCGTATCCGACATCATGGAATCTAATGGTTCCAGTTCGATGGCTACGGTTTGTGCCGGTTCACTAGCCATGATGGACGGTGGTATTCCCATCACCGCTCCCGTAGCCGGTATTGCCATGGGTATGGTTGCCGAAGACGGTAAGATTGCTATCCTGAGTGACATTCTCGGTGACGAAGATGCTCTCGGCGATATGGACTTTAAACTGACTGGTACCGAAAAGGGTATCACAGCTTGCCAGATGGACATCAAAATCGATGGTCTACCCTACGAACAGCTCGAGCAAGCCCTAGAGCAAGCTCGCGTTGGCCGTCTGCACATCCTCGGCGAAATGGCCAAGACACTAGAAGGACCTCGCGAAGATCTTAAGCCACACGCTCCACGCGTAGTCAAACTGACGATCGACAAGAGCTACATCGGTGCCGTGATCGGACCAGGTGGTAAGATCATCCAGGAGTTGCAGGAACTGACCGGTACGATCATCAACATCGAAGAGATTGATGGCAAGGGTGAAGTCACCATCGCCAGTTCTGACAAGTCAAGCATTGAAGACGCCCTGGCTCGGATCAATAAGATCACCTTCACCCCCGACGTAGGTGATGATTACGAAGGCATCGTGGCCTCCGTAATGCCTTACGGGGTGTTCGTTGACTTCCACGGCAAGAGCGGTCTACTGCACGTTTCAGAAATGAGCCACAGCCGTATCGAGAACGTTGAAGACGTCTTCAGCGAAGGCGATACGGTCAAGTTCAAGCTGGTAGCCATCGATGAGCGCACCGGCAAGATGCGCCTGAGCCGCAAAGCCATTATGCCTAAAGCCGACGGTACCATGCCGACGGAAGAAGAGTACATGGCCAGTGGCAATGACCGTCGCGGAGGCGGAGATCGTCGCGGTGGAGGCCGTGGTGGTGACCGTCGCGGAGGACGTGGCGGAGATCGTCGTGGTGGACGTGGAGATCGCCGTGGTGGTGATCGTCGCGATCGTGACTAGACTACAGCAGTAGGTGGTTCACTCCACCCACTACAATTGGATAATAGACCCTGGTATCGGAAACGGTGCCAGGGTTTTATTTTTTGGGGGCGGTGCTTAGAAAAAATAATTTACTGGTAAACTAATAAACTAGTTTACTGATTTCCCCATTTACCCCTCGCAAATCCTACTGGCCTTTATGCCCATCAATCGCATCGTACTTCTACTGGGAGATCAGCTCTTTCCCGACCATAGTTCCCTCCGCTTGG
>JBCCDS010000024.1:0-80693 GCA_039030655.1 Bacteroidota bacterium | reverse complement strand
GTTGTTAAGCACGTTGAAGATAGCGCGTGGGCTATCTCCGCGACGACGCATATCCACCTGTAGCTTTTCGCGCACATAAGCGAGTAGCTGGGCCTTAAGCGTCTTGCGTACGTCCGTTAGCTCCGCATCGTCCACTTCGTGGATCTTGCGCCAGCGTTCAGGATTAGACTGATCGCGTACCCAGTCCTTGCCAAAATGCTTGCTGTACAACTGATGCAAAGGGTAGGCAATCCAGGTAGGATAGTGCACGGAGTTGGTTACGTATCCAATGTGGATTTCGTCGGCTGCGTAGCCTTTGTAGAGCGAGGTAAACATCTCCTGACTCACTTTACCGTGCAGCTCAGACACCCCATTCACCCGCTGTGAAAGGCGGATGGACATCTTACTCATATTGAAGAGTTCCGATTGGTCATCGGCATCCGTACGGCCAAGCGACATCAATTCCTTCCAGCTGATGCCTAGTTCATGGGCGTAGTGGTAGAGGTAATTGTGCATCTGCTCTTCGGAGAACTTATCGTGTCCGGCAGGAACCGGGGTGTGGGTCGTGTACAGGGAGGTAGCCCTTACGATTTCCTTCGCCTGGGCGAAATTAAATCCGCTACCCACGTAGTTCTTCAGGCGTTCCAGGCTGAGGAAGCCCGCATGCCCTTCATTGAGGTGAAAAATATCGGGTTGCAGTCCCATCGCTTCAATAGCGCGTACGCCACCAATGCCCAGCAGGATTTCCTGTTTGAGACGGTGCTCGTTATCACCACCGTACAATTGATGGGTCAGGGTGCGATCTTCCCAGCTGTTATCGTCGAAGTCCGTATCCAATAGATAAAGATCGATACGACCGACGGGAAGGCGCCAGATTTTAGCCTGGACGATGCGCCCTTGCAGACTGATCTGAATTTTCAGCCAACTACCATCCGCTTTACGTACCGGTTCAATCGGTAGCTTAGTGAATTCCTGAGCGGGAAAATGGTGCAGTTGATCACCGTGCTTGCTGAGTCCCTGGTTGAAGTAACCGTAGCGGTAAAGGAGACCAATGCCAAATAGATTGACGTTGGAGTCACTGGCTTCTTTGAGGTAATCTCCGGCTAAAACTCCTAAGCCCCCACTATACAGACGCAGGCTGATTTGCAGACCGTACTCCATACTGAAGTAGGCAATATTGGGTTGTTGCTTTACGGGCTTAGCCGCTAGGTAGGCGTCAAATTCTTTCTCGACGACCTTTAGATCTTTAAGGAAAGCTTTGTCTTTGGAAAGTTCCTCTACCCGGTCAGGGGACAACTGTTCCAGCAGCGCAACCGGGTTGTAGTTCAACTCGATGAAGCGGCTTCGGTCAATGTACTTAAAAAGCTCACTGGCTTCTTTGCTCCAACTCCACCATAGGTTACCGGCCAGGCGGTGTAAGGCGGATAGTTCTTGAGGAAGCTGGGCTTTAATGTAGATACGACGCAGCTTGGTGTGCGTATCGCTAATCTGTCCAGTCATGATTCTCTTTTTAGGGGCTTACTTGGTCAGGGGAGGGTAGTCTGTAGTCTGTAGTCTGTAGTCTGTAGTCTGTAGTCTGTAGTCTGTAGTCTGTAGTCTGTAGTCTGTAGTCTGTAGTCTGTAGTCTGTAGTCTGTAGTCTGTAGTCTGTTTAAGGGGAATTTCACAAAAAGACTAAAGTTCTAATTAATAGAAATCAGCTCTACTTCGAAGATCAAGGCAGCGTAGGGAGGAATCGCTCCACGTGATCCTTGCTCTCCGTAAGCCAGGTTGTAAGGAATGAAGAAGCGGTACTTAGCTCCTAGCGGCATCAGCTGCACGCCTTCCGTCCAGCCGGCAATAACACGATTGAGCGGGAAGCTAGTAGGCTCGCCACGATCTACACTACTGTCGAATACGGTACCGTCGATGAGCGTACCGTGATAGTGAACAGTTACGTTACTGGTAGCGGTAGGGCGGATGCCATTACCGGGCTTAATGATTTCGTACTGTAGTCCGCTAGCGGTAGTAGTCACTTCGGAACGTGCACCGTTTTCAGCCAGGAAGTTTTCTCCGGCTTCTCTTGCCTCGGCTCCCTTTTCGGCAGCAGCTTTCTGCATATGGCTTTGAACAATGGCGTTGCACTGTGCAACGTCAATAGTTTCATCATTGGCTAAAGCAGCGGCAAATCCGGCAGCTAATTGCTCAGGGTCAATCTCCGTTAACCCTTGCTGTTGGAGGTTTTGAGCCATCAAAACTCCGAGACTGTAACTTACAGAATCCATAGAATTGGTTTGTGCGTTGAGGCTGCCAACTACTAGAGTCAGCAGGAACGCGAAGGCGATGATTCGCATCGTCAGTTATTTTGGACCGCAAAGAAACGACTTTTGTCGCGCCTATCGTGCGATTCGCTGGATTAAGTATCCAATTCCGCCAATGATTAACAGACTGACTCCCGCAAATAAGAGCCAAAAAGGAAGGTTGGGGTTGAGCTCGCCTAACCATTGTGGTGGCAGCAGCAGCAATTCCCGATTGAGCTGTACTAAGGCGTGTTGCTCGCCCTGGCCCCAAAAACCGAGAAATAAACCGATAGCCGTAGCCGTACTGCCCAGCGGCATCGCGTAAGCAAAAATTCGCGCCGTGGAATCCAGTTTGGCATTGGCCATCGCCTTAGAAAAGATAGCCCAGTGAAAAAACAGGCTAAATACTGCGGTAGCAATTAGGATTAAACGAAACCAGTCACTGGTCCAAAACTGATAATCTACCCATTCAGGACCGCGAAAGGCAATGGCGCCTAACAGTACCAGCCAAAAGGTCAACAAGGGCCGCAGACTGCGCACCCACTCGGTACGGTACAAGGGCAGCATCATACGAATACTGAAGGCGTAAGCCAGAATACCCAATAAAGCTACCGTCAGAAAGAGTGGAGCCGATAAAGCCCCATAGGTCCAAAGCGCTGCCGTGGCTACGGCTAGATAAAAAATTGGCGTCAGAAGGTGGAATTCTTTGAGTCGTTTTGACCAAAGTACGAGCAAGGCCGCGATTAAACTGAGCAAAGCAATCCACTTGGCTGGAGCCGAGCGATCTTGAACGCGGAGAACCTGGGCGGTCCATTGGGGGGAGGGAGGACCGGAGTGGGCTATGGCCTCCCCGTATCGCTGATCGTAATAATTACGCCACGCCAGCCAACTCCTACGCCCATGCTTCAAGTAGTCGTAATAGCCGGCAGTAATTTGCGATAAGTCGTTATTGGAAGGTTTCATCCCTTCCAGAAGATAGCCTGGCAAGTCATAATTCGCATACACATGGCTACAGACCAAAGTGCTTCCGTCAAACTCCACCTTTCCATCAATCAGATCGCCAACCTCAAAGTCTGGTATTCCCTGCCGCAAGCCCACATTCACCAGTGCGGCGACGATCAAGCAACCAATAATGCCAGCAAGCTTATTCGGCATTTTCTTTGGTTTCGAAAATGGCCAGCAAATCGCTGAGGCGTTCGCGCAGATCTCCCCGGTCTACAATGAAATCCAGGAAGCCATGCTCTAGTAGAAATTCCGAGGTTTGGAAGCCTTCCGGCAGGTCTTTCTTGATCGTTTCCTTGATCACTCGGGGTCCGGCAAAGCCGATCAGGGCTTCGGGTTCAGCGAAGTTGATATCGCCCAACATGGCGTAGCTAGCCGTCACCCCTCCCGTAGTCGGGTCGGTCAAAAAGCTAAAGTAGGGCACCCCTTCTTTAGCCAGTTGCGCCAGCTTTACACTGGTTTTGGCCATTTGCATCAAGCTGAAGGCAGCCTCCATCATCCGGGCACCGCCCGTCTTGGAGATGATCATCAACGGGGTACGAGATTCACGCGCCTCGTCAATAGCCCGTACAATCTTTTCGCCCACTACGGAGCCCATCGAACCACCGATAAAGCTGAAGTCCATACAGGCGATTACGATCGGGCGACGGTTAATCTTCCCCCGCGCCACGCGAATAGCGTCCGATAAGCTCGTCTTCTTTTTAGCAGCTACTAAACGCTCGGGATAGGACTTCAAATCCTTCCATTCGAGCATATCTACGGCCTCCAGGCCAGGAGCATACTCTTCGTAGCTACCATCAAAGAGGATATCGAAGTATTCGTGTGAGCCAATCCGCTCGTGGTAATTACAGCTGGGGCAACGGTAAAGATTTTCTCGTAGTTCTTTACGCGTTGTGGTCTCCGAGCAACGTTTACACTTATACCAGAGGCCTTCAGGGGCTTCCTTCTTATTGCGTGTTGCCGTGGTAATCCCGTCTTTAAGTCGTTTAAACCAACCCATCAAATCCGTTTAGGGGACGGCAAAGATAGGGTAAATGCTTTGTCGACTACCCCACTTCCTAGCCTATCTTTGCCCACAAACTAGCTATCTATTTGGATATGAGACAATTTCCTCTTCTATTTTTACCGCTTCTTTTTGCTTTTTCCTGTGTCAGCAGCCGCCAATCCGCCGCTAACTATGCTGATTTAACCGAAAAAATGACTGGCTCCTTCGACAGTAAGCTACAGGCCAGCACCGACGACAGCTACTACGAAATCAGCCTGCACATGTACCCCATCTGGGAAGACCGCCCCGGCACCTGGCTCTACATTGAGCAAGCGCTCTACAGTAATCAGGACAGCCCCTACCGCCAACGCGTCTACCAGGTAGAGCAAAGGAGTGGTCGCAAGTTCATCAGTCGGGTTTTTGAGCTCCCCGATCCCGAAGCTTTCATCGGCGCCTACCGCGACCCCAGCAACTTTGACAAGCTCCGTGCCGAAGACCTCATCGAGCGCGACGGTTGCGCAGTCTTCCTCCGCTGGCAAAAGGACGGTACGTTCAAAGGCAGTACTAACGAACAAGATTGCAGCAGCAGCCTGCGGGGCGCCACTTTCGCTACCAGTAAAGTGACCATTGGCGATGGTTTCATCCAATCCTGGGACCAGGGTTTCAATGCCGAAGGCGAGCAGGTCTGGGGCGCTACGGAAGGGGGATATATGTTTTTTCGTCAACAACGATGAAGAAGCATTCAAATAATGCGGAAGCTCGAGCCAAAACTGTATTGGCGAATCTTTGACCCCCCTAGTGAGCTTTCTCTTCCCCCTTTCTCATCTAATGCACTATGGCGTCGAATAAACATTCGTAGCCTGCCGACTTCTACCCCCAACTCCAAGAGAAGTCTTGGATTTAGTTCAATTGTTCTTAAGGGATAATCAGGTCCGGTATGCACTCTCCAACCTCCACCCTGTACATCACTAGCAATAGGCATCCGAACTAGGCAGGCTACGAATGGGCGAAGACTGCCCGCGTCACTCAATAGTACGCGTGCACCAAAACCAAGATCAATAGTGCTTATTTCGTAGCGTATATTTTTGGGGTAATACCGAGTACCAGAAGCAAACTCGATAGAATCTACCCGACCGTCACTAAGTGTGTAATTACTGTAGGACAGCTCAAAAGGAATGCGAATTTTTTTGGATAGTTTTCCTACTCCAAATTCTAAATAGGTTCCGAAAACAAAATGTAATTGTTCGTCAGATAACTGACTTGCTTGGAGAGTAGACCGAGCCATCTCCGCCTGCAGATGCAGGAAAGTACTCGGACCGGTGTTTCTTTTTAACACCACTGGCTCTACCCCTGCTTCCCGCGAAAGGCGTTGAAAATAACGAATCATAGCGTGCTCTCGATAGCGAGGCATCTCCGTACTTAACTCCCCTTGCTCGTCGCGAAAGCGCGGAATATTCAGCTGATAAGGCGACAGTAAATCCCCACGCAGGCCTACCTGATCCATCTCCATCGGGTAGCCAGCATAAACTAAACTATCCCTCGTCGCGGAGGAATAGAAGTAATAATCCATGTCTCGGTCACGAAACTGATAAAGGTCAGAAGCCCCTTGTACTAGTTTTTGTAGAAAAAGCTGGTGTCGCCCCGCTTGCCGATCAGTCGATCTTGGTGCAAGCTTGTGGTCGAACCACTTATTTACGAAGACAGTTTGGCGTTCGTAGCGTTCTCCAGTTTGGTAGCCAAAAACCTGTACATCACTAATATATAACTGCTCAATAGCACCGTTTTCCGTCTCTCTAAACTCTAAGTATTCTTCAATGCTGGCACTACCATTTATATCGTTGATCCAGCCACTATGCCTTTCTCCAGCATTGTCTATATAATAGGCAGATTCAAAGGCTAAATGCTGGCTCACAAGCTTCAGCGGCAATACCAAAAAAACGAGGAATACTTTAGGGTTGGTCATGTTAAATAGGATTTCAAGTTTAAAGATAACAAAAGACAATCGGTGAATGAGTTAGGAATCAATTCTTCCGACTCAATCCAACCTCAGAAATTAGAACCAAGCTATCCCAACAATCCCTCTGGCAGCTGCATCAACAACAGTCGCTCCCCATCTTGCTGCTCAAGGATCAGATCTTCGTGTAATGGAATTAGTACTTCTTTATCCTCATGGGTTAGTTGCGCTAGGTAATGCTGCGGCAGGTCCATTACCTCTTCAATGGGGCCTAAATCGGGATAGCCCGCGGCCTTAATCGTGTATCCGACCAGTTGTAGGAAGGGATGTTGTACTTCCGCAGGTCCAGCCGTCAGTTGATCCGCCGGCAGGTAAACATCCTGATTGCTGAGCATCGCCACCGCTTCGCGCTGATCAAAACCTTCAAGTTTGACAATCAGGGCGCCTCCTCCACGGGCAGACTCCAGAAAGAAAGGGATGGGGGGCTGCCCAATCAAAACGGCCGTTGCCACTAGCAAGTCCTCTTCATACTGCTCTTCGACCTTCAGCTTCAGTTCTCCTTTTAGTCCGTGAGGACGCCCGACTCTGCCTACCTGTATCAATTCCATCTAAGGCAGTAATACTTGGTGAATAATGTAGCCTTTCTCCGCCTTGACATCCCAGGCTAAGTCCAGGCAAATACCCGTATCGCCATTACAGCACACCTGACACTGGGTATGACGAGCATCCACGAAAGTCTCAATAGGGCCAATACCCTTAGCGTAGCGACGGTAAGACCTGCGGAAGTCAATCAAATTATCGACCTCCGCCTGATCGACCAGTAAAGTTGCTGCGTAGCTGTCTCCGTTGGGCAACTGGTAGGGCTCGTCAATGCTCAGCAAGCGGTAATCCCAGCCGGCGTAGACATCCAACAGCTCCCCGCCTACGGCAATGGGGCGAAACTCGTCAAAAGCGGCGTGGCCATCCCAGCGCTGATTCTCCAGCAGGGGAAAAGCGAGTAGTTGAAATTCCAAATTATCTTCCGAGCGGTAAAGGCCGCGTTCATCTACCCGCAGGGCAAAACTTAGGGTTGGTTCCCAAGCATCAGTCGTACTCGCTCGCTCTTCACGTAAACCACGGTACCACAAACGCCCGGACTGATCGTTGAAAGTATCCACTAAAGTCTCCCGGGCCAGCACCCGGATAGAGTCGTAACGCGTACGTCCGATCTCCGCCACCAAAATTACGCTATCGACCTGATAAATCCAGCGATTACCAATTTCTAGTGGATAATAATCCGTCCCAAGTTGATCCTCCGGAGGCGGAATACTTTCCTCTTCACAAGCCCAAAAGCCCAAAAGAGAGAGCAGCAAAAGGAGAATTTTTATACGCATAGCTTACTAACGCTAAAAAACGGGGGTGATTACTCGGCTCGCGCCTCGGGTGATTGCTCGGCTGCGCCGAGCGTGATTAATCGGCTTGCGCCGATTGTGACAAAGGTAATGGCATAAGCACGAATATCACACTCGCGAAGCGAGTCATCACCGCGACTGCAAGGAGCAAGTCACACGAGCTAAGCGAGTCATCACTAACTCAGGATCGAGCTCTTGATGATGCCTCCACCAATCACGTCGTCACCTTCATAGAATACGGCAGATTGTCCAGGAGCTACGCCCCTTACGTTGGCAAAAAACGCTACTTCAACCTGATCATCCGTTATTTGATGGAGCGCCGAGAGCGTACCCTGATCACGGTAGCGCACCTTAGTCACGGCTTCGTGCCCGGCGGGCAGTTGGGTGTATTTCTGTAGGTTGACCCCACCGACCATCATCCCGTTGCGCACCAATTCATCCACTTCTCCAAGCACGACGGTGTTGGTGTCTGGGCGAATTTCATTGACGTACATCGGCTTGCCGAAGGCCAGTCCAAGGCCTTTGCGCTGGCCGATGGTGTAAAAAGGGTAGCCCTCGTGGGTGCCCAATATTTCTCCATTGGTGTTGACAAATTGGCCGCCCGCTACCTGGGTTTCCAGTTCTGGCAGACGTCGCTTCAGAAAGCCTCGATAATCGTTATCTGGCACGAAACAAATTTCGTAGCTCTCCGCCTTTTTGCTGAGTTCTTCATAGCCGTAGTCCGCAGCCAGTTGGCGTACTTCTGGCTTCGTCATATGCCCCAGGGGGAAGCGACTGCGGGCCATACACTCCTGATTTAAGCCCCAGAGCACGTAAGACTGGTCCTTGTTGCTGTCCGCAGATTTCTGCACAAACCAGCGCCCGGCATCCGTCTGCGAGAGTTGCGCATAATGGCCCGTAGCAATGAATTCACAATCCATGGCATCGGCCCGCTTAATCAAAGCACTCCACTTGATGTGGGTATTACAAAGTACACAGGGGTTAGGCGTACGCCCGGCTACATATTCATCTACGAAATTGTCGATGACGTAATCCCCAAACTCTTCGCGGATATCAATGATGAAATGATGAAAACCCATCTGTACCGCAACGGCGCGGGCATCATTAATGGAATCCAGACTGCAACAGCCCGTTTCTTTTTTGCTACCACCAGAATTAGCGTAGTCCCAGGTTTTCATCGTGATCCCGACTACTTCATAACCCTGCTCGTGCAGGATCATAGCCGTTACCGTACTGTCAATGCCGCCCGACATAGCGACCAGAACACGTCCGTGCTTACTCATATTTGTTGTCTCTACTGCACAGGTTCATAGCCTGCCGTAAAAAATTGAATCCGTAAAACGGAAAAATCCGTTTATGGATATATACCAACCGCAAAGATACCACTATAGTTGCTCCGGCGTTATGTTTGCAGCTAACAATAACTACCAATGCGTTTATTATACCTTGCCTTTGTACTAATTAGTCTACCACTTCCCGCCCAGATCATCGGTGACCTCGAAACTGGATTAGCTTCCTACTTCAGCGATAATTACGCCGGGGCAGAGACGGCTTACGGAGTTACTTACCGCCCAACGGATTTGGTAGGTGCGCACAAAACCTATCCACACAATGCAGTGGTCCGAGTGCGCAATCTCGAAAATGGCCGGGAAGTAGAAGTGCGCATTATTGATGAAGGCCCCTTTATTCGCGGGCGGATCATTGAGGTCAGTCGCGCTGCTGCCGAACGGCTCGGTATGATTGGCAAGCAAACTACTCAGGTAGAAGTCCGCTTAGTGTCCCTGCCCGATGGGCGGCGCTCTACTACAACAGCAGTTGCCGAAGAGCAGCCCAGCAGTAGTCGTACGACTCCTCCGCCAGCCGCCACACCAGTACCCGCTCCCCAAACCGCTGATCGCCCCGTAACGGTGCCTAGCTCCACTACCCCTTCCACCAATCGTTCCGCTAGCCCCAGCAGCAGTAATACGGCTGCCAGCAGCGCGCCAGCACCTGATCGGCCGGCCAGTCCCCCAACAGCGAGTACCAGCAATGCCAACGAAAGAGATTTAGTAACGGAAGGTGGTTTTGGTCCAGGGCTTTATGCTATCCAAATCCAGCAGGGACCTACTACGGGCTTTGGGGTGCAAGTGGCCAGTCTCTCTGACCTAGAGAATGCCATGACCCGTGTGACCGAACTCCAGGGGCAATGGTTTGATGATATTCTCGTAAGGCGCGAAGGAACGGGCGCAAGCACCGCTTACAAAATCATCCTGGGCGAGTTTAGTGAGCGAGAAGCCGCTGCTCAGTATGCGCGCGACCTCAAAAATCGTTATCGCATCAACGGATTTGTTGTCCCATTTGGGGAATAAAAAAAGCCGGCTTTTTTTATTTGATTTCTACCGTACCGTTGGCGTATTTCAAACGGTGGCGTACCAAATCATTATTGATGAACTCAAAGGGCGTCGGACCATTCGACAAGCGAACCATCGTTTTATCGCCGGGACTACCCAGGGCCGTAAAACAGAGATCAAATAATTTATGCCCCTGCGGCAAGCTACGCGGCTCCAATCCCTGATCATCCCAGAGAGAGGCCAATACCCCGCGAGAAATGAAACGCGTACCAAAATCTGGGGGGCCGTAACCCGGCAGGCCGAAGTTCTCCACGCTTTCAAACTTCAGCTTGGTGCTGTCCCAGCGGATGGTGTACTGAAAGCCCACCAAGCTATTGAAATCGTAAGCCTGGAAAGGAACACAAACCTGTGAACCACTTGCGACTTCTCCGTCCCCAACCCGAATAATCAAAGAGGGGGCACTAGCACCGGGATAATTGGTACCATTCACATCCTCCAGCAAAGGAGCGCTGGTGTTTACCGTGCCGAAATTTTTGTCGGAATCAGCAGCATTACCATCGGCTGTACAGCCACAAATAAACAGACAGCTAGCTGCCCAGAAAGAATAAACGAAAAGGCGCATGTGATTTTTAATTTGGGAAGGCGAAGATAAGGAAAGCACTTGCTAAAATCGATTTCCCCGCTTAGTTTACCCCTATGAAGAGATTAAATCGGCGTCATTTCTTACGTACAGCCTCCGGATTGCTGTTGGCCCCTACTGTTTTGGCTTGTGGTACTTCCGCAGGTCCAACCGAAAACGGGCAATCCGCTGCATCACCAGAGGGGCAGACCAGCGGAAGTCTAAGGGATAGAAAAATTGGCGTAGCACTGGTTGGTCTGGGGTATTACAGTCGTGATTTACTGGCCCCAGCTCTACAGCTTACTAACTTTTGTGAGTTGCGCGGTATTGTTACCAGTACCGCCGAAAAGGCCAGTCGCTGGCAGGAGCGCTACGGTATCCCTGCGGGAAATGTCTACACTTACGACAATTTCGACCGTATTGCTGACAATCCGGATATCGACGTGGTCTACGTGGTTTTACCCACGGGTCTGCATGCCGAATATGCCATTCGAGCGGCACGGGCAGGTAAGCACGTTTGGTGCGAAAAGCCCATGGCGATGAACGTAGCGGAATGTCAATCCATCATTGATGCCTGCCAGGAAGAAGGTGTGCAGCTAAGCGTTGGTTACCGCATGCAGCACGAACCGCTCACGCAGGAAGTCATGCGCCTAGCGAGCACCAAGCCCTACGGAGCCATCCAAGGCCTGCGGGCAGAGGCCGGCTACGGCGGCAGTGGTCAGGGGAGTGGTTGGCGTTTTGACCCCGCCATGGGCGGTGGTGCGCTCTATGACATGGGGGTTTACAGCATTAATGCCCTGCGTTATGCCAGCGGCATGGAACCTATTGCAGTCCGCAATGTAGGTCAGCACATTCCTGATCGGGTAGATGTTACCACCGAGTTCGAATTGGTTTTCCCCGGAGGCCTCATCGGCTATGGCTGGACTTCGGTCGTGGAGGGGCGTAACCTCCTGCGCGTGGATTGCGAGCAGGGTTGGTACGAATTGTCCCCTTTCCAAAAATACAACAACATCCGGGGGCGTAGTAGTGACAATCGGTCATTCCCGCCAACGGTACCCAATCAACAGGCCGTACAGATGGACCATGATGCTCTGGCCATCCGGGAGGAGGGACCAATTATAGTACCAGGTAGGGAGGGCCTGCGAGACATTGCCATTGTCAACGCTATTCAGCAAAGTGCGCGTACGGGAGCTGAAGTCAGGTTAGATTAGAATTTTTTACATTTACGCAAAGACGGGCCAGTTTATAAGTAGTTTGAGAGACCTTCCGGTGTACCAGCCATTGACACACTTTAAAAAAGCCATTCCCAATGAGATTTATCCTTCCTGCCCTGACTCTGGTGGTTCTTGCTACTGCCTGCGTTCCACGCGATCAGTATGAAGCTTTGGAGGTAGAAAAGAACTACTATCAAAATCTGGTAGAGCGCAACGATTCTATTCAATCTAGCGAAGCGCTTCAGACCTATGGCAATGTTAACAGCACCCAGCGTGACCTCGACCAGTACATTCGACAGGTTGAGGCCCTTACTGCTACCAATCAAAGCTTGAATCGCAGTTTTCAAGATCTTCAAAATCGCTACCAAAGCCTGCTGGATCAGAACGACCAGTTGCTGAGCAGCAGCGGTCAGCAGGTTACTAGCCTTCAGCAAAATCTGGCCGATCGCCAGGCAGAACTCAACGAACGTGAGCAGGAATTGCGGCAGGCCGAAATTGCCATGCAAAACCGAGAAAGTCAAATCAACCAACTGGGCAATAGCGATCCAACGGCTTTTCAACCTGCTTCCTACGACAATCAGGCTACAATCAATAACCAGCAATTGGCGCTGGAACAAAACCAACTGCTATCGGCCCTGCAGCTGAGTCTGGATGATTATAACTCGGAACTTTACTACCTACGTGCTGAAGGTCAGGATAAGATAGTGCTCACCGTAGCTGAAATACAGCTCTTTTCCGATGGCTTTCAGTTAAGTAATCAGGGCAGAGCCTTCCTTCAGGACTTATCCTCAACTCTTTACTACCAACAGGTTCGCCAAGTAGATGTTATTGGCCACGAAGACCCAACTGTAGAGGAACTCAGCGCTTTTGAAAACAGCACTGATCGAGCGATTGCCGTCGTGCGTTTTTTGCGGGATCATGGTTTGCGTAATGGCAACCTTACAGCAGGAGGCAAGGGCGCCACTGACCCACAAGCCGGTAGTAATTCACCTACTAATCGTGCCCTTAACCGTCGAACCGACATTATCATTAGTCTAGAAGAATAAAATGCGTCATTACTTCTATCCGCTTGCCCTATTGTTTATGCTGATCGGATTTTCCAATTGTAGTGTTTTGGCCCCAAGCCCTGAACGTATCGCCGATTACCAACTACGCGCCCAGTATCATCAGGACGTCTGTTTTGGTCGTTGCCCCGTTTACACCCTAAGTCTATACGACAATGGGCTGCTGGTCTATCAGGGAGAGCGGTTTACGGAAAAACCGGGCTTATGGTACCGGTTGATCGGTCAGCGGGAAACTCAGGGGCTCATCGATTCTTTCCAAAACCTGGATTTTGCCAGCTACCCCAGCACTTTTCCCAGTCGTGTGCCCGATATGGCAGCTAGAAGCTTACGATACATCGACGAAAGCGGCCGTGATCATAAGACCACCTTTAAAGAAGAACGTCCCGATCAACTTTTAGCGCTAGCTGATCGTATGCTTGCCATGGCTGAAGCAGAAGGTTTCAAAAAATACGACGGCCCCAACTCCCAGATTTTTGGAGATACGCCCGATTTGGCGCCACAGGAAATCATCGTAGAGTTGCAAGCTGATGTAAATGCCGCTGCCTGGATAGTTAATTATAGCAAGCAAAATGTGCAGCTTAAAGAACGTATCAGCTCAGGCGCTGACTACTATCTGATTACCGCCGACCCTAACCTTATGGATGCCGACGAATTACTCCCTATTCTGCGGCAAGATCCTGAAGTACTGAGCGCGCAGCGTAATCAGCAGCTTTCTCCCCGCTAATGCTGCCCTTTCAGGCTCCTAAACTTTTGTTATTGTTAGGTAAAGAGCAAATCTCTAATCAGCCAGAAGCGTTACTAATGGTGACGTCCACTGCGCCAGCTTCGTCCTAACTTTCGGATCAGCAGCTTGCAAAATAGATCTCAATGAACGCTACTCCTATTGCCAACATCTATATCGCCCGGCCAATCCGGCGGCTGCTTAATTGTCTAGCTCTATTACTACTGAGCATTCAGTTACCGGCGCAGGCTGATGACGTAATTTTTGAGAATCTGACCTACGTCGATTACCTCAAAACCGTCCGCCTACACATCGATGGTTTTCCCAGCTCCTACCCTATTCTGGAACTACAAGGAGGTGCTGCCTTACGGCTCTCCTTCGATGATTTAAGCGACGATGTGCGACGTTATACCTACCGGGTATACCACTGTAATCAAGACTGGACGCGCAGCAACCTTTCCCCGCTGGAATACATCGATGGTTTTGAACAGGATAATATCAATGATTACGACTTCAGTTTTCGAACCATCAGCGAATACATCCACTACGATCTGGTTATTCCTAACCGCAACCTCGAATTAACTAAAAGTGGTAATTACCTGTTGGTCGTCTACGACAATGAGCGTGGAGATGAGCGGCCGGTCGTCAGTCGTCGTTTTTACGTAGTAGATTCTCAAACGGGAGTCACTGCTGCCGTCAACCGCGCTACTCGTATTGGCCAGATCCACACTCACCAGGAAGTGGACTTTAGTGTTAATACTAAGCGGCTGCGCACCAGAGCACCACTACAGGAGATATCGGCTACCGTGCTACAGAATGGAAGAACCGACAACGCCATTAGGGGTATTCGCCCTAGTCTCCTACGGCAAGAATCCTTACTGTTTGATCACCAGGGGCAGGTAGCGTTCGCGGGAGGAAATGAGTTTCGCAATCTGGATATTCGCTCCGTTCAGGCGCCGAGAGCTGATGTTTTGTCGGTCACCAATGAAGGTTCCTTTTATGCCATGTCTTTGGCTCCCGACCAACTGCGCGATCAGGGAATTTTCCTTAACTATTTCGACCTCAACGGTGATTTTGTCAACTTTCGCTTTGATCGGCCCATTATCAATCTAGCCGACGATTATCTCTTGGAGAACTACGATCGCCTACAGCTAGATTATACGGGAGAGTACGTAGAAATGACCTTTATCCTCCACAGCGGCACCGAATTTGATGACCAAATAGTTTACCTATTTGGAGGCTTCTCTGAGTTTAAGCTCAAGCCTCAATATGAAATGGTATGGAATCCCGCAATTAATAGCTACGTAGGCAAAGCGTTGATCAAACAGGGTTTTTACAATTACTGGTACGTTACACAGGATATGGGAGCAGTCGACAATACTTTCGAGCTAATGGATACGGAAGGTAGTTTCGATGAAACGGAGAATGACTACATCGTTTTGATTTATTACCGACCAATGGGTGGGCGTTTTGACCAGCTAATCGGTAGTACGGTAGTAAACAGCAACATCAACTGATACATTTTCCGGCCGTTCGTCTGTCAAAGCGGTCTCTTGATAGAAAAATCGATTCTCAACTTGGGTTTTAAGCTAGCTTTGAGGCCTGCTTATTAATCTATAGCTATGCCCAAGATATTTTTGATACTGGTCAGTCTTCTGCTGGCCGCTGGCCTCAACGCACAGGACAATAACTGGAGCCTACAGCGAGCCGTAGACTATGCGGTTGAAAACAATCTCACTGTTGGTCAACTACGTGCTCAGCAGCAGTTAGCGGATATCCAATTGCAGCAAAATCGCTTAGCGCGCATGCCTAATATAACGGCTAGCGGTAACCTCGGTTTTCAGTTAGGTCGTACGATTGATCCTACCTCGAATGAGTTCATTCAGCAGAATATCCTGTTTAATGGATTACAGGCCCAGGCTAATGTTACCCTATACAATGGAGGAAGTATTCGCAATGGAATTCGACAGGCCGAACTGGATGCCCAGGCAGCCCATTTGCAAGTATCCGCTACCACTAACGATATTGGGCTGCAGGTAGCTACCTCCTACCTCAATGTACTCTTGGTGCGTGAACAGCTCAATAACGCCAGAGCTCAGCTTAGCCTGGTCGACGGCCAGATTGAACAAACCGATCTACTGATCGAGGGTGGAGCCATTGCTCCTGCCCAGCGCCTGGATTTGGTCGCTCAGCAAGCCTCTGCCCAGCGTTCGGTGGTAGAACTGGAAAATCAACTGGAAATCTCCCTGCTTAGCTTACAACAAATCCTGCAACTGGACTATAATCCGGATTTCAACATTATCGTACCCGATATACAGATCAATCAAGTCGACCTGAGTCGTAATTATAGTTTCGACGAGGTCTACACCGCAGCTCAGCAAACCCAACCGGATCTGCGCATCGCGGAAATCAATCAACAGTCGGCTGCCGTTGGCATAAAAGTAGCTCGGGCTGGTTTCGCCCCTAACATTTCGCTCTTTGGAAGTCTGAGCACCAATTACTCCGACGTGGCAAGGGATTTCAGTAATCCCGACCTAACCAATGCCGTGTTGGTCCCCGAACAGGCGGTTCCGGTACAGATTGATGGTTCAGATGCCATGCTCACGACTTTCGATGTTGCTGGAGTTACCTTCCCTAATAAATCCTACGTAGACCAGTTGAACGAAAACTTTGGTCAGTCTATCGGCATCAGTGTCAATGTCCCGATCTACAGCCAGGGGCGTAATCGCTTAAATGTACAGCGTGCTGAGGTCACTCAGCTACAATCCGACATTCAACTCGAACAAAGTCGGGTCGATCTGCAAAACGAAGTACAATCGGCTATTGCCAATCTCCGGTCTTCTCAGGCCGTTTACCAGGCCGCTCAAAATAGTTTGGAAGCCGCTGAAGCTGCTTACGCACAGGGACAGCGTCGCTACGACTTAGGTGCCGCCACTACCCTCGATCTACTAACCGCTACCAATCGGTTAGAGCAAGCGCGTATTGAATCTACCCGCTCCAAATATCAACTCATCTTCAACCAACAGGTGATCCGCTTCTATTTGGGCGATCGCCTAAGTCTGAACTAAGCACACATTAGGCATGTCTCGCAGAACAATATTCATCATTCTCGGTCTACTGGTTCTTCTCGCCCTTATGGCTCTGGCCTTTGGCGGTCGCGGAGAAGAAGGCACTCGGGTATTTACGACCAAAGTAGAGCGCCGCTCCATCCAGCAAAAGGTAACCGCTAGTGGAAAAATTTTCCCCCAGACGGAAATTAAAATCAGTTCCGATGTATCAGGAGAGATCATGGAACTCACGGTGGAAGAAGGAGATTCCGTAGTAGCAGGTCAATTGCTGGCCCGTATTGATGCCGAAGCCGTTGAGTCACAAGTAGCTCGTGGTCAGGCCAACGTCAATACCGCCCGCGCTAATCAGGCTTCAGCAAGGGCTCAGATCTCTCAGCTGGAAGCCGCCCGCGAGCAGGTACGCGCTCAGCTCATCAACGCTGAGGAAATCTATAACCGTAATCAGGACCTGGTAACGGAAGGCGTTATTTCACAGGCTGATTTTGAGACTAGCCGCTCATCGGTAGAGGCCTTACGCGCCAACCTGACCGCCGCTGAAGCTAATATCCAGAGCGCCCGCGAGCAAGAACAAGCTTCGGCATACAGTGTAGAGTCTAGCCAGGCTACGCTCAATGAAATTCGCACTAGCTTACGCCGAACTACGATCTATGCACCAGCCGGAGGTATAATCTCCTTGCTTAGCGTGGAAGAGGGCGAACGGGTAGTAGGTACTATCCAAATGACCGGTACCGAGATGATGCGCATCGCTAACCTCAACGCCATGGAAGTGCGGGTTGAAGTCAGCGAAAACGACGTCACGGACGTCAGCTTAGGTGATGCCGTAGAAGTAGAGGTCGATGCCTACCGCGATCGCAAATTCATGGGTACCGTCAGCCAAATCGCCAGCTCCAGTACTAATCTTGCTGCCACACAGGCTGCGGGTGTACTCAACAGCGACCAGGTCACTAACTTCGAGGTCCGTATCACCATCGACCCAGCGAGTTATCAGGATCTAATTACCCCGGACAAACCCTTTGTATTCCGTCCAGGTATGTCCGCCAGTGTAGACATCCTGACCATGCGCAAGGATGAGGTATTCTCTCTACCCATTGCTTCCGTCACTACCCGCGAAAACGAAGATGCCGCAGCCGGAGATGATGACCTACGCATCGTGGTCTTCGCCGCCGAAGCCGACACCGTCCGCGAAATAAGAGTGGAGACGGGCATTCAGGACGATGAGTTTATCGAAATCACCTCGGGAATCCAAGACAGCGTCGTCGTCGTTGAAGGTCCCTATACAGCTCTAAGCCGAAACCTCGAGACCGGCCAGGATATTATCATCCGCGATAAGGATACTTTCTACGATGAAGATAATTAGGTACTTGGTATCAAGTACTTGGTACCAGTACTAGTACTTAAAAAGCCCGACGCTCTGCGCCGGGCTTTTTTTACATCGCCTGTAGAATATCGTACTGTGCTATCAGATGACGCGCACCGGAACGATCTCTGACAATTACCGCCGGATTCTCCTTAGAGATATAGTGCCGCAGCTGCGTAATGCTGGTAGTAGCATCTAACTCCGGGAAGGGCTCCCTCATAATTTCTTTGATCGCTACTTCACTGTGCTTAATCGGATTATCCAGCAGATAGGCCAGCACTTGACTTTCCGTCAGTGCACCCACTACTTCTTCCTGCTCATTCAAAACGGGCATCTGGCTGAAGTCATGATCTTTCATTTGCTCCATGGCCGCCCGCACCGTAGCACTTTGCTCAATCCCAATGAAGGGAGCATTATTTTTTTGCGCTACTAGATCAGATAGCTGTAGTTCCGTATCCAGAAAGCCGCGCTCGCGCATCCAGTCATCATTATAAATTTTGCCAATGTAACGGCTGCCATGATCATGAATGACCACGACCACAACGTCATCAGCACTCAGCTTATCGCGCAGCTGTATCAGCCCTGCAAGCGCAGAACCAGCGCTGTACCCCAGTAGCATACCCTCTTCGCGGGCCAGGCGGCGAGCCATTAAGGCCCCGTCCTTATCGGTCACCTTTTCAAAGTGATCGATAATCGAGAAATCTACATTTTTCGGCAGGATGTCCTCACCGATCCCCTCCGTGATATAGGGATAGATTTCCTTTTCGTCAAACTCGCCAGTTTCGTGGTACTTCTTGAAAACCGATCCGTAGGTATCCACCCCCCAGATTTGCACCGCTTCGTTTTGTTCTTTGAGGTAGCGTCCCGTTCCTGAGACCGTACCACCAGTACCGACACCTACTACCATGTGGGTAATTTTCCCGTCGGTTTGCTGCCAGATTTCTGGCCCGGTACTCTCGTAATGCGCCTGGCGGTTACTCAAGTTATCGTACTGGTTAAACCAGAATGAATTCGGGATTTCTTCGCTCAAGCGGCGAGCCACGGAATAGTAAGAGCGAGGGTCCTCCGGCGTTACGTTGGTCGGACACACAATCACTTCGGCACCTACGGCCTTCAGTAAATCGATCTTCTCCTTACTCTGCTTGTCGCTGGTCGTGAAGATGCTCCGGTAGCCCTTGACGCAGCCGGCCAGTGCCAGCCCCATCCCCGTGTTGCCGCTGGTACATTCAATGATGGTACCTCCGGGCTTCAGCCGGCCATCAGCTTCGGCATCTTCCAGCATTTTGAGGGCCATCCGGTCCTTGATCGAGTGACCAGGGTTGAACGTCTCATTTTTGATGAAGACCGGGCAGGGGAAATCAGCCGTAATCTTGTTTATTTTGATCAGTGGGGTGTTACCGATCGTTTCGAGAATGTTATTCTTATACTCCATTCGTAAGGTTGGGTAAGGGCTATTCATTTGTACTTCCGCAGGTGTCAACCAGATACGAGATCAACCTGATTCCATCAGGTTTTCGAGATACGAGAGTCGAGACGAGTAGGCATTCTTGTCTCGATTCTCGGTTCTCGAAATCCCGACTCTGGCGGGATGGTCTTGTGTCTAGGTAAGACCTGCGGAAGTACTAAAAGAGTAAACCTGAGTCAAAAACCGCCGCAAAGGTAGATTACTAAAGCTAATAGTGTTTAACCTGGACGTAAAAGAAACGATCGCGTACGCCAAAGGCACGCACCAGCAAGGGAGAAAGGACCACCTGGACGGTTTGATCGTAGACTTGCTCGGGTATGCGTCCCAGCACTCGACAGTAAAGCACCTTGCCGGTTCGCTTATCCATTACTTCAATCAGGCTACCAATCGGGGCAGTTCGGTGCAGGGCCAGAAAACGATTGGCGTCGCCTTCACTGATCCAGGCAGCTTTGCCAGCATTGGTCCGCAGTCGACGTCCCGCACTTACTCGCTCCCATTCCTGGGCCAAGCCTCGATTGCGGCGCACGTAAGGGTCAATAACCTCCGGTTGCAGATCGATTGGAATACCCGTAATGGGTAACCAGCCCAAAAAGATCAGTTGCCCAGCTTGCATACTGGCAGGGTCCAACTCAGGATTATTGTAATAGAGGATGGAGTCTGACTCCAGCTTGAGGGTTCGGTTGGCCAGGCCATAAATTGATTCTCCTCGTTTGAACTCCCAGTACACCTGGCTGAAATAAGGGATACTATCGACGGGAATAACGGGGCGGATAGCCACTGTAGGAATCACCACCTGAGCCACGGCCCCGGGGTCATAGCTGCCACGCAAGCCTGGATTGAGGTAATAGAAGTCATCCATCGGGAGGCCGTAATGTCTGGCCAGACTGTAAAGTGACTGCCCCGGCTCCAGATAATGGTCAAATACTAAATGGCCGGAAGCCCGGTCTTCGTAAAGAAAAACGGTGTCTGTCGGTAAGAGATACCGCAGGCTATCGCCCGTTGCGTTCAGTTGACAGACGCCAGCCAGTATTAATAGGAAAGGTAGTAATCTCATAATTTGGTACTCAGTACAAGGTACTTGGTACAGGGTATGGAAACAGCTATATCAATTGATGATAATTAATTGCAGTGTACCTTGTACCTAGTACCCTATACCTGATACCTACTCTACAAAGATAAGTATTACAATAATTTAGCATCTATAAAAGCAATTAAGCATGAACGGGGCAGCTAATCGACCACATCTCGTTGTCTTAAGCGGAGCGGGTATGAGCGCGGAAAGTGGTATTAAGACCTTCCGCGATAATGATGGTCTCTGGGAGAATCATGACGTTATGGAAGTTGCCACGCCAGAAGCATTTGCTCGTAATCCGGACTTGGTGCATCGATTTTACAA
Organism: Bacteroidota bacterium; assembly: GCA_039030655.1. GTDB lineage: Bacteria > Bacteroidota > Bacteroidia > Chitinophagales > Saprospiraceae > Neolewinella. The sequence continues at coordinate 59,870 of JBCCDS010000024.1, read as the reverse complement.
TGCCCGTCGGGCTCAACTCAAAGAAGTCAAGCCAAATGAAGGCCATTTTATCCTGGCTGATTTGGAGCAGGATCATCGCGTCAGTATCGTTACCCAAAATGTAGACGATTTGCACGAGCGGGCTGGCTCTAGTTTTGTCGTACACCTACACGGAGAATTGCGCAAAGTTCGCTCTACTCTAGACCCCAGCTTGATCTACGATTGGGATCGCGACGTTCTTCCGGAAGACCGTTGTGAAAAAGGAGCTCCTCTACGTCCACACATCGTTTGGTTTGGGGAGCAAGTCCCCCAGTTGCTTGCCGGAGCAGAGTTAGTTAGTCAAGCCGACATGGTGGTGATCGTGGGTACCAGTATGCAAGTCTATCCTGCTGCCGGGCTGGTAGGCTATGCCCGACCTAAAGTACCGGTTTTCTACGTTGATCCCCGACCGAGTATCAGTAATGAGCTGCAGCAGCGACTGGAGCATTTGGAGTTGATTGAAAATGGAGCCAGTGAAGGTTTAGCCTGGTTACGGCATCAGTTGCGCAATGCTTAAGCAGGCTTTAGCCTGCGCTGGGTAAAGCGGACTTTAGTCCGCTAAACTGAATTGTAGATCTCGTGGCCGAAGTCACTCCTGGACCGAAGTCCAGGTAACCCAGCGCAGAATAAATTCTGCTCAACTGTAAAATAATTGCTGGGCCATCGTGAATTCTCCTGCTATTTCCCGTCTATCTAATAGACACCTCATATTTAGCAAAAGACACACAACTACCCTATGCAATACGAATACATCCGTGATGGTCTCCCTCATTTTCACCATATCGGGGGCACTTTTGCAGTAACTACGCAGTTAGTAGATGCAATCCCTAAGACCATTCTTAAATCGGTACAAGAAGAGTATCAGGAAAAATTAAGCCGACTTAGGACTAACCTTTCGAAAAAATCCGAATCAGCAATTTGGCAGCTTCAAAAAGAATATGAAAGCCAATTCGAACGGTTGCTAAACGCACACTATCAGCAAGAACACTTGCTACAGCTTCCGCAAGCGGCAACAATTGTTGCTCAAAGAATCCTTCAATACAACGAACAATACTATCGCTGCGAAGCATTTTCCATAATGTCAAATCACATACATTTACTCCTAGACTTTAGTCTTCAAATTCCTCCCAACCATCCGAAAGGAAAATTCCTAAAAGGGTACAAAAATCTCGAAGAAGTCATGCGCCTAATTAAGGGTGGGAGTGCATTCCAAATAAATAAGGTTATTGGCCGAAAAGGGCCTGTTTGGCGATCTGGTTATTACAACCGTTACATAAGGCATGAGCGCCACTGGAAATCGGCTTACTGGTACATATTAAACAACCCAGTGAAAGCAGGCTTAGTCCAGCGCTGGCAGGACCATCCTTTCACTTATGCTGCAGAAGGCAGCTATGCCCGGTTAAGCAGGCTTTAGCCTGCGCTGGGTAAAGCGGACTTTAGTCCGCTAGAGCTAGCAAAACGTCAGTCTCAACAGCTGCTCCCGGACTAAAGTCCGGGCAACCCAGCGCGAACTAAAGTTCGCTTAACCGGGCGGCAAAAACAGTCGGTTCCAGGCTGGGTAATTCCCCGATTTCCCAGAAGGGCGCCAGCCCCGTTTGCCGCTGGATGATGTCTACAGTATCCTTATCATCCACTCCACTGTAGATCAGGCCGGCAATGGGGATGCTACGAGCCCGTAGCATGGCAATACTCATCAACGTGTGGTTGATACTACCCAAGTAATGACGGGAGACCAGAAACACCGGAATATGGAGGTAGGCAATCAGATCAAGGATAGTCTGTTGGTCATTGAGCGGCACGAGCAAGCCACCCGCACCTTCTACGATCAGTGGCTGATCCGTGACCGGTAATCTAAAGTCTGAGACCTGGATTTGTTGCCCTTCCAAAGCTGCCGCATAATGCGGACTAGCCGGGGTCTTAAAGCGAAAGCGCTCTGGATGAACCCGCTCAGGGTCGAGCTCTGCCCAGGTGGTGACTTTATCCGTGTCACTATAGTCAAGGTCTCCGGACTGAATGGGTTTCCAGTAATCAGCTTGAAAGTGACGTACCAATAGTGCACTACTAACCGTTTTGCCCACTTCAGTACCGATGCCGCTTACGAAATAGGCTGGGGCTGACATGCTTGCGCTTTTACCAAATCTGCAATCACGCTAATCCAGGCGGGATCAGCGTTAAGGCTCGGGACCAAATCGATTTTCTCTCCCCCCATCTCTTCGAATTCCTCTTGGTACTCATCTCCGATCTCGATAATCGTCTCCAGACAATCCGCGATAAAGGCCGGACTGAAACACAGAATGCGTTTATCCCCCTGCTTAGCGCGTTCCTCCAAAACATCGATAGTGTAGGGTTTTACCCAAGCTGTGGGGCCGAGGCGACTCTGAAAGGTCGTTGTGTAGCGATCAGAACTCAAGCCTAGCTCTTCGGCAATAGCTCGGGTAGTGGCGTGGCACTGGGCACTATAGCAGTACTGATTATGCAAGCCAATGCGCTGACAGCAATCCGCCGCCTTCAGGCAATGGTTATTATCATCTGCTTTGCGCAATTGGCTCTGCGGCAGGCCATGATAGCTGAAGAAAATATGATCGTAGCTGTCTAGTTCAAAATCACGGGCGTTGTCTGCGTAGATTTTGATCATCGGACCATAATTGTAATAGCTATTGATCAACTTTAAGTTGGGGATATTTCGCCACCCCTGGATCAGGCGCATCACCTCCTGATGTACACTGCCCGTAGTAGCACTAGCGTACTGGGGGAACATTGGAAAGACGATGATTTCGGCTACTCCTTCTCGGCGCAACTCATTCAGGGCCTCATCAATACTCGGCTGCTGGTACCGCATGGCGAGGCGCACGATATAGTCTTCCCCCAACAACTGCTGGACGCCTTCAGTCACCTTTTCTCCGTAGAATTTCAGGGGGCTACCAGATTCCGTCCAGAGATCAGCATAGGCTTTAGCGGACTTACCTGAACGTAAAGGCGCGATCAGCCCCTGCACCAAGAACTGACGCGGTAGCCAGGGAATATCGATTACGCGACCATCGGTCAAAAACTCACGTAGATAACGGTATACCGCTCCACGAGTAGGCGCATCGGGGGTACCCAAATTGACCAGTAAAACTCCTTTCTTTCCGTACAAAGACTCTGTAAGCATAAAGCAAAATTAGCAGATGCTGAATAGATTGTGGCTGATTAAATTAGGCGACCTACATAAACACTGGATAGTGCACTGTGTTTAGCTAGTTTACAAAACTCTACAATTCGATGGCAAAACCACTCATTTTAGTAACTAACGACGATGGAATAACCGCTAAGGGGATTGCCAGTTTGGTAAAAGTAGCCGGTGAAATTGGAGAGGTCATCGTAGTTGCCCCTGATTCGCCCCAATCTGCCCAGGGGCACGCCCTGAGTTTGGAAACCCCCGTCTTCGTCCATGAGTCTGATATTTTCCCCGATCATGAGGCTTACGCCTGTAGCGGAACTCCAGTTGATTGTGTCAAATTAGCCAAGAGCATACTGCTCAAGGGCCGCACGCCCGACCTCTGCGTTTCCGGTATCAACCACGGAAGCAACGTAGCCATCAACATCCTTTACAGTGGGACCCTTTCTGCGGCCATGGAAGCCAGTATTGAGCATATTCCCAGTATTGGTTTCAGTCTCCTGGATTTTCATCCGGATGCCGATTTTAGTGCCGCGGAAGAAGTAGCCAGGCAGCTGATCCTTGATGTACTAGAAAATGGTATGGCCGAAGGCTCCCTCTACAATGTTAATATCCCTAAGCTGCCCCTGGCTGCCATAAAGGGTATCAAAGTCTGCCGTCAGGCCGAAGCACGCTGGATCGAAGAGTACGTAGCAGCTAAAGACCCGCGGGGGCGCACCTACTACTGGCTAACGGGTAAATTTGTCAATGAAGACGATCGGCCCGATACCGACGTCAAAGCTCTGGAAGACAGCTACGTAAGCCTAGTACCCAGTATGCACAATCTGACCAACGAAGCGGCCCTACCTCGTTTACAAGAAAGAGCTCCCCAATGGCAACTCCCTAAAAAGGCTTCAGCTGGGCCAAGCGCCCATAATAGTGATCAAAAGATGGAGCAATTCTAACTATGTTGACCGTTTCCTCAACCAAAAACACCTTTCCGTAAGCGTCTACCGGAGCCAGGCCATTTTTATTTGGGTAGGTCGCAGAGAAAGTTACCTTTGAGGTAAGAATTAATTAAACGACCGAATTTGTAGCAACTATTACACTTTTCCTCTTTGAGGACATCAATCTCATGAATTGTTTGCGAATTCATAGGTTCCGGGGAAAACTCCCCGTTTTTACATACGGATGAGAGCACCCACACATTAATTTCATCCCTCCCGGAACACAGAAGAGCCGATTGCTTTGTGCAGTAGGCTCTTCTTTCATTTAGAAGCAATTGAGAAACCGATGTTTCAGAGCAATTCCTTACCAAATTGTACAAACCACACAATCGCCAGCAAGATGGTGACCACAACCAGACCGCGGATAGCCTGATTGAAATAGCGCCGACGAAAGGCATTGACCACCAGTGCATTTGTACTGATGGCTACGAGGGCTAAGGTGCGAGGCGTGAAGAGAATAGAACGCCCGTAGTAATCAGTCAACCAATCACTGAGCTGCAGCAGGAGCGCATAGGCGATAAAGGGAACGACGACGCCGGCAACAACACCGATTAGCAAATGGTCATTTTTAGGTAGCATAAACTTTTACTCTACGTATTCCTGGCGCACTACCAGGGTTACCCACTCTCCTTCCTCAACCAGATAGCCCTGGTCATAGCAAAAGTGGTACATCTTGCCTTTGCGGGTAGAATACTGATTAGTGAAATAACGAAACTTGAAACCGTGATCCAGAATGCGTTCCCGCCTCACGCGGGTTTTGCCCTCGGGATTGAGCTTGGCCAGGATGTTTCGATTGTCCCGTAGGATTTTATTGACCGAACGGATAAAGGTCGTATTCTCAGCGTTAATCCGGTTGTGATAGGCAGAGCGGCAGACCGCATCACAGAACCGCTTATCTGCTCGTCCTACCAGGATTTCCTTACACTCCAGACAAGCTCTATCAGTTTCCATCAGCTTCGTAATTCAAGGTTTAGGCTAAAGTAACAGTCTCTAATCTACAAACTTCATGTCGTTCAGGAGCATGTAGTTACCGCCAGTATCGATCATCCCTCCCTGACGAAAGGCCGGTTGGAAGTAGTGCTCAAAAAATTCGCGGCTCTCTTTGCGATGCGCATTGGTATCTGCTAACCGGTTATAGACTAATGCACCATGGGGGGCCAGACGTGCTTTTAGCAGCTCCAGAAAGTGATCCGTTGCCAGATGGCCAGGAACGACTGCATCCTGAAACACATCCATACAGATCAGATCGTACTGCCGCTGGTCCAGTTGTAAAAAAAGCTCCGCATCGGTGGTAATTACTTCGATGGAGGATTTGAGTTGCGGTAGGCTGTATTCATTGGCTAGCTGTACGATCACCGGGTCGATCTCCACGGCTACGTAATTATAGTCGCAGTGGTGGAGGTTTTCCAGCAACTCCGGAATAGACCCCAAGCCCAGCCCCAGCACCAGGACATTGGCTTGCTTAGGTAAGCGGTCAAAATCGAAGCGATCAAATACCTTGCGAAAGTTAAGGTAGTAGTCACCGAAACTATAGATAGCATCCTGAGCCGTCAGCTGTAGGCGCCCCTGCACGACGCTGATCGACAGCACAGGGTTATAATCGCTACTGGTTGTTTCCAGGCGTTGCTCCCAGAGGTGGGACAACCAATACCGCCAGGTAGGAATGGAGGTCATGGCGCGCAAAATAGTTAATTTTGGCAGGTGCCTAAACTTCAGTACGTATTTGCTCGGCTAAAACTAGCGGTCTTTTTATGGCCGCTACGCTTGCGCCGCTTTGTCCTACACTTCGGTCGGATGCAGGCCGTCCGACTAGCTTGGTGGGCCGATTTGTCTTTATTGTTTAGCGAATTGCTGTTGGTCTTCGACTGCTACGAAATCCTCTCCAATTTCTTCGCTCGACGTACCCGGACGCTTACACCTGCGGAAGTACAAATTCTCCAGGAGATCTATGGAGATAGCCTCCCCTACCGGCTCATCAGAATCGATGAGCGGGCCCATATCGGGCCTAAGCAGGGTAATTTTTGTTACGTCAGTTTTCATACCATCAACAGCTGGGGCCCCATGCCAGCGGCCATTCTGGTGCACGAGGCCATGCACGTTTGGCAGTACCTACATTTTGGCGCAGCCTACATCGGCTTGGCCCTGCGCGCACAGCGAACAGAGATGGGCTACAACTACGGAGGAGCTGCACAACTACGTCAAAATCCCCATCTAGCAGATTTCAACTTCGAGCAACAAGGCGACATTATGGCCGACGCTTACCGCACCAAACACGGTCGTTTGGGTCGCTGGGCGGACCGAGAAAGTCAGTTTGCCGACTACCTCCCCTTTTTAGCAGAGGTAAGTGCCAATAGCATCCCGGCCGCCTATCGCTGAGAAAGCGCTAAACGTTCTATCTTCGCGCCATGCTGCAAACGCTGTCCATCGTCATACCCGCCTACAACGAGGCGCGCACCATCCACCTGATTCTTGACAAGGTCCGGGCCGTAGAGCTAGTCGGCGACTTGAAGAAAGAGGTGATCATCGTTAATGATGCCAGTTCGGATGATACCGAGGGCGCCGTTAAGCGCTATCAGCAGCAGCATGCCGAGTTTCCCATCAGCTACTACAGCCAGCCCAAAAATATGGGTAAGGGGGCGGCGCTGCACCGCGGTATTGCCGAGGCGAAGGGGGAATTACTTATCATTCAGGATGCCGATCTGGAATACGACCCTGAAGAGTACAACGTCTTACTGAAGCCAGTGCTCGATGGCTTTGCCGACGTCGTCTACGGCAGTCGTTTTATGGGGGGCAAGCCCCACCGTATTCTATTTTTCTGGCACTCGATCGGCAATCGCTGGTTGACTTTCCTATCCAACATGATGACGAACCTCAACCTGACGGATATGGAGACCTGCTACAAGCTCTTCCGTACCGAGATGGTACAATCGCTGCGCTTGCGGGAGCAACGTTTTGGCTTTGAGCCGGAAGTCACGGCTAAGATTAGTAGACTGCCTAAAGTGCGCATCTATGAGGTTGGTATTTCTTACTATGGTCGCACCTACGAAGAGGGTAAAAAAATTAACTGGCGAGACGGTTTTCGAGCGATTTACTGTATCCTGAAGTACAACATCTGGTCACGGCGATGATTTCGGTCTGCGTCCCGGTTTATCGTTTTTTTGTACTTCCGCAGGATCAAGGCCTACTCCGTACTATAAGGCCTGGGGAAGAAGGCAGCCTCCAAACCCTATATCAACAACTCCAAGCCAGTGGTCTCGAATTTGAACTGCGTGTCTACGAAGACGCCTCTCCTCCACCCTACCCTGCCACCAATCAGTTGATCGCCAATTTGGGGCCGGAAGTCGTCTATAAATTACTGCCGAAAAATCTGGGGCGGGCTAAAATTCGCAACCTCCTAGCACAGGAAGCTCGCTACCCGCAACTGCTCTTTCTTGATGCCGACAGTGGTATTCCCACAGGCTTTGTCCAGGCCTATCTCCCCTATCTGGATCCGCGGCGGTTTCCAGTGGTGCAAGGTGGGCGTACTTACCCGGCTCGGGCACAATTAGCTGCTAACTACTGGCTCCACCAGCGCTATGGTCTACAACGAGAGCGACTCGACCCCAACGCAACTGGTGACGATCTTTACCGGGGCTTCCAGACAAATAACTTCCTGGTCAGCCGTGATTTGCTACTGACCCATCCCTTCCCTAGCGATTTCAGCGGTTACGGCCATGAGGATACCCTCTGGGGCTGGCAGTTGAAAGCTCGTCAAGTTCCGGTCTTTAGAATAGACAATCCCGTTATTCATCTCGGGCTGGAAGCCGCCGATGTATTCTTGCGCAAGCAAGAAGAAGCAGTAGTTAATCTAAAGCAGCTGGAACAACAACAGCCCAACTTGCCTAGTCGTCTGGGAGATTTTGCCCGTCGTTGGGCTTGGTGCAAGCCCATAATATCACCGATAGTCCGACAGTTAGGCCCCTTCGCCAAGCGACAGCTCCTGAAAGGGCGACCTTTGTACTGGTTGGATGTATTGAAACTTAATTGGTATTGGAGAAACAGCTAACTAGATAATTTCCATGGCCGTTGCAGGCACCCAACCGCGACGTCCATTATCCAATTCAATTTTACGGTAGCCAGCGAAGCCGTCGATGATGCGCGCACGTAGGCCTTCGTAGGCCGTAAGCTCGTAAGTCGCATCTTCGGCCGGAGCAGCTACCAGATCTACCTGCGGGGCCACGATTATTGCCTGATCACTGCGCTGTAAACTGACGGCACGGAAATTACCCAACCACCAGCAGGCTAGAAAAAACAGCAGACAAATACCCGCTGTCGGTAATAGCAGAAAGCGAATGCGGTCGCTCAATTGTTCCTTTTTGAAATACCACCAGGCGAAAGCCCCAACGGCCAACCACCAGGCTACAAGCCCCAATAACTGCAAGCCCGTTTGGCCGAGTCGGCTACCCAACCAGGCCGACCAACGCCAGAGGAAAAACTCGGGGAAGCGCGTAAGCTGGAGGCTCAATTGACTTTGAGCGATGGCACGATTATTGAGTAAGTCGCGATCGCCAGGGCGCCAGCGCAAACCGCGTTCGTAAGCTAAAATGGCATAGCCTAATTGTTCGTCGGCCAAGTAGGCATTGCCTTGATTGAGGAAGAGATCCGCAGATCGATAACCGGTTTGATACAGACTATCATAGATGGTCTGCGCTTCCGGCCAGTTTTCGGCGGCTTCGGCCGCATTGGCCAATCGCAGCAGACTATCCAGCGAATCAGATTCCGCTGCTGCCAGGCTAGTCCAGTAGCAAAGCAAAAGAGATATCCAGAAGTACTTAGGCATAAGGTGAAGGTAAGAGGTTTGCAGCAGAGCTCATACCGCTTTAGTTATCTCGGCACGAACAAGTCTGCGTAGCTTTTGGGGCGCAGTGGCTGTACTTCCTCCCAGCGAAAGTTTTCCAGTTTGGGCTGGGTGGCCGGACCTCCGACAATTGGCCCAAAATCACCACTGGGTGCGGTTAAAAACCGAATACGGCGAATGGCCGCATCCCTAAAATAGAGTATCATCCGACTGCAAGCCGTCTGATTAACTCCGATATAGGCCTGCTCTTCGTCTAGCGCATAGTAGATCGCTTCTGCATTACCGTCTACGTCGGTTCGTACCAGCTCTGTGCTATCGAAATAAGCGAAAATATCCCTGCCTTTAATCTGATTAAAGAAGAGTAAATCCGTACTGGTGATGACCAGCGCATTACGTTTCAGGTGGACTTTATCCAAAGTCTGATCACGCAGGTAGATATCTATGGTATCGGCTAGTAGTTGAGAGGTGTCCTGCCAAAGAATGGGGTCTTCAAAAAGCGTGAGGATGGAATCTGTGGTATTGAAGAAAAGGGAGTCTGCGACGGCCTGCATGTCGCTTTTGTACATGCGCACATCATTGTAGGCCATGACAACCTGGATGCTATCTGGTTGAACTGGTTCAACCGGTGCAAACTGTAGGCTGTCGGTAATCATCGTATCCAAGCTTAGACTGTCCTCGCTAAGTGAATCCAGTTCGAATAAGCTGTCTGGCTGAAGACTGTCGCTGCTAAGCGTATCCAAATCCAATAAGGTATCCCGCTGGAGACTATCCTCACTAAGCCTTAGCGGATCAGTTAAGGTATCCCGTTGGAGGCTGTCCTGCAGCACTGTATCCTGGCTCGTGCTATCAATAAGTAGTAGAGTATCAGTGCTGGCTTCCGTGACCGGCTCTACCGGCTGACGGTAAGACAGTAGGGTGTCGGCCACCACCCAAAGGGTATCGCCGTCCATTTCCGTCAATAAGACCGGACGATCATTACGCCCTTCATGTCCTCCGATGGCCTTGAGGTAACCAGTAGTCTGGTCATACTCTGCCCGAGCGGATTCAATCGTCAAATTGGCGCTAGTGTCTCGCCAGATGACGGCTCCTTCGGCCAGGCCTAGTCCGGTGGCATTATCGAAATTGACCTCATTAGCTTCCAAGATGTTATTTCCGTCTACAATTGTAGAACGACCGCCACTCACGCTGTAAGCCCCTGAGGCAACCTCATAGTGGATAATCTCTCCTCTAACCGTTCGCTCCCCGTCGATTACCAGCCCGTTACCTTCCAGCTCGTATTCGTCTTTAGTCTGGTTGTAGCGAATCCGATCTCCTCGCGCCAGGCGTTGATCCCCTTCCCGGAAGTAGGCTTGCCCCAACAAGTCGTAGATTTCTTCCTCTCCTCCCTGAAAGGCAATGGTATCAGCAGCAGCCAGCTGTTCTCCGCGGACAAACTGCGCGTTTTGCCGGAATTCCGCCGTTTGGGTTTGAACGTTGTAGAAGCCGTCTTCGCAGTAAATCTGACTGGAATCTGAGCGAATGACCGTAGGACCGACGAAATAGACAATTTCCTGGGTCGTGTTGTAGTGCAAACTATCTGCCCGCATTTCGAAGCGTTCGTCAATTACGACTACACTGTCCTGGAAGATGACCAGATTTTCGTTGGCAAAGTAGCGGCCGCGCAGCGAGCTGAGTTCGGTTTCTCCGTTGGTTACCCGGCCAGGTGTATTGTAAACAGCCACCTTAGTAGCCAGGTTATAATCGAGGGCTTCAGTGTATAACTCCAGTTGTCCATTTTGTAGTACCACATCGCCTCGCAAGCGGGCAATTTGCTCTACGGCACTATAGGTAAGCCGATCGCTGAAGGCCGCGATACTGTCTCCTTGTTGAATAATGACATTATCGAAAGCGAATAACTCTTGTTCGTTGATCAGTTCGGCGCTATCGCAGTACATGAAAATACTGTCCTGGCTCAGCTCTACCTCACCGATCAAGCGCTGAACGGCTCCACGGGGGTCATTTTGGAAGGCATCCAGGAAACGAGCATTGTCAATAAAGATCTGCTCTACCCCACCGGTATCTACCGGAGTAGTCTGGGCAGATAGCATCAGGCTATGCAGCCCAATTAAAAATGCGCCTAGGAGTAGTTTCATTCGCATGAATAACGTGCGAAGGTAAGCTTTGGCTACTGATTTAGCCGATCTTATGCTTTTCTTATGCTTAATTTTGCTGAACGCCCGGATCTATTCCGGTTTACCCAAAATTTAAAGCCTTTATGCTACAAAGAATCCAATCAATTTTTCTTCTACTAGCTGGCGTCTGCGCGATCTTGCCTTATAGTTTACCCGCTGCCACGACTGAGACAAATTCTGCCGAAAGTTACCTCTTCGCTGATGGTAGCTTCACCAGTGGTGACGACACTTTGCTACTGGTCTGTTTTGGCCTTGCGGCCTTGCTCTGGCTGGCTGATATTTTTCTATACAAGAACCGCATCCTGCAAATCCGTCTGAGTACCCTGGCACTACTTCTGGTCGTTATCGGTAGTGCCTACGGTGGTTTTCTCCTTGGCCAGGATAGCGCCGAGGCTCAATCTACCTTATCCGTAGGCATCGCTTTACCCATAGCTGCAATGGCCTTTGGCTTACTAGCTATTCGCTACATCCGTGCAGATGAAAATCTAGTGCGCAGCTCTGATCGACTGCGCTAAATCACCCGCTACTCAATTAAAAAAGAAAAAGCCGACGCCCCTAGAAGGAGCGTCGGCTTTTTAGCAGAGAACGGTAAATTCTAAACCTTAGAGGTCTTCCATTCGGCGTCCGGCCGAATAGTTGACGCGCAATTGGTTGTTCTTACGCAACTCAACCTTGACATCCTGTACAATACCTAAAGTTACGTCACCATCCACCTTAAGCGAAGTGGTGATCAGCGGACGCTTCTTTTCGTCAACGGTATTCTTATGGTCAATCAAGAAGTTGGCGACCTCTAGTCCGAGACGGTCTGGCTCTACGATTTTATCGTTAAGCTGGATGCGAGGGCTCGTTCCATAGATGGCCTGATTTTGAGTAGTAGGACGGCCAATAAAGATGTAGTTCACTACCGTCTTATCATCAAGTTTAGTCAATTCGGTAGCATCAGGAGTTTGCACCTTTACCAGTAGGGTACTGTCTCTTAATACGGTAACTACCATAAAGAAGAAGAGCAGCATGAAAATGATATCGGGCAGTGATGCCGTGGAAATCGCTGGTTTAGACTTTCCCCGCTTTTTATTGAATTTAGCCATAATAATTATTGTTTTTCGGCAACTACTTAGCTACAAGATGCTGCTGAAAGTTATTGTGGTGGTCATCTCCGTTCACCATTGGTGACCGAAGCTTCCCAAACGGGTTATTAATCTTCTGCACCAAATGCGGTGGGCTCCGCTTCCGACAGGAGAATAGGAATATCCTCTCGCAATTCTCGACGTTGGGCCAGCGGCATATCATCAGAATAGGGCACACCGTAGCGATCCTGCGACAGCGCGTCCCATAATTCGATATAAGCACCTTTGACTTCATTGTATACCTCAAGATAGGTTTGGTACTTAGTACCTCGGTCATTCTTAAGGGAGACAACAGCTTTGTCAGGTGAATCAGATAAGTCGGGACGTCGACCATTATTGGTGATGAATTCCTTTACCCCTTCACGCAGATCACGCAATTGCATAGGCTGCCCTCGCACCAACAACTGATTATTGGCATTAACGAGAATAGAGTACACATTTTGCTCAGCGAACTGCAATTCGGGTGGTGGTTCATCCGACCAAATTGGCAAGTTGACAAAAATACCCTTGTCCTCAACGATCTGAGTGGTAACCAAGAAGAAGATCAGCAGCAGGAAGGCAATGTCCGCCATAGAACCTGCATTGATCTCATTGTTCATCCGCTCCCTAGAGTTGGGCTTAGCCATGGATCAGGTATTATTTAGATTATTTGAAGAAACTACGGATACCGAAAAACAGCAATGCCGCAACACTAACGACCAATAAGATCAGAGAGGTCAGGATAGAACCGCCGATAAACTTGTATTTACCAGAAGTAATTTCTGAGTCCTGTGCATCCTGGAACTTATTGACAGCCTCTACTAAAGAGACGTGATCGTCAGCTGGGGTTCCGGTAGCTATAGAGTAGCCTACGATGGCCAGTACTGCCACGATACCCATACCGATCAACCCACGCAGGCTGCCTTTAGGGTTAGTCGCAGTTTGGAAAACACCAAAGCCTACGGCAGCAACTGCACAGAGGATGGTTAGCAGAATAGCAGCAGCAATACCAAAGCTATAAACGGTACTCTTGTACTTATCTGTGTCTTCGCTTTCAGCCGTCAGTCCAGCATCGGAGGAGAAGATCATCACTAAGAAAATGAGGGTGATCAAGACTCCTAATCCGAAAGCGACTGTCTGGCCGTGCTTTTTTAGAAAATCATACATGTTATTAAGCCGGTTTTGTGAAGCCTTAACCGATCTCGAAAGAATGGTAAGAGCTTCGGATTTAGACTACTGCTCAATTATCCAATTATTGAATAAGCAGCATGACTAAAACAGGCCGCCTGTAGAAGCGGGCTCCGGTATAAGTCTTCTCTGCGGAAGACTTATACCGAGGCCGACTTACCATACGGCTAATTATTACTTAGTTCCTTACTTGAAGGAATTGTGGGTAGACATCAGATCGACCAAGGCGATGGAAGCATCTTCCATACCGTTTACGATACCATCAATCTTATTGACGATATAGTTGTAGAAAATCTGAAGGATAATCGCCACAATCAGACCGAATACGGTCGTCAAAAGGGCCACTTTAATACCACCGGCTACAATGTCTGGCGATAGATCACCTGCTTCCTCAATCTTCTGGAAGGCCTGGATCATACCAATTACCGTACCCATGAACCCAAGCATCGGTGCAATGGCGATGAACAGAGAGATCCAAACCAGACCGCGTTCCAGCAGGCCCATTTGTACACTACCATAAGAAACGATAGCCTTCTCTACTGCGTCGGCTCCGTTACCAGATTGGCGCAGGCCTTCATAAAGTACGCTAGCCGTAGGGCCAGGAGTAGACTTAGCTACTTCTTTAGCACCTTCAATATCGCCAGCACCTAAGCGCTCATCGATACGAGCAAGGAGCTTGTCCGTGTTGGCAGAAGCCAGGTTAAGAGTAATGATACGCTCAATACAGAAGGCTAGTCCTAAGATCAGACAGACCAGTACAATAGCCATAAAGCGCCAGTCACCATCAATGAACTGCTTCTTCAGTACTTGAAAGCCCGTTGGGGCTGCTTCTGCTTCTTGAGCAAACAAGCTGGCAGCAGTGAAAGCTTGTAAGCCTAGTACCAACAGCAGAGTAAAAAATCGTCGCATAGCCGTGTTTGGTTTAACGAATGTTTTGCTTGAAAAGAGTGTGTTTTACTGGCTATTACACCAGCAGAACACAATTTAGTAAATATTTTGAGCAACTGGTTGTAGCCAGTTGCTCAAAACAATGGATGTTTAATCTGTAGCAGAGAGGAAGGGATGACGTCCTAAAGGCCGTGATCGCTTCACTCTGAGTTCGAACCCTCATTTGGGCTAAACTCACTTTGCAGAGAGGAAGGGATTCGAACCCTCGAAACGGGGATACCGTTTACACGCTTTCCAGGCGTGCCTCTTCAACCACTCGAGCACCTCTCTAAAATGATCCCTATGATGGATCGATGTTTTTTTAAGCAGCCAGCGTTCTGGCATGCGTACTGTTAGGGACAAAAATTGCAAAAACCCTTTACAAAACAAAATTTTTGACCTTATGTAGGCCCCCTAAGTACCGCTTTATAGGGATAATTGCCTAAGATTAGCTCAAAGCTTGCTTTCTAAAGCGGTCAATTTCAAACAATTGGCGGGCATTTTGCCCGCTTTGTTCTTTTACCGCCGCCAGCGGACAATTCCAGATTTCACTAATTTTTTTTGCAACTTCCAACACATATGCGGTCTCATTGCGCTTTCCTCGGTAGGGAACAGGGGCTAAATATGGAGCGTCTGTCTCTAATAAAATGCGGTCCTTAGGTAGCTCTGCAACTACCTTATCCAGCCCACCATTTTTAAAGGTTACAATACCACCTATTCCCAGGTAGAAGCCCAATTGTAGTGCTCGCTCTGATTGGGCCAAATTTCCGGTCCAGCAATGAAATTCACCTCGAGGGCAGTTACTGCCCAATCCCTCCAACAATTCTAATAGTCGATCAATAGAATCCCGGGCGTGGATTACAATGGGCAAATCGTATGCTACTGCCCAGGCACATTGCCGCAAAAATGCGTCTTCTTGTTGAGCAACATAGGTTTTATCCCAGTAGAAGTCCAGACCAATCTCACCCAGGGCAATCCAGCTTCTGCGATCCAGATAAGATTTAACCAAAGCCAGCTCTTCCTCATAATTTTCCTTTACGCTGACGGGATGCAAACCAATCATTGCGATACAGAAATCAGGGTAGGCTTGTTCGAGCTCCAGCATCCGTTCGTGCGAATCACTATCTACGGCCGGTAAAAGCGCCAACCCTACTCCCGCAGCTCGTGCTCTTGCTATCATGGCGTCCCGATCTTCCGAAAATTTGTGGCTATACAAATGTGTATGCGTGTCAATGAGCATAAGTCCCTATTTTGGCGCCGAAATTTTTCCAAAGCGGGGCTAGAGACTCCTCATACGAGATGCCGCTCTTCCCTTAAATGGTGGTCGCCGGATGGCAAAAAAACAAAAATTCTACGTGGTTTGGGTAGGTCATCGGCCAGGTATCTACACCGATTGGCCCACTGCCAAGGCACAAATCGATGGTTTTGCCGGTGCGCGCTACAAAAGTTTCCCGAGCCGTTCCCAGGCAGAAGCTGCCTATCGGTCCGGTACGATAAGCTACGGTAGCCCTACTGCTCCCGAGAGAGGCGGTCGCTCAAAGACTCCCCGAGCTGCCAGTTCACAAAAGATAATTCGGCGATCTATTTCCGTTGATGCGGCCTGTAGTGGCAATCCTGGCCCTATGGAATATCAAGGGGTGATGACCGCCAATCAACGGCAGATCTTCCACCAAGCTTTCCCCCTGGGAACCAACAACATCGGCGAATTTTTGGCCCTGGTTCACGGACTAGCCTTTTTGCAAGCACAGGATGCCCCCGATTTACCGATCTATAGTGATTCCCGCATCGCCATTGGTTGGGTCCGCAAAGGAAGGGCAAAAACGACCCTGAAACGCGATGCACGTACTCAGTTACTGTTTGAATACCTGGATCGGGCGGAGGCTTGGCTGAAGCAAAATAAGATCACCAACCCCATCCTAAAATGGGAGACCGAACGCTGGGGGGAAATCCCCGCTGATTTTGGCCGTAAATAATAAAAAGAAGCAGTCAAGCTGCTCCTTTTTATTATTTGCGTGGGCTGGCAAACTTCATGCGATATTTAGCTTTAACGTCGCCCTTCTTAATTTTTTCCATGCGCCGTTTGATCATCCGTTTTTTAATGGGCTTCAGTTTTTCGGTAAACAATTTGCCCTCGATATGATCGTATTCGTGTTGAATAACCCTAGCGGTAACGCCCGTGAAGGTGGCTTCCTGCTCCTCAAAGTTTTCGTCCTGATACCTGATCCGAATTTCGCTTAGGCGCTCTACATCTCCGGTGATGTTCGGAATACTTAGACAGCCTTCTTCGTAAGGCCAGAGTTCTCCTTCTTCTTCCAGTATCTGCGCGTTAATAAATGCCTGCTTCAGCCCCTGGTCTTGTTCGTCTTCCCCAAACAAAGGGGTAGAATCTACCAGAAAAATACGGATGGACTTCCCAATCTGGGGCGCAGCCAAGCCTACCCCGTCGGCCTCGTACATGGTTTCCCACATATCTTCCAGTAGCTTCGCTAAGTCGGGATAATCCGGGTCAATTGGCTTAGCCACTTTTTTCAAAACTGGTTGCCCGTAGGCATAAATAGGAAGAATCATAGGTTCAAATTCTAGCTGACCATATTTTCGATCGGCAAAGATAAGGAAGGGAATTTGTACTTCCGCAGGTGTTACCAGAGACGAGATCGTCCCGCATTGCTACGGGACTTCTAGAGTCTCGGCCAGACCTGCGGAAGTACAAAAATTACCAAATATTTTCCGTCATGTAATCTTCTAGGATCAAGACTGCAGCCAGCTTATCGACCCTTTCCTTTTCACGTCGTTTCTTGCGACTAAGGCCAGATTCTAGCATGATTTGCCGGGCGCGTTTTGAAGTATAAAATTCGTCTTGTCGCACCAACTCAATGGCTGGATAGCGTTTGCGCAGCTTTCGTTCCAGACCAACGATTTGCTCGTGTAGGTGGGTGGGCTGGCCGTCTTTATGGCGGGGTTCTCCGATTACAATGCTATCTACCTCCTCTTTTTTGAGATAGGCCGCTAGAAAATCAAGCAGTTGATGGGTAGCTACCGTTTCCAGGCCCGTAGCAATAATGCGCAAGGGATCAGTGGCTGCCAGTCCGCACTTCTTCGTCCCATAATCGATGGCCATAATTCTTCCCATTCGGCAAAGTTCCACAAAAAAAGCCACCCCCTACGGAGTGGCTTCTAAAAAAGCAATGATTTATCCGCGGGAAAAGCGGACAAAGTATATATGTGTAGATAGATGCAACGCAGTTAAAACATGATAGCTGTTTAGACATCGTCACGTACTGGAACGAAGCGAGTCGTCCAGTTCTATTCTCGTTCATTTTTGGGATAGGAAACGGCAACAGGTCGAGGCTGCCGGAGAGCAAACTATCGTCAGGCCTTAGCCTTAGCGCAACAATTCTACTTTGCGGGTCACCACACCATCTACGGTGGTAACACGCAAGCTGTACAAGCCATTAGGCAGCTGACTAAGGTCAAGAACACGATGGTTGGTCTGTAAACCGTGCTGTTCCAGTACGGTACGACCGCTTAAATCGGATAAAACGAAATCAGAAAATTCACGCCCTCCATTCAGGTGAACCGTCAGACGGGCATCTGTCGGGTTCGGGAAGGCTAATAGGTCTTCGTCAAGGGTTGCGGCTAATTCTTCGGTGCTTAGATCCTCATCATGCGCTAAAGGAGGCAGGATGGTCAATTCAAAAGGCTGGATATCGACACTATTCAGATGGCCGGCACCGGTCATAACACGACCTTCACCTCCACCGATGGTAATAGTAATTGGTTCATCTCCAGGGCGGAAACCGTAAAGGTCTTCAGTACCCACATACATGGTACCGACTTTACCGAATCCATTGGTAGCTATGCCATTGGTCCGGCTATAGACTGCTTCAAGTTTACCGGTTGGATCATTATGAACCATACTAATGACAGGAGAGTCATAGGAGGTCCATGCTTCATCCAAAAACTCAACGGATACCGTTCCTGGATCAATAAAATCAGGACTGTAAATAAATGGTAGGCGGAAGCCGTATAAATCTTCGGTGCCAACGTAGCCAGCTCCCGTATTTCCGATCATGATATCTAGCGCAACAAGTTCGCCAGGTTCGGCGAAAACGTCACCCTGTAAATAGACATCAAAACCGTCGAGTTGTGGAACTCGTGGGCGCAATTGATGTGCTAGCCCCAGGTTTTGGCGGATTAACTGCGTGTCACGATGGTCAATAAAACGGTTACCATCAGTGTCAGCATGCTTAAGGTCAACGTTTGTGGAGTTAGAGGTGCCCCAATCAGCGGAAGATTGTGCACACCATAAACCGGGCTCATCTGCATCTCGGCTAGTGCCGTAGCTGCCCATGTGCAGACCAATCGGCAGCAAGTCAGATAAATCCACGACACCATCTGCGTTCGCATCACCGGGCCAGACGCAATCATCCTCACAACTGACTCCATTGTGTGGATTAATGGTCAAATCAATGGTTACGGATTTGCTGAACAAGCATTCGTCGCCGGTTTCGTCATCGCCCTGCAGACAGTAATTGATGGTCAACTGGTCGCTACCAGGGTTTTGTGGTGCCTGATAGTAGAGGTGACCATCTTGTTCGTAGGCTTCACCATGTTCTGGGGAGCTGGTAATACTCCAGGATACATTCGCGTAGGCAGGTAATTCGTAAGTAAGCCGAAGTGTGCTGCCGGTGGTGGGATAAAGGGTGACTTCGTCGTCTTCTGGCTCAAAGTTGGAAACGATGATATAAATCGTCTCCGTTTCGGGCTCATCGACACAACCAGGAGGGTAAGAAGTATAAACCACCTGATCGATCCCTGTCCAACCTTCGAGTGGTTGGTAAACCATCTCCGCTGGATTATCAGAAGGTAACAGACTACCAAACTGAGGTAGACCATAGCTCACACATCCAGCTAGGTTACCGTATAGATCATTATAGAGCGGGCGAAGGAGAATGTCCGTATCGGCCGTAGTGTAGAACTGGTCTTCCTGGGTAAACAGGTTATCCTCCAGATCTAGCATCTCAATCCGGTAAACGATCTCATCACCTCCCTCATTCGTAAAAGTGATAAAATCAAGTCCTAGATAATCTGCATCTGGTTGATAGCTAGGCACATCGCTGGCCGTGTTAAAGAGGCCATGAATGGGTTCTTCGCTCAGCAGAAAGTTTTCAGGAACGAGGATGAGTTGCTCTTTCCCACGTTTAGTAAAGACACTTACCGTATCCAGCGGGAAGCTAAGATTATTCTCTAGTACGTTGATACTAACGGTTCCTACATCGCAGACCCCCAATGCACAAATGACGTAATCCAGATCAGTAAGGCCGCTGAATCCAGCGCTAGGCGTAAAGCGGATGAGATCACCGATTATTTCTGCTGTACCATTATTGGTAACTGAGACAGATTCTAGTTCGAACGAACCGGTGGTAGAGAAATCGTTCTGCGTAACATTCACGATTACTGGTGCGTTAGCAGTCGTGAGGGCTATATCATGATCGGCTTGAATGATGACCGGCCCTACCGATACACAGTAAGACCCAATATTAATACCACCGGCGAGCGGGAAACTGATCAGTCCGAAGTCATCGAAAGCTCCTTGCTCAGCTCCAAATCCAGGATCGGAAACGTAAGTCACCTCGTAGGCTAAAGGAGCAAACTCTTCCCAAGTGACCTCTCCATGATCAGGGCTACTACTTAGCGATGGTGGATAGGCTGAAAAGATGGAAAAGCTAACGGGCTGTCCACTCACGGTTTGCAACTCCTGACACTGTGCACTCAGGTCGAGCGTCAGTCCTAAAGCTGCTAAAACCAGAAAAAGCTGAAGTACGGCTTTCCCCATGAGAAGTGGATTAAATCATTGCTGGACGCTAATATAATCAATTGTGCTAATTATTCGTTAGCTGGGGAAAAAATATGGCGTATTATTGTGAAGGGAGTTCGAATAGATTAAACTATTCTTACAGTCTGAAAATCAGTTATTTAACCCAATATACATTTCTCCGATTGTGAACAATGAATAAAAATTCTAATAAGTTAATTGCCCTTTTAGTGACTTTAGATAAGCTACAGCGCAAAAGCTGTCGGCGTCTACTCCAATCTCCTTACTTCAATTCCAGTAAGGACCTAGTCCGTCTATTCGACGAGTTGACCAAACGACTGGAAGCCGATCGCAGCCTGGAAAAAGAAGTCATTTGGCGGGCTCTTTTTAGGGGGAAGACCTACAATGATGTTCGATTTCGCAAATTCACCTCAGACCTCTACCGGCTTATTCAGACTTTCATCGTACAGGAAGAGTTACAGGAACGTCCGGATCAAAACAAGCTGCTCTACCTCCAGGCTATCGAGCGCCAATACCCGGGCAAAATTGTCGAAGGCATACTGCGAAACTGGGAAAAGGAGATTGACGCCCCTCTGCGGCAGCTAGGAGAATCATCAGGACTTTATCATTATAAATATCTGGTAGAAAACCAATTGTTCAAACTGGCCCGCTTTGATATCAAGACCTACGAAAAATCAAACCTTGACAGCATCAGCGAAAACCTAGATGTTTTCTTTTTATCCGAAAAATTGCGCACTTACTATTTCAGTCGTTCTACGGATCATGCTCGCCAGCATAATTATCGTACCACCCTGATTCCAGAGATCATTGCCTACTTACGTCGTAATGAGTACTACCGTAATTATTTGCCCATTGCCGTGTATTACTATACCTACCTCATGGACAATGAGCCGGATCAGGAGGAGCATTTCGAGGCTTTCCGTGCCTTATTGCTTGCCCACGCTCAAGAATTCACTAAAGAAGAAGCTACTGCCCTATACACGAATGCACTGAACTATTGTATTACTAAAATACGCAAAGGCAAGCGCAATTATGAAGATCAGTACTTAATGATCTATAAACATTCGCTCGATAGCGGAATTGAAGCACAAACCCAATTCATCGATCCTGCCCGTTTTAAAAACGTCATCCAGATTGCCTTACGTCTTGGCGATTATGATTGGGTAAGAAGCTATATCAAAAACTTCCAGCAATATTTGCCCCAAAAGCAACGCGACACCGCCGTCAATTACAATATGGCCGCCTACTACTTTTACCAAAAGAACTACCGCGAGGCCATCGGCTACCTCAGCCAAGTAGACTATGACGACCCCAACTATACCCTCAACTCCCGCACCATGCTCTTGGCGGCCTACTATGAGCTGGATGAGTACGAGGCCCTAGAGTCTACCTTCGATGCTTTCTCCGCTTACCTCAACCGACACAAAGAACTACCCATTGGCGCGCGTAAGGCTTACCAGAACCTAATCTCCCTCACCCGCAAACTATCGCGAACCTTCCCCGGAGATCAAAATGCCATCACCAAGTTGCGTAAAGAGCTGGCCGAAAAAGGAACGGTAGCTTCCCTTGGCTGGGTCACCGAGAAGCTCGATGAGCTCACGCAAAATTAATTTCCCAGGCGCAGCATTCGCCATTTACCCTGTAGATCACGAAAGCGATCGGCCTGCTGGTACCCCTGTTCTTTAGCAAGCTCCAAAACGGCTTCCGTATTAAACTCATTACACTCTAGGTAGATCTGCCCCCGCTCGCTCAAGACTTGCTTGCCCCAACTGAGTATATGGCGATAAAACAGCAGAGGGTCACCCTCTGGTGCATAAAGTGCCAAGTCGGGTTCAAAAGCGACCGTGCTTTTCCCCATTCGATCTTGTTCACTTGGCGGTATGTAAGGTGGGTTAGATACGATAACGTCAATTTGCTCTTCCGTGCTCGTCTCTAGCGAGCGCATATCCGCCAACTGCCATTCCACGCCTAAATCCAGTCTTTCTCCGTTTGCCCGCGCTACTGATAAGGCATCTTCACTACTATCCAAGCCCTGAATCTCCCAGCCTGGACGGTGCTGTTGTAAGGCCAGTGCGATACAGCCAGAACCAGTGCCTAAATCCACTACCTTCCGTTGTAACTCCTGATGATCACGCAGAATCAGTTCTACCAACTCCTCCGTTTCCGGACGTGGAATCAAAACTGCAGGATTAACCCGCAATTGTAAGCCATAAAAATCGGCAATACCCGTGATGTACTGTACGGGCTCACCAGCTATAATCCGATTTTCAATCGTCCAGGCCAGCTGTTGTTCCTCGGCTTCCAGCTCCCTTGGACGCTGCCCGGGGCGACTCCCAAAAATATCTTCCAGTATCAAGCGGGCGATACTACGAGCTTCTCCCGCACCGACCCGAGGTGCCAGGGTGCGGAGATAGTGTTCGTGGAGGTCTTTGGTCGTCATAGTTGAGCAGGATGAGCGTTGGACAAAATTACGGCCGCTTTAAAATTTGTTCTTCCACATCATACTTTCCACGGGGCGGTCCGTACGCTGATTGTATTTGGCATCCGGCTTTTTGTTGTAATAGGTCTTGATATCACCTTCAACGCCAAAATAGATCAGCTGTCCAATAGGCATACCATAGTACACCCTCACTGGGTGGGTACAACTGATTTCCAGCGTCCAGTGATTACAAAAGCCAACATCCCCCTTACCAGCCGTGGCGTGAATATCGATACCCAGACGGCCAACGCTACTTTTACCTTCCAAAAAGGGCACACTGCTGTGCGTCTCTGTATACTCCAGCGTTACCCCCAGATAGAGCGTATTGGGATGCAACACGAAACCTTCCTCCGGAATTTCCATTAGGTCAATCTCATTGTGCTTGCGAGCATCCAGGATATGATCCTTGTAGTGCGCCAAATAACGCCCCAGGTGTACATCGTAAGAATTGGTACCCAGGCATTGGGGATCAAAGGGATCTATCAGAATTTCACCGGCCTCAATGGCCTTCAGAATCTTTTTGTCGCTCCAAATCATGGCGCGAAGATAGCAAGGATATCAGTTAGGTTTGATGCTGTAACTTCGCCCTACTAACAAAACCAGTGGCTACATGCGTATCTGTATTGACATGGACGAAGTCATCGCCGATAACTACCCCAAGTTTCTGGATCGCTACGAACAACAATATGGCCATCGGCTGAGCTATGAGGAGTACGTAGGCGGTAAAATCTATGACTTAGCTGGCGCCAATGAATTGCGCCAAGTATTACATGAGCCTGGATGGTTTGCCGATCTACCGGTCATTGAAGACGCCATTGAAGTGGTAAGAGAGCTCTACGAACAACACGAGGTTTTTATACTTTCCTCCGCCACTGAATTTCGGCACAGCATGTTCGATAAAATCAACTGGCTTGAGCAACACTTTCCCTTCATCCACCACCGACGTATTACCTTCTGCGGAGATAAAGGCATCGCTCACGGTGACTACCTCATCGATGATAAAGTCAAAAATCTCAACAACTTTCTGGGGGAAGGGCTACTCTTTACCGCTCCAGACAATGTCTACGAGAAGACGGCTTATCCACGCTTCGATAACTGGCAGCAGATTCGAGAATTTTTCAAAGGAATGAAGTAAATGCATCCGCTGCTAAAAAGAGGCTGGACCTTCATTATCGAGAAGATCCCCTTTGCCATAACCGGACTAATCGCTACTAGCATCAACTGGGGGCTCTACGTTTTCCTAGTCGACGACTACCTACCCTATATGTGGGCCACCATCGTTGCTTACTCCAGCTCGGTAATCCTCAACTTTTTTATGCAGCGACACTTCGTTTTCGAGCTGCATCGCTCACTGCGTTCCGCCTTTGCCTTATCCATGTTGGTATCCCTTGGCGGTCTGTTGATTGACGCCGCCCTCATCTACGCTTTCCACAACTGGCTGATATTCTCCGACCAGGAATGGATCATTAAAGGCGTAGTCACTGGCCTGGTATTTTTCTATAATTTTTACCTCAAACGACAGGTATTCGAAGGTCAAAAAAACAAGCCAACCAAAGACCCTCTACTCTTAGATGACTAAAACTTCACGTTCAGACTCAATAAGGCGTAACGTCCTAAACTGTTTGTACGCTCTTCTATCAAAGCGAAGGAGGCATTTTGTCGGTTCACTAGCTGGTTCTGATTGAATACATCTCCGACCTGCAAGCGCAGCAGATGTTCACGATCTGACCAGACTTTCCACTGCAGCCAAAGCTCCGTCTGATTCAGCCAATCTTTTTCCGTCCCGCTACTACTCAATCGGTCAAAAATCAACCGAGCTCCTGTCTCCAGCCGATTACTCAGTTGCCGCTCCAGCTGAGCACTCAAACGCAAGCGATTAAAGAAGATAGGCTCGGCTGTAGATCGCAGCTCATTACGCTGCCGCCGATGACTGACCCCCAGCTCGACAAAGCCTGCTTCCGACCAATTCTTCACCAAACTCAGTTCTGCCTCCCGGAATTCCGCACGCAACTCCTGTAGCTCCCCCAGCTGTACTACCTGACCGATTCGGGCAATATTACGGTAATTGATTTCAAGGCGATCAAACAATATCGGTGGACGAACGCTGCCGCCTAAACTCCAATTATAATCCCAAGCATGGCTAACGTTGATCAACTGATCAATAAGCAAACCATCTTCTTGCTCCAGGCTCGAGGCCATAGCATCACTTACGTAGGCTCCCGCAATCGTCAGGAAAAAATTGATTTCACGGAAGTAATCCGAATAATTAATTGTTTGCTGTATTTGGTGCCGCAATTCCGGGCGCAGTTCCAAATTGGAGCGCCGTACTCGCCCATTGGCCGCCGGACGTGGGTTAGCCAGTAAAGCCTCCATCCTAGGCCAATTAGGCTGCACACTAGCTATAGTGTTGTAGTTCATGCGACCATCCAGGATTCTCACTTGTAATTCTGGTGTCCAATAGTGGAGACGTTGCTTCCGCTCACCATTGAAATTCAGCGTTTGTTGGGCAGTGCGGTAGCCCAGACCAACACTAAAGCGATTACTGTTCCATTGATGAACCAAACTGGATTGCGGCCCCACCGTCTGCCAGTTTCTTTCCAGCAGGCGATCTTCTTCTTCACCACTCTCTGCAGCTGTTTCAGTAGTAGTCGCTAAACCAATGGCGCTACTAATCTGACCACCGATTTCCCAATTCCAACCCTTGGATAAAGGCAGCTGAAACTCCAAGTTGGTGTTTTGGATCAAGTCTCGGTAGCGGCTAGCAAAATCATTGAGTTGAGCAGGAGAATTTGTACTTCCGCAGGTCGAAACCGGGCAATTAATCCGACGGTTCCATTGCGCAGACCACTGATCGCGATCGGCCTGCCACTGCCAATTGGAATTGACGGAAAGTAACTTTCCGACTTTACCCAGCCGGCGCACGTAGCTCCAGTCAGCCCGAACTTGATCGAGCCATTGATCCTGTTCATCTCGACGACCGAAACTGTACAGATCATCTCCCAGAAAATCTGCTTGGGTAAACTGATAATTCTGATCACGCTCTCGCTGGGGGCGATAGCTGACCCCCAGTCGCCACCGCAGGCTCGTATCGCGCCGGTAGCGATAGTCGAGTTCCACGGCAGCGCCAAAGGGTCTTTGTAGAGCCGTATCCAAAACCTGGATCCGGTCAGGATTAAAACTTTCTTGATATTGCTCCAGTCGGTCGTTTAGGAGTTCATTCCTTCGGTCCGTCAGGCTACCGCTGATCGACAGGCGGCCGTGTTTACCCAAGGGGCTACCGTATTGCCAACCCGTACCCAGTATGCGATTGTCGCCTCTGACAACCTCCTGAGCGCCCGGCCCTGTCATAGATTGGCGGTACTGGTCAAAGGCCGCTAGGGGGTTGTCGATTTCATTGAGGTTGTTAGAACGCACGACTAGACCTAGTCGATTTTTTCGGCCAATCCTAAATAGATTACCGTCGGCCCGAAAGCGGCGGTTAGTGCCTGCACCAACCCGGAGTCGCCCAAACCATTCGGACTGAAAATCATCCGTCAGGGCCAAATCTACCGTCAGGTATTCTTGACCGTCGGACTGACCACTTACGGCTTCAGCATCCGATTGTTGATCGTAGACGGCCACTTCATCTACGGCCAGGGCGGGCAACTCGCGGGTCAGTAGTGTAGGGTTATTGGCAAAAAATGGCTGGCCATCAATCATTACTTCCCTGACTGGCCGGCCCTGATACTCTATTTGACCTACAGCATCTACGCTTAGTCCGGGCAGGCGACGCAACAACTCCTCCACGGCAGCTCCTTCCCGTACAGCAAAACTAGCCGCATCGTAAACCATCGTATCTCCCCGCATGCGGATGGGGATACGTCGCCCAGTTACTGAGGCCATTTCGAGATAATAGGAGTCGGGAAACATCACCAAATCTCCTAAATCCAATAGTTGGTCTTCAGCTGCGATCGTAATAATTTCGTCAGGTCGCACGTAGCCTAAAAAAGTACAGCGCAACAGATAATCACCAGCTGCTAGCTGCTTCACCCTGACTCGCCCCGCACCATCACTAACGGCAAAATCAGCCAGCAAAGAATCCTGAGCGTGCAAGATGATGAGGTTGGCTCCAGTCAGGGTTTGCCCACTACTATCGCGCACCGTAGCTAAAAGTTCTGTTTGGGCAGTGAGCATTGGGGCCATCCACAGGATAGCCAAGAGCGCAAGGAAGTATTTCATAGTAGTGGCTTGGGGAAAGTCGGCAGTTAAGCCCCAGTAGAGCTAATTAGATAGATTAGTCGAGTAGGCACTAAAACCCACCATCGTCGGTGCTAAAATCACGACGAATCATGATGCGACCTCCGTCCCGGTTCAAACGTTCTTCACGCTGCTTACGGAAGGTGGCCATATCCGTTTTCCGCCCTTCGGTAGGGATGGTTATCTCGGGGGCCTCCTCTGCTAACTCTATGGATTCTAGACGGTAGGTCGTTTTATCTTCTCCATCCGTCATTTCGAGATGGACAATCGCTCCCGGTAATCCGCCATAATTGCGGGGGCCAATCGGAAGCGGCACGGCACTGGTGTACCAGGCGATTAATTCCTCTCCAGAAGGAGTAGTAGCCGTGGCCCGTCGAGCGGGTAGTTGGTAATCCATACTCATGGGAGTAGTCTCGTCGAGTTGCCAATCGATGGTCTCCCAGTCATCTTCGATCAGGAAGCCCTGGTCTAAGATGTTATTCGCATAGACGATTTTACCTTCTTTCCAGTTGGTGTAGTATTGTTGATCCTGACCGATACGGCGAATTACGATAGTCGTAGTACCATTCTCTTCGGTCGTTTCCTCGGGAGCAATAGCAGGGCGGTATAACGATTGATTAGCATCGAAACTAAGTGTGGCACGATCCTGCATTCCTCCTTCGCCGAAGTGGGCCGCCATGGCCTCCTTAGCTTCTTCGGGCAAGTCGTCAGGCAAAACGATAGTGCGTATTTCCAGGTAGTTGATCTGTCCCTGAAATTCGGTTTGAGCCAGCAAAGTGGGGAGCAACAATAGTAGGCCGACGAGGGCTAAAATAAAGCGTGGCATAGTTAAAGATTGGTTGATGAATAATTGTTGGCCACAAACCTAGGCCACTGAAATTCCAATCTAGGTTAGTTGAGGCTAACTAAGGTTAATTAAGGTTAAGAGAGCCAGTTTGTGCTCTGTACAAGGCCTACCTTAGCAGCATGCAAAAGATTAAAATCTACATGAGCCTTAGCCTGCTGGCCTTACTGGGTCTTTTGCTATTTTGGTGGGCGGATCGTTATGCAACGGCTAAAGAGCAGCTCCAGAATGAGCTGCAGCTCAGTGTGGATGAACATCTGGCCAATGAAGTGCTTGACATTTTCAATGTGACGCTACGCGCTGAACTGGACTCCTCAGAAGCCATTGGGCGGATTCGACCTGATTCTACAAAAGTTGGTTTACAGGTGCTGATCATTGAGGATAGCATTAGTACAGATAGCAATTGGATTCACCGCCTGGGCAATAGCTCTACCACTCCTGACTTCCATCCCTTACGTTTTCCTGAACGTCCTTCCATTGACCGGCCAATCAGTCGCTGGCTCAGTCGAAGAGACACCTCACTCAATGCCCACCTAGACAGCCTCAGTCAGGCCCGACGATTGCAGATCATCACCACTAACGTCAATGACCGGCAGCGCGATGGAGACTTATTGCTCAAAGTCCGAGCGCAGTCTCCTTTTCAGGATGCTAAAATGGTGCGGGTAGATGCTTACCGACTACAACTACTGATCGGACTTTGGCCAGAGTTGGTAGCGGGTTTTTTGCTGCTGCTTTTAACTGCCTTAGCTTTTTGGCAAAGCTGGCGCACCCTGCGCCAACAGCAACAATTGGTAAAAGATCGAGATGCTTTGCTGGCTAATCTGGCCCATGAGCTTAAAACCCCTATCGCAACGGTGGGTGTAGCACTGGAGGCCTTGGAAACCTTCGGCGCTGAATCTAATCCCGAACGCCGAAAAGACTATCTGCGCCTCAGTCGGGCAGAGTTAAAACGACTAGACCGTCTGGCCGACCAAAGTCTGTTGAGTTTGCAGCTGCAAGATTCCAACAGCTGGCAACAACTCCCGCTAGAAGGGATAGACCTGCGGAAGTACATAAATAAAAGCTGGGAAACCATTCAAGTTCGCTACGACTTGCAGGAGGCTGTATTGCAGTTGGAAACCAATGATTTCCCTCTAGCCAAAGCCCATGCCCAACAGTTGGAAATGGTACTCGACAATCTCCTGACGAATGCCGTAAAATATGGTGGGAAAAACTTAATCATCAAGATCAGCTGCCAACAATATGGCACTAAAATCAGGCTGCGAATTGCCGACAATGGTCCGGGCATTCCCAGCCAGGAAGCAGCGCGTATTTTCGAGCGTTTTTACCGCATCAAGGATGAACGAGGCCACCACCAGAAAGGTCATGGCCTTGGTCTACACCTCTCCCGGGAGTTGATGCGAACGATGGGAGGAGATTTAAGGTTGGACGCTAGCTATCAGGCGGGAGCGGCGTTCCTACTAGAACTAGTTGCCGATGTCTGAATTACGCCTACTTTATCTGGAAGACGAGCCCTTACTCGCTCGCGTAGTGAAGGATAGTCTCGAAAGTCGGGGACTCCATGTAGATTGGTTCGAGCACGGGCAGGCAGCACAGCAAGCGCTAGCAGTACCAGCAGCTTATGACCTGGCTCTGTTAGACGTGCAACTTCCGGGTCAAGACGGTTTTACGATCGGGAAAGCACTGCGCGAGCGGGCGCCGGAGCTGCCGATCATTTACCTGACCGCCCGCATTCAACCCAAGGATGCATTGGCAGGCTTTGCCGCAGGTGGTGATGATTATATCCGCAAGCCCTTTAGCCTGGAAGAATTGATTGTTCGGATCGAAAGGATGGTCCAGCTCAAATCGGGAAAGGAGCAGCCGGTGCCAGCGCTTCGGCAAGAGTGCTACCAACTGGGGCGGCTAACCTTTGATTATCATAGCCTGCGCTTACTGGACGGAGAGCAACAGCTGCAGGAATTATCCAACCGGGAAGCGGAAATTCTGCGCCTTTTCGCTCGGGCCGGGCACGGACAAAGCTTACAGCGAAAAGATATTCTCCTACAGATCTGGGAGGATGATTCCTTCTTTCACTCTCGCAACCTGGATGTCTATATCAGAAAACTACGTGAATATCTAGCAGCAGATCCCCGTGTACAGATCATCACTTTACGTGGAGTAGGTTATCGGTTTGTTTGTGAATAGGGAGGGAGTAATTTAGTCTTTTAGTTGGGTAGGACCTCGAAGTGTCTGGAGCGAAGCGTAAGACCTTTACCTTCGGTGATCGGCTGCGCCTCAGAGTTGAGCGTCCGGTTTTAGATGGGTAGGGTTTAGATGGGTAGTTGGGTAGGACCTTGAAGCATGTTTCCCGTAAAACAAGGTGAAAAGCTTACATTTGGCGGATGCGTATACTTCCTTTACTCGTCCTGCTGCTGCTAGGTTGTGGTGGCGAAGCGACTGCTCCTGAGCTGCCGGAAACCGATCTGTCACAGGCTGCGATTATACCCCTGCCTTATAAGGTGACGGCCACTAATTCAGCTTTTTTGCTAGATGAAGGTATCCTCATGAAGATTCAGGCAAAACCTAACGGCCCTTCGGGGGAATTAGAGAATTTCATCTCTTTACTAGGTGAGCAACTCGCCGAACAAGGAATCACCAGAGCTGAAACGGGCAGATCGCTACAACTCATCTTAGAGGCCCCCAATAGCCCGATGGCACATAGTGACTGGTATCAATTAGACATTGAAGAAGAAGCTATTACGCTGCGGGCGAATAGTCAGGCGGGACTATCCAGTGGTAGTCAAACCTTGCTTCAACTTTTAGCGCTGCGCGGTGAAAACAATTATCTGGCTACCGGTACGATCGAAGACCATGCTCGCTTCGTACACCGCGGTTTTATGCTAGATGTCAGCCGGCACTTCTTTGGCCTGGAAACTGTGAAAAAAATAATCGACTACTTGGCCTTTTATAAAATCAATCGCCTGCACTTGCACCTCAGTGATGACCAGGGCTGGCGATTAGAGATCAAATCTTTCCCCAATTTGACCGAGCATGGTGGTTCCACCGAAGTAGGTGGCGGTCCGGGGGGCTTTTACACCCAGGCGGAGTACCGCGAGTTGGTGGAGTATGCGCGTATTCGACAAATAATGGTCATTCCTGAGTTTGACATGCCGGGGCACACCAATGCCGCACTGGCTAGTTATCCCGATTTGAACTGCGATGGGAAAGCCCGGGAGTTATATACCGGAACCGAAGTAGGTTTTAGCAGTTTTTGCATCCACAGTGAGTTTACCTATCACTTTGTGGATAGCTTGATTCGCGAAGTCGCCGCAATTACGACTGGGTCTTTCATTCACATTGGTGGTGATGAAGTGCACACCCTATCTGCCGAAGATTATGCCTACTTCATCGAGCGGGTGGCGGGCATTGTCCAGGATTACGGGAAGCAAGTCATGGGTTGGGATGAAATTGCTCAAGCAGATCTCCCGCCTGGTTCGGTGGCCCAATACTGGAATTTTGCCGAGAATGCCCAGGCTGCCGTTGCCCAGGATGTACAGGTATTGTTCAGTCCGGCTACCAGAGCTTATCTGGATATGAAATACGACTCGACGACCGAGTTGGGCCTAGCCTGGGCAGCCTATATCGAGTTAGAAGACGCCTACGACTGGGACCCCGTTGGGATGGTCGAAGGCGTCGAAGAGCAGCACATTATAGGCGTAGAGGCTCCACTCTGGGCGGAAACCATTGAAGAATTAGCGGACATCGAGTATTTACTCTTCCCCCGTTTAGCGGCTATTGCTGAGGTCGGTTGGACTTCCGCAGGTCGAAAAGACTGGAGTGATTTTAAAGGTCGAGCAAAAGCACATAGCGACTGGTGGTCGAGCCGCGATATTAATTATTACCCGTCTCCCAACCTGGAAGCTGAGGCGGACTAATCAGGATTGGCTAAGTATGGCTAGTGGAGACCTCGCTGGCCGAATACCATTGACCAGCGGGAAATGGTTCGTCCTGCGAGTAAGGGGCGCAGGACGGCCCCCGCGCTACGCTGCGGGAAGTCGGCCACCTACTTTGGTACAAAAAAGCGCTGGGTTTCATTCTCCCATAGGGGATTTTTTCTTTGGCATCGTCTGGTAGTCAATTAAGGACTACAACTACTCTATTTGCCAGCAGCCTTACACTTTACTCATTCACGCCAGCAAAAACCAACCTGCTATGAATAAGCTATTGTGCTTAGGGCTGTTTAGCCTTATTATATCTGCCTGTCAATACGAAGAAGAGGGCAGTTTTGGTCCGGAACTCCCCGAACCGACGGAAATTAATGTCGGGCCGGAAGAAAGTCAAGCGGAAGGCGAAGAAGGTAGTTTGACCTTATACCGGGTGAACGCCAATACTATTGAAAAAGTCAAGGATTATGCGGTAGACGCCAACCTTCGTCCTTACCAACAAGACCGCGGGCGCCATCAAGAAATGTGGGACTACGTAACGCGCCTATTACCGCTGGCCAGCCGCGCACGGATTGCGGAGTTTGAAGTTTTTCATGGTGATGGCGACTTATTAGGTTACGTCGCACCAATCAATGAGCAAGATCTCAGTAAATGGCGATTTGCTTTGGCTATTGATGCTGCCGGCGATCTTAGTAATATCGATTTCCAATCGTTGTTCGCCTTCGTTTCTATCCATGAATACGGCCACATTCTCAGTCTCAACGAAAGTCAACTCAAGTCCGGCATCGGTGAAAGTAGCTGTACACATTTTCATCCCGGCGAGGGCTGCAGCACACCCAATTCGTACATCAATCGACTATTTCTGTTAGGGTGGGCCGATATCTACGACGAGCTGGATCTAGATGATCCAGAAGACATCTACTATCGTTATCCCGAGCGCTTTGTTAGCGAATACGCCGCTACTAATCCCGGGGAAGATATCGCAGAAGTTTTCAGCTTTTTTGTGACTTCAGCGGCGGCGCCTACCGGCAACAGTATTGCTGATCAAAAAATCCAGTTGATGTACGAATATCCAGAGTTAGTGTCCTTACGGGAGGATATTCGTTCTTCCATCGGAGAAGCCCGCATGCCGCCGACTGGTAGTTTAGGCACCCAGGCCGCATTTAAACGATTTCAACTCCGGCGGCCAGGAGGCTGTGTGCATTAATCAAAAAGGTCCGGGAGTAGCTCTCGGACCTTTTTTGTTATTCCTTCAGGTAATCTTCTACCATTTCCCCCACTAAATCTTTCAGGTAGACTTTGCGCTGCTTGGCAATTTCCTTGAGGGTGACCAGGTGCTCTTTATTGAAGATTAGGGTTACTCGCTTGGTCTCAGCCGTATTCCCTCCCCGTGGTTGGCGATCTGGATCATCCGTAACGGTGGATTGGATCAGAAGGTCCAGACCAGAGCGCCGCCGCCTGCGCTGGAGAGGGCGAGTACGGGGGTTAGGCTCCGTAGCTTTCGATTCAGCCGCAAAGGAATCGCTGAGATAGGCATCCAGATCCTGGGTAAAGTTTTTACCCGACAATTTGCGCCGGCTTTTACGGGTTACAGGCACTTCTACTTCCACGCGTTCCTCCTCTGCCCCCGCAGCTGCATCAGTAGCAGGCGTGGTAGTCGGCTGCTCGGGTTCGAACAGGCCGAAAAGGTCCTCGGTGAAGCGTTTTTTAGCCATAGTTTATTTAGCCGTGCTTTTACTGGAACGTTCCTGTTCGTGAATAGGGTGCTCCGTGCGCTCTAAAATTTCCTTGCAAACCGCTAAATAATCCTCAGCACCATTGCTGGAAGGCGCATAGCCAAAGATATCCTGGCGGGATGCCGGTGCCTCTGCCAAAGCAACATTATCGCGGATATAAGTTTCAAACAGGAGCGGGCCGAAGTACTTTTTAATGGTCTCGACCACATCGCGGTTCAGTACTTTGCGATGATCATACATCGTGGCCAGTACACCGCTAATGTGCAGTTCTTTGTTCAAGCGGAGTTTCACCTTTTGGATAACCTGCTTGATTTTGGCCAATCCCTGTAGGGCTAAAAACTCTGTCTGTAGAGGGATGATGATCTGTTGAGAGCTGGTCAGGGAGTTGAGGGTTAACAGTCCGAGGCTGGGTGGGCAGTCAATGATGATGAAATCATACTGCTCATCTACACCATCGAAAAGTTCCCGCAGGATAAATTCCCGGCCGGCTTCGTTGACCAGTTCCATTTCAGCGCTGGATAAATCTAACGAGCTGGTTACAACATCCAGCTTATCCTTGACCTTAAAGGGTACCAGATCGGACTCCCCCATGATACTTTCATAGATCGTTACTGGTTGCCGGGGAATACCCAGCGACAGACTGAGGTTGGCCTGGGGATCCAGGTCAATCAGCAGTACCCGCTGGCCCAGTTCTGCCAGGCCGGCGCCGATGTTGATTGCGCTGGTTGTTTTACCAACGCCACCTTTATGATTTAAAAGCGATATTACTGTAGCCATTGATTGGACTTGGGTTGGTAAAAGTAGAAAAAGTTTGTCGTTCGAGGGTTTACCGCTGCCTGTGGCAGCAGGGTTTAGGTCGTCGGCATAGCCTCCTCCGTTTGCTCCCCGACAAAGTCGGGGTCGTGGTTTAGCACTCGGCCATAGGCCTCGGCGGTTTAGAACTTGCTTGCCTTCGGCGTCGCCTTACTATTTCTTACGAACTAGAAGTGCGATGGCGAAGCCGAGCCCGGGTTTAAACCGGAGGGTGCTAGCACCCGAACTAAACCAAGTCGTGCGCAGCACGCTTAAACGGAGGAGGCTTTGCCGACGACCTCAACCCATCACTTCGCTTTATTGATAAAATAAACGCCTGCCAACATAATCACCGCCGCCATAGCTGTTTGCTCGCTAAAGGGCTCATCGTTGAGGTAGTAGCCCAAGGCGGCAGCGACCAGTGGATTAACGTAAGTATTCGTGGCTACTTTCTCAGGAGAGACGCGTTTGAGCAGGTAATTGAAGGCCGAAAAAGCAAGGATAGATCCGAAGAAAACGAGGTATATCCATGACCATAAAGAGCGACTGTCGACTTGAACCGGTGACCAGCCTACCCATTCGCTTTTTAATAGACTGAGCAGGATGAGCATCCCGCCGCCGAGTAACATCTGCCAGGCCGTGGCCATCCAGCTGTTTTCTCCCATATCGACACTGTCCAGATAAACGGTAGCTACGCCCCAGGAAAGCATACCGGTTGCGATCCATCCCAGGCCGGGTAATAATTGCTCCCAGGCAGGCAATTCCGGTTGTCCGATCAGCAATAGTAGGCCTACTATTGATACCGCTGCACCCACCCAGGCTAACCAACTAGGTAGCTTTCCACGAAAGCCCCAGAGCATCAGCATAATCACCATAGGCTCAAAGGCAATCACCAGAGCCGCAAAACTAGTATCAACATACTGCAGGGCCAGGATAGCAGCACCCGTACCGATCGTAAGGAAGAGGAAGCCAATGATACCCGCGTTGCGAATTTGTCGCAGCTTGGGCCGCTCTTTAATCGACCAGGCGGCAATGGGATAGAGGATACATCCAGCAACTAAAAAGCGGGAACCAGCCATAATCAAGGGAGGAATGGTCCCCATTGCCCAATCGTTCGCCAGGTAGGTCGAGCCCCAAATGAAATAAATGGCGGCAAAGGACGCAATGATGAGGACCTGCTCTTTAGTCATGTCAACGGCCGGCAACTGGTGATGCCGCTGCAAAGCAACAAAATTCTAAAGCACTTTCAAGGCTAATGTTGCTATACTTACCTTTGCGCCAAATAACGCTTTTCACTATGCGCTTAATCGCAAGCTTGAGCTTTGGCCTATTACTCGTCATGATGACTTTTCTGACGTCCTGCCAATCCTCAGAATCAACTGCCGCCACCAATAACGACTCAGCAGAAAACGCCACTGCAAGCAGTAACAGTGGTCTCCATATCGTTTACATCAATGCTGATAGTCTACAATCCGGATACGTCTCGCTAAGAGAGGATTTATCTCGTCTGGAAGAAAACTACAACACCGCTGAGGCCAATCATGAGCAGCGGGTACGTAGTCTTCAACGGGAGGTCCAAAGCCTCCAGAATCAAATTCAACGGGGTGAGCTCAGTCAAAACAGAATTGGGCAAGAGCAACAACGCATCGCCGCCCGTGAACAAGAGATTATGCAACAACAACAGCTTGCACTCAATAGCATCCAAGAGGATCAACTCCGACTTCAGGCACAGTTTGCCAATGAAGTAGAAGACATTTTGGAAGATTTGAAAGCCGAGAACAACTACGATTTCGTTTTCAACATCGGTGCTGGAACGGGCTTATTAATGGCTAACGAGGGTTATGATATCACTGAGCTGGTTCTTGAACGACTTAATGCTGCTGCTCCTGCAACAGCAGAAGACGCTCCTGAAACAGCGACAGAGGAATAATCGCCAATACGACCTTCCTCCAACTAAAGAAGCCCTTCGATGAATTCATCGAAGGGCTTCTTTCATTTAACCATTCACCTCTTCTAGAGATCAAATTTGATCCCCTGAGCCAAGGGCAACTCCGTAGAATAATTGATGGTGTTGGTCTGGCGACGCATATAGGCTTTCCAGCTATCGGAGCCACTTTCACGACCGCCACCGGTTTCTTTTTCGCCACCAAAGGCACCGCCAATTTCCGCACCACTGGTACCGATATTAACGTTGGCAATACCACAATCGGAGCCACCCGCACTGAGGAACAATTCCGCATCGCGCATATTGGTCGTCATGATCGCAGAGCTCAGGCCCTGGGGTACGCTATTTTGGATGGCAATGGCTTCATCTAAATCGCTGTACTTCATCAGATAGAGAATAGGGGCAAAAGTCTCGTGTTGCGCCATTTCGCTATCCGTGGATACCTCCGCAATGCAGGGCTTGACGTAACAACCACTGTTGTAATCTTCGCCCTCCAGCTTACCACCTGCTACCAGGAAGTTGCCCCCTTCAGCCTTAATCTGTTCAATAGCAGCGAGGTATTGATCAACCGATCCTTGATCGATCAGCGGCCCTACGTGCATATTGGCATCCAGCGGATTGCCAATCCGTAGCTGACCGTAGGCCCGCACCAAATTGTCGCGCACTTTATCGTAGATACTATCGTGGATAATCAAACGACGCGTAGAGGTACATCGCTGTCCGCAAGTACCTACAGCACCAAAGACGGCACCCGTCAGTACCAGCTTCAGGTCTGCGCTAGGTGTAACGATGATGGCATTGTTACCGCCTAGTTCCAGGATGGTTTTACCCAGGCGAGCACCTACCACCGAGGATACAATTTTTCCCATCCGGGTAGAGCCCGTAGCAGAAATCAGCGGAACACGCTTATCCTTCGTCATAAATTCACCCACGGTATAATCTCCGTTGATCACGCAGCTGATGCCTTCGGGCAAATCGTTGTCGGCCAGCACCTGCTGGAAGATATGCTGACAAGCTACGCCACAAAGTGGTGCTTTCTCACTGGGTTTCCAGACACAAACGTCCCCACAAACCAGGGCGATCATACTGTTCCAGCTCCAAACAGCAACGGGGAAGTTGAAGGCAGAAATAATGCCTACAACCCCAAGGGGGTGCCACTGCTCATACATCCGGTGGCCAGGACGCTCAGAGTGCATGCTCAATCCATACAACTGACGGCTCAGCCCCACCGCGAAGTCACAGATATCGATCATTTCCTGCACCTCCCCGAATCCTTCGGTCAGACTCTTGCCCATCTCGTAACTAACCAGACGGCCCAGAGCATCTTTATTTTCACGTAAAGCATTACCGTACTGCCGCACAATTTCTCCACGTTGGGGGGCGGGCATTTGGCGCCAGCTCAGAAAAGCCGCTTGTGCTTTATCCATTACGTGTTCGTACTCTTCACGAGTAGTCGTACTTACTTTTCCAATCAACTTCCCATCAACGGGAGAGTAAGAAGCAATATAGTTGCCACTATTGGTGCTTTCGCGGCCGGTGCTGGTACCTGCGTTCTCAGCCTGTAGCCCAAGGGCATTCAAGAAGTTTAAATCCATGGTTGTCTCTGATTAGGGGTGCAAAGGTAGCTCCTTTTGCAGGATTTCTTTTGCTGCTAGAAGGCAAAAGAAACTTTAAAAGCCTTCCAGGGCTACCTCCGGATTATAATCGAAGCTTCCGGCTGGATTAATACCTTTTACCCCATCAAAATGGCGGTAGAAAAAGTCGAAGTCTGCCCGCATATCCTCAGTAGGCCAATAGGGCTTAGAGAACTCAATATTACCCTTGCCGAAATCAAAACGAACTAAGACGATTGGCACCTCCGCAGCCTTAGCAATATAGTAGAAGCCCGTCTTAAAGCGGTCCACTTTTTTGCGGGTACCCTCGATGGCCAGGCAGATCAAAAAATTATCGCGTTGGCGAAAGATATCCGCTACTGCATCGGTGAAATTGTTGCGCTTAGAGCGATCAACGGGCACCCCTCCCAACCACTTCAAAATTGGCCCAACAGCGCCTTTGAACAGACTGGCTTTCCCCACGAACTTTATATCCTGTCGTATAACCGCCCGGGAGTACAAACCGTAGGGAAAATCTCGACTGGAAGTATGAGGCGCTACTGCAACCACTGCCTTAGCTGGCCATTCATCATTGTGGTCAACCACCTTCATCCCCAGAATACGCAACATAAACTTTGCAAACCAGCGAGGCATAATCGTAATATTTTTCAGGAAGGCGTTTCACGGAAAAGTAGCCTTCCGTGGCCAGCAAGTTAACCATTGGTTACCAGCTGGCTGTAGTTGTTGGTTCAGACCAGTTCAAAATGGCCGTTAGAGCGATTCTTTTCCACCGTATTCCAGTTGAAGAAACGACCATTCATCGCCACATAAACACCCGGTGGTAATACTTGGACAAATGCCAAGGCCGCGCCCAAATTAAAGAATCCGTCCGAAGAGGAGCCGAAAGCATAAGGAATCATTGCCCCCATGAGTACAATCGTCTTCTTTTCGATGCCGGCTTTTGCAATAAAAGCTGCTGTTTCGACCATAGTATCGGTACCGTGGGTAACTACTACCTGATTTGAGGTACAGCGCCGGCAGTTATGCAAAATAATCTCCCGATCGGCTTCAGTCATGGACAAACTATCAATCATCATCAGCGTTTTGATGTCCAGTTCAAGTGTACAGCGACCTCTTTCCAACATATCTGGCAAAGAGGAGTCTTTGAAATATAACTCCCCAGTTACAAAATTGTAGTCTTTATCGAAGGTTCCTCCGGTAGCAAAAATTTGAATCAAGGCGTTTGGTTTTTATTTGGATCGAGCAATAATTGCCGCAAAATAGGCAGAGGCTGCAAAGATACAAGCTTATCGGCCTCGGCTTTCCAAGGTAAACGCCCCTGCTTAGCCTGCCAAGCTTGAAATTGCTTCAAAAACCAGCTGCTGAGCGCTGTTTTGGGAGATCGCTCTTCATCGTCCGACCAAAATACTCTTCCACTACGGCTCTCTTCAATGATCGCTCGCAACTCGGGATCCTCCGGACCATTAATCAGCGCCAAGATCGGGCGGCCTGCCGCCAGATAGTCGTACAACTTGGCCGTCAATATTCCTTGATAATGTTCTGCTGACCAACTGAGTAGCAAATTGAGATGGCAATTGGCTTGTAGTGCCAAAGCTTGATCAAGCGGTAGTTGATCGCGAATTTTCAGTTCAAAGGCCAGCCCACTCTTATTTACCCAATGCCGAAATAAGGGAGCATCCTTTCCAGCATATTGAAGTTTAATTTGGGCAGCTTGTAAAAGCCCTTGCTGGTCGAGTTTTTGGATAGCCCCGATTAAAGGATCTAATCGTTGTAGACCAGGATAAATACTCCCGCTGTAATTGATGGTGAAACGATCAGCTTGATAGTCCGTAGCTGAGGGAAGACCGCTTAAGCCACTCGGCACCACCGCTACTCGAGGATGATAGTTCGTCAGTTCCCGGGCCAGCCCCTGACTTACGGTCCATACCTGATCAACGAGACGGAGTCGCTTTTCCAGTAGTCGCTTGTGCCATTTGAGCCCGTAGGGAGGATTACGCAATGGATCGATGGGTAAATCTCGAAAATCTGCAATCCACTGCAAGTGAGGAAAACGTGCCTTTATGCGGCTGGCCACCAGGTGGTCTGTCCAGGGGCGAAAGGAAGAAAACAGAT
This sequence comes from Bacteroidota bacterium, assembly GCA_039030655.1. GTDB lineage: Bacteria > Bacteroidota > Bacteroidia > Chitinophagales > Saprospiraceae > Neolewinella. The sequence goes on along the minus strand of JBCCDS010000024.1, from coordinate 19,964 downwards.
GGGTAATATCCTGTTGCTCGACCAGTCGCAATGCCGCCCGGAAGGCCTCTCTTCGATAGATAGGGCCGCCTTCTCCCAGATAGTATTGAAAAGGATAAGTCTCTCGAAGACGGACAGCGGAGCGATAGCCTGGACGTTGTTTATGTTGGACAGGCACCGTATTGCGCCCCGACCCGTAGAGATACTCCCGCAGCCCACGGCCCGCTACTTTTTTGACTGGCCAGGTATGCTGATAGGCAGTTTCCTGCGGGCGTTTTAAGGTAGCCGCAGAACTGATAATTTGCTGGCTATCGCTGATCTGTTCCAGTGCCTGGTACAGTAGAAAAAGGCGTCGTGATGACACCGTGGCTACGGGTGGAAATTTATAGTGGATGCCCAACCAGCGAATCATAGGTGTGAAGGTAGTGAGGATTGAGAGAGTGTGGTAGTTGGGTAGAAGTAGATAAGTACTTCCGCAGGTCAAAACGTCCGGGGGGCGTTTTGACCTGCGGAAGTACAAAAAAGCTCATCTCTTAAGGTCAGGTTAAAATACCCTACTTGAATAACGAACTTTAAAAAGAAGCTATCCTAGAACAAATACCTCACAAAAATGAAAACCCCAAATAGTATTATTATCCTGGTACTTCTAGGAGCACTAATTGGTTGGCCCCGGTCCGTTTCCGCTCAGAAAGATCATTATCTAGGCGGGCAGTTAAACTTAGACCTGACGGATATAGGCATCAATGCTCCCGGAGTTAGCACGACCAACCGCCAAAATAATTTTGGTTTAGACCTGAGCGTGCAGAAGCTCTGGGAAGTGGCCGACAAACAAGCCTTTGGACTGGGCCTTCAATGGTCTGCTGCAATAGTCAGGCAAAGCACCTCTGGGCAAACCAGTAATGCACGTTTTGGACAATTTGGCCTACTCGGGTTCTGGCGAATGTACTGGCGAAAACCGGCAGAAAAAATTCGACTCTGGATCCAACCACAAGTGATGCTGGGCTACGGTAAACGAACTATGCCCTCCAATAATGGCCAAATGACCATCGTCAGGAGAAACTATATAGCCAGCCTGGGCCTGGGCCCAGGTATGTTGTGGCAATTTGCGGAGCGTTGGCGCCTGAATGTCACCTTTGGGGGCCTGGTTTATAGTTTCAACTATGCTACCACCGATGGACAGGAAGGCAGCTCCTATCAGCTGAACCTAAATGTATTGCTCAATCCGGCAACTGCTTTTTTTGGCGTCGAATACCGTCTATAAGTAGGATTTGCCGTGTTTGTCTTTCACCTCTTGACGCAATTGTTTGATTTCTTGCTCCCGGCTTTTCGGATAGATCAGTAGAATATCTCCTTCGTCGACGACTAGTAAATCATCTACTCCTCCTACGACCACCAATTTGTCATGGGGAGCCCGGATGTAACTGTTATGGGTATCGGTCAATAGCGCTTGTTCTGCCTGTACGACATTGCCGTGCTCATCTTTGGTAGACTCCTGGTAGAGCGCGCCCCAGGCTCCGAGGTCAGACCAACCAAATTGCGCTGGAATGGTGAAGATATTTTGGGCCTGTTCCATGATGGCATAATCAACGGAAATGGAAGGCGTTTGTGGATAAAACTCATCGATAAACTCCTGCTCTTCAGCGGTATTGTAGCAGCCTAAACCTTGTTGTAAGATGGCATAGATTTCCGGTGCATATTTTTCGTAGGCTTTCAGAATTGTTGCGGCCCGCCAGATAAATATCCCTGCATTCCAGAGGTAGTTCCCGGCTTCCAGAAAGGACTTGGCGGTATCGACATCTGGTTTTTCTGTAAAGCGCTCAACGGGGTAAACGCCATCTTCAGCTCCGGCCTGAAACTGAATGTATCCATAACCAGTATGCGGCCGGTCTGGGGCGATACCGAGGGTCAATAAGGCATCATAGGCCGCCGTGTAACTGAGCGCTCGTTTAATGTTTTCGGCGAAGAGGGTTTCGTTGATGATCAAAGCATCACTCGGAGCAATAACGAAGTTAGCCAGCGGATCCAGCGCAAAAAGCTTAAAGGCTGTATAAGCTACGCAAGGGGCCGTGTTGTTACGGCTGGGCTCACACAAAATTTGCTGATCACCTAACTCTGGCAGATGGGCTTTCACTTCATCGGCATAGCGGCCGTTGGTGACAATATAGATTTTATCGGCAGTAGTGATGTGCAGAAAGCGATCGAAGGTGCGGCGCAGCAGGCTGCGTCCATCCCCCATAATGTCGAGAAACTGCTTCGGTTTGTCTTCACGGCTAGCAGGCCAAAAGCGGCTGCCCACCCCACCGGCCATAATGGCCACGTAAGTATGCTCCATATGGAGCGCAAAATAAGAACAATTGGGCGGGCATAGCCCGCCCAATTGTTCTTATTTAATCAAAAGCGGTACTCTAGCCTGCAACTGACCATTGCCTTCTAATTGCAGGGCATAAAAGCCAGCAGTTAAGGCCGGTAGATCCAACTGCAGCTGTTGCTCACCAGCTTGGAGTTGATCTAAATCCTGAAGCAGTAGTTCTCGCCCAGTTACGTCAAAAAGCCGCACACGAACATTCGTCAGGGCTTCCTTCAGGACCAATTGTGCTCGCAGTAGTTCTCCACTCGGAAGCGGATTAGGAAATACCGTCAATTGGGTACTAGAACGGTTCGGGTCAAAAGTGCTACTGGGCTCAGTGTTGAATGGGATAGCTAAACTGCTGGCCCGCGAAAAATCGCCGGCGCCATTGCTACCATTACCGTTGGCGGCGTTGCCGACCATGAAGAAGGTGATTTCGTCCGTCGACAAAGTTTCAGGAGCCGTATAATCAAAGGACCATTCTACGCGACCATCAGTGGCCGCACGAGGTGTATTTTGAACGAGACGGTCGATCAAGGTGACGCGGGTTCCTTCACTGGCCGTAAAACTACCCTGTTGGTCGCCGCTTGCGCCATCGGTTGCCACGATTTGGAAACCTCCAACCTGGAAGGAAGAGTTGTCGTCGTCCAATCGCAGGGTGAGGCTATAAGTCATCCCTGCTTGTATTTCAGCGGGTGGGTCGACGAGACTAATGGATCCGGTGCCGCCACTACTCGAATGGCAGCCCGAGCAAGTACTGGTATCGCCAGGAGCCCCAGCCCGGGCATCAGAACGCCCGCCGGAAGAAGCCAAGGAAAATGCTGCTACGAACAGCGTGATTAATAATCCGTAGAAAGTATGCTTTGAAGTCATATGGGAATTGATTGAAGAGCAAAAAAGGGTGATTCTTTCCCGCGATGGTCCACGCAGGATCAGGGCTTAATTATACGGAACCGAGGTGGGGATTAGTGGGTGGCAGTTGACTATCAAAAGACAAATATGGATTTTTTGTTCATTTGTCTACCTCATGTCTACCCTATTCGGCTGCTTTTCTTCTTTAAACGATTTACGATCTTAGTACCCTAAGTCTTTCATCAGTAGTCCTGCTCGTTTTTCAATGATAGCTACAGCTTCATCAGGCAATTCTAAACGCCAGTTTCCTCGTTGGCCCTGGCGCATAAATACTGGTGGCTTACGCCCTGCTTCCAAGTTAGCGTAGTAGTGGCCATGCGCTTGTTCTTGTTCTTTTAAGACTGAGAATGAAGACATTTCAAGCGCAGGCTTTAGCAAACCGTCGTTCCAATTAAATTCCGGTGTCCATTCTAATATACGACGGAAACTACCCAGCGAATCTGACAACAAGTCTTCATAGCGGACGAGTAGTAAATGTGGATGCTTTTGCCAGTCCCGATAATGATCTGACCAATCAATATTCTGTCGCCACTTTTTATCCCGCACAAATTCCAAAATGCCAATTCCTTGTGGTAGCCTTGGTTTGCGGTAATAGAAATAAGAAACGTAGACATCCCGCGGATCACGAACGATATAAATAACCTTAGGGAAAAAGCGGCTATACCGGTCATGACTTTTGATAAAACGGGGCGAGGGCATGTCGCGCAGTAGTTCTAAATCTCTCTCTTTTCGGTACTCTGGTATGCTCTCTCTCAAATTGCGAAAGTGCAGCTGCTGCTGACAGCTATTCAAAAGATGGGCCAGAACAAAGCGCACCCAAGTATTGCCCGACTTAGGATAGGAGACCAGGCAAACATCTTGCAGTTTTAGAGGAGGAATACCCCGAAGACGATGGTAGTATGGCTTTATGAATTGACGGAGGGACAAGGGTGGAAGTTGGTAGTAAATAGTAAGGTAGATGGGTAGTAGGTAGTAGAGTACATAGCGACGCCTTCCGAGGTATCAGAGCGCAGTGTAGGCCCTCCGAAGTCTGGAGCGGGGAGAGATGGGAAAATTAAGCTTTATTTCGGTTTATTGGAGCTTAGTACCAAGCTTGATCACTTAGTCCTTGATAGACTTTTTGAAGGCCATCTTTTAGCTCAATTTTATGTTTCCAGCCCAGAGTATGAATACGGCTGACATCCATCAATTTCCGAGGGGTGCCGTCGGGTTTAGTCAGGTCGTGTACCAGCCTTCCTGAATAACCGACGATTTCCTGGATGAGTAGGGCTAGCTCTTTGATGGGCAAATCAAGTCCAGTGCCTACATTGATGGGGCCAGAATCACTGAAGGTATCCATTAAAAAGCAACAGGCATCGGCCAGATCATCGGCGTGTAAAAATTCGCGAAGAGGGCTGCCGGTCCCCCAGAGTTCGACCTGCGGAAGTCCTAATCGTTTCGCTTCATGAAATTTGCGCAACAGGGCGGGCAAAACATGACTCGTGGCTAGATCATAATTATCATTAGGGCCGTAAAGGTTAGTGGGCATCACTGAGATGAAGTCGCAAGCATACTGGTCGCGGTAGGTATCGCAAAGTTCGATCCCCGCAATTTTAGCGATGGCATAGGAGCGATTTGTGGGTTCTAAAGGGCCGGTCAAGAGGCTATCTTCCCGTAAGGGTTGAGGTGCCAGTTTGGGGTAAATACAGGAAGATCCGAGAAAGAGCAGTTTTTTGACTCCAGCCTGGCGAGCCGCCTCGATGACGTTCGTCGCAATAAGCAGATTGTCGTACAAGAACTCCGCTCGAAAGGTCGCATTTGCCAGGATGCCCCCTACTTTAGCCGCAGCTAAAAAAACGTAGGCTGGTTTTTCCTGCTCAAAGAACTGCTCCACTGCTGCTTGACGGCGCAGGTCCAGGTCTTTACTGCTACGGGTAATTAAATTCCGGTAACCCTCCTGCTCTAATTTCCGGCAGATGGCCGAGCCCACCATACCTCGATGGCCTGCAATGTATATTTTGGCTTCCTTTTCCAGTACTGGTTAATTTAAGGGTGATTAGAGTTCAACTTCTCAAGGCCTAATAAGCGGAAAGAAATTAGCCCAGTTTATTATAATACTCGATGCTCTGACGGATCAATTCAGCATCTGCGGTCTGATTAACCAAACAGCTTCCAGCGGTCGAAAGGAGACTAAAGTTAATCCGCTCATCTTCATTCTTTTTATCCTGGCGCATCAAGTCCAGCAAGTCTTCCAAGGCAGCTACTGGAACGGATTGGTGTCCATAAATATGCAGTAGATACTGACTGATTTCGGCTAAATCAGCAGCAGGCAATCCACTAATCTGGGTACTGAGCCAAGCCTCCATGATCATTCCTGCGGCAATGGCTTCCCCGTGCAACAAACGTTGCTCGGTAGATAACCAATAACTCTCGATGGCATGACCAATCGTATGGCCAAAATTCAGCACCTTGCGAAGCCCTTGCTCCATTGGATCTTGCTGTACAATTTGATACTTGATATTTACTGAGGCCGGGATGATGGCCGACCAATCTGCCTGCCCTAAATCGGTCAATTGTTGCAAACGCTGCCACTGATCATGGTCGGCAATCAAGGCATGTTTGATTACCTCGGCATAGCCGGAACGCAATTCACGCGCTGGCAGCGTAGCTAAAAAGGCCGGGTCAATCCAAACAGCGCGTGGGTTTCGAAAAACCCCGATGCTATTTTTCAACTCATAAAAGTCTACGCCCAGCTTCCCACCAACAGAAGCATCAACTTGCGACAATAAGGTGGTGGGCAGTTGGATGAAATCAATACCTCGCTTAAAGGTCGAAGCAGCAAAGCCGCCCATGTCTCCAATTACGCCTCCACCTAAGTTAAGCACACACCAGCGGCGGCCGGCCTTTAAGCGAAAGAGTTCCTCCCAGATAAAGCGGGTTGTATCCAGATGCTTGTGGCGTTCGCCAGCTGGTACGGTAATTAAATAAGTCGGATGCCCTTCCAACAAGGGCAGCAAGCGTGGCCAGCAGTACTTTTCGGTCAGTTCATCGGCAATCACCACCCAAGCAGTATAATCGCAGCTTTTCAGCCAGTCGATTTGCGTACTGGCCAAAGGGCCGAAGTCAAGGTGATAATCATCGAGCACCATACGTTGATGTCCGGCAGCTGGCGGGGCAAGCTCAGATAGGCGCTTTGCACTAATGGCTTCGGGTTTAGCCGAAAAAAGTGCTTTGGTACGTGGCCATACGCCCCGAAACAAGTCCGACTGTCGATAGGCATTCAGGCTTTCTTCATCGAGCCAGCGACTGTAGGTAAAATAGCAATTGGGGTTATCGATGGCTCGCCAACCCTCTAAGTGGATACAGCCGGCCTGGGCCCGTATTTTATCGCGGCTTTCGGCAAAAATCGCTTCAAATGCAGCCGTTGCCTCCGGACGAAAATGTAGTTTCACTAATCTTTCGATCATGGCACAAAGGTAGGGTGCCGCCGGCTTTCGCCGGCGGATTGGCAATTCTTGATTCTCGATTGCTGATTCTTGATTTTTGACGACTGATTTAGGGTCGAATGACTATAGGCCAACCCGTATAGGTATTCCCACCGGCACTTTCCCAAAGTGGGTATACACTCACCGTCACCTCGCTAATTGCAGGATCAAAATCAAGAATCGTATAGCCAGGCGCCCGATCGAAAAGTCGCTGGGGCTCGCGGTCGCGATCGTGGGGATTAGCAACGGCCATAACCGTCATCAGATTACCAAATCCATCTTCGTAATTACCTACGTAGCGAGGATCATCAAGCTCGCGACCGCTACTCGCCTGCTCTGCCGGATACCAGCGTCGGGGCCAGATGTTACTGATCGCAGGCGTGGCTACCCAGTAGCCAGCATCTCCGTAGGCCTCCACACCATATTGCCCCGTTGAGCCGAGGTGTTGATCACCTACCAAATGAATAGCCCCTGCTTGTTTTAGGAGATTGACGGCCAGGTCGCGTTTATTTTGTGGCCAGGCATTGGCATCAAAATCTGCGACCGGGCGATCATCTGGCGGATAATCGTCTTCCCGGTAAATGGGTAAACTGGGCACATACTTATCATGATATAAATCAGCGGGCAAAGTGGCCACGTTGACGAAAGGCGAGGCCGATACCGCAGCCTTAAACGGACTTGGACGACTGCGCCAGGCATCTAGAAAAAGTTCCTGGCGTAAACCCAGTAATTGAGCATCGGGATGAGCCGCCTGTGTTTTGGCATTCCAGCTCAGGTTTTGTGGCCAGCCATTCTCAATGGCAGCATCCGGCAATAGCTCTTTGGGAGCGGACTTAAACTGGCGGTCAGCCAGAATAGCAAAATCTACGGGGCCGTAATCTAAATAAGTGTAGTAAACCGAAATCCCCTGTAAGGCCGGACTCGGATCAGCCGGTGGCGGCAAGTGGCTGGTCTGCGTGCGGTGTACGGTATTTACGAAGATCGGGCCACATTTATAGCCGCCATCGTCCTGGCTGGCATAATTATAGCCCAGGGTCGTATCGGCCTGTGTTCCGCCTTCTCCCCAGAGGTTGCCGTGAAAAACGTCGTGATCGTCGGGAATAATCACCGAAGGTCGATCGCGCAACAGCTCGCGAAAGGCCCAACCAAAGAGATACCACTTGCGTAAGTAATCGTGGATGTCATCATAGACGGTGCCGTAGCCGCCAACGTGTTCGTAAATCTGATCGCCATGAAAAAGCAGCAGATCAGCCTCGTGGGTTGCGATATTGGTCGTAGCCATACGGTGGGGAAATCCTCCGTCGCCTACGCAGGAAAGCGAGGCGACGCGTAAGGGATCATCGGTCGCAGGCATGGCGGGGATGGTGCCCTGGTAGAGCTGTTTCGATTGATCGATCGGTCGATAAATCAATTCATAGCTATGCTCCCCTACCCCAATATCTGGCAGCTCAAACACGGCTACATAACCGAGGCTATCTGCCCTGCGTTTTTGTACGGTTTCACCATCTATTCGTAGCTCTACTTCCCTGGGGCCATTGCCCAATGGTGCTAGCTGCGCGCTCAGGCACAAGCCCTGCTCAGCATCGCGACTGAATTGTGCCCAGAGGATCGGACCATAACTGCGCTCAGGATGGGTTCCTACACGTGGGCCAGATAACTCCCAGTTTTGAAAGCTGGCCAAGAACTGTCCTCCACGATCTTTATTGGGGTTTTGTACTTCCGCAGGTCTGGGCTCCCAGGGAATTACTGAAGGGGGTAAGGAGCTAGAAACAGTCAAGGCGAGTAGCCCCTGTAGCCAGCTGGGGTCAACGGGTACAATGCGCTGACCGATCATGCGATCGTCCGTCCGAAAAACTTCGAGGAAGATGTAGTATTGACCATCTCGTTGTTTTAGACCACGTGCTTCTAGCCGGAATTCTTGTGGTAAGTCGACTTGGCTGTATTCATCCGTTTTGCCGACGAATAGGCGTCCGCTGGGCGTTAGGCCCACTGCCAGGCCGGTGCCGTGCGTGGCGTCATCACGGTAATCGCCGAATTGTCCTTGTAAGCCCAAAGTAAATCCCACCCAGGCGGAATCTTGCTGTTGAGGTAGCTGCGAGAGGGCTACATCTACGGAAGTCCTAAAAGTTAGCTCACTATTGTCCAAAGCTGTAGTCAACCAGACGCACTGGCGATTTCCGCCACTTTGTACCAACTCCAGGCGACCGTTTTGCTGGCGCCAATCCTGTAGTGGGTTCAGCCAAAAGTCTGCTCCGGCCCAAGGGCGAATTAAGTCGGGCTGCGTCGACCAATTTGAGCGGTAGCGCTCTTCCGTTGGCCCGCAGGCGCAGCACAGTAAGAGGAGCAGGAAGATGGAAGAGCGCATGATGGAGGATTGGATTTCTAGATGGTTGGATGACTCGATGATTGGGTGTTTGGATAGGAGAGCGAAGACCTACGAGATCTGGAGCGATAAAGATATGCGATTAACAATATTTGATTAACGAGGGGCAAAGCCCGGAACTTAGAACAGCCCCGGAAGTAAAGCATGCAGCGCTGATAATCGGTAATTGGAATAAAGTTATTGGCCTTCTCCAAAGGGAAAAGGGCAGGCAAAATTGTACTTATATCCAATTGGGTGAGGGGGGAGGAGAATGGCAATTGGAGTCAATCTAGGACAATGCCAAAATGGTGCTGCAAAGCAGCCTGGATGGCCATTTCATCCTTCAACTTGGTGGTCTGTACGCTGCCAGAATGGGTGATTTTCAGTTCATCTCCCGTTAAAGTAACCCTCCCATTGGGCAGCATCAGCGAGGCCAGACGTTTCTGGGTAAAGTGGGAATCAGGACTCGTTTGCAGATAATGGCACATCGGGGCAAATTCCTGAAAATCACGGGCACGCTGATCTAAGCGATACTGGAGAATATCTTTATGCCCCTTTAAAAAGACATCGAAGGTCGTTTCATCCAGCGCTTTGAGGTAAAAGGTACCGAGGCGATCAGTTTGCTCCAGATCAGTTTGCATTAATAGGGGGCCAGCAGTGAATTTACCGAAGCCGACATCACTGAGGTATTCGCGCCCATCGATGCTAACGATCGTTGCTAAGTGGTCCAATTCCGGACCCAGGAAATCTCGATCCTCGTTATAAACCCGGGAGGAAATGCGACGCACTTCAAAACCCAATCGTTGGAGGAGTAAGTAAAACAGACCGTTAAGTTCAAAGCACCAGCCCCCTCGACGATTGACGATCACCTTTTGGTAGATGTGCTCCAAATCCATCCTGATTTCTACGCCACGGTGGATATCCAGGTTTTCAAAAGGGACGTTCAGGAGGTGTTGCAATTGCAAGGCCTGTAGCGTAGCCAAGGTGGGTTGCGTGCTGCCTTGGTAGTTGATACGTCGAAAGTAGGTGGAGACATCCATGATGTGATCAATATATTCGTTTAAACAATTGTTGCTATGGCAACTTGTTGGATTGATCCATCGTTCCAGCAATCCATTTTTTTCCACCCCCTCATTCCCCCAAAATCCTCACTTGCACCGCCTCTGTTTCAATCGTGGATAAAAGCTTCAGCCTCCCATCGGTAAACCACTGATCCAGCTCCGTCAAATCCATGCCCACCTCTTCCGGTTCCGGCTTAAAATTACGGTAATCAACAAAGCGAATCCCTTCCACTATCCGTGGATGGTAGGCCTCACGAAAACGGACGCCACCACCATCCGTCTCGTAGTTATAGGCCAGATAATCCACCGTGAAATTTTCCTGATGCACCCAGTAAATAAACTGATCCTGGAAATCGGTTCCGCCGCCTTCTTCTTGAAAAGTGATCCCAATCTCGTAGTAAGCTTCTCCTCCTATTCGATCCTCTCCCAGCAAGGCCTTTTGCACCGCTGGGGCATTTAGCCCGTAGGGGAGTTGGGCAAAATAATGCACTGAATTGACGCTGTTACCATAGCGTATGGCCATCGAATCGGAGACTTCCAGCTCTTCTCCTTCCTGAAAACGAAGGAAGCCATCATTGCTAAGCACATCCCGCGTCACAATACCGCTGCTATCTTGGGTAAAACGCTCCAATTCATAGCGCGCCCCATCCCGTAAACTGCGGTACAGCCGATTGCGAAATTCAAAATCGACCTTGGCTCGCTCGTATAGATCACCGCCAGCCACCTCAATGGCACGGTCGATAATTTCCTGGGCGGAAAATGATGCTTCAACGGCCTGCTCCGCTGTACAACTGGATAGTAAACAGGAGCCGAACAGTAGATAAAGTAAATTACGCATACCCAAAGTTAGCCAAACTACCAGAGGATAGTCAGCTCACTAATTCGGGAAGTCGGTAACCGACAGCCTTAAAAAAAATCCACTTGCACGCTATCCTCCACGACAATGCTCATCAAACCCGCTGCCTTACCCAGGTTGATGGCTATCTCCAACTCATCATCGCTATTGAATTTAATCAAAGACTCTCCTTCGGGCACATCCTGATAGCGAAAACTCAGACCATCAATGGGCTCGTTACGGCGCAGCCGTAGGCAAAAGCCCCGACCCTGCCCGACCTGTTCAAATAATTCCCGGCTGATGTTCGTCAGCGCATTATCAAACTTATCGATAAAAACCACCGAGCCGCGGATATAGTCCTTGCCAATCACCGGTTGAAAGGGAATGCGTTCCAATCGTTTATCCGCTATGGGACCTAAAGTTTCCAGGCCGCCATCAAGTAGTTGCCCTGCGGCCCAGGCATAAATAGCCGACAAGGAAGGGACTTCCGGCCTAGCCAGATGAGTAGCTCCTTTCTTTTTGTACTTCCGCAGGTCCTGTACTCGCGCCATTTCAATGACGTGAATAGCCGGTGGTAGTTCACCAAAAATCAGGCTAAAGATGCCGTTATCCGGGCCGATAAAAAACTGCCCCTCGGCTTCCAACGCTACGAAACGACCATGCGGCTGATAGTAATCATTGACACTCAGTAAATGTATAGTCCCTGGTGGATAATGCCGCCATACTTTTTTAAAGATAAAGGCCGCCTGCACGATGTCGTAATTGGGGATCTCATGGCTGATATCCACCAGCTGTAAATCTGGTCGACAGGCCAGCAAATGGCCTTTAAGCCGCCCCAGGTGAAAGTCAGCCCGGCCAAAATCAGTGGTGAGGGTTAAAATCGGTGGCGTGGTCAAAGAGGTAGGGATTTGGCCGTTAAAATAATCAAGTTCGCTGGCATTGTTCTACGGCATTCCATGCCGGGCCTGGTTCCACGGCATTCCATGCCGAGCATCGGACTGTTGTTCCACAATGAGAAACACCCTCCCAGCATCACCTAAGGGTAGTAAACCCTTACCGTTTATCCGACACTTTGCCGTTTACCGTTAAGCATGACAGTTTTAAAAACTACCTTCCATTAAATCACCCTATTACGCTATGTTGAGCTCATTGCTCCTATTTTCAGGCTTTTTTCTTTCAGTGGCATCTGCCCTCGCTCAAGACGGTACTAATCGCTCCCAATCCGCTTTTCAAATCGGCCGCTGGCAGCTCAGTGGCAGTATTACTGTTCCAAGTTCGACTCACTTACCGCTATCCATTATCACGCCCGATTCTGCTCGCGCCCACAATAACATTTTTGGGCCACTACAGATCAACTTTCGACCGAATCGTACGATTGAAGTCAATGGCCAAAGTGTAGATTACTTCAACGACGCAGCCATTGTAGTTACCGCCACTGATATTTCCTCCTGGTACATCTCCAGTATAGGTCTCCATCGACAATTTGCCAGTGGATTTAATGTTTACGGAAGATTGGTCTACGGCAGGCAGCGCCACACTGCCACCGTACAGTCCGTCGATCAATTACCTAGCCCCAATGATGGATTTATCGAAGTCCGAAGGAGGATAACGGGTTTTGGCCTGCAATTTGGGGTGGACTATCATTTTCTCAAACGCAGTCGTTTACAACCTAAATTAGGAATCGCCTATACCAGCATACGTGAAAATACCTATCTGGAGGCCCCTTACAATTACAGAATTCCCAATCAGGACTACGAGGAGGCCATTGCGCCTTCGTCCTCATTGGAGAATAACTCCTTCCGAGACGAACGGATGGTGGTCAACCTGGGCCTGCTTTATCGCTTACTGCCTCGCTGGTCACTAGGCATAGAGTGTCGCGATGTTGATTTTTTCCGGGACGGCTTCAATGCCCAACTAGGGCTGGAGATTCGCTACTGGTACGGAGATGGAAATCTATAAATAGAAAACCACTCACCTTCGCTACCTAAGTAAGACTACAGCACTATTCAAGCCTACAATGTCCGATCCCGATTTCGTATCACAGCCACTCGTCGAGAATCAAAACCTCTGGGGGGGGCGTTTCCATCCCGATGGTCGAGGATCTTAGCTAGACTCCGACCTGCGGAAGTACAAAAAAGACAAAACTTAATCTAACAGCCCCTGCAACTTTCGCGTCTTTTACTTAGTTTTAGATCGGCAACCACTATGTAGCTAACATATGTTGCACTGGGACCGACCATGGAGGCGGTCTCCTTTAAATTGTAGCCTTTGAGCGAAATTATTTTGACCATTAACGGTGTCGATCCCGTTGAATTACTCGGCGAGCACAATCGTAAGCTCAGTCTGGTTCAAGAAGCCTATCCCGATGCTCGGGTGACCCAACGTGGGAATAATATCAAGATTAGTGGGGAAAAGAAGGATGCTCAACGCATCAAACACCATCTGGAGATGATGGTACGCCTGCTCAAGGAGCACGACGAACTCAGCACCCAAACTGTTGAGGACCTACTGGCCGGTGAAAACCCCTTCAATAGTAAGCTAGGCAATGGTCGTGGCGCACGTACCATCCTGCACGGGGTAAATGGTAAACCCATCAAAGCCAAGACCAAGAATCAACAAATGATGGTCGAGCTAGTGGAGAATAATGATATCGTCTTCGCCGTAGGACCAGCCGGTACCGGCAAAACTTATACGGCTGTAGCGCTGGCGGTCAGAGCGCTCAAAAACAAGATTGTCCGCAAGATCATCCTGACCCGCCCTGCCGTAGAAGCGGGTGAGAGTCTCGGTTTTCTGCCGGGCGATTTGCAGGAAAAAATCGATCCTTATCTGCGGCCGCTCTACGATGCACTGGACGATATGATCCCCGCTCAGAAATTGCAAAAATTCATGGCCGACCGGACCATCGAAATTGCCCCCTTGGCCTATATGCGGGGCCGTACGCTCAACGATGCTTTCGTCATCATGGATGAGGCACAGAACTCAACGACCAGCCAGATCAAGATGTTCTTGACTCGCCTTGGGCCTACAGCCAGAACCATCGTAACTGGTGATCTGAGCCAGGTGGATTTACCACGCTCGCAAGTAAGTGGTCTACGACGAGCACTCGATTTACTGAAACCCATTAAAGGGATCGGCGTAGTGCGCCTAAGTGCTGAAGACGTGGTACGTCACCGCTTAGTCAAGGAGATCATTAAAGCCTATGATGCTGCGGACCAAAGGGAGGGCCGGGGAAGATTTCGCGAAGAAACGACCGTGGAACGCTTAGGCATTCCCGCCAACCCGCGTACCGACCCAGCTGTTGGAGAAAACTAGTTCTAGCTCTTTGAGTTATCGACACTTTCACTAGTACGATGCTAAATTGTTAAAATACTCTTAAGCTGGTTTAAAGGGAGTAAACCTTTAGACACTTGCAACGTCCAAAGGGGGTAATTAGCAACAATCACCCTTCATAAAACCGAATACGATGAAAAAGCAATTGCTCTTATTTACCCTGTCTTTCTTAGTTGTTTCTACTGCTTTTGCCCAAGGGCGTGCACAACGCGGCGGCAATGGACAGGCCACGATTGAACGCATGGCTGAGCGCCTAGAGCTCAATGAGGAACAAGTTGAACGCTTAACGGCCTACCGTGCTACTTATGCCGATGAAATGCGTGCCGCCATGAGCGAAGCAAGCAGCCGGGAAGAGAAGCAAGCCGTTAGTCAGGAATTTCGCAATGCCTGGCGAGCGGAGCTGGAAGCTGTCCTGACGACTGAACAGCTAGCCCAACTGGACGAACAGCAAACTGCTCGCCGCGAGCGTCGTGCCGAACGCCCAGAACGCAATCGCGATCGCCGTCAGGCCCGTGTACAGAACTTCCAGGCGCAGGTACAGGCGATGGCTCGCGAACTGGAATTGAGCGATGAGCAGATCAACAGTCTACAATCCTACCTAGACGAGCAAAAAGACAGCCGCCAAACTGAACTGGAAGCTGCAGAAGGTCGGGAGGAAAAAGCTGCCCTGTTACGTACTTATGCCGAAGAATTTGACCAGGAGCTTCAGACTACCCTCAGCCCTGAGCAGTACGAACAGTATCAAGTCATGAAGGCTGAACGTCAAGAAACTCGTGAGAGCCGTAGAGGTGAGCAAGGCCGTTTGCGCCGCCCTGATCGTGGCTAAATCTGCTGAGGCAATTCACTTACAAAAGGCGATTCCGCAACGATGCGGGATCGCCTTTTGATTTTATTTAGAGTTTCCGTTAAACATAGCTTAATCCAGTCTCCAAATTGTCACCTCCCTAAAATTTAGTCGTCATTAGAGTAACAATAGCATTTCAAACCCTAGAAAATTCTGCTGTTATGAAAAATCTGATGCTTTTACTCGGTTTTAGTCTACTTAGCTTTTCGGTTGCCTTTGCGCAGGTACCAGGAGACATCTCCACCAACGGCAATCCTCAGCCCACGGAAACCACGAGCCAAGACCAAACCACTACTCCTCCTCGTACTACCCGTAACGGTAGCACTAGAACAACACGCACCACGCGTACTACCCGAACTCCGAGGACGAATACACCAAGTACAAACCCCTGTCCGGCTCCAGGGCAGCAGCGCGCTCAGAACCGTCAAACCCGTACCGGAAGACGCAGCGGTCAGGCCACTCAGGGTCGTACAGCTCGTCGCAGCGCCCAAACACGTCGCGGCACTATTCGCACTCGGGTGACGCGCCAGCGGACCCAGGCACGCAGCAACCGCAACCGTACCAGAACTAATACGCTGGGCAATATCCGCATCCAGCGGCAGCGTCCGATTAGTATTCCTATTCGGAATTAAACCCAACGATAGACACGCTTTACCGTAAATTGGCGGCTGATGGAATCATCAGTCGCCAATTTGCCTTTATACCTACAGCCCTGGTGGTGGGACGCCGCTACGGGTGCTCCTGACCAGTGGCAGGCAGCTGAAGTAAGAGATCATACAGGGCAGCTGCAAGCCTACTGGCCCTACTACCCTCAACGACGTTTAGGGTTTATCAAACTGCATAGCTTACCCCCCTTAACGATGCATAGCGGTCCCTGGCTTCGTTCCCCACTTCCCGAGGCAAAGCCAGCAAAGGTGTTGAGTCGCAACTGGAAGCTGATCGACGCATTATTACAACAACTACCCAAAGCGCACTACCAGCGAGCCAAAGCACCCTATAGTTTCCAAAACGGTATGGCGCTACAACGAGCTGGTTGGCAGCAGACCGTAAAATACAGCTACCAGCTCCCTACTAAGCAGCTAGCCACCACCGAAGAAATCCAGATGCGCTTTGCTCCTCATGTACGCCAACAGCTAAAGAAGGCGAGTTCGATGGTGGTCCTAGAACCCAATCCAACGATCGATATCCAGCTAGACTTGATCCACAAAGCCTTTAAGGCCAGAGGGGCAAAAAGCAGTAAATTCCCTGATGCTGCCTTTAACAGACTGTACCAAGCTGCCGGGGAAAGAGCTGCGGCCGTAAGCTGGCAGGCGGTCGACGATAAAGATCGGGTCCACGCTACGCTATGGATGGCCTACGACGAGCAGACCGCCTACGCCATTCTTCCCGCTGCCGATCCAGAATTGCGCACTAGTGGGGCCATGAGTCTCTTGCTCTGGCAGGGTATACGCTGGGCACAGCAGGAGAGCCTCGTTTTTGATTTCGAAGGAAGCGCCATACCCGGGGTGGAGGAATTCTACCGGGGCTTTGGGCCGGACCCTATCCCCTACTACCTCTTCCAAAAAGGCCTGGCCTGGCGCTAAGCTTATACCACCTTAAAAATCACACGACCGCAGGGAGTCATCACGCCAGCCTATCCAAAGGCTGGCTATCACACTTACCGCAGGGAAGAAATCACGCCTCTCCTGCTTCCATTTTAGAAGCATTTTCTGCTACTTGCAAGCCTTCAATTACCGGTTCCAGCGCCCCGGCTACAATCTTATCCAGACTGTAGAGAGTCAGATTAATACGGTGATCGGTCACCCGGTTTTGGGGGTAGTTGTAAGTACGGATTTTGTCGGAGCGATCACCAGAACCGACCAGGCTTTTGCGCTTAGAAGCCAATTCGTTTTGGCTAGCTGACTGCTGAGCATCTTTGATGCGCTGGTACAGCTGGTTCATGGCAATCTCCTTGTTCTTGTGCTGGCTACGACCATCCTGGCTTTCCGAGACAATCCCCGTCGGGATATGGGTAATCCGTACTGCGGATTCCGTTTTGTTGACGTGCTGACCACCAGCTCCACTAGCTCGGAAAGTATCGACCCGCAGATCTGCCTTATTGATATCGATATCTGCCTCCTCAAAACGAGGTAATACCGCAACGGTCGCCGCAGAAGTATGCACCCTGCCCTGGGTTTCCGTTTTGGGTACGCGTTGCACGCGATGTGCACCCGATTCAAATTTCAGCTTACCGTAAACATCATTTCCACTGACTTCGAAAATGATCTTGCTGTATCCCCCAGCCGTACCCTCATTTTCGTCGATCACCTCGTATTTCCAGCCCTGAGATTCGACGTAGCGCTTGTACATATCGAAAAGGTCTCCGGCGAAAATACTAGCCTCATCACCACCCGTACCGGAGCGAATCTCTACGATGACGTCCTTCTCGTCTTCGGGATCTTTGGGAATGAGCATAATCTTAAGCTCTTCCTCCATTTCGACCCGTTTCTCCTTGAGCTCACTCATTTCTTGCTGGGCCATTTCCCTCATTTCAGGATCGGGATCCTTACTCATCTCCTCAGCGGTCTCCAGGTTAGATAGCAGGTTTTTATAGTCGAGATAAGCCTTCGCTACCGGACGTAACTTGCCGTACTCTTTACTAATTTTCGTAAAGCGGTCCTGATCACTGGCCACTTCCGGGTCGGACAACTGATCTTCCAGATTTTGATAGCGAAAATAGATCGCTTCTAACTTGTCTAGCATAGTGGAGCAAATAAGCGGGGCAAAGGTAGGGCTTTAGTCGGTAGTTGGGTAGTCGGTAGAGATATCCCACTTGAGACGGAAGCATAAACCAACTAATCGTCGATAGACCAGTTCCATTCGTCGAGTCAGCTTAACCTTATTTAACTTCCCGGCGTTCATTGCCACAACAATAGAATTACAACACCCTACATATGACACATACGATCGAAGCCAAGGGCCTCGTCAAGCAGTTCGGTGACTTCCGGGCAGTCGACGACGTCAGCTTTGCCCTCAAGTCCGGGGAAATATTTGGACTCCTTGGCCCTAATGGGGCTGGTAAGACGACGACCCTACGCATGCTCTCTGGCCTACTCAAGCCAACGGCCGGTAGCGCAGAAGTTATGGGCGTCAGCGTACAAGGTGATGCGCGAACGGCTTTACGCCAACTAGGATTCCTGACCGGAGACATGGATTTATACCGGAGGTTGAAACCTGCGGAAGTACTCACCTTCTTCGGCGAACTGTACGACGTAGACCGCAAAGTACTCAAAGGCCGGGTAGACGAATTGATCAGCCTTTTTGGCATCGATGATTTTGCCGACCGCCAATGTGAAAAGCTCAGTACGGGCCAAAAGCAAAAAGTGAGTATTGCCCGCACCCTGGTACATGACCCGGCAGTAATTGTGCTGGATGAACCAACCACTGGCCTGGACATCATGGCCGCAGAATTCATCCTCAACTTCATGGAGAAAGCCGCCAAGCAAGACAAAAAGACCGTACTCTTCAGTACCCATAACTTAGCGGAAGTGGAGCGTCTTTGTGACCGTATTGGCATCATTAATCGTGGCCAACTAGACTATCTGGGCAACCAGTCCAGCCTGCTGGCTCAAACCAGTAGCAACAACCTCCACGACGGTTTTTTCAATCTTGTAACAGCTTAAGCACCCTCTCATGCGATTACCCGTAATTTCTACTATTTACCGCAAGGAAATCAAAGAGGTATGGCGCGATAAGCGCATGCTGTTCCTGGTTATCCTGATGCCTTTCTTCCTCTACCCTGTCCTGTTTTTACTGATGGGCAAAGTCGGCCAAAGCGCCGGCAATAAACTCAGTACGGAGAAAGTCGAAGTTTATCTCAACCCTGCCCTCGAAGGAGGCACCATTGCGAGCCTGCTCTCGGCGGATACCACCCTCGAACTACAATTCGAAGACCTACCCGTAACCGAGCGCGATAGCCTCAGGGGTAACAAACTGGCCATTGAAGTACCACTGGACTACCAAACGCGTCTAGACAGTCTGGAATCCGTCGGCATCACCGTTTATGGTGACGCCAGTGAAGACGTGGTGAGCGGCCGACAACGGCGCGTGATGCGCATGCTAGAAGGGCTCAACCAACAAGTCGTCAGCGGTCGTCTACAGGCGCAGGGCTTACCAGCCGACTTCAATCAGGCCATTCAGATTGGTCTCGAAAACACGGCGAGTGAACGAGCAGCTTCGGCTGCTGCCGGTTTGGGGCGGATGATTCCTTTGATGCTACTGCTCTTCATCTTTACCGGCTGTATCTACATTGCTATCGATACCACGGCGGGAGAGAAGGAACGGCGTACCTTACAAACACTTTATACCAGTCCAGCCACAACCCAAGAGATTATTGCTGGAAAGTTTGGTGCCGTGGCTACGGTCGGAATTATTTCTGCTCTGGCCAACCTTTCGTCCCTGGTGCTAAGTATGAAAATCATGGCCAACGTCCTCGGTGATGAGGGTCCCGCGCTTGGCCTACAACTGGGCGGTATGGATCTGGCCACGTTAGTCCTGTTAGTCATCCTAGCTACCATTTTCATGGCCGCACTGACCATGGCCGTTGTACTATTAGCCAACAGCTATAAAGAAGCGCAGAGCTACGTCACTCCATTGATGCTGGCGATTCTACTTCCAACGGGTCTGGCGACGATGCCCGGATCGGAGCTGACCATGCAAACCGCTCTGATTCCGATTTACAATATTGCACTGGCTATGGGAGATATCCTCAAGGGCGACTACAGCATGAGCCTGATTGGAGTCGTTATCCTCGCCTCGCTGGTATACGGCTTGATCGCCCTGTGGTTTGCT
>JBCCDS010000023.1:0-81741 GCA_039030655.1 Bacteroidota bacterium | reverse complement strand
ATGGTCAGGCCGCTGCGCGACTGATCGGAAAGAAAGTGACGGATCGCTTCGGGCGTATGGCGCATGGCAGGAGCTTTATTTGGGCCAAAGCTCTGCCGCTATTAGTGAACCTGCAAGATGTACTTCGTCGGATGCTTACGACTTCGCTGTTTATCCCATACTCCCCTATCGCTTCCATACAACGATTTCGCTGACCTTCCTCCAATTCATCCAAACCATCAAAGAAGGGCAAGATGGTATGCTCCTCTACCATGGCCTTGGCAAGGGCCTTAGAAAAGCCCATTTGGGGCAGCAGCTCTAAAAACCACTCCTGCACTGTTTTAAAGCGTGGACGCCAGGTAGCCATGTTAATGATGATGGGAATCTGCCGCTCTTTGCGCTCTATGAGCTGAATAGCCAGTCGTAAGACTAAGGTGGTCTTACCGGCACCCGGCTCTCCCAAAATGAGCAGGCGCCCCTTATGCTTATCAAATACCTTAATCAGCTCTTGATCGATTTCTTCGGCTTCGTAGGTGTCGTAGATGGCCGCTCTGGTAGGCGACTCCTCTAGACTCGGATTGAAATTAAGATTGATCGGCATCCGCTTGGCCAGCTTGCTGTCAACGCGCGATTGGTAGCTGGCCAAGAGGCCCGCCCGGACCTCCTGCAGGACCCTATCTTCTTCCCATTCAGGGGGATGGACTTCCGTCCCCCCGTTCTGGTTGATGATGATATCCCCCTGGACAGTGGGCTGATTGATTTGAGTACCGATATGCTGAGGATCAGACATAGGCTAAAAATAGCAAGATCACTTTATATTTATTCATATGCGGATGTCGACCTACTCCATAGAATCAAGTAAGTTCTTAACACTCTTTGTCCTGGGGTGATCAGGCCCTAAGACTGATCCGAGGGTAATGATCGCATCTCGAACAAGTGCTAGGCCTTCATCTTTTTTCCCGAGCTGATAAAAATATACACTACCTAAACTCGATTGTCCCATCGCAGTTTCAGGATGATCAGCTCCATAGTTAGCTCGATTAGATCGCAATACCAATTCCAATAGTGCTGCTGCTTCACTGTAACGCCCCAGAGCGTGATACGCAAAAGCCAAGGTTGTTTGACGCTCTGCGGTTTTCGGATGATCCGCGCCAAAACTCAGTTCCGTAGATCGTAAAACCTGCTCCGACAAGGCGGCGGCCTCTTCATGACGGCCCAAATCAGTGTACACCACCGCCAAATTAGTTTGGCACCTTATCGTACTCGGGTGACTTACCCCAAAGTTGCGCTCATCTGACGCTAAGGCCGATTCCAACCAAGCTGCTGCCGCTTCGTGACGCCCTAAGCTACGATATATCGTACCTAAGTTTGCTCGCTCCATTGCTGTATTAGGATGATCAGTTCCGTAGTTAAGTTCCGCAAAGCGGAATGCCGACTCCGCAAATTCCAAGGCCTCCTCGTTACGATTCAATCGCTGATAGACCATAGCTAAATTGGATTGACATATGGCTACATTCGGATGATCTTTTCCCAAACTCTGCTCATTAGTTTGTATGGCCGCTTCCAGTAAAGCGGCTGCCTCCTCATAGCGGGCTAGTCGAATATAAACTACCGCAAGATTAGATTGACTTTTAGCAGTGCTGGGATGATCAAGGCCATAGGTGCGCTCATTAAATTCCCAAACAGACTCCAGCAGTTCTGCCGCTTCATCCTGACGATCTAATTCCTGAAGGACCGATGCTAAATTGTTTTGCCTCGTCTTCGTCCGCGGATCATCTAGGCCATAGTAACCCTCGCTGATGCGCAATGAAAATTGCAACAGCCTGACGGCGTCCTGATAGCGACCAAGTGCCTTATACACCAGCGCTAAATTCGAACTAAAGGGAGATAACCTTCTTGATTCATCGGTCTTGTCTATTGCCAAAGCGACTTCTACGGCACTCTCTGCTAATTCTCTTGCTTTTTCATACCTACCCAGACCAGCTAATAAAATACCTATAGTGTCCTTCAAATCAGCAATTTGAAGATAATCCTTATTAAAGGCTGAGCAAGATTCTAGAAAGCTTTCACCGTAGTTGATCAGCGGATAAAGACTTATCGGATTATCCATTTCATAGTCATAGCTAAGTAATTCTAAAACCCCTTCCGCTAAGTTCCCCACTTCCTCAAATGAGAGGAGAGTACGCAACTGCTCGAATAATACTTCCTTTAATACCCGATGCAGTTTAAAACCCAGCTTGGTATCTTTAGCAATCCAACCTTTAGCTACCAGTCCTTCCAGTGCAGCAGATAACTGATCCCACTTTTCCTCGTCCTCCTCTGCAATCAGCAACAACTCCGCCAGCCTTTCGAAGCTGTGAAAACTAGGCGGCAGAAACAGAAACTGCTTTAGTAGCCAGGTCTCCTCCTCGCTCGTTTCCGACCACTCAAAAATTGCCTGCAGATAAGGAAAGATTTTTTCGACTTCATGGCCTTTGCTGTGGGCCACCTCCTGCCCTACCCGACGTCCGATGGCGAGGCCTCGTTCCTCTAGCAAATCATAAACCTTAGCTAGCGGCTGAATCCGTCGTGCCTGAGCGGTTTTGGCCAGCAACTCCAGCGTCAAAGTGTGACGGTCGACCAGCTCGATGATTTGCTCCAGGGCCTGCTCTTGCTGATCCAGTTGGTAATGCGCCTGAAAAAGAGCCTTGGCCGGCGCCAGCTCCAGATTATCGATGGCTAATTCGGGCAGTCCAAAAATCTTCTCCCGCGAGGTAACCAGCACTTCCCAATGCGCAGCCGGTAGATAATCGATATAGTCCTTTAAACTAGCCTCCGCATTATCGATAACCAGCAAGGACCGATGCCCCCGCCCCAGCTCCCCAATCATGCGCAAGAGGTTCTTGGCATCCTGCTGTGGGGCGTCGGTCGGCTCGTAGCGGAGGCTGGCCAACAGATCTCCGTCCGTCACTAGACTATTGGCAAAATCGCCCTGTTGCTCCAGCCAGCAGATGTGAGTGTAACGGTCCTGGTATTGATTGGCGTAGGCGGTAGCCAGGGTGGTTTTTCCCACGCCGCCCATGCCGTTCATCAGGAGGAAGTTTTGGCCAGATTGAAGCTGATCGGCGAGTTGTTGTAGCTCCTTATCTCGGCCGATGAGCTTTTCGCGCAGGCGGGGTAAGCGGGTAAGGATGCGGGGGTAGGTGATTTTTTCCGCTTCATTAATGACGGCATCTCCCTGTACGACTAGATTGCCCTGGACTCGAGCGTAGTTGATTTGGGTTTGGATGGGATTGGGGGAAGGCATGGAGTAAAAATATAGAATTTACTGGCTAAGCCTGTACAACAGGACCTCTCTTTCGCGCAACAATCAAGCAAATAACACTTCAATCATCATTTAGCTTTGGGAAGCTAGATGTTCGTTGCCTGAAAGAAATGCTCGAATATGCTTGCAAGAATGGGTAAAGAAATGGAAAAAAGCAATTTCAATTCTTCAAAGGTATTCTTCCCAATATTTATCCAACTCAGCTTTTCTGGATCAGGTGCATTGACCAAATCGAGACTCCTTTGGCAACTTTTGATGTAGAACAAAGTTGGAAGAAAAAAAACGGCTAGGATAAACGAAAAAGAAACGCCGTAAAGTGCAATGAATTCGTCAGGAAAAATCAAATTGGTATTTTTCAAATACTCTGCAATCATCGTCCTTTGAATAGAAGTACCTATAACCGTACCCGCAACAAGCAAGCCAGAAAACAAGGCTATTGTATTCAAGTAGCTTATTAATACCTGAAAGCTATTTTCATCACGCACTAAATTGTTCGTTAGTTTTGCCGTCACTATATTGATAAAGGCGATCCCCGCTAGTGCGACTATTGCAACTGCCATCAAGACGTACGAAATAAGCTCTACGATGGCAACAGGATCGTTAAAGACAATTCCAAAGGTTTCCATAATTTTTGCGCCGCCAAACAACCGTGGTGCCGAATCATTGATCAGCTTAAAGAGAAAGACTGTAGCAATCAACAGGATCAAGATCCCAATAATCGAAAGGAAATTCTCTTTAAACCTAATTCTGATTTTAAATTCAGTGATCAACCTGAAAATTAGGAACCCCATAAACAGCATAGCTACAATTGAGGCAGACAAAAAGACACTATGAAAAACAACGTAGACGAGCACCTTGGGCGTAAAATTTATGGTTAATCCATTCCTCAATCGATCATCTTCATCGCCTGGCAGGATGGATACTCTTTCAATGGTATTTTTAACGGCAATAGTATCGAACACCGTTGGGGTAGAATCAACTGCACTTGGAATATGTAACTCGATATTCACCGCCTCTTCTCCAGACTTATATTCCTTCAACGACTTAATAAAGTAGGAGGAAAACAGGTGCATCGACAATACACCCAAGAATATCACAGCAATCACGAATCGAGATCCACCTCTTCTCATCGACCAGCTATTTTAATGCCTAGCTAAGCATGGAATTCAGTAAAAATTTCTAAAGGGACGACGATCTGACCGTCTAAGTTAGTAGATTTTGCATTAGCACCTCTTTTCCCAAGCGCCCGAGTAAATCCGGCCGGGGATGAACATGCCCTTCCTCATCACCGGAAGAGATGATAAAGCAAGCCGGATCAACCGAACGGATAAAAAGATTTACCTTAAGTAAATAAGGCAAATCCAGATCAAGCAACTTTTTTTAGGTAAACGCTCTTAATCTGTCACGATAAATTTAGTGAGTTGTACTTCATCTTCTCGAAACAGCTGAGGTAAATATTGCCCTGCTACTATATTGATGTCAAGCGTATTTTTTTGTACTTCCGCAGGTGTAATTGGATCAAAAAATAGCGTTCAGCACCTACGTTTTTTATAATGCACAGTATGGATTTGTTCAAAACCACTCCGCTAGTGTTATAATTCCGCTATATTTGTAAAGGAGCAAAACTAGTAGAGATACCACTATTTGCCTCTGCTTCATTGAAGCTGATAATTCGCTATTGAACACCTAAAATTCTTCGACAATGACTAAGCAGATCTTTTTGCTGACCTTATTCTTTTTTTATTCAGCAATTACACTTTTTGGGCAAGATCATTTCTTTACTCACTTCTATAGCAATCGCTCCTTTTTCAATCCAGCGCTGACGGGGATACGTGGCTCTAGTGTAATTGCCATACGGTATAAGAACCAGTGGAGGAGTTCCGGTTCCGTCTCTCCCTTTTCCACTTATTCCGCTAACTACGAGGATGCAATGATCTGCGGACCTTTTGATCTTGGGATATCAGTACTACAGGATCAAGAAGGAGCAGGTCAGTTGACAACCGTCGTTGGAGGCGCACAACTTGCGGGTTCCTTCAATATGGGCAGGTTCACTTTCCGGCCGGGGCTCAATTTACAGTTTGGTCAGAAAAGTATTGACCTGTCGGGACTCACCTTCGCTGATCAACTGAATGCTAAATACGGGTTCGAGGACGCTTTTGGTAACCCTAATTCCACCACCTTTGTTTTACCAGCGGGTGGAGGTATTACCAACACCTACTTTGCGCCAGTAATTGGAGTTGCAGGACAATTACTAATTCCAAGGAAACGCCCAAATCGGGAAGACATTTATATTTTATTTGGCGGGGCAGTACATAATGCGGTGCAACTGGATAACCGGGGGCTTTTTGGACAGGAGGAGAGCTTGCTAAATATCGGCACGCTTATCAGTCGACGGATTGCCGTACATGCTTCCGTTGAGTTTTATACCAAATTGGGCGGCAATCAATTTGTGGCCGTACGACCACAGTTGCTTTTTCAAAGACAGGCCAATTTACAGTACCTGGAAAGTGGGGTACATTTTGGACTAAATAATTTCCTTGGACTAGGGGTCTATTATCATGCTACAGCTCGACAAGTGGACCAAGGTATCAATACCAACTGGCTAAGCTGGCAATTTGAATACAGTCATTTTACTAGAGTCAGCAACGGAGAGGCTCGCCGCATTGACTTTAACTTTAATTTCTCTAATAACCTCAGTGGCCTAAAAAACAGTGTAGGTATGTTATTTGAATTTGGTGTTGCCTACCATTTTTCCAAAAGTCTCCTGTGTTCTTTGAATCCAAGTGGTGCTTCCTCGCACTTGAGTAGAAATAAAACACGCGTTTGCCCTAATCAATCGCGAAATAAAATTTATGAAAACATCTGGTACAACAACATTATTTTCTAAAAACACCAGCATACCCTCAGCCTAAAGTGTCAACCACCCACCCCAAAATTTTACTGTTTTGAAATTATTCCAACTGTCAGTTATTGTTGTCTTATTACTACTACCGAAGACTGGTCTGTGGGGGCAGACCACTCTGGAAACCTGTAATAATGACGAGTGTGGCTCCGTCCTCGTTGCTTTTTCGCCTGAAGGACAAAATATCTTTTGCGAGAACACAACAATCACCCTGAATAATACAAGCAGTACTACTGATTTTGATTTGTTTCTGGTGGACTGGGGAGACGGCACAATCGATACCATCGACAATAGCGGCTTCCCCAATAATGATATCTCTCATAACTATTCCTATCCCGATCTGGACCGCTGTGCGGAGGGACCTATTTTTAATCAGGATATCGTATTTATAGGTATACAAAATTGCGCAGAGGGCCAAAGTTGTCATACGGGCACCTCTATTCTCTCGGTGCGGGTACGCCCAGTTGCCCGATTTGAGGTTCCCAATACCATTTGCATTTCCGATCCGATCACGATCTCGGACGAGAGTTGTCATGCTACCAGTTACTTATGGGATTTTGGCAATGGTGATACCTCCGAGGAAATGAATCCCAATTACACTTTTCTTGATCCCGGCCCGCAGACAATAACGCTTACCGTCACTAATCAGTGTGGATCGGATGTATTCACCCAGGAGGTGAACGTAGTGGATGAGCCAGAGGTCGATTTCGACCTACCGCCTGGCCCCATCTGTGCCCCAACTACCGTTACCTTCAACGAAATCACGAACGCTCCTGGTAATAGCATCTGGTCAATCAGTCCGGATAACCCAGACTTATGGTGCCTAGCAGATACCAGCCAGCGGATGAACGACGCCAGTATTGACGTAAGATTCAAAGAACCGGGCAGTTACACCATTACACTCACTACCAGTAATGCTTGCCGTGAGGTGGAGCATACCGAAGTAGTTGAGGTAGGGCAAGGGGCGATGGGGAATATTGATGATCCAGCAGCAGCCTGCGACGAGGCCACTTACACCCCTATTGATTTACTGACTACCCCAATTAGTAACGCAAGCACCGTGGAGTGGACTTTCACTAATGGAAGCATCCCCAGTTTTTCGGGACCTGACTTTGGCAGTGTGACTTTTACCCAGTCTGGGACCGTAACCCTAACCGTCACGAATGAGTGTGGCTCGACCACAAGCACTGCTGATGTCACCGTAATCCCCAATGCCATGCCGATGATTACGACTCCCTCCCAGGAAGTATGTACTGGGCAAGCGCCATTTGCACTAGAAGCCGAGCCAGCAGGTGGCTGTTGGACCGGCCCGGGGGTAGACACCTGTTCGAATATCTTTGACCCTTCGACGGTTAGTCCTGGTCAAACCATAGTACTCACCTATACTACGGGTAGTGGAGATTGTACCAATTTCGACCAGCTCAGCTTGGATATTTCCCAGGGTGCTATGGGTATGGTTAGTGATTCGCTGGAAGCTTGCGACCAGGTCATCTACACCCCCAATGATTTATTGACTACCTCCATTAGTAATGCAAGCAGTGTGGAGTGGACTTTCACTAATGGAAGCATCCCCAGTTTTTCGGGATCTGATTTCGGCAGTGTGACCTTTACGCAGTCCGGCACGGCAACTTTGACCGTTACCAACAACTGTGGCTCGTCCACTACCACGACCAATATTACTGTAATCCCTAACGAGATGCCAACGATCCTCACCCCAAGTCAGGAGGTCTGTAGTGGGGCAGGCATATTGACTTTGGCTAGCGATCCAGCCGAAGGCACCTGGACAGGAGATGGTATCATTGAAGGCACTAACACGTTTGACCCTGCGGAAGTACAAACCGGCACTTCTACTAATCTGACCTTTACTACCGGAAGTGGAGATTGTACCAATTCAGATCAAATCACCATTACCATCACTGCTTCGGTCCCACCGGTCATCAACGGGCCGGACTTGCTCTGCGAGGACAATGCCCCTGTAACCTTCGTAGCCGACCAAGCCAACGGAACTTGGAGTGGCATGAACATAGACTCCAATACTGGTGTCTACAGTCCGCAGGATGCTGGCGTGGGCTTCGATACGATCCGCTATACTTACTCAGACGCTAATAATTGTGATAATTCTGCTGCGCTTTTCATCGAAGTGGAAGCACTGCCTACTGTGATGGTCAATTCTCCGCAAGACCTCTGCCTGAGTAATACCACCACTAATTTAAATGACTTATTCAGCCCTGGCATTTCACCTCTCGGCGGCGAGCCATTGAGTTGGGAAGGAAACGGAGTGGTGGACCCAACCAGCGGGAACTTCAACCCTGTAACGGGTAGTGGTGGTCCGCTTTCGGTGGGGACCGTGACACTCACGTACACCTACGTAAGAAATGCCTGTGAAGTGACGGGTACAGCAGCCATTAACCTGACGGAACCACAACAGTTAATTATTGGTCCGCAGGATACCATCGTTTGCGTTGAGGAGGGAGCTACCCTCCAGTTAATGAGCAATTTGGCGGGCGGAATGTGGATGGGCCAAGGGGTCGACCCACTAACGGGTATTGTCGACCTTGCGGCGCTCAGTGGTGGCGGCACCTTTGAGTACCGTTACGATTTTGAGTCGGGTACCAGTTGTGCCCGTACGCAAACTTTGAGTTTAGAAGCCATTGATTTGAACGAAGGCTTACAAGCAGGCCCAGATGTCGATATTTGTTTCGGACCGACTAGCTGGCAACTCACCGGCCAGATGCCTGCCGACGGTCTTTGGGAAGGAATCGCAGTAGACCCCGCTATGGGACTAATAGATTTAGCTGGTTTTACCCTGGATTCCGTGTATACTTACCGCTACTGCCTGCAAAATGAGCTCGTGGAGGGGTGTGAAGCTTGTGTGAGTAGAAATTTAATCGTTCGATCCTTACCCGATGCAACCTTTACGATTGAGGGGACGACCTGTATCGATGAAAATTTTCAGTTGGCACTCACCGAAGTACAGCCTAATTTGACTTACGCCTGGGATTTTGGCGATAACCAGGGAAGTATGCTGCCTAGTCCTGCGCACAGCTACAGTGAGCCCGGCAATTATATCATTTCCGTTACCGTCACTAATGAATTCGGTTGCAGCGATGTATTTACTCAGGATATTTTCGTCAGTTCTCCTCCTACCGCACTCTTCAGCCTAGCCAATGACGAGGGTTGCGCCCCATTTACTTTGTTGCTGACGAACAATAGTTTCGGCGACAACATTAGTAGTAGCTGGTGTATCCTCAGCGACACGATTGACGGTAACCTTCCTGGAGAAATAATTCTGGACAGTATCACCCAAGATAGCTTCTTCACGATTCAGCTCAAGGTCACGAATAGCTGTGGTGTCCGTTTGTTTACGGATTCCGTTTTGGTGCATCCTTATCCATTTGCTAACTACGGTCTAAGTCAGGACGATGGTTGCTCGCCGCTTGAGGTGAGTTTGATGGATGGTTCTCTCGGTAATCCCGATTCCTGTTTCTGGAATTTTGGCAATGGTGAAACCTACGCAAGTTGTACAGACGTCCCGAGTCAGGTTTATACTACTCCAGCAGATAGTGTTAGTACTTACGAAGTGTTAATGGTCGCGTCGAATGAGTGCGGTGTAGATTCCTTGCATGAAATAGTTACTGTCTTCCCACCGGACGTTAGTGCATTTATAAGTTTAGATACCATTGCGGGTTGTGCGCCTTATACTTTAAGACCTTGTAGTTTTTCTACGGAGGGTAGTTTTTTGAGTTGGGAGTTAATCGGCCCCGACGGGACAGTAGTCAATGCCGGAAACGAAAGCTGTCCGGAGTTTAACCTTAACACTCCTGGTACTTATACGCTTAACTTACGAGCTTCGCGTTGTGGTACTGCTATGGACACGCGCACTTTCACGGTATTTCCTGCTCCGGTCCCGGCATTTGACTTTCCACTTACGGCTTGTGTAGGAAGCACCGTAGATTTTACTAACCTAAGTGAGGGGATCAGTGGTCAGCTCTGGCAGTTTGGCGATCTACAAAGCAGCGGAGAATTAAACCCCAGCTACGTTTTCGATAGTGCTGGCACTTACGTGATTTCCCTTACGGTTTTTGCCGAGCAAACCGATTGTCCGGCCAGTATTTCTAGGGAAATAGAGATTACTCCCCTACCGGAAGCAGCCTTCAACTTAGCCGACTCTGTGGGTTGTCCTCCTTTTACGTTGGACATTACCGATTTATCGGTCAATGCTGCTACCTACAATTGGTTTTTTGATTACAACAACGCTGGAGCCAGTGAAGCCGAGCCTGTATTCAGCTTTCCCGAACCAGGCGACTACAACATTTCTCTATATGTGCTAGACGCTAATAATTGTGCTTCCGATACGGTTTTCGAAACCATCGTAGTACACCCCAAACCAGTGGCCAGCCTGCTTCCGCTTCATGATCGTAGCTGCTTGGATTATGACAGTCTGCAATACCTGAGTACTTCCTCCGGCGACCTCAGTAGTCAGGACTGGTTAATAAACGGGATAAGCAGTTCAGGAGATACGGCTACTTACGTTCCCACTATGGCAGGTGAAGTAGGAATAAGTCTAATCGTTACTAACACCTTAGGTTGTCAGGATACCATTACGGACAGTGTGATTGTTTTACCCTCCCCGCGTTCTTCCTTCATAACGGATGTACTGGCGGGTTGCCAACCCCTTTCTGCGGCATTTACCAATACCTCACCAGCAGCGACTGAGTTTATCTGGGATTATGGCAACGGAGTAATTGAGGCTAGTCAAGATGGGCAAGTTACTTTTCTAAACCCCGGTTCTTTCGACGTCGCCTTAATTGCCCTAGCGGATAATGGTTGCCCAGCTGACACCAGCCTCCAAACCATTGTCGTACATCCCAAACCAACGGCAGGCTTCACTTTTCCCGAGCAGGCTAGCTGCGGTTCGCCCACTAGTATTCCCTTCAAGTCCACTGCAGATATCGAACTTGATCACAATTATACCTTTGGTGATGGTGGCAGTGATACCTTGCCTAATCCTGTTCACCTCTACTTGAATCCTGGTCAGTATGAGGTTACCCAAATTATAGTCACCCCTTTTGCTTGCCGAGATACTTTTATGGAATTGGTCGACATCGCTGGCGATCCCATGGCCTTGGCGGAACTTCCCGCTACTTCCGGCTGCCTTCCCTTTAGTATTCAGGCGAATAATCTCAGCGAAGAAGCCTTGACTTACGAGTGGTTCATCAACGATGTATTGGTCAGCACAGAAGAAAATCCTTCATTCTCCTTTACCGAAGCAGGCACCTATCAGATCAGCTTGATCGCGCGCTACGGTCCCAATTGCGCTGACAGCTATGATCTTCCATTAGTAACGGCTTACTTCAGTCCTACGGCTGCTTTCACGGCATTTCCAGACGAGTCGAATAGCTTCATTGGCGATGTGCGCTTTGAAAACCAAAGCCGGAATGCAGATCGCTATTTGTGGGATTTTGGGGACGGTAATTCCAGCATGGAAGCCGATCCTACTCACATCTACGATATCAACGGTCCGGTACGAGTGGTGCTCTATGCTTTCCTCGATCATACAGATGGTCAGGTATGTGCAGACAGTATGGTGCAGTTCATTGATCCGGAGGATATATGCACCTTTTTTGCCAATAGCGCAATGAGCCCGGGTTATGGAGAGGCAGACCACAGAATTTTTAAACCCGTTGGATTAGGGATCGAAAGCTATGAATTGGCGATCTATAGTCCTTGGGGGCAGCAAGTCTGGTTCACCGATGCCGTAGAAAACAACCAACCAGCTCAATTCTGGACGGGAGAATTCCAAGGAGAGGTTGTTCCCCAAGGCGTTTACGTTTGGAAAGCCGTAGTAAACTTTCAGACCGGAAAAACGGAGACTTACCAAGGAGAGATTCACGTGATACGTTGATGATTATTTCCATCTTCATTTCGAAACGACTGCCATTTCGACTGCTCCACGCATCTACACAACTCGAAATAGCTGATTATCAGCCGTTTGAAATCTTTAGAAGTGGTCCCGGGTGGAATCGAACCACCATCTTAGGCTCCGGAAACCTATATACTATCCGTTGTACTACGGGACCGGGGGCTCCCTTTAGCAGGAAGCGGCTGCAAAGTTATAACGCCACAGCTTAGCAAACAAGTTTCTGGAGCAAGTATACCAAAGCCCGAATACGGGACTATGATTAAGCTTAGTGTGGCCTCTCCCCCAGCCCCTCTCCGAGGGAGAGGGGAGCCGCAATAGCTTTCTGGATTAAGAATTCAAGTGGATAGTAAAATCTGCTCCAGCATCAAAGTTCCCTCTCCTCCGGAGAGGGTTAGGGAGAGGCCAAAAGTGCCCATTTCACTATTAGGATAGTTCCGAAATTTTGTCAAAAAGCAGATCGGGGGAATAGAACGACCCTACAAATCCCCAAACTCTACCAGCTCCATCCCCGGGTAGCTCTCCAGCTGTTGCCGCAGAATGCCCAGGTGGCCCGCCCCGAAAATGACCATCACCCGATCGTCGGGCTCGGTAGCGACGGACTGGATATTGCGGAAGATGCGCAGATTGCGCGCATACCAGTGCATAGCCAGAGCATCCTGTCCGTTAGTGCCATTGCTCCCAAAGGCACCGGTTAGATAGGCACCGTGCCCGCGTAAGATGCGATGGTGACTGTTCTCGTATTTGAAGTAGTCCAATAAGCTGGTCTCGGCTAGTATTTCGTCTTCGAGATCGTAGAGAGAGTCGTAGCGGAAGTCCATCTCTACGGTCGACTCAAAGCCCCACTCGCTATAGATACTATCCAACAACGGACGCAGCACCGTTGAATCGCGATGGTTGTAAAGCGAGTTTACTAAGGTACCCGCATCACAGGGGTAGAGTTGCTCGTGCTCAAACTGCTCGGCTAGACGAAAGCCCAATTGATAGACCTCCGATTTCGGCAGCTCGACCATTCCCGTCAAGTACTTTTCGTACTGCTGATTGATGTTGCTCTCCGGCCAACGCTCCACGACGATTTTAGTGGGACGGAAACGCGCCAGGTAATCTAGCAACTCCTGCAACTCTGCGCGACGAGCACCTTGCTCGACATCCACCTGATCTTCTTCAGCCGTGACGTGCGCATCCAGATTCGGATAATTAAAATGAAAGGTTCCGACCAGTAGCACTTGAGGTAACTCATCGTCGCCGATTAGAATCTCGTCGGGATCAAAACTATTGATGTCGGGTAGATCTTGGGCGTGAAGGACAGTGATCAAGCTAAGTAGTAGAAAGGAAAGGAGGTTTTTCATGGTTCTTCTTTTTAAATGGTGAATTGGAGTACCCGCTGGCCGAATCCTCCTAAGCAAAGCGCAAGGAGTTCGTCTTGCGAGTAATTTTGCTAAGCGTAACGAGGTCCTCGGAGGCATCCCGGCCTAGGCAGGTTCCTCCAAGGTCGGGAGCTATCGACCTCGAGGTTTGCGTTTAGTCGCTGGGCGGCCCCACTCGCTTCTCTCTGGGAAGCCGGCCAGCGACCTGGCGGTGAAAAACTGAAGCTTACTAGGCCAGCTCTTAATCGAGATTGATCGTGGACTGACCGGCAAGCTCCAGCTCAATAAGGATTTAATGCTAGCAAACATCGGCGTCGACCAAGCAGATCACAAACGCAATCGGTGAATCAGGAAAAGGGGTCGGTCAGTGGAATTAATGCTCTGGTTAAGCAGGCTTAAGCCTGCGCCAGGTTTTGCGAACTTTAGTTTGGGAGATGGTAGACGGACTAAAGTCCGTTGAACCCAGCGCGGACTGAAGTCCGCTTAACCATAACACCTGCGGAAGTACAAACTCAAAAAATAATTCACCGATCAAATGGCCGGATTCACCGATTAGAGCCCACAAAGCTTTGACCAAATCCTAACTTTGGTGGACAACGCCTAAGACATCATCTGAAAAGACGACCAGCCTAAAAAACTACCCAACTAAAAGACTAATACGCCATCCAACTAAAAAGCAACATACTTCAACTTTTTGCCTGGTTCCTGATCACCTACGTGATACTGGGGCCGCTGCGTGAGATCCTCGAAGCAGACGACATCCGCGAAGAGTTCTATGTGCAACTCGTCGACTGGGGTATTTTGAGTTTCACCAGCCCCACGGCCTTCTTCGTACAGGGCCTCATCATGTATCTACTGCTTCACTTTCTATACCGTCGGCTGGCCGGCTGGCAGATGGTAATGGTTTTGATACTCGGTTTATTTGCAGGCATACTTTTTCGGGCTTTTCTCGAAGAAGGGGTCATTGCGACTCTGCGAGGGTACGGCAATTACAACCCTGACCTCAGCTGGAGTTATTATGTACTGGATAACCTTTATTACTCCTTCATTTTCTGTAGCCTGGGCATGGTCTTTTACTTCGTCCAGTTGGCCCGTCATAACGAAGCGCAGCGGCAGCAGTTCGCTAGTCTTCAGCGAGAATCAGAACTTAAATTTTTACGTTCGCAGGTCAATCCGCATTTCCTCTTCAATACCCTCAATAACCTCTATGCGCTGGTCAATCGCGGCTCCGACCAGGCACTGCCCGCTCTCGAAAAGCTCTCTGGCCTGCTGCGCTACTCTCTTTACGAACGCGAGGCGACCGTCCCGCTGGCCCGAGAGATCCGCTACCTGGAAGACCTGCTGCACCTAGAGAGCATGCGGATCGACGCCCTGGCTCCAGTAGATTGGCGCGTTGGCACCTTTAGCCGTGACTGGCAACTGCCGCCGCTGCTGCTGGTCCCCTTCGTAGAGAATGCTTTTAAACACGGCGACCTAAGAGATCCAGAACAACCACTGCGCATTCAACTGAGTGAAAATGAAAACGGCGCCCTGTCCTTTAGCGTCAGCAACCTGATCAAACCCGGCCAACAATCAAAAGATGGTACTGGAGGCATCGGCCTGCGTAACGTGCAGAAGCGGCTACAATTACTCTATCCCGACCAACATCACCTACATATTGAGGCCCGAGAACAATCATTCGAAGTGCATTTGCTGATTTATCCACAAGAATCAAAAATCAGCAATCCGTAATCAAAAACCAGCCATCCCCCCATGCCTAGCTGCCTCATCATCGACGACGAACCCCTGGCCATTGAGCTGCTGTCTGACTACGTACAGCGAACGGAAGGTCTCGAAATAGCCGCCACTTTTACCGACCCGATTAAAGCCCTGCACTACCTACGCGAGCATACGGTAGATGGTATTTTCCTAGATGTCCAAATGCCGGAACTCAACGGTATTCAGTTTTTGAAAATTGTGGGTGATCAGACCTCCATCGTATTGACCACCGCCTACGAACAGTACGCCATCGAAGGCTACGAACTCAATGTGGTTGACTACTTGCTCAAACCTATTTCTTTTGAGCGTTTCGGCAAGGCCGTAACTAAGTTATTTCCCACTGAGCAGTCCTCCTCGTCCAGGGAGGAAAGCGGGAAAGAAAAGGCCTTGGATTATCTCTTCGTCAAGTCTGGCTATCAAACCCTGCGGATCGATCTCGATGAATTACTTTATCTCAGCGGTAGCGGCGATTATGCCACGCTTTTTCTCAGCAATGGTCGTAAAGTACTCACTCTAGAGAAGCTCAGCGATTTTGTGGCCCGGCTACCTGGCCAGCGTTTTACACGCATCCATCGGTCCTATATCGTATCGCTCGATAAAATCGACTACATTGAAAAGCAGCGGGTGGTCATCGGTGAAGAGCGCTTGCCCATTAGCGATTCTTACCGCGAGGCCTTTTGGCAATTACTGGCTTAAAAGCGGCATTTTCTCCGCCTCTATTCTATTATACAGTTTTAGGCGCTTATCATTTGTCAGCCACTTACCCTAAGCCTTAACTAAGTCGGCTAATGCTGTATTTCTGGTCTCGGAACCCCTTACTTAGGTAGCATTACACTTCTACTTAAGCTTTACACCGTGAAACTCCAGTCAATACCAGTTAAAGTCTTTGCCACACATTCCGAATTGATTCAAGTTCCCGCCAATAGCTATCTGCTGCGCGAAGGACAGCTACCGAATTACCTCTACTACATCCATCAGGGCGCTTTGATGCTGCTCGAAGATGGACCCGGTAATCAGCACTGTCAGTCGTTCCAGTTGGAAGGCGCTTTCTACGGGTCTTATACCGCGCTATTAGGGCGTATGCCTTCGGCCTACAACTTATTGGCGCTGGAAGATTGCTTGCTAGAGCGTATTCCCTATCAGCACTTGCCGAAAGCCTTTGCTACCCGGCAAGGATCGATACAATCCGCCCAGCAGATAACCGAAGAACTGCTCCGTCGAGAAGCACAGCGACTCTACAATCAGCTCAACCAACGGGCTGAGCAACGCTACCTCGACCTCCTGGAAGAGCAACCTTTGGCCGTTTATCGGGTGCCCTTGAAACACATCGCTTCTTACTTAGGCATTACGCCAGTAACGCTTAGTCGGTTGCGAAAACGGATCAGTGAGCGTGAGATGTCTTAAGCACGAGCATTTTTTTATCCCGCTTGAGGCCTCGGAGGAAATCAGCTCAGGCTGAACCGCCTCCGAGCGCCTTTTACCCGTCGCTGGCCAGCTCCCCGGAGCAGAGCGAGCGGGGCCGTCCCGCGCCTAAGGCTCCTACTCGCAAGACGAACTCCTGCGCTCAGGACAAACCCCTACTCGCAGGACGAACTCCTACTCGCAGGACGAACTCCTGCGCTACGCTTAGGAGGATTCGGCCAGCGAGGGCTCATAAACGCTTCTCCATGATCACCGAATCTACTCGCTGACCGTCGACTAGTCCAATCCCACTTTGTACTCCTACTAGCTGAAAGCCTTGCTGCTCGTGGAAACGGATGCTACCCGCGTTAGTGCCAAAAATACGGGCTGTAAGATGATCGTACTCCAGCCGGTGGCAGTGTGTCCACAAAGCGCGGTAAAGCGCCTCGCCTATTCCCCGCCCCGTTGCCGCCTCAGCTAAAAAAATCGAGACTTCCCCCGCCGGGAAATAGCCTCGCCTTGGGCTCCATGGCTTGACGGAAGCATAGCCCAGTAAATCTTCCTCCTGTTTAGCTACGATCATCGCTGCTCGATATCCAACGGCTGGATCAATCAAGGCATGAAAGTCCTTCTCCTTCAAGGGCTCCAGCACCATGGAGGCCCGACCGAGATATGCGTTGAATATCTGAGCAATAGCAGGCGCATCTTCCAATTTGGCCAGGCCGATTTCCATAGGAGAAAATTTTTGGAGCAATAAACTTAAGCAAACTAACCTCAGGAATGTCAGATCAGCATAAGGCCCCATCGCAGTCCAGCATAAGACACTGATCCAAACCGATTAAACAAATAACAACCAGCAAATTGCAAGGCTTTTCCCTAAATTTGCACTTCCCCAAAAATCC
Source organism: Bacteroidota bacterium (assembly GCA_039030655.1). GTDB lineage: Bacteria > Bacteroidota > Bacteroidia > Chitinophagales > Saprospiraceae > Neolewinella. The sequence continues at coordinate 64,208 of JBCCDS010000023.1, read as the reverse complement.
CTCCCGATGTTCAAGTATTTGCCCTTACTGTTACTGCTTCCATTGATCGCCGCCTGCGACGATGATGATGCTGGCCCCCAACCCACTGCAGTTATCATTGAAAGCCTGCAAGTAGATCGCTTCCCCGTAGAACGACCCGATAGTACCTCCTGGGATGAGCCGATTTTTGGGAATCTGCCAGACATCATCTTCACTGTTGAAGACCGCACCAATAATACGGAGGTGTACAGCCACCCCGTTAACCTCCGCTTTGATGAAGTGGCTGCCGGTACGACTCTGGAATGGACCAACCTCAACCTGCGCCTGGAAAACCCCGGCTCGGTAGATTATGCCTTCAATATTTTTGACTACGATGAAGATCTCGATCTGGCCGAACTCATGGGAGGGGTGATCGCCCGTCTGTATCGCTCCGCTGCCGGTACCCCGGAAATGGCTATCCTGGACGCCGAAGGTGAAGTCGCTTTCTCGCTAAGCTTAAGCTGGGAGTTTTAGCGGATCGTTCCGCCTTCGTACCACCAGATTTGTTCCTCTTTGTCGATGTTGATCGTCGGTACACCATTGATTTCTCGCACCCGGCCCTTAACGGCAATCACGCGACCATCAAAGAGGTCTTGAGGGTCGCCACTAAAGTTGACTAAATCTTCTTTTTTGATAAAAACAGAGAAGATCTGATTAGGGAATTGCTTGTCGATATTCATCCACAGGTTTCCCGATCGACTATAGCGACTACTGACTACCTGGCCAACGACCGTTACTGCTCGCCCGGTCCTGGCCTGCTGTCGAGCCTGTACACTGTTGTAATGCCCACGTGGCAGTAAGGGGGGGTAAACGGGCTCTACGTCGCCCTGCGCTAATTCTGGAAACCAGTGGGCTTTGTCGAGCTGGGCTTCAATGGCTTCCTCACCTTCGATGAGCTTGAAAAAGTCAAGTCCCGTTATGGCTTCGATCTCATCTACAGGGAGGGCATAGTGCTCCAGTGGGTACTCCAGCGCGGCATTGGGCATTAAAAAGCCAATGGCCTGACCGGCCTGTAGATCGAGAGCTACTTTATAGTACTGCTCTGGAATGGTCAGACTATTAGGGCTGCGTTCCACCTGCGGAAGTCCATCCTTCAGCACTCCGCCCGTGACGACGTACAATTGGGTGCTAGGGTGATCGAAAATGTAGCCCCGCAATAAGCCTTCCAGCTCGGCCCAGCCCTCCCGGTTAAATTCCGGTCGCTGAGGAGCCATGTTGGAATAGAAATAAGATTCCGATAAAGCTTTGGCCGACCAGCGAAAATCGGCAGAAGGTGCCAGGTGCCCCCGGTCAAAACCATAGCCATCGTAAGTATAAGAGCTATCGGCCTGTAGGTACTTCAAAAAGTAATCAGCCTCAACGGCAGTACCCGACGCTACCAGCGGATCTTCGCGAAAGTCATTGCTGCGAAATTGTGTACCGCTAATGATGTCGGGAAGGATAATATGTGCTACCCATTGGGCTTGTTCGTGGGCCTCGCTGTAGGCAAAGAAGAAAGCACTGTGTTCCAGAAAGTCAGCAGTAGGCAAGCCTGAATTCCGTAAATCTTCACGGATATAGTGCAATTTCAGCTCTTCGGCGCGGGCTTCGAGCAGCAGTTGCTCCGCTTCCAGCTCTTGGATTTGGACTTCCACTAAACGCAAATTTTCCCGTTCGCTTTGGGCTTGTGCCCAGTAGGGTAGGGCCAGAAGGAGTAGGACGTAGAAATAATGGGGAGTAGTCATACAGTTTAAATGGGCAGAGGCCCGTAGATGTTGTTCTACCCGCTTAAGGCTACCGCTAAATTTTCGTTAATTTGTTGAGGTACAAGGTATTTGGTACTAAGTACTTGGTACTGTTTTCCAAGCATATTAATTTACCCAATACCCAATACCCAATACCCAATACCCAATACCCAATACCCAATACCCAATACCCAATACCCAATACCCAATACCGTGCGCGATCCTTCCCACATCCATACCCAGGTTAATCAACCCATCGTCCACGGGAACCTTGTAGTGCAGGGGGAGCAAATCGTGTATCAATCTGGTTTTGAGGCGCCACGACAGCTCACACCTATTCCCCATGATTTCATCCAGTTGGTCGGTCGGGAAGGGGAGCTTAAGCGACTAGAGCAGCAACTGGAAAAAGATCGACTGCTGGTAGTCGCCGGAATGGGAGGTGTTGGAAAAACGGCTTTGGTGGCGGCCTATCTCAACCAACATTTAAGCAAATACACGCACGTCGCCTGGGTCGAGCAAAACGGAGATATCGTCTCCAGTCTGATTACCAACCCCAGTCTGGTCTATAACCTCCAATTGGAACGAACGGAAGTACCCGAGCAAGACGCTCAATTGCTCCTCAATCGCCTGGGTAGTCTGGGCGGTCCTTCCCTTTTAGTGATTGACAATGCAGAGGAAGACCTCGAAAAGTGGCGCAATCATCTGCCCCGTGAAGACTGGCAGATCATCATCACTTCCCGTCAAAAACTCTCCATCGGCCAGCAGTACGATCTGGATAATTTACCCGTCACTGAGGCCGCACGGCTCTTTCGCAGTTTCTATCATTGGGAGGGGGAGGCTAAGGATGTAAATCGGATTGTCGAGCTACTCGATCGCCATACGCTCTCCTTAGAGATTTTGGCCAAAACGGCCCAGGCTCGCCGGATTCAACCACTCGGCAAAGTGGTTCAATTACTCGAAGAGCGTGGCCTGGAAATTGGCCGGCGTGCCGGCGTGGAAGTTGAGCACAGCCAAGGCCAAAAAGTCGAGCGCTTCTTCCCCTACTTGCAAAGTATCTTCGAGTGGACCTCGGCCCAGGAGCACGAGACCTATTACTTGACTCGCTTGCTTTTTCTGCCGCCCATTTTTCACCCTTTCGAGCGCTTGGCTAAAATCCTCTATCTCGAAGAGGGCGATGAATTATGGGATTATTTCACCGAAGCCCTCGATTTATTAGTGGAAAAAGGCTGGTTGCAGCACGATCCGGAGGAAGGTTACAAAATGCACCGCGTCATTCGTGAGTCGTTGTACCGTTATTTCTACGATGAGCTGGACTACGATCTGCATCCGATTGTCGGCGTCAAAAAAATGTTGCAGCACGATCAGTATCAGGATAATATCACCGACCGTTTTCCCCTCCTGATTTATGGCGAATCAGTGCTGGCAACCATCAAGCCGGAATGGCATACGGAAGAAGCCGTCCCGCCTCTATTCATGACGGTAGGCAGTATCTACGAAGACCTCGGAGAGCTAGAAAAAGCGGTTAAATACAAGGAAAAAGCGCTAAAATACCTGATTGAAGGGCAAGGCGAAGCAGCTGAATGGGTCGGCACCTACCAATCCAATTTAGCCATCGCCTATGATGCTATCGGACGGCATGAAGAAGCCATCGACCTACTAAAAAAATCAATCGATAACCTTCGCTTGAAACCGGATACTAATCAGATGGATTTGGGGGTGCGTCTAAATAATTTAGGACTAGCCTACAAGAATAAAGGGGATACCCAGCAGGCTATTCAGTTTCTTCAGCAGGCACTGGACCATGCTATGGAGACCAATGGAGAAAATGACTTGATAATCGCTCTGCGCCAGAATAATTTGGCGGCAGCCTACCTTCAGCAGCAACAGTACCAAGTCGCCCTGAAACTCAATCAGCAGTCCTGGCAGACGGCAAAAGAACAGCTAGGCGAGGAGCATCTCACTTACGCCTTACGATCTGCTGATCTAGGACACAACTACTATTTGGTGGATGAGCTGGCCCAGGCACGCCAATTATTGGAGCCAGCGTTACAGCAAGTCAGGGCGCAGCTGGGCGACCAGCATTATGTAGTCGCTAATGTTTACCTAAAATTAGGACACGTATACCTGGAGCTACAGGAGTGGGAAGCTGCTGAAGAAGCTTACAAAAATTGCCTGGCCATTCGTAACAAAGCACTCGGCCCGGAACATGAAGACACAAAGTATGTCCTAAACCGCTTGGAATACCTGGCGGAACTGCGCTAATATGCCCGATCCAAAGCACATAGGCACTCAGATCAACCAACCCCAAGTACAGGGTAATCTGGTCGTGCAAGGCGATGTGGTGATCTACGATAACGGTTACCAGGCTCCGCGCTTTTTATCTGCACTTCCGCAGGTCCGCACCGCTGAACTAATCGGACGATCTTCCGATTTGAAGCGACTGGCAGAGACCTTGTCAGCTGGTCAAATGGTGGTCCTCAACGGTATGGGTGGGGTAGGTAAGAGCTCACTGGCCGCTAGCTACCTCCACGCCCACAAGGAAGAATTGGCCCACATCGTTTGGATCGAGCAAACGGACGGATTTGCCACGGCCCTAGTTACCAACCTGGTCCTGACCGACCGCCTCCAGCTACAGTTGACGGGCAATCTGGAGCAAGACGCTCAATTGATCCTTTCTCGCATGGGGAGCCTGGGCGGCCCCTCACTGATGGTTATCGATAACGCAGAGTCTGACTTGGCCGAATATCAGAATTTGTTGCCGCAGGCGCCCGACTGGCAAGTCATCATCACTAGCCGGGAAGCGCTGGATATTGGCCAGCAGTTAGACCTGGATGTACTGGATGAAGCGGCAGCGGTGGAGCTGTTTCAATTACATTATGAAGGAAAGGCAAGCGGGCAAGGGCCCCGTTCTGAGGCAATACCTGCGGAAGTACAAAAAACAACTAATGACCAGCAGCTAGCAGAAATAACGGACCTACTCGGCTACCTCCCGTTGAGTATCGAGCTGGTAGCCAAAACGGCCCGGGCACGCCGGATGCAACCCCTTAAAAAAGTCTTGGAATTACTGCAAGCGCGAGGATTACAACTCAATCGTGCAGCCAACGTCAAAGTGGATCACAAGGCGGATGGACGGGTGGCCAAAGTATTTCCCTATCTGCAGTCGGTCTTTCACTGGGGAGAGGTCAACGAGCTGGAGGAATGGCTGATGAAACAGTTCATTGCCTTACCACCACTGCCTATATCTTTTGATTATTTAACGGCCCTAATTGGCCTGAGTCCCGATGAGGAGGCCATCTGGGATGAATACACCGTAGCCTTGGAGTCGCTCTGGCGGCGTGGCTGGTTGCAATATGATGAGAACGAGGATAATTACCAGATTCACCGAGTTATTCAGGCGGTACTGACGGAAGAATTACGGCCTAAACTCCAGTACGAAGACCTGCATCGCTTGCTGAATGCGCTGGCCCGCTCCACCCATTCAGGCGGGAATCCGCTGGTTTTGGTGAAGTTTTTACCCTTTGCGCAGCGCCTGAACGACTTATTGACGGTGGAGTGGCTCGCCCACGAAGACTTTTTGGTGCTGCAGCGAAATCTGGCCCAGATTTATCGCGATCTTGGGCAGTTTCCCAACAGCGAGGCTATCCTGCTTATTCTGGAGGAATACAGTATCGAAAATTATGGCCCTCAACACGAAATAACCTTATTCTTAGCTGGCCAACGAGCCGTCGTTTTGGTGGAGATGGGTAGCTATAAAGCTGCCTACGATAAGTTGAGCGACTTGATCAAGATAGAGTTGGAGGAACACGGGGGGCGGCCAGAATGGATGAATTTCTTGCTGGCTAATCTGGGGGCCTTACAAACAGATCTGGGAGAGTACCCCTCAGCCTTGCAAAACTTTGAAGGAGCTATTGCCTACGGTCGGCAGTTCCTGACCGAAGGGGATCCTGGTTTTCTTCATCAGCAAACTAATCTGGCGGTGCTTTATGGGCGGATGGGGGAAACCGATAAGGCCATTGAGCAGTTGCGAGATTTGTACCAACTCAGTTTAAAATACTTGGGGGAAGACCACCCCGCCACTCAACTTCGTCGGCAAAACTTAGGCGAATTAATTTATGAGACCAATGATTTTGCGGCTGCCCGACAAGAGCTCGAATCCGTTTATGCCTGGTATCAGGAGCATCTAGGCATACAACACATTAACAGCATTCGGGCGGGCGCTAGTCTGGCCGCTGTCTTGTTGGCGATGAAACAATACGAGCCAGCTATTCAGCTCTTCGAGCGCGCTTTTTATGTCTACCTCCACACCTTCGAGCCCGGCCATTTGCCCAGTTTACAGGTCATGATGGATCTAGGCACGGCCTATCAGGCCCAAGGGCGCTCAGAGGATCGTCCCGAACAGATTCAAAAAGCACTGGAACTCTACGAAAGCAGTCTATCTTTTTGTCTGGAGCACCACGCTTTCGATCACCCACTGGCCGATAAAATTCGTAATAATCTGGCCAACGCTTTGGCTGATTTTGGCCGTTTTGCCGAGGCTGAGGAATTCTTAGCTACTGCTTACGAGCATCTGTTGAAACGCTTTGGCGAAGATCACCCCAGTACTCAAAATTGTAGGTCGAATTTGGAGGCGGTACGGGCTAGGCTTTAAAGAAGAACTGACGCTAAATCCGTTGACCATAGCGCCAGTCCTTACAACAAACCCTAACGATTATGAACTAATCATCCTCGTCGAATTCCTCGTCGGGGAAGAACTCACGTAAATCGTCAAAGCGGGCACCGCCACTACGCCCAGTAGTTATAAAAGCTCGTCCATTCACTACGAAACTGACAGCTTCGGTACGGCTAATGCCTTCAAAGGCCGTTTTTTCTTCCCACTCGTCAAGGGCGGGGTCGTAAGCCCATACGGAACTGGTATTAACGCCATTAGAGCCAGTCGCGATGTAGCCCAGTTCCTCAAGGGTGAAGCTTACTGACCCGTGTCGAGCAATGTTGTAGTCGTCTTCTTCGTCTAGGTCTTCTAAACGCCGCCAAGTAGAAATTTCTGGATCATACTCCCAAAAGTCAAATTCGTAGATTCCGTTATTGCGACCAGTGCCCACGTAATGGCGGCCATTGATACTAAAGGCCGTAGCGCTTTCGCGTTTACTGCCGCCAAGGCTTACTACCTGGTCCCAGCTATCGAGTACGGGATTGTAACGGTAGAAATCTTTTAGCCAGTTATCGTCAAAACCGCTCCCAACGTAGGCGGTATTTTCAGTGGCAAATGCTACAGCATCGTAGCGGGCGGTACCGGGGAAATCGGCTACTCTGCTCCACTGGCTGCCAGGGGCTGCTGCTGGATCAAATGACCAGCAATCCTGAAACTCCTGTTCCAGGTCACCATTAAACCCAGTGCTAACGTAGCCTTTATCCGCGATGGAAAAACCAACAGCTGCCCTTCGACCGATACCCGGGAAGGAGTCAACTGTAGTCCAAAAATCCAAACTGGGATCGTAGCGCCAAAAATCTCGTAGATCCTCATCACCGTCAAAGCCGAGCCCAACGTAAGCATAATCACCGATGCTAAAAGCCACGGCATTGGAACGAGGTACACCTTCAAAGTCAGAACGCCTCACCCAATTACCTACTAGGTCATCATCTTCCTCATTAGTACAGGAAAAACTAAGTAAGAGAATTAAGGCCGCGTAGGCCCATCCCAGGGGGCGTTTTAGAAGTGGTAGTAAAAGTCGCATAGGTTGTATTAGGGAATTAATCATTGAGGGAAAGAAAATTGATCAGCAGCTCCATCGGTTGAGGATGGTCGGCCGCACCAATTATGAGTTTTGCTGTGCTATCGCCATCTAGGCTAAGGGCCAATAAAAGACCATGGTCTTCAGGCGTTTCGGGCAACAGCATGTATTTTATGAACTGAGTAAGGTCAATTTCGTAGTAGGTATCTCGACCAAACTCGGTATCGACGACCAGACTCGCCGGGTCATTGGAGTTTATGATGTCATCATCTTTATCGAGCCAATAGACATTTAGCTGCGCCGGGAGCGCTGTTTGCTCTTCTAATTCCACATCTAATGCTCGAAAGCGAAGCAAAGCTCGATTTACAATCGACTCGCCGTAGGTTTCTCGTAGTAATTCCCAGTCTTTGACTCGAATGCTCGTCGTCAAGCCCGTCCCACTTTGTAGATAGGAGCGTTCAAAAAGGCTGTCACTACTTAGAGGGTGATCTTCATCAAGGCGTGCGAGAAGCGTTGCTGAACGGTCGCTCAATATTTGATTGAAATTTCTGGCTTCCGCTACGCTGTAGGTTCTGATGAGTTGCTCGGTTGGCAGCTGATTGATATTGGTGAGGTAAAGACGAATTTGGCTACTTCGACTAAACCCCAGAATTGGGCCATCTGCGGTAGGTACTAAGGCCAGGCCCCGGAAATAGTCCTGGAAGTCCTGGATGTTCAGCAGCTCCGACTCCTCATCGATTAATTTTTGTAGAAAATCGCGACCCAGGCTATCCGGTAGGCGAACCTCAAGTGGTTCCCCGCGTAATGGACGGGTGAATACGGTATGTGAACTAAATGGCACATCCGCATAATTTAATTGATCATCAGTGTAAAATTGCGATTCGTCTTCTTCGGGCTCGAAATCGGCTAGTATTCGATGTAGAGAAAAATTTAAGGGCTGTAGTGTATCATTTTCATAGTAGCCATCGTAGTCTAAACTAAGGGTGATAGAGTCAAACCGATAGCTGTTGTCTTCCTCCAGTCCACCGATGTCATCCAGGAAGAATTGCAGATAAGCCGTTGCGTTCAGCTGCCCCAATTCAGGATGTGTTTCTTTTCCTAGCAGTAGGCGATTAGCATCCGTACTGATTATATCTTCATACTGAAGCGTCTGTACCTCCAGAGGAAAGTCAGCTACCTGATTGAATGCATAAACGGCTTCGGGCAGAAATGTTGCCCCTAGCTCGTTGGGAGGGTTGCAGCTATAAAAGAATAAAGCCGTAGACCCACAAAGCGTAAATAATGTGGCGATTGGTTTGGCCATATTGCTGGTTTTGCTCGGATAGAGTAAACCGGCCGCTGAAAAGTTGGCCTTTGGAGATAAGATTCAACGAAATTCCCCAAAATTTCTACGAAATACAGTAGTCGACTTTATTGAATCTTCAATTGAAGTGATTTAAACTTTTGTAATCCGACTGCGCGGAAAGCTAAGCAGAACCTGGACTTCGCTGTTTTTTTCGTCCATAGCTGGAGCTATGCACTCAAAAAGGCAGCTTGCCAGAACCTACTTGGCTTTTCGCTCGCCAGCAAGAAATAAGTTTAAATCACTTCAAAGTATAGACGGTGTAGGGCCCACAAAACTCGAGCCCTTGATAAAGTTAGCCTTTATAACGATATTTAGGCAGCGGTGGGTGCCTGAGACGCCGGTATATGACAAAAAAAAGTCGCCGGGGTAATAGCATGTGCTCCCTGGCGACGGTTCAATATGAGAAAACTACCTTTCAAATATAGCCGTCGCCAACCGCCATTGTAAGCCTCAATGTAGGTAGGGTGTGCGCCTTGACCAATGCGGCCTGTATGGCTTATTAAGCGGTCTCTACCCGTAGGTACCGAGCCAATTCCGGATGGATCTCCATTTTTTCTCCTTTGTAGGATAGTGTCCAGTGACTACTATCGACTGACAAGAGCTGCAACTCAGCTTGGGCTGGCAGTTGGCTTTTCCAGAGATACTGCAGGGCCTCGGGATTAGGTTGGTGTGTGGCAATGCGTAGGGTGTCGCCTACTCTGAGCTGGCTAAGTACCACTCCTGGCAAGCCATCTCTGGCTGGAATAGGAGAGCCATGGGGGTCGCGTTCCGGGTAGCCTAACTGGGCGTCTACCGCATCCAGTAATTCTTCGCTGAGGAGGTGTTCGAGTCGCTCGGCATCAGCGTGAATTTGATCTTCTTTCAAGCCGACTTTCTGACTGAGATAGGTCTCCCAGAGGCGATGGGCTCGTACTAGTCGGCGGGCTGTTTTTTCTCCTTTTTCGGACAGTAGAACCTGCTCTACAGAGCTGTTTTTTTGCAAGTAGCCGCGGGCACTAAGTTGTTGCAGTACGCGTCGGAAGGTCAATCCGTTGACCTCCAGTTTTTGGCGAATCCAATCTGCGGAAGCTTCGCCTTTACGCTGGCGCTGGCGGAAGGCTAGCTTAATTACGTCTTCCCCCAAGGTACGGCGACGCAAACTGCGTCGATGCGACCACTTAGCCAGTAGGCCTTTTTGCGGGGCAAAGATTACGGCCAGTCCATAGATCGCGGTAGCGACCAAGGCCATGGCTGGTCCGGGTGGGGTGTTGAGTAGTACAGCCACGACCATGCCGATAATAGCCGATAGAAGGCCAATGATACCAGCTAGTACCAGTACGTTTTGCAGGCGTTTGCTGAGTAAAAGCGCGGTAGCTGCCGGGGTAATCAGCATGGCGACCACCAGGATAACGCCCACGGTTTGCAGGCTAGCTACGACCGCAAAACTGAGCAGCAACATGAGAAAGTAATGCAGTAGCTCTACTTTAATACCCATAGTTTGGGCTACCACCGACTGGAAAGTAGAGGCAAACAGGTAGCGGTAGAATACCACTACTGAAAGCAATACGTAGACCGTAACCAGGCCGGTGAGTAGTAAGTCGGTATCAGAAACCCCTAAAGCATAGCCGAATAAAAAATCTTTGAGATCCAGATGTACCCCATCCGAACGACTAATACGACTAATAAGAATTACGCCTAGGGAAAACATGGAGGTGAAGACAATACCTACTGCGGCATCATTCTTAGTTTTCACCTGATTCTGTAGCCAGGTAATACCGATGGCCGTCAATAAACCAGCTACTACAGCTCCGCTGAAAAAGCCCATCGGGCTATAGCCTACCAGCAAAAAAGCGACGACTACGCCAGGCAGGATGGCATGGGCCAGAGCATCACCCACCAGCGACATATTGCGCAGCACAATGAAACAGCCCAGTACGCCACACATCAAACCGACCAGGCTCGAAGCGATAATGGCGCGAATGGCCCAAATTTCCGTGAGGATAGATAGTGTTTCCACGCCCCAAAGGTAGGGAGATTTAGATTAGTCTAAGATTAGTAGATAGTCGGTAGTAGATAGTCTGGTAGAGGGGGCGCTTGCCGGTTAAAGCGTCAATGTCTTAAACCAAAATACATTGACACCAAATCATATTTTGTCTATCATTTATCTATCCCGGTAACTTCGAGCGTCGCACGAAGAGTTAGAGTATTGATACCACTTACTAGTAAGTAAAAGCTAAGCCTCCCGCGCGGAGCTCGGGAGGACCGAACTTATGGCTAAAGGAACGATACCTTTTAATTTATAATCAGTCGTTCCAGTTTATGCTGCCCGGCGCTATCAACAATGGAAAGTACGTACATCCCCTTGGGAAGATTGCTTGTATTCAACGAGGTCGAATAGGCATTTAATCGCGATTTACTCAGCATTAGTCTTCCCGTCATAGAGTATAGCTTGAGACTTTGGATGGGCTGGATCGTGGCATTCACCCAGACTTGCGTACTGGCGGGATTGGGGTAGACGATAAGTTCATTTTCTAACAATGGGGCAGTGAACTCAGTACTGGTAGTTGCTGAGCAGGCGCTGAGTTGTCTTTCTATGAATTCATTCATGCTTTCGCCCTCAGTGGTATTGAGGTCAAGAGCAGGAATACTCGCCTTTACTTCTTCGATACCAGCGGCAAGGGCATGATTGTAAATGGTTTGCCCCTGGAAAGAATGATGAAATAAATCCTGACTCGGGTGAACAGCTCCCGAGTTATTCACAAAATAAAGAGGAGGGTCATCTGCAGACATATGAAACAGCATATCTACCTCTTCCCGGTACTGGATAAAGGCGGGGTCAACTACAATTTGGTAGAGAGAATCCAAGCCTCCGTAAAAATTAGACAGGCGGTCAAAACTCAATAATGCTTCCATGCTATCGAGGGTAAAATTAGTGCCTTGCCCATCGAAGTTCTGGTAGACCTCGGTTTCCCATTTGTAGATATCATAGGTAGCCTGACTTGCAGAAAGGCCAGCGGCACATACTCGGGTAGACATCTGCAAGACCGGATCGGAAGCATCGGGCTCAGCCATATCGTCGCGGGTGGCTAGCCAAAGGCTGGTGCCAGCGCCAGCTGAGCTTCCTGTAAGGACAATTTTATCGGGATCGATGTAGAGTTGATCGGCGTAATAGCGAATGGTTTGAAGGGCTCGTTTGGAGTCCATCAGGCATTTAATTACACCCTCTTCTTCTTCCTCGTTAGTAGGGATTAAGCGGTAGCCAATACTGGCATAGGCGATACCTCGATCCAGGAAATATTTAATGTTAGCCATTCCATTTGGGCTAGAGATTGTCCCATTTCTAGAACCTCCGGTAAATCCCCCTCCATGAATAAAAATCACCAGCGGGTAGCTAGCCGTGGTATCGGGTAAAAAAAGGTGAAAGGCCTGCCGTTCCATATCAATCACGTCATAATTGACATCTAGCGCATAGGTTGGATTAGGGCTTTCGATATTAAAGCTGGCAGGTATCGGATTAAAATCGACTGCTAGCTGGGCGAAGCTGAAGCAGGGAATAAATAAAATAGCTGCCAGTAGGCTATATTTTTGAAAAAGGTCCATCGCGGGTGAATTTTCAGGTCTAGAAAACATGGGGGGAGAAGCACTTAAACGGTGATTCCATCAATATAATCAGAGGGAAAAGTTCAGAAGCTTTCGTTCAATTATTTAACGATATCAACAGCCACTACCCTACCACTTTACCGATATGATATCACCATTTTCAGTGGCGCTATTCAACCGTTTGCCAAAAAATCATTTTGGATGTTCTGGCTTCGCCCAATCGCCCATCGTTAATCGGTCTATCCATCCCCGGTAACTTCGTGCTCCGCATGAAGCTTATTGAAGTCACTGATCGGCATGCTAAATCTATGCCTCCCGCGCGGAGCTCGAGAGTACCGAGGTCAGAGCTCAAGCTACTCCATTTATCCTGCCACCTCCCGATACAAATCAATCATTTGCGGTGTTACCTCATCTGCCCGAAAACGTTCGGCATAGCGGCGGCCAGCGGCGGAGGTACGCTGGTGTAAATCTCGGTCTTCAAGTAAGTGTTGCCAGGCAGAAGCAATAGCGGACGAGTCGGTAGGGTCGACCAATAAGCTATCAGGGCCAGCAGCTTCTGGCAGAGAAGAACAATTGCTAGTGATAACCGGTGTGCCACTATTGAGCGCTTCGATCACAGGGATGCCAAAGCCTTCTGCCTGGGAAGGATAGAGGAAGCAGTGTGCCAGCTGATAAAGGCTGGGTAAATCTTGGTTAGTCGCTTGCCGGAACAACAACAAATCAGCTAGGCCCAATTCTTTGGCCCGGGCAATACAGGTGTTTTTATAAGCTTCCCCTCGCCCGACTACCACTAAAGGGTGGCGCAATTCGGTAGGTAAAATGGCTAATGCTTCGATTAAACCCAGGAGGTTTTTGCGCTCAATCAGGGAGCCCAAATAGAGGCTAAATTGCCTCGGCAGGGCTAGTTCTTGTCGTACATTTTCCAGGCTTGCGGCATCATGATCGATCAAAAAACGCTCGTCGCAGGCCTGATAGATGACCTCAATACGGGCTGGGTCCGTTTGGTAGAATTCCACGATGTCCGCCTTGGTAGCTTCGCTGATGGCCACGATGCGGTCGGCCGTCTTACAGGCATGACGGAACTTTCGGTCGTAGACTCGGCGGTCCCAGGTTTTGTATTGCTGGGGATAGCGGCGAAAAATCAGGTCATGGATGGTCACTACCGCAGGTATGCCGCTCCTGCGTAGTCCACGCGGTAATTCGTGGCTTAGCCCATGATAGAGATCTGGTTTTATTCTTTTGAGATCTAGGAGCATTCCACGGCTGCGCCAGAGCGGTTTACGCCAGGGAGGAGGAGTAATGGTCGAATAGGAAGGGCTGTTGAGGAAGTACTTAGTCTCGCCTCGCATTTTCACAGAGGGGGTCATGAGATAAAAAGCCGATTCCGGAAGGCGATTGCTCAGGTCGCGCAGCAAGGTTCGGCTATAGTTGCCCAGGCCCGTAAAATTGTGATAAACGCGTTTAGCGTCAAAAGCAAGGCGCATATCCAGCTGGTGTGGAGGGGAAGATAAGGATTGGAGAGCAGCTCTGGTGAACGATCATGTAAAACAGCTATCGAATTGGATGTACCTTTGCATCAACATAGTGGCAAACTCTATGAAACGATTACTACTCTTTATCTTGTTATTTTCTTTCCTCGGCTGCAATCGTAATCAGGAGGCTCACTTAGATGCTCCCACCGATCCCGAGCCGGAAATAGCGAATACGAGCCTGACTTCTACAAGCCGTAGTTGTGCGATTGAATTACCGACTTTGGAAGGTAATCGCTACACGGATACGGACAAGCAACAACTGCTGGCGCTTACGGGTGATAGTTCCGACTGGTCGCTTCAAGTGTACGATCGTCGCGATTGTCAGATGTTACGCTCCCTCGCCTTGCCTAGCCCTCGAAATACCGACTATCCTTACTTTCTGGCGGATTTACTTTACAACTCTAGCAATCGTTTATTGGGCATCCGTGGCCATCAGGAATTATTCATCTACGACTTGGAGGCCAGCCAATTAAGTGCCCCCATAGCGCCCCAATTCAAGTTAGCGCGTTTGCAGGGAGTTGATGCCGGCCAAATAGAGCATCTAGAAGTTTGGGAAGAGTACTTAGTTGGCTGTAGTAGCGATTGGGGAAGCTTTGTTTTCCGCCTTGACAGCCTACTAGCTCCAAGTCCGGTTATGCCCGTAGCGGAGCTGGAAAAAGAAGGTATCTTTCATTCCCTTTTCCTCATCGAATCAGGCCTAAAAATGGGGTATCAGGCTATTCTGCCGACCTATGACTACGACCAGGGCACCTTTCAGATCAACCCGCTTTTCGAAGCGCCCATCGCCCTTGAGCCCGCAGCCACCATCTACGCCGATGGTAGCCCTTATGCTCGACTGCGCAAAGCGGGTGCGGACTTAGTCGGAGTTGACCTTGTCAAACGTGAGCTCATCGAAGGTATCGAAGCCGTGGAAGTAGACGAATAGATGAAAACGATCACAGAATTGCTGCCGGAACTCAAGGAGCTGGCCCGCCAGGATCGGAAAGCCAATCGCAAATGGGCGAATCGAATTAAGAAGCGCCCGCCCCGCAATCTGGACGCACAAGTGGCCGATCTGCACGAAGCCGCCTTCGAGGAAATAGACTGCCTGGAATGCGCCAACTGCTGCAAGACCACCAGCCCGATTATTCGCGATAAAGACATTGACCGCATGGCTAGGCAGCTGCGTATGCGGCCAGCAGAGCTGGTAGAGCGCTACCTACACCTGGATGAGGACGATGACTACGTATTCAAGTCCGCGCCCTGCCCATTTCTAGGCGCTGACAACTATTGCAGTATTTATGAGGCGCGCCCTCGGGCCTGCCGGGAATACCCACATACTGATCGGAAAAATTTTCATCAGATTGTGGACCTCAGTGTCAAAAACACGGCCGTTTGTCCGGCGGTATACCGTATTCTGCGACAGCTAAGAACAGTTAATTGATCTTTCCTACCAGCTTTTATTTTAGTTTGTAATGGAAACTCAGTAGCAGGTAACGCCCGAGAGCATCACTGGTAGTTTCACTACTTACGAAGTTATCCACGTAGCGGTTGATGATTGTATTCTGATTAAAAAGATCAAAGGCACTCAAGCGGAAGAAATGCGGAGCCGTTTTGAAAGGCCGAACTTCCAAATTGAGTTGTAGATCCGAAATATTGGTAGCACCCGTAAAGGAGGCCGCTTCGTAAATGCGGTAGGTAAATAGGCCTTCTAGGCGCCAACGAGGGCTGAATTCTAAACCCAGCTTCGTAAAAATATCGTGAGAGACCGTGATGACCGACTCGGTTTGATCATCTTCAAAGCGATTGACGTTGCGGTTCCATTCGTAGCCTAGAGTGACGTAGCTATTTTCATTCAGCTCGGTATTAAGGCTAAATTCTGCTCCGAGATTATTAGCGATATTGGTCTGAGTCACCTGATCGACGATGCCTAATCCGCGGCTATTATTAGTACTTACCCCCGCAGATATTTCCCCATTGATGGCTTCAAAACCGATCGTAGTGCCTAGGTTCAGGTAATTGGACCAAGCATAAGTCACGTTGATGGGCCTATAGATCTGCTGGCCCTCCGAAAAGGTCAGTTCATTACCAATGGCATTATCGGTGTAGGTAATGCTGCCGTTGAGGTAGAGGCTCAAGCTGCGAAACTGATCATTGAACCAAATGTAGGAGGAAACGCGGTAGTCAACTTCCGGCTCCAGATTAGGATTACCAATGGAGACCCGGCCAGACTGACCAGGCTGAGCGATTGTTTGTAACTGACTAACTTGAGGGGCAGATACGGAGCTACCCAGGCGTAGGTTATAGTACAACTTCTGTGAACGGAGCCTCAGGTTTACTCTGGGTAGTAAATAATTATAAGGCGTAGAACGATTCGTATCACCATTTATATCTAAGGTAGCGGAGGTATAATTGGCCTTAATACTCAAGTTATTCCGATCGCCGAAGCGATAGATCAGGCCCGTTCCTACGGTAAAGTCATCCCAGCCACGTTCCAACTGACTACGTGCATTCTGGCCTTCCAGTTCGAAACCATAATCGCCTTCAGCCTCATTCAAGGAGTAGTATACATCCGTGTCCCATTGCCATCTATCGCTGAGGGGTTCGATAAAATTGAGCCCTGCATAAAGTCTCCGGTTTTCCGTCAAACGATCCTGCATCTGCAGGCCATTGATCAAGGCGCCAGGAATAGCTAGCTGTTCATTGAGGCCGGAGGTAAGAATGTTGACATCTTCGTTGGTGCGGCTGATGCTGCCGGATGCATCAAGGGTCAGCAATCTTCCAGGCTTGCCTAGTCGACGAGAGTATTCCAGGTCGAAGTTACCTCCAGGTTGTTCCTCATCGCTTTGTTGATCGACTGAATAGTTTTGGTCCCCATTATCCGGATCAGATATGGTTACATTGGAGAGATTATTATTATCACTTCCAACAGTATATATGGCTAAAGACAAGTCCAGTTGAGACAAAGAATCCAAATCCTGTTCCATGTTTAGATCAATCCGGTGGCTATAGCTGCCCAAGGCATTGACATCATCGGTAAAGGTCTCGCGGATAGCTCCTGGACGGTTGATGGCTTCGTTAATCTGTTGAATTTGGGTTTGGTCGCGGTCAAAAAGGGAGTAACTCAATTGTAATTCCGTCTTGCCAAAAGTTGTACCATAATTCAGACCGGTCGCCAAACTACGATTTTGGCCAGCAGCTTGGCCACCACCCCAGCTAACGGGTAGCGCCCCATTACCTCCCATAGACATCCTACGCCCCTGCCCCATGCTCTGATTGAAGCTCATCATTTCATCTCCGCTAAAGCCGACCTGATTGATATTATTGAGGGTACCTAGCAGACCAAACTGGCTGACGTCACTAATCCGGAATAGTTTGGCGCCGAAACGGTAGCGTTCGTTGGTACCGTAACCCGCCTGGAGATCGCCGAAGACTTTGGCTTTAAACTCCTCTTTCATCTCTAGGTTAATGGTGGTGTTTTCGACGCCGTCGTCTACTCCACTGAGTTCTTCGCGATTAGATTGCTGGTCGAAGACCTCTACATTATCGATAGCCGCTGCATCCAGATTCTGGGTAATCATGGTGGCATTTCCAGCGAAGAAGGGGCGGCCATTGACGAACACCTGCTGGACGGGCTGCCCCCGCCAGGTGATGGCGCCGCTGGCATCGATACTCATGCCTGGCAGTCGGCGCAGTAAGTCTTCGACACTGGCATTTTGTCCTACAGCAAAGGCTTCTGCATCGTACATCATGGTATCGCCCTTCATGCGTATCGGTATACGCCCGGCAGTTACTTCAACTCCACTAAGTAAATAGCCTGCCGGGTACATAATCATTTCCCCCAGCCCGAGATATTGATCGCTTTCGGATACCGTTATGCTCAAGGGAGCGCGCTCATACCCCAAAAAAGAAAAGTGCAATTGATGCTCACCAACTGCGATATCTTCCAACAAAAAGTCGCCCTGAGCATCGGTAGTGGCGAAGCCCATCAGGAGGGAGTCGGAGGCACGCAGTACGACTATATTGGCTCCCGGAAGCGTGGTACCGGTACTATCGACTACGGTACCTGAGATATCGGATTGGGCTGATACTAAAGTAGTGGCCAATAATAGAACGAGCAGCGGTAAGGACCTGCGGAAGTACATAAAAAAAGATTAGGGGAGAGTAGATCGATTAGGGAAGGATGACGGATATTTAGTTGCGTCGGCGCTGTCGCCAACCACGCCGTTGACGTTCGCGGGCTTCTTCGCGACGCGCCTTCAATTCGTTAAATCTTTCCCGGGTGACGGCATCTCCATCTTCGGGGATGACCAAGTCTATCTCTTCCGTTGCCGGCTTAATTCCCTGCAGGGTGTATTCGGTGCTAAACTCATCACGATCCACCTTGAGGTATACGATAGCTCCCGGCAGGCCACCGTAACCCCGGGGCCCAATGGCCAAAGGAATGGAGCGCGTAAAGTAGGCCGTAAGGGTATCACCATCCTGAGAGACCGCATAAGCCACCTCGGAAGGCAAAGTATAGGCCATATTCGGCCGTTGATTGTCAGGTACTTCCCATTCGGGGATCTGCCAGCTGTCTTCGATGATGAAGCTGCGATCCAAGATACGGCGCTGCTCGACGATATTGCTGTCCTGGAGGTTGGTGTAAAACACATCGGGATTATCAGTGGCGCGGCTCATCCAGCCACCACCACGGCCACCATTAGGAGGAGGACGACGATCACGTTCTTGCTGGCTGTAGGAGAAAGCTATTTCATTGAACTTCAACTCGCCAATCCGGTCGAAATCGCCGCGGGCACGGGCTTCTTCGACCCGTTCCTTCATTTCATTGGACATCCCTTCCCAAAGGGGAAAAGTGCGTGTTTCGAGGTACTCGATGGTACCGCTAGTAATCTGGGCCGAAAGTGAAACGGATAGCAGAACGCTGAGTAGCGTTAGGTTTAGTAATTTGGGGTACATAGTAAAGTAAGTGACGTCTTAAGGTAAGATAGTCTTTCCTCCAAAAGGTTTAACATAGAGATACCAAAGTTAGGGCTAAGGTTGGAAGCCTAGCTCGACAAAATCAAACCATACTGTAATTTAGATAGAATCTAGCCCAGATTTCAGGAGTTCGTTGAGGCGATGAAACGGGGTATTGCCCTACTCCTCCTCCATCTTCTCCAGTTCGATTTCTTCGAAGAAAATGTCGTCGTTGGGTACGTTAAAGCGAATGCCCGTCACCTGACGATTGTTATTGACGACGAAGCGCAGTGTGCCCTCATTAAACCAGGCGTGTTCTTCTTCCCAATCCAACTCGTAGGTATCGTAATGCCAGTGATTCAATCTAGCGTTAAGAGCGGGAGCAGTCGGAAAAGACAGTTGTAGTCGTCCATCCTCGGCCAGGCCAAGCAGTACTTCGCCGTAGAGCGGGTCCTGATAGATACCCACCATTTCTTCTTCTTGCAGGCTAGGGCGGGTACCCATCATTCGGGCTTCTCGAGGACTATTGACCTTTTTTTGCCAGCTTTCCCGATTGTTTGTTTCGCGTTCGGTAGCCTGTTGCAGCCAACCATCAGTATCTAAACCCAGGTAGGTATCACGAATATAGCGAGCAAGTGCAGAGGCCACCCCCGTCATACTGTTGGATAGTACAACGATACCAATTTCTTGCTCGGGGATTAAAATGACGCTGGAATACATGCCGTCGTACCCGCCGCCGTGGGTGACGATAAACTCGCCGCCGTGTCGGTACATAAACCACCCCAGACCAGCGCTGTAGAAGTTGCTGCCACCGATGACATTATGAGGTCGCATACAAGTATTGCGTGCCGCGGCCGGAAAAATGCCGCGTTCTTCCGACCTGCGGAAGTCCAACTGAGCCCCCAACCACTTAAGCATATCGTCGGTGCTAGAGATCAAGCCACCAGCTGCACCCGAGGCTTCCCAGGGGGCCATGCCGATCGGTAAGTTATTGCGATGGCTGATGTGCGGCGTCGCTACGTTATCCATATCGCTCAAGGGAGTTACGCTGGTTTGGGTGCGCTCCATAGCCAAGGGGCCCAGGAAGTTATCCCGTACGTACTCCGCCCAGCTTTTTCCCGTGACGGCCCGAATGACTTCTCCAGCAGTGATGAACATCAGATTGGTATAACCGTAGCCGCCCCGCCATTCATAGGCCTGCGGGAGATGACGGATTTGACGTACTATTTCTTCGGCGGTCTTTTCGGATTTATACCAGATCGCATCGCCACTAAAAGTACCCAGCCCTACCCGATGGCAGAGCAAATCGCGCACGGTGGTATGCTGACTGACGTATTCATCGTAGAGTTGAAA
Organism: Bacteroidota bacterium; assembly: GCA_039030655.1. Classification (GTDB taxonomy): domain Bacteria; phylum Bacteroidota; class Bacteroidia; order Chitinophagales; family Saprospiraceae; genus Neolewinella. Next base: position 43,990 of record JBCCDS010000023.1, on the reverse strand, counting down.
ATAAGGTAGGTAAGTCTGGACGGGTTCATCCAGATCCAGCTGCCCTTCTTCGTGTAACTTAGCGATGGCTGTTGCGATAAAAGCTTTGGTATTCGACGCAATAGCAAAAAGGGTGCCTCCGTCAATCACTTCTTCTTGTCCAATGGTGCGTGTACCAAAGCCTTCGGAAAGCACGACTTCCCCATCTTTAACCACACCTACGGCAAAACCCGGGGCATCAAAGGCCGCCAGTGCTTGTTGAGCGGCCTCCTGGAACTGAGCAGCCGTCTGAGCAGACAGTGACAAATTGCCGATTAAAAGCAGCAAAAGCAGACGAATAAATTGTGAGCAAGCCAGCTGTTTTTTTAGGAGTAACATAGTTCATCGTTTAAGCGCCTTAAGATAAGGAGGCTCTAGTAAAAGGCTGGTCCTAAGGGATGGGGTGCCTAAAATCAGCTCAACCTACCTAAACAGTAACGATACGACCAGCCAGCCGAAATCCAGCTACTGAGTTCGTATCTTGAGGATGCATCCATCTACCGCTTACCGCATGCACACTTCTACCGCTTATTCTCGCTGCCTAGCCGGTTCTCTGCTTTTTCTAAGCCTCTTAGTACTGTTTCCAGCCTACACAGTTATTCAGGCCCAGGATCGCCCTGCCTATTTTGATGGCCCTTATATTTTTGAGCAGGAAGACAGTCTTCAAATCAAATGGATAGAGCGAGGCATTCCACACGACTCTACTGTGGCTCGATCGAATGCTACGCTTTTTCAGCGGGATAGTTTACCCATAGTTGATCTACAAGCACTCGACTTTCCCAAAGAAAAGGCAAGTACCTATACTGATGTTGAGCGTGTGATCGCCATTAGCGACGTCCATGGTCAGTACGAATTGATGCGAGAACTGCTCTTGACCAGTGGAGTCATCGATAGCCTGAACAACTGGGTCTTAGGCGAAGGCCACCTGGTTATTATCGGAGATAATTTTGACCGAGGGGAAGAGGTCCTCTCTATTTTATGGTTGTTTTTTCAGCTGGAACAGCAGGCACTTAAAGCAGGAGGTCGTTTGCATATTTTATTGGGCAATCACGAACTAATGGTCCTACAGGGTGACCTACGCTACCTGCACCGTAAATACAACTACACAGCTGCAGGCTTCCGGACTCCCTACCCGGAGTTCTTTGCAACAGGAAGTGTGCTGGGTGACTGGATTGCTCAACACCAGGTAGCCATTTCCATCAACCAGCATCTCTTCGTACATGCTGGTATCTCACCTCAGGTACTTAGTTTGGACTTATCGTTGGAAGAGATGAACCGCCTATTTCGTGAAGACATCCTACACCAGGACGCAGCCACTATTTCCGCCGATCCAATCTTGAGCACGCTAAATGGTGACGAGGGGCCACTTTGGTACCGGGGCTATTTTGGAGAAGAACCGCTTAGTATAGGAAAATTCCGACGGCAGCTGCGGCAATACGACCAGCAAAAGATTATTGTCGGACACACCAGCCAGGAAGAAATCGAGACGCGGTACGATGGTCAGCTCATTACGGTTGACTGTAGTATTAAGCTGGGTCGAGCAGGGCAGGTCTTAATTCTAGAAGGGAATAGCAGCTACATTATCGACCAGGATGGAGAAACGCTTCCTCTGACTGCTGAACTAGCACTGCCGACCAGCAGTCTTCAGCAGCAGCTTATGGCCAGTAGTTCCCGACCATTATTCATCTTGCGTACGGACTATTCTCAGCTGCTACAGCGGGAAGAACGGGAAGAGTATCAGGCAGCAGAGCTACAAATACAAACTGAAGCATTTAGCTATGACCTTGTGGCCCGAGTGCGTACACGCGGAAATATGCGCAAACAAGTGTGTCACCTACCACCGCTGATGATCGACCTGCGGAAGTCTGAACTGGACTCCCTCGGGTACGTCCGAAACGATAAACTAAAGCTAGTCGTGCCCTGTCATAATCGGGGCACCAGCCAGGAGACCCTGTATAAAGAATTCCTAGCTTATGAACTATACCGCCTGATCGATGATCACGGCTTGCAAACCCGACTAGTGGACATCAAGATCATCAGCCCCCAGCGAGAGTATGAGCTCACCGGCTTTCTGATCGAAACGGAGGAAGATTATAGCCAGCGCACTGGGGCACGAGCACTACAATCAGGAGTGGTAAGTGCTTCAGTAGTCGACCGCCAACGCTTCGTACGCATGCTATTTTTTCAGTACATGATTGCCAATGCCGACTGGTCAGTATTCAACAAGCACAATCTAGAATTGGTAGCTTATCCTGACAATAGGCGCCCCGAGCTTATTGCCTATGATTTTGATTATTCTGGCTTTGTGGGAAATTTTTATGCAGAGCCTTCACCAGGACTACCGATCAGAAATGTCCACGAGCGTTACTTCTTTCCCTACCGCAGAACCGAAGCAGAGATTGACGATGCCATCACCTATTTTCTGGAACTCGAAACAGACATCTATGCTAGCTGCGCCGCTGCTGATTATCTGGATGAAAAGGCGAGAGAGAGCTGCCGGGATTATCTCCGCCCTTTCTTCGAATTGCTGCGCAACCCCCAACGGCTAAAGCGCGCGATTCGAAACTAGAAGCTGAATTAAGTAGAGACTATTCAATGGGAGGACCTCGAAAAGGTGACAAATATCACCTCAGTTGCTGATCAAACTCAGCAGCCTCTCTTCAGTCCCCAGCTACCTTTGGATCAACAAAAAAAGAACATCATGATCCAATTTAAAGTACTGGAACTCGGCTTCGAAGGCACCGTAAAACGGTTTATGCTGATGATGATTGGGACTATTCTAATCGGCCTGGCTGGCCAATTCTTCCTGGCCATTGTATGGACAATGGTCTTATCCGTCAGTTGTATCCTATCGATCAAAGTGACCGTCGGCACTCCTAAGCAGAAAGCCGCTGATGGCAAGCTGGTCCGCATGAGCCATCCAACTAAAAGCAAAAAAGTAAGCTAAGCCGATTCGAGTTAGCTGATCAACGGCGTGTCCAATTCGGCGAGAGAGGCCTGTATTTCCTCGGTGGTTAATTCGTGCTTGACGATTTTACCTGCGAAGTAATCCTCGTAAGCTTTCATATCAAAATTACCGTGACCACAAAGGTTAAAGAGGATGGTGCGAGCAACGCCCTCCTCTTTGCATTTTTTAGCCTCGGCAATGGCCGTTGCAATACCATGGGTAGCTTCCGGTGCCGGGATAATGCCTTCGCAACGTGCAAAGGTGACGCCTGCTTCAAAGACTTCCAGATTATCGTGCGCTACGGCCTCAATCAAATTATCCTTAAGTAGCTGACTGACGATGACGCCTGCACCGTGGTAGCGTAATCCCCCCGCATGGATGGGAGCCGGCACGAAATTGTGCCCCAAGGTATACATCGGCAGCAAAGGGGTCATACCCACCGTATCTCCAAAATCATAGCGAAAAACGCCGCGGGTCAACTTCGGACAAGAAGTGGGCTCACTGGCAATGCAGCGAATCTGGCGGCCTTCTTCAAAATTAAGGCGCAGAAAGGGGAAGGCCAGGCCGGCAAAATTAGACCCTCCACCGAATGGGGCGATTACAATGTCAGGCATATCGCCTGCTTTTTCCATCTGCTTTACTGCTTCCTGCCCCACAATGGTTTGATGCAGTTTGACGTGATTTAAGACAGAGCCCAAAGCATATTTAGTATCCTCGTTGGTGGCAGCTCTTTCCACCGCTTCTGAAATGGCTATGCCCAGCGAGCCCGTTGTATCGGGGTCTTCCGCTAGTACTTTTCTACCGGCTTCGGTAGCTTCTGAAGGCGAAGGAAAAACCTTAGCGCCCCAGGTATTCATCATGACTTTTCGGTAAGGCTTGTGCTTGTAGGAGAGGCGTACCATGTATACTTCACACTCCAGATCAAAATGATTACAAGCGAAAGCGAGGGCACTACCCCACTGTCCGGCTCCCGTTTCCGTAGTAATGCGTTTGATGCCCTCCTGCTTATTATAATATGCTTGGGGCACGGCCGTATTCGGCTTATGCGAACCAGAAGGGCTCACTCCTTCGTATTTATAATAGATTTTTGCCGGCGTATCCAGCGCCTTTTCCAGCCCATAGGCGCGGTAAAGGGGCGTAGGCCGCCAGAGCGAATAAATGTGACGTACTTCATCGGGAATATCGACCCATTTTTCTGCCGTTACTTCCTGTTGGATCAATGCCATCGGAAAAAGTGGTGCTAGTGCATCGGGGCCAATGGGCTCTTTGGTACCTGGATGCAAGGGGGGCAGCGGCTTATTAGGCATATCTGCCACGATGTTGTACCACTTATCGGGAATCTCTTGCTCGCTGAGGGTAATTTTTCTATTGGCCATGACCGACGGTTTTGGTTCCGCATTAAATTAGAAAAATTTCTCTATTTCAAGTCTTAAAAGCTTAGGCTTAACAACTGATACTCACTACGAAAACCGTTAGCTTCAATGGATTTACGTGATCCAATATTCTCTACCTCACAAGAACAAATCGGCTGTCTCCCCGAAGCCCAGGCCAACTGTTTGGCTTGTCCCAATAGATAAGAACCGATGCCTTGTTGGCGGTAGGCTACACCGACCACCATACCTATATCAGCCACTTCGGGTTGACTCTCGCTAGCCCTGACCTCGCAGGCTCCAATTATCTCTCCTGCTTTCTCTAGAAAATAGCAAGCCCCTTCCGCCTGATAGGCCGCCAGATATTTGCTGAGCCAGGTCCGGGGAGCCTCCATACCCAAATGGTAAAAATCGATTAGGCGTTCCAGGTCACTGATCTGTGCCTGGGCAAAATTCGTCCCTTGTAGTATGGGTGGTAAGTTTTGCACTTCCGCAGGTGGAGGCATCTCTGCTGACACTCTCGCAGACTCCTCTGGAGGTCTAGTAGATTGGACTCGGAGTGCGCCTACAGTGGAGCCCCTCGCCCCTCGAGATTCGGGCCTTTCGGCTGCATCAGTAGCAATGGCTACTGCCTTAACCACCTGCGGAACTGAAAACAGATAAGTGTGTAGTGTTACACTCTTTTGACAGTGCAAGGCCGGGGTCAGTGCCTGTGGATTGTGGGTTCCAATCAGTCCTTTGGTAATCTTTTTCTGCTCTAGAAATTGCTGCAAAAAATCAGCTGATTTGGGAAAAATATGGAACTCCACAAAAAAATTCAGCAACCCATTTTCCTCGTCTTCGACTGCATACCCTATCGTTTCCTCCGCGTAGATAATCGCCCAGTGCCTGGCTTCAGTCCGGAAGCTTTCCCACATACCATCCTGCGGCGCCAATAGACTATTTTGCCACTGTTCTTGCCATTTGAGCAATTCCAAAGGATGCTCTACCCGCTTAAATTCAGCAGTTGCTTGCATAGGATGCCTAATTTCAAAGGGACAATAACTACAACGAAGTATTTAGTTCCCCTCCACTAAATAAATTCCATCATCTTTTAACTTAATCAGCTGTTGCCGGTAAAGATTGCCGATAGCCTTTTTAAATAGCTTTTTACTAATCCCAAATTCTTGACGGATCAAGTTCGGGTCGCTCTTGTCCGTAAAGGGCAATTTTCCGCCAGCATTTTTTAGGCGATTCAAAATCTCGGCCGCGTTAGGTTCAATAGCCCCTAGTCCAATCGGATGCAAACTCACGTCAATTTTGCCGTCCGTCCTAATCGGTTTAATGAAACCTTTACAGTGATCTCCGTAACGGAGGTCCTCTCCTTCATTGGCGTACACTAATCCCAAGTAGGTCTGGTTAATAATCACCTTATGTCCTAGTTCTGACTTTGGGCCAATCAGTAAGTCTACCTCCTGCCCCATTTCCAAACCAGCATCAGCATATTCCTTGAAGTGCTTTTTCAAAACTGTGCTTCCCACTAGTCGTTGGGACTGCTCATCCAGGTACATATAGACAATAGCCTGTTGACCAGGGCGTAGTCTGCGTTGTTGATTGCGAAAAGGAATGAAGAGATCCTTACTCACTCCCCAGTGGCAAAACGCGCCGATATCGGTGGCCTCCTTTATTTCGAGGCAAGTAGCCGTATTTACCGTCAAATAAGGACGTTGGGTGGTAGCTACTGGCCGGTTTTGATTATCTCCATAGACAAATACTTCCAGCTGCTCTCCTATTTGCATACTGGCTTGACGAAAAGCATTCGGGAGCAATACTTCATCGCCCTCAAAGTTTTCCAGGTAGAGGCCCTGCGGCGCTGCCTTTTTAATGGTGAGCACTTGAAATTCGCCGAGATAGAGCATGGGAGTTGGGAGTTGGGAGTTGGGCAAGTTCTGCTTTCTTGGGCATTAATACTAGGACACTATAAAATCTCCCGCCATTTATCACTTTCCGCATAGGCTTTCAGCACTTGATTCCTCTTAACTAAGAAGTTGGTCATGTAGCGTTTCAAAAAAAGCCGATTCGCTAAATGTCCCAACCAGCCCAGAGGAGCTTCAAAATCGAAAGTATCTAATAAAGTTGTACCTCCTGTTTGCGGCAAAAAGTCGTGTCGATGTTTAAAGCACTTGAAAGCTCCCTTTAGCATCTCATCAGAAAAAAAGCAGGGTCGCTCAAATTCCGTAATTTTCGAGCTCAAGGTTTGACGCACTCCAAAATGAGTAGCTCTCCAGGTCACTTCCTCTCCCGGACCAATTAATCCAGAAGTTACTCCAGCAATGGCTTCTTCGCGAGTGTGCGCCAAGGACAATTGATGTAAATCAATACTACGAGCCAAATCAAAAACGATTTCCCGATCAGCGGCAATAAAAGTTTCCAAGGTGATTACTGGCATCTAGCTGAGGGTTAAACATTACTACACAGACGCTCCTAAAAGCGGCAAGCTTTTCACCTTATGATAAGTCAGTGCTAGGCGGATACAATTCTTCAACTCAGTTCGCGGAATTGGTTCCTTCAGTGAGAATACAATGGCTCGGTTTTTTTCGTAACGAAATAGATCTGAATACATCGCTTTAAAAGTTGGAACTAACTTTGAGGTGCATTTAAAATAAATAGCATACTGCGCTGGATTTTTCGCTTTCCAATCAATACGTAGCGTACTACCATTTTTAGTCAGGTAAGCAGGTTCTCCCCACTTGAGTGCTTCTTCTAAACTAGCCAGGCCTGGCACTTCATTGGCTACCTCCAGTATCAACCCTCTCAGACCCAACAGCTTTTCCGCCACCTCTGGAGGGTAAGCATTAATTACGGACAATGCTTCTTCGCTTTCCTTAAAATTCATAAGCTAACTGCTTTTATACCCTTTACTTTTACCCCAATATCTTCCAAAGTCTTTATTTTATTTTTATTACCCGTCAACATTCGTACTGAATTCACCCCCAGGTCTTGTAAGATTTTCGCTGCAGCGCTAAAATCACGATTATCACTTTTAAAGCCTACGGCTTTGTAAGCATCAGCCTGTGCTAGGCCTTTTCTTTTATAGGCAACTGAGTTAAGCAAGGCAAAGTGCCCATTGCCCTTCCCTTCCTGATCTAGCAAAATGACAATCCCCTTTCCGGCTTGCTGGATGAGCTGCATAGATACATCCATTTGTTCCTGGCAATCACATTCCAAGCTATTGAAGTAATGCCCGAAAATACAGGAGGAATGCAAGCGACACAATACGTCTTCTGCGCCTTCAACATCTCCCATATAGAAAGCAATCGTTTCTCGTTGCCCATCATAGTAGAGCGCCTCTTTCCATTCACCGTATTTGGTACGTAACTGCCCCTCGGCTAAGCGAATAATCATAAATACCAATTCCTGAATTTCAACAAATATCTGCTCGAAGATATAATGGTGTTTGCATATCTTCGTTCTTCCATCAAACAAAGTCTTTTAGCATGCGCTATGCCCTATTCTTTTTTTTCAGTTTGAGCACGTTGAGTCTAATCGCTCAGGATAAAACTACTCCCCCCCAAGACGAATTTTCTCACGCTCTACAACAATACCTTGATCTGTCTGGTGCCCGCACTCAATTTGATGTAGTCATCAATCAGTTAATCGACATGCAGAGGGATGCCTACGCTGGTGTATCTACTGCTTTCTGGGATGAATTTTCGGTCGAGATCCAAGCCCGCGGATTTGAAGAAATTGTGCGGCTGATGGAGCCCATCTATCGGGAACATTTCACCCAAGGGGAGCTCGATGCCTTAGTTACTTTTTACAGCTCTGACATTGGACGATCCATTGCCAGCAAAACGCCTATCGTCACGCAGGAGTCCATGCAGGTAGGCGCAGAATGGGGAGCTACCCTTGCTACAGAAATCACCCAACGACTAAATGAAGCAGAAAGCTCTGGTAAAATTCAAAGGCACTAAAAATAAAGGCCGGCGATCTGCGCCGGCCTTTATTTTTAAAGTGATCGTAAAGTGGAAATGCTGGGAGTATAAAAGTACTCTCCGCCCAGCATTTTGACGAAGCCACTAATTGACCCGCGTCGCCTGGCTGACTGATCGTTCCCCCATTTGTTGAAGTAATTTTGTCCTTGTGGATCAGTGCCTTGTCCAATAATAGGATCTACACCAGGTGCCCCAGTTGATTTACCGGCAGGAAAACCTGGTGCATTACACCAACTGGTCTGCATAAATTCGAATTGATTCGAAATATCGCTATTATAAGCCATGAAGAGTAAGCCTACACCATCTTCTGGATCCTGCTCACCCCGGGTAAACCCATAGGTAATACCCCGACGAGGAAACAGATGCCGCTTATCGGCTTCGGAACTCGCGCCCCCAGAACCGCGCGGATTACTCTTACGGACGTGGGAATGAAAAGGGCATTTGGAGCCCGAGCGCATATCAGTCGAATAATCAAAATCATTCAATTTGGCGGTAGGAAGTCCAGAAGGAGGCTCCATTGGTACTAATGGTGTACCATTACGAAAGCGCCCCATCATTTGGGCGCCGGCATATTCTACACTAACGCCGATTTCTTCAGCTAGGTCTCTTTCAGCTTCCTTAAAAGCTTTGACGTTTTGTTCCAGCTTCCGGAAAACCAGATAACTTCCACAGGAATCATCGGTCTCCCCACCTGGGTCCTTAGTTAGCGCCATACTCAAATTGACCGTAGGGTCCCATTTTTCACGGCTTATTTGCCCCGAATCAACCTTATCGGTGAGCATAGCGGGTTGTGAAATCCCATCAACGTAACCGAAATGCTCAATATGCGCCCCGGCCTCATTACGGATGCCCTCTCCTTTTTCAACGTGGATTTCTTCAGTAGCATTACGCAGCGCCGCCCGAAAACCATTAATGTATTGGTTCAGCACTTTCAAACTAGCGTTACCTACCACCATTAGTGCATGCCAGTCATCGCGATACTCTCTTTGCCACCGATTAACTTTTGGGTCGGAGAGTTTGTCGCCTCGTTTTTTCATTCCCTCCCGAAAGGCCCGATCACCGGGCGTTTTAAGGTCAGGAACCCCTAAAAAGAGGTAGCCCTGAAAAGACAAGCTAAAGGTGAGAAAATTCTTGTGCTTTAGACTAGCATCATCCTTAAAGGCCTGGCTGTCCAGCTTTTGCTGTTTAGCAGAAATAATTCGGGGAACAACGTCTTCGCTGATGAATTTCCTCGCTGAGTCTCGGTCTTTAAAACGGAGAAAGAGGTGCATTACGTAGTCACGTCCGTGGGTACTGAGGATGTTGCCTTGCATATCAGCAGCGATCGCTTCGAAGGCATCAGAAGACGAACTGATCTTCTGGTCAAGTGTGATGGCCATAGCTCAAAATAGGTTAGTAGTGTTTTTCAAATACGGGTTGGGTAGTAGCTAATAACACACCGGAAATCCCAATACAAAGGGGTATTTCGCATGGCCGCAGGCCGTAGAGACTTCCTCCCCTTTTTAGCTAAAAAGAGGACTAGATGCTCTCTAAAGCTACGGATTATGGAACAAATAAAATACCATACTCGAAAAACCAGGTAGAAATACCTGCCTCCTAAAAAACCCCCTCAATCAGCCTTATGGCGCAACTGGATAATACCCCACTCGTTCGCCCACGCAGCGAAAATGCTCCCTCAGTTGAACGCGCTGCTCGGGAGTAAGAAGAATCGTTCTTCGAAAAGAATCACCGTATTCTACGCGTAGTAGTTCGACTAAATCCGTAGTCAATAAATAGTACAGATCGATAGGAACTAGTGCAGTGTGCTGATAATGGCGCATATTAGTAGTCCGGCTAAAAGTACCACGATCCGTAACCGTATAAAAGCCAACTATCGTGTCGGAAGCCATTTTAAACTTCAGGTTGAACCCATTATCGGTATTCTGCACTTCATATTCCGGCATTTCCAGGTGCATAAAGAGTACTGACAAACTATCATTCTCGCTGTAAAGCACCGCTGCTTTTGCTTCTGAAACTAAACGAGGGCCATCAGCCGTCTCATACTGCGAGACCATATAGGCCCCAAGCTCCATTTGGTCAGAAGTCACCGTCCGCAGTGAATCGAAAGGGTCAATCTCATCAGCGAGAATTGCACAAGGTGGTAAGGGCAGCGATTGTTCAGGTGGAATAGAGTCCACTTGACCAGATAAACGAAGCGCTAAGCCTCCCAAGAATAATAGTACGATTGATAACCTCATTAGCCAAAAGCGTAAAAGCTGCACAAAGGTAAGCCTATGAATGCTCCATACCAAACGAGGGAAGCAACACCTAAGTGCGCTCCCCTCGACTTATTATTTACGATAGCTGTTTGCTAACAGCTACGATTGAGCTAGTACTTAATATTCAGTTCGTAGAAGTCCTCGTTAGACTCATTCTGAGGCAGGGGCGTACTAGGGTCGTCTAGCACGATATTCGCGCTCACCACTTCGATCAGGTAGTAACGACCGTCACGCAGTACCGTTAGTAGCTCACCACCTTCCAAGCGTTGAGTAACCTCTTCGTTGTTACTACTGTCGGAACAATTACAATTAGCATCATCGCCATCGGGCACTGTGCCAGTGTTATAAGCCTGTATAATTTGATCCTGAGAAGTTACCGTAGCAAACGAGAAACCATCTGGCAGCGCCGTTAAGTCAACCACCCGAAGGACAGCATCATTGACAGCAGAGATCTGCTGCCGCCAATTTTGAGTAGCGACCAGGTCAAGGTCAATACCTTCATCCTGAATTTCCGCATCAGCGTTATTAGAACCTACACCAGCACCCGTATCTAAATCCAGGCCGCCAGTGCCTACGTCACCGCCTTGATTCAGCAATACGCCCGTTAGGGTCATTTGCAAATCGCTTTCTTCAAAGGTGATATTGAGCGTCAGAGAGCCTATTTGGTTACTATTGTCTAATACATCAAAACGGTAGGTTCTAGTACCCACTGCCGTAGAAGTAGGTGTAATATTGATATCATAGGTCACCGCATCCTGTTCGCTAGCTAAGAAGGTCAGGGGATTCATCGCGGTAAATTGCTCCTCATTGAAAATGAGATTGTCCGCTGGTAGGGCAACGCCATCTTCGTAAATGGTCAGTGAGGTCATGGGGTTATCACCACGAGCTAATGACAGGCGTACATCAAAGCTAGTATTCAGGGTCGTGAGCGTAGCGTCTCCGCTGATGAACCCAGACACATCCGACAAACTGGCTGTAGCAGGATTTGCCTCGTAGTTGATAGTTAACCCTTCACTGTCAAACAGGCCATCAGCATCCGTTACCGCGAAAAAGTAGGTATTGGAACCAACCGCCGGAGTGGCTGGATCAATAGTCACCTCATAAGTAACACCATTGACATCTGCCCCTGAGATGAGTAAAGGATTGTTGGCCGTTACAGCGCCTCCGTCAAAGGTCAACTCACTAAAAGGAACGTTGATTCCATCTTTGGTGATCGCCAGGGATTGCAAAGCGGCATCGCCATCATCCAAACGTAGGCTGACGGTAAAGGGCTGACCAAAAGGCAGGTCAGTAGCTCCATTGTAGGTCAGCAGTATTTCGGGTGGCAGGGAAGTTCCTGTACCGGTGCCGTCTTCGGGACAGCCCGTACTAAACAGGAATAGGTAAAGGCCTACAAAGGCCAATAGGTAATGGGAGTAATTTTTCATCAAGTTGAAAATATTTGGGTGGTAGCTGCTTAAAACAAGACAGCCATCATCCGAAACGGATGATGGCTTGTCCTTGTTTTACCAACAAGTATCGATTTATTATTTCGATAACTCTTTTGCGGCTTTTTGAAAATCGCCAGGATTGGCGTTCCGGAAACGTGGCCCAGCTTGTTGCAGCACTTCCTTGATCGCTTTCTGGGTCATTCCACCCAAAGCTTTATAGGTTTTGATACCCTCAGCACGGAAGAGCGTATCCAGCTTAGCACCCAAGCCAGGAACTTTAGTCAAATCATCGCCATCAATCTTTTTGGCAGGACGACCGCGACGGCCCGTAGTTGCCTTAGCAGCAGTTGTCGTTGTCTTCGGACGGCCTGGCCCACGCTTGGCCGTCGGCTTGGCAGTTGTAGCTTTCGCCTTCGGGGGACGACCGCGACGAGCAGCTGGCTTAGCAGGTGCATCAGCCTTCGCCTTCGGGGGACGACCGCGACGAGCAGCTGGCTTAGCAGGTGCATCAGCCTTCGCCTTCGGGGGACGACCGCGGCGAGCAGCTGGCTTAGCAGGTGCATCAGCCTTCGCCTTCGGGGGACGACCGCGGCGAGCAGCTGGCTTAGTAGCGGTGCTAGTCTTCGCCTTCGGGGGACGACCGCGACGGCTAGCTGGCTTGGTTGCTGCGGCAGCTATTTCTGCTGCTGCTTTGGCAGATACCTTAGCTTGCTTTTCCAGTTTAGAAATTTTGTCGGCTAGTTTGGAAATTTTGGATTCCAATTTCGCTTGTCGCTTTTCTGCTTTTTCAGAGGCCTTTAGTGCGCTCTTGAGTGATTTCTGAACAGCATCGAAACTCTTAGTTAGTTTTTTGAGCTGTTTGTCTGTATTCGCCATTTAAGTAGTTTTGAGTGAGGGACCAAGGTGCATTTAAGACCCGGTACCATAAGATATTTAAGGTTTAGAAACTGAGGTTCGTAGTCGCATCAATTTGCGTTACTTTTTTTGGGCTTTAAATTACTTGCAGCTAAATAAGGTTAAGTCTGTGCTTAGTAGAACTAGGAAAATATACCTACTCAATAACCGCAAAAGTAGTAAAATAAGTATAATATCAATAAGTTATTCAAAAAAGGAAAACTCTCAAAAGAAATAAGCCGACCATTCAATAGGGGATAAAACGCAAGCTTGAACCGTGATCTTTTAGCCAGGCATGATGCGCGTCATAATCGGGCATGGCTTGATATACTAACGCCCAATAGGCGGGAGAATGGTCCATTCTGATCCGATGAGCTAGTTCATGAATCATGACAGCGTCTCGGGTAGCTGCTGGACTCAATAATAAACGAGAGGATAAATTAATATTGCCCTTACTGGAGCAACTCCCCCAACGTGTTTGGGTATACTTCAATCGCAAACCCTGCACTTCTACCTTAAAATGTTGGCGATTGAGTTCCTGCAGTCGTTCCCATAACTGTTGATGAAAATGTTGCGAAAAAAGCCGGCTTAATAAAGTATTTACGATTGTAGCAACGGGCCGTTTGTCCTGCTTAGTTAGGGTTAATTGAAATGAATTGGACTTCCGCAGGTCCGCAACACCCCGATGGCTTTTTAGTTCCGAAGAAAAATCAAGGCTAATTTCAAAATCCTGGTCCATCACCCGGATCTTCCCCTGTTTCGGAACTCCCACTGGCAACAAGTGGGCAAAAGCCTGAGGATTTTCTTTAAACGTAGCTAGTACCCATTGCTCCAGCTTTTTCATAACTGCTTTTGGATCCAAATCATAACCGATGCGAAAAATGAGGTACTTTTTACCTACCGTAGCGCGGTATCCGTGACGTCGCTCTAAATAGATACGCAAGGGGACTTGTAGACCTGGCTGTAGCTCCAACTGGCGGTCCAGATATTTACTTTTTGCCATAGGACAAAATTGCAAAAGAAAATTAACAGCTCAGCGCCAAAGCTAGCTAACTGCTGATTAAACAGAAATTATTCAGGCTTGTTGCACAGCTAGATCAGGCGATAGCCATTAGCTACGATCCGCAATATTATGACAAAAAAACCTACCGACAGCCCCGCAATCCGTGCTAGAATGGCCAGACTCTTGGGCGATTTAAGCCAAGGGCTTTACGAGCGTGAAACCGCCGTAAGGCTGGCCTTATTGACTGCGATAGCTGGCGAAAGCCTTTTCCTTTTGGGTCCGCCAGGAGTAGGTAAAAGCCTAATTGCCCGCCGGCTCAAATACGCCTTTCGCGACGGAAAAGCTTTTGAGTACTTAATGAGTAAATTCAGCACCCCCGACGAAATATTTGGTCCAATTTCGATTAAAAAACTCAAAGAAGAAGATAAATATGAACGGCTAACGGAGAATTATCTACCCGGTGCCAATGTGGTATTTTTAGACGAGATCTGGAAGGCTGGGCCAGCTATTCAAAATGCCCTACTGACCATTTTGAATGAGCGAATTTACCGCAATGGCGAAAATGAAATAGCCGTTGAGGTACGTGCCATTATCACCGCCAGCAATGAATTGCCACCTCCAGATCAGCAATTGGCCCCTATCTGGGATCGATTCTTGTTACGACTCGAAATTGGCGGCATTCGCAAAATGGACAACTTCCTGCGCATGGTCGTAGATACGCAAGATGTCTACGAAGACAATATTCCGCAAGAGCTAAAATTGAGTCAGTCCGAATTAGAAAAATGGAGCGCTAAAATTGACGAGATCGAAATACCTGCGGAAGTACTAAATACTTTGCAATTAATCCGCACCGAGATTGATCGTTACAACACCCAACCCAATAATGCTGCACAACCACTACTGATCTACGATCGACGTTGGAAAAAAATGGTGCATCTCTTACGCACTTCTGCCTTTCTAAATGGTCGGGGTGCCGTAGATCTAATGGATTGCTTCTTACTGCCACACGGTCTTTGGAACCGGCCCGGCCAATTAGAAAAGGTAGCAGCAATCGTAGTGGCAGCAGTACGCCAGCATGGATACAATCTGGCGATCAATTTGCAATCCTTGAAAAAAGAAGTGGCAGATTTTGAAGCGGACGTAGTTTCTGAAACACAGATTGTCCATCGCTCAGAGCGTGCTCAACTGCTGCCCGTAGTGGAAATGTACTACCGGATAGAGGAAGAGGTAAAACAATTTAAGGGGCGGCTCATCAGCATCGAGCAATTTCGTGAATTAGACCTGGAAGATTATCGCAGTCTCAATTTTTACGATGAGGATAAAAACCTCGTCAATCGAATAAAAGCACGAAAAGGCCGGGAAGAAAACCAGTTAGAAGTTTTCTTTAACGGTAGCTTATTGAGTTTTCCACTAGAAACTCAATTACAGGAGCAAAGGGAAATTATTTTCAAAAAACCTCATCGGGTAGTCGTCGCTTTTTTTGACCAACGATTAGAAAAGCTAAGGCACTATATACAGACGCAGCTAGAGAAAATCGAACAGGGCGATGAGGGCAATCTAGCCGAACTCCAGCAGCACCTTTTTGTTCCCGCAGAGCGAGCTGAAGTAGTTCGGGCCAATCTGGAAGAAGTTCGGGAAGACTTACAGCAGATCCAATTGCGGCTAGACAAATTGCATTATGCTTACGCCGCCGATCCCGTATGATACCTTCTACCTCTTCATCGGACAACTTGAAGCAAGCCTACGAACGCTTCGTAGAATTTGGTCAGTTACTCGACCGGCCTGGCCGACGCTATTTGGTAGATTATTTCCAGGCTAAGCTTGTGGGAAGCGACGTACTAGTGCCAGAAGAATTGCAGAGTGATTACGCCCGCTATTTTCGCAAGGCGCTCGATCAAATCCTGGAAATTGAAACGCTCCTCCCTCTACTACAAGAGCACCAGCGCATCAATGAAAAAGTCGTACTGGATAGTTTGCAGTGGTTACGCAAAACCTACGCTAAGGTAAGTACAAAGCACCCTCACACTGCTGAAGTAGATCGATTGCAGGGCTGGGCAGTCACCCCACTTGCAGCCTTTTCAGCACGATATCCTTTTTTATTACAATTTTTGGGCAGCACCTATGAGCGCGAGGTATTGGATTTGGGCTTTTACCGGCAAGGCTTCCAAAAGTATTTCGCGGCAGATCCTGCCGACCTACAAGAAGCAGATCAAAAGCGCTTCGAGCTGCTACTGACTGACTTGCTGGCTCAGTGGGACGCCCTATTACAAGCTAAAATTCTCAGCTACCAACTACAAAAACTACAAGAAGAGCAGGATACTTACGTAGAATTACTGAGTAACAAAGTGCAAGAATTTCGGCAGCTGCAAGAAATTATTTCTCCTTTCACCGATTACCTGGGTTGGGATATGAGTCGAGAGCTCTGGCAATCGGCCTCTTTCGATATTCTGCAAGAATATGACCAGCTACTAGAGGATGAAGAAAGCATCAGAGAACTGGCCGACCTACTAGGCCAACTACGGGAGGCCGAGATCGAGCTAGAGGAAGAAACCTATGAGCAAACCATCGTACGTCAGGAATGGGTGGTGGATCGGGAAGCTAAAGCTGAAATAGTAGGCGTGCACGAAAGTCAAGACCTCAACTACCTGCTCAGCTCAGAGGTCGGGTTACTCAGTGAGCAGGATACAGAAGCCGTTTTTCTGCAGCGCTTTGTAGACAGCAAACTACTCACCTTCCGTTTTGAAGATCGTCATTTACAAAGTAGTGAGAACAAAACCATGGCGGTCAACCAAAGAGTCAAGCAGCGGGAAAAAGGCCCCTTTATCATCTGTGTAGATACCAGCGAAAGTATGCGTGGCCGACCGGAGATGATTGCCAAAGTACTCTGCCTAGCCATACTAAAAATGGCGATTCAGACCAATCGGCGCGCCTACCTCATCAACTTTTCCGTGGGCATCAAAACCATCGATCTCTACGATGTGGCTAATAGCCTGGATGAGATTGCAAAATTCTTGGGCATGTCGTTTTACGGAGGTACCGATCCCAGTCTGGCTCTTTACGAAGCTATACGCCAGCTAAAAGGCAACAACTATCAGGACGCAGACGTGCTGATGGTCTCCGACTTTATTATGTACCGCATCGACAAAGATATCCTGGGAGAAGTCCGCTATTACCAGCAGAATCAAGGCACCCAATTCCATAGCCTCTCGTTAAGTGATGAAGCCGTTTCTGAACTACTCGCCGTATTTGATACGAACTGGCAGTATTTGGTGGAAGAAAAAGGCGTGGTGCGGGAGTTGAGGAGGGATTTGGAAGGGGAGGTGTTGTAGTTGGGTAGTCGGTCAGCTACAGTAAAGGCCCCGACAGGGGACTTCTACGAACGGAGCGAGGTCTGTAGTCCCGCAGGGATCAGGGCCTTGCGTAAGGGAACAGCAACGCCCTACTTAAAGCTAGAAGGAAACTCGCTAATGAAAAAGAATATGCAACAGTACTAAACTCCCGACCAGTCCCCAAGCAAACCATTTAACGGATAGACTGTCTGCTTGCCATTCCAATTTGGCCCAACGGCCTCGGCCGACTAGCCATTGGAAAAGTAGAAAAGCGACCACAATAACGATGCCTGCCCGCAAGAAGTAATTGAGCTCTACCCAACCGTGATTTTCGTGCAAGAACTTAGAGCCATACTTCAGTCCAAAATTGAGGGGCACCGTAAACAGGAAGGCCAATAAGGTATAGCGGGGCTTAGGGCTGACCAACAGAACGGCTGAAAGCAGCAGAACCACCAGACCACAATTGACGAAGTAGCGGGTCTCATTGAGAAAATGCGTAAAGGCAGAACCGCTATCGCTAAATTTCACACTGAGTAATAGCAGGCCCGTACTTATACCACTCAATAAGCAGACCAGGATGGTCCGTCGGCCAGCTCGAACTAGATCCTGGTCCGTAGCATTGGGTTGTAGATAACGCCCGTAAATATCGATCGACCAAAGGGTAGACAAGGAATTGAAGGTAGAATCGACTGTACTCATCAAGCTGGCGAAAAGAGCACAGAGGATGAGTCCGGCTAGTCCGGTAGGCAGAAAGTCTTGTACTAGGCGCGGAAAAGCGGCATCTACTTCGGTCAGTTCATTGCCGATCAGGCCGTAGAGAGCGATTCCTGGCACGATAATAATCACTGCCATTAGGTATTTCATCACCCCGCCTACCATTAAGCCGAGCTGGGCTTCGCGTAGACTTCTTGCTGCCAATGACCGTTGAATCACCGCTTGATTACCACACCAATAATTGATGTTGAGGAAAAAGAGACCAAAGAGCATCGTCCAGGGTAAATTTTCGTGGTCGGCTGGTAGGTGTAACGACATATGCTCGGCTGGCGTTTTGGCGTAGAGCTGCGACCAGCCACCCAGCTCTTTGACCGCTACAATCGTAATAATCAATCCGCCGGCTACCAAAATCACGAACTGAATAATATCCGTTTTCACCACTGCTCTCAGACCACCTAAATAGGTATAGATAGCAGAAAAGACACCGAGACTGATCAGGACCGCTGCGGCTCGAGTAAAACGGTCATCACTAATCCATTCCAGGTACTGACCAAAGACCAATTCAGCGGCATAAGCTCCCCACATTAAAGCTGCTCCTAAGCCGACCGTTGATAGCAGTCCGATATTAGCTAAACTGTAACCCAGCGCTGCCTTTTGCCCCAGCCTCTTCTCGATAAATTGGGTGATGGTGATCACCCTATCCTTTAGGTAAAGCGGCACAAAAAGCAAAGCTGCCAGCAGGATACCCTGCACAGCATTGATTTCCAAATTAGCTTGGGCCATACCGTAGAGATAGGCCGAGCCCATCATCCCTAAAAACTGATAGCCCTGTACATTAGTAGCAATGGTTGATATGGCTACTGAAGGCCAGCGTAGAGAGCGAGAAGACAAAAAATATTCCTCTGCCGTTACGTCTTTACCCGTCTGCCGCCCAGAAAGAGCCAGCAACATGACTGCTGTAAAGTACAGCAGGACAATGCCTAGATCAATTAGCAAGGATCTATACCGCTACTGCTTCTACCGCCTGTATCAGGCCGGCAAAGAGTGCTTTACCATCGGTATTCCCCAGAATTGCTTCACTACAACGATCAGGGTGAGGCATCATGCCTACCACATTGCCCGCCTTATTGCGAATACCCGCAATGTTAGAGATGCTACCGTTAGGGTTAAATTTATCAGTCACCTCGCCATTCGGGCCGCAGTAGCGGAACAAAATTTGATCATTGGCCTCCAAATCTGCCAATCCGGCTGCATCCGTAAAATAGCGGCCTTCAGCATGAGCAATAGGAATGTTGAGTACCTGCCCTTTAGTCAATTGACTAGTCACTTCACTGGCACTGCTTTCACAGCGCAAATACTGATTCTGGCAAATAAATCGCTGGCCACTATTCCGCAACAATGCCCCTGGCAACATGCCGGCCTCACATAAAATCTGGAAGCCGTTGCAAATGCCAAAAACTCGGCCACCGCCTTGGGCATGATCGATTACTGCCGTCATAATGGGAGAAAATCGAGCAATAGCACCGGCACGTACATAGTCGCCGTAGCTAAAACCACCGGGTACAATCACGCAATCCTCGGCTCCGATACCGGGCAGCTCAGTTTCTTTATGCCAAACCTTGAACGTCTTACGTCCCATTACGGCACCCAAAACGTGTACGAGATCATCATCGCAATTAGAACCAGGAAAGACAACGACAGCAAATTTCATAGCAGTAGCAGCAAATTTTCGAGGATAAAGCCCCTTGGCCTGAAAGAAGAGGCAAAGGTAAGTAATCTTGCAACAGCAGCCACCTTTTCACTAACCAGCTATGACAAATAGAAGCTGCCAAAATACGATCAGCATCTCAACGTTTAGCTCATAATAGTCTAGCAGACCGATGATAATATTTCATATTTGTAGCTGCTTGGCTGTTGTCGGCAGGCAAGCTTCTGCAGATCTTACCCATACGCCCTTTCATTTCACCGCTATGCGTCGTTTCAAGAAAATCGCGAAGTACCTCCTTTTCAGTTTCTTAGGCTTAGTCCTTTTACTGTTTCTGATTATTCAGTTTTTTGGCGGTAGCATAGTTCGTTCCGTCATCGCTGGGCTTAATGAAAATCTCCAGACAGAGATTACGGTGGGCGACGCCCGCCTCAGTATGCTACGTTCTTTTCCTAACCTTTCAGTAGACCTAACTGAGGTTAACATGGCAGGTAGTGATGGTGGCCCACTGTTGGAATGCGAACAACTCAGCTGCCGGATTGGGCTCTCCAGTCTTTTTGGCCGTACCCACGTCAAACAAATCCTAATCGCCGATGGAAGTCTACGCATCGTCGTTGATCAGGACGGCAACCCCAATTATTTATTGACAGGCTACACGCCCGTCGGCGTAGAGCCCGAGCCTGCCGCTGAAGCCACCGAGTTTGCCATTGACGATGCCCGCCTACAAAATGTCGAATTCATCTACGAAAATGAGCAATTGCGTTCGGCTGCCATGTTGCAAATTGATTGGGCCGAGTTCAGCGGCGACTTTGGGCAGGTCGTCTACCAGATGGAATCCGAAGCCACCGCTCAGATTCATTTCATCGAGAATCAAGGGCAGCGCTTTCTGGAGGGTAAATACGTCACTTTCGCCGCCCAGACCCAGGTCGATAACGACCAGCAGTTTTATCAGTTTGAGCGGGTACGCCTTGGTCTCGGCTTGCTTGCTATGGAGCTCAATGGAGGTATCCGAATAACCGAAGACGGCATGGACTTGGACCTCAATTTCGGTAGTGACGAAGGCCGTCTGACCGACCTACTCAGCTTGCTACCGGAAAACTATCTGGGGCCACTAGCTCAATTAGAAAGTCGCGGCAGCTGGTTGCTCAACGGCAGTGTACTCGGCCCCTGGACCTCCCGTATATCTCCACGCGTTTTGGCTACCGTTGACTTCAGCCGGGGGCGCCTGCGCAGCCCTCACCTGGATGCCTCCGCGCGCGACATTGCCTTCCAGGCTAATTTCAGCAATGGGGATCTGCAACGGCTCAGTACTTCCGTGCTAGAGATCAATAACTTCAGCGGTAGCTTAGACGGAGAAGACTTTGAACTCTACGCTAAAATGGAGAACCTCAATGCCCCTCGCCTCCAAGTCCGGCTGGATGGACATATTGCTATGGGCGCCCTGCCGGGTATACTACCGCTAGACAATCTTCAAGAAGGGAGGGGTTTCCTCCACGTAAATGGCTTAGAGTTGAGTGGCCGTTATGAAGATATGCTGCGCCCTCGTCGTATGGGGCAAGTACGCGTCAAAGGCAATCTGGAGCTCGACAATGCCGCCTTTGAGCTCAATGATCGACAAGTCCGCTTTCCTTCCGGCACTCTGGTACTCGATAACAACCGCATGCAATTGCAAGAGCTGGTACTTGAGGCCCCCGGCACCGTTGTTGATTTTAATGGCGAGGCCACCAACCTCATCCCGGTCTTATTTGCGGACTCGCTCAATAGCCAGGATGCTGCTTTAGAATTCGATGCGTTATTACGTGGTCGGAGTCTCGACATCGATGAATTGCTCAATCTGTACGGAGTAAGCGACGAAGAGGTAGCTGCCGCCGAAGGGACCGCAATGGCCGATAGCCTGCGGCGACGTTCCGTGGTAGAGAACGGGCGGATCACCGACTTACTGGAAGGCCGCTTTGAGCTGCAAATCGACGAATGGAATTACGGCCAAATCGAAGGCGAAGGCTTCACGGGAGAGCTGCGCTTCGCCCAGGGACATATGGATTTGAACGGGCAAACCGAAGCCATGGACGGGCAGTTTCAACTGGATGGCCGACTGGATTTTCGCCCTCTACCCCGCATCGAAGCCCGGGTGACCGCCTCGCAGGTAGACGTCACTGAATTCTTCCGTCAGGGGGAAAACTTCGGTCAGGAGATACTAACGGCCGAAAACCTGGAAGGTAATCTCAACAGCCGGATGACCATCAAAGCGAGTTTCGACGAAGCCGGGTACCTAGATTACGATCGTTTGCATATTCAGGCCGGAATAGGCATCTACGATGGGGAGTTACACGACTTTGGCATGCTCAACAATTTTGCCGCCTTCCTCAAAGCGCGTGACCTGGAGCGAGTACGTTTTAGCCAGCTGGAAAACTTCCTCGAAATCAAAAATAATACCGTCTACATTCCGGTGATGTTTATCCAGTCTAGCGCTATGAACATGACCATTTCCGGCGAGCACAGCTTTACCAATCGCATCGACTACAACATTAAAGTCAATGCCGGGCAGGTAATGGCGAATAAAATCGCTGGCCATGATGAAGACTTAAGCCTGTTGAGAGCAAGGCGCAATGGTTTCTTCAATATGTATTTCAAAATACACGGTACCGTTGAAAATTTTAATTACGAACGTGCTAAGCGAGAGGTGAAGCAGGACTTCCGCAGGTCTGAAGCCTACCGCCTCGATATCCGCCAGGACCTGGAGCGCAGCTTTAATACCATCATTCGTCTCGTAGAAGAACCCGCTGATTGGCTTGATGCCGGTGAGGGCCTTGATATCGTCCCTGGAAGTGACGGCGAGCTAGACTTTGGTATCTCTGGAGGAGGGAGAGAGTAGTTGGGTAGTTTGTAGTAATATAGGTGACGTCCTCAGAGGTCTCGCAGCATAAGGCTCTACGAAGTCACGAAGGAGCACGTAATTTTAGAGTTGCTTGTAGGGCGTATGCCGGTAATACTTCGGTCGGGAGTCAATCCGTAAATGCAGCCAACTCACGCCCAGGCCAGCGGTGCTTAGCCATTTTGGTGCATCGCCAAGAGCGGTTTGATATTCCATTGCAGTCTTTTTCCAGAATGCCATTAGTTGTTCAGGAGCAGCAGTGGCCAGAAAGTCTTTGAGGTGAGCATATTTCGTCTTGCCGATTGGACAGGGTACTATCAATTGGGCATCACCTCCTAGATTAGGGAAGCTAACGACCACCTCATCTGCGGTAAAATAGTCGGCAAAAGCATGAGAATTAGCCTGCACTTGGGTTAGCGATTTGCTCGCTACTAAGACGAATTCGAAGGACTGAGATAGCCGTTCTTTGATCATGGGCGGTGTTTCAAAAAAGAGGGCGGGAAAAGGGCAGTTGGTAATAGTAGTTGATAATTCGATTGAAAACTGCTCTTCGGATTTGAGATCACTGATAAAATCCATGACGCTCATTAACTCTCCGTTCCGTAGGCATTGATATTTGAAGACTTTCCCCCCTTCAAGTTGCTCGGATTGAAATTGATACATTTTTAGATTTTTGTTGGATGCTTATTGGTCCTAAGTCACTCGGTTTAATATAAAGTGGTTGGGATACCGTATTTGTACGAGGGTTTCGGCAGCGATGCCCCATCTCGCATTCATGCCACTCCGCTAAAGCGAGAGCAGACAGGCATTCTACGAGGATTGAATCCTACGGTGTACGATTCAACCTGCGGAAGTACAAAAAGAAAGAAATGAGAACTCCTTTTTAATTATTGTTCCAATTTTCTATCTGTTGCATCAACCAGGTGCGATCGTTAACGGATACCGTTTTTTCGATACGCACCCCTATTTTTTCAGCGGTTTCCTTGCTTTTGGCTCGATAAAGTTGTCGACATATGCGGATAAAGTTGAGGTAAGCGTCCTTGGTACCTTTTACTACAAGTTTGTTGCGTATAAGGTAAATATAAAAGGAAGATAAGAGCGCGTAAAGTGCGTCGGTCTCCCTTTGTTCAAAGTAAATCTTAACCAGCATAGCCCTTGCGCCTAAGGCATAATGTACATCTGTAAACTCCGTGGAGCGCAGGTGGTAAAGCGCCGGATCGTACTCCTGTCGGTAGTAATGTAAATCTGCCATATTATAGTGATAGGCGTCTTTACGCGTTTCAAGGGGCAGTAAGTCGGTATAGTTTTCAACTACTTTTTCGACCCAGTCTAGCTGTCCAAGGCCCAGGCCCAGTTTGATCATGTTTTTATAGTTACCAGAAGAAAGTACGCCTTTATCCAAAAGGTAATCCTGTTCAAGGCCTTCATTATAGAGGTCGAACAAATGGTCAACAAAGTATCGATAGCCCGAGCGAATCTGCCGAGCGCAATAATTCAGCGCGTGCTGGTAAAGCTCCGTTAAATGCAGCTCTTCTAATTGAGGGGCAGCTTTCCGCATCCTGCCAATATAAGTATGCAGCAAATCTGGACGATCCTCCGTTTGTAGCAGATTGTAAGCCTGAAAATAGAGTTGGCTCAACTGTCCATCTGGTAAATGATCCAGCTTGCGGTACTCCTGAGGCCCATACCATTCAATGGAATAGTGCTCATTTAGCATGGCTTGCCAGGAAAGCATTTCGCAACCAATTTTTGATTTCTGTAGTAAATAGTAATTGTCTAGGCAGTCCATCATCGACTGCAAATGCGGGCTGGGGGTACGATTATCCTGATCGGTAAAGTGTTCTATTTGCTGCTGAAAAAAGCTAAGGCGGTACTGTAGTTGATCGGTGCTGAGCTTTGACTCTCGCTTAAATTCAGCCGCTAATTTGCGCTGATACCACTGATAAGATTTTTCCAAGCCTCTTTTTGACAGTACCCTTAGCTGCTCCAGCCTGAAGCTAAAACTATCCTCCAGCTGCTCATAAACCAGGAACCGCTCGCAGAGTCGCAATAAGCTACTACTCAAATAGGACCAATGCTTAGCATCGAATTTTTCGGCAGGAAATAAGCGTTGATATAAAGCCTGAGGGGTACTGCTTTTTGGGGGCCAATTTCGCCGATGTTGAGCAATCATTTCCAGGCACAAGGCACTAATTACCTCTTGCTTATTGAAGTAAGGAGAATGAACAAAATCTTTGAATCTTCTTAGTTCAGCACGCTCTAACACCCTGAATACGTCAAACAGCTTGCTATTATTCATAGAAAACGATGAAAACAAAGTAATTTTTTTACGGAAAAAAAACTACTTATTAATTGACAATCAAATACTTATAAAATTTTCTGCCACAAAAATACTCGGAAAATTGCACTAATTGTAGTTGTAGCGCCTCAATAAGGACGATAGATTTGCGCTGCAACTAGAATAAACATGACGACTCGCATCTACTTATCAATCGTATCGGTGCTGCTCAGCAGCACCCTTTGGAGCCAGCAGGTTTTACCTGGAGACGCCAACGATAACGGACGAGTAGATCAGTATGACGTTCTAGCTATTGGTTATGCTTACGGGCACGTGGGGCCTACCCGAGCACCAGGCAGTAGTAGCCAGCCGCAAGACATTTTAGCGTTTTGGCCCTATGCCTATCCCAATGGTACCAACTTTATTCACGCAGACTCCGATGGGAACGGGCGAATCGAATTAATTGATTTCGCCTACCTGGCCCTCAACCAAGGCCTGGAAGAGAATGAAGTCGAGGAGTTAGAGTTTAGCAATTTTCTTGGGGAGGGGCCCGAACTGGAGTTTAATAATGGAAACGCGATCGCCCCCGAAAATATGATGGGAAGTCTTCAGATTCCCATCCGCGTGGTAAGCTCCGCAGATGACCTAGTTATCAATGGCTTGGCTTTTGAAATTGAAGTCGATCCTACCTACGTTGTATCAGCCACTTTTAATTTTTCCTCCGAATGGATTAACGATGGCAATATGGCCTTCCCCTATGTCAGCTATGAAGACAACAAGATAAAAGTGGCGATCAGCAGATTAGGCATCAATCCCGTTGAGGGAGAAGGTCTGCTAGGAGTATTGAACCTGATTGTTGTAGAAGACCTAATTGGTATTCTTCCCGCTGGAGGCGGTCCTGAAATACCATTTGTCGGAGCTAATAATATCCTAGCAGTCGACGGCGAATTTCAAAGTACTAATGTAAGCAGTACTGGCCTAGGTTTCTGGCCACTTACTTCGATTACTTCAAATCCTGAGCCCAATTCCAACAATCAACTGTTGGCTACTCTCTCCCCCAACCCCGTACAAGATCAATTACGCGTGCAAAGTGAATCTAGCTTTACGCAAGTAGAGCTGATTGACTTGCAAGGACGTCAACAACTATTGTATTCCGGGCCTCCCCTCAACAACTGGGAAGGCCGCCTTAACCAAGCCCCGCGGGCTATCTATTTACTGCGTCTTTCGGGCCCCGAAGGACAAAGTTTATTGCGCTTCATTTATTCCGCCGAGTAAGCACATGGAGGACAATTTTACCTTCATCCTTTTCAGAAAGAACAACGATGTATAAGCAAACCAAACAATTATTTTTCACACTATGTCTGCTCCTCTGCGGAAGCTTAGCCGCTCAGACGACCATCACCATTACGGGGCTGGCAACCTTTGGCCCTGATGGTGGAGGTTTTCCTGGCTGGGAAATTGCCTTATTTGACGAAGAAGGGCTGCTAGTAGATCAGACGGTAACCGATGATCTGGGACAATTCACCTTTGTCCTAGATGTCGTAATTGAGCAGGCTGTAGAATGGTCCACACAGGCGATTGACGTTTGTAATGGCGATGTACAGGAAGCCCAGTTTACTATTTTCCCCGATCAGGCTACCTACGCTGTTTTACTAGAACTATGCAGCAATATTGACCCTCCTCCTCCGACTGACTCCTGCCAGGCCTTTATCAGCTTTGCGATTAACCCGGACAACAGCCTGGAATATAGCTTCAGTAGTCTTTCTAATGCGATCGACCCCATTACTGATTATTATTGGGAATTTGGAGATGGTAATAATAGCGATGAGCAGAACCCCACGCATATCTACGCAAGCAGCGGACTCTACCCTGCCAGCCTGACGATCACAGCCGGAAATTGTACCAGCACCACTGGCATTTTCATCAGCGTCTTTGACCCTAATGATTGTGAATGCCCGGAAATCATTGACCCCGTTTGCGTTACTGATCATACTGGTGTTTTACTCACCTTCGATAATGCTTGCCTGGCGATTTGTGCCGGTTTTGCGGAAGATCAACTCTTCGACTGCAGTAACGATTGTTTCTGTCCCACCTTCCACGCGCCAGTATGTGTAGAAGTGGAAGGAGACACACTCACATTCGACAACCACTGTTTTGCCGAATGCGCTGGTTACGGCCCCGATAGCTGGATAGCCTGTGGCCCTCCTCCTCCTCCTTGTGACTGCGAAGGCGAGCCCTTTGATCCGGTTTGCCTCGACTTTTTAGGCGTAGATATCAGCTTCAACAATGTATGTGAAGCCCTCTGTCAAGGACTAGATTCCATGGACCTTGATCTACTGGTGCCCTGTACACCAGACACTACTTGCAACTGCTTCGAGATTTACGACCCGGTTTGCGTTATCGGGGAGGATGGATCAATCTTGACCTTCTCGAATAGCTGTTTTGCCGATTGCGCTGGCTATTCGGTGGATGATTTAGTCGATTGTAACCCCGTAGATCCATGCGGATGTGAAGAAATCTGGCAGCCGGTTTGTGTCCTTAGTGACGATGGGGAAAACATCACTTTCGAGAATGAGTGCATCGCTGTTTGTAATGGTTTCAACCCCGATCAGTTTGTAATTTGTGATCCCTGTCCGTACGAATCCATCTTTGGAGGACCTATACCTTTTGACGTTTGTACGCTCGACAGCACTAGCAATGACACCATCACCTTTGAAAGCATTTGTGAGGCCTTGTTCTTGGGTTACACCTTTGAAGAACTCTTCCCCTGTGGTCAGCAGACGGAACCTTGTGTCTGTACGGAAGAATACGATCCGGTATGCGTAATCGATCCAGAAACGGGTGAAATTTTCACTTTTAGTAACAGCTGCTTTGCGGAGTGCTACGGCTTCACCCCCGATCAATTTACAGACTGTGAGCCAGACGCCCCCTGTGATTGTGGTCATGAATTACTTCCGGTCTGTACTACGGCAGATGACGGTACTCAACTTTACTTCGAGAATGAATGCCAAGCCATCTGTGCAGGCTTCTCGCCCGAAGACTTTGTGCTCTGCGACCCTTGTCCGTTTGACGAAGAACTTGGCGACCTGCAAGTATGTACTTTCGACGATGCTGGCAACCAAATCACCTTCGAAAGTGTCTGTGATGCCTTCTTCCAAGGCATTGGTGTCGAGCATCTCTACTTCTGTGAAGAAGAAATAGGTTGTTTTGCCAACTTCAGCGCGGTACCGGTAGCCAATAATGCGCTCACCATTCAGTTCACTAACCTATCCAGCACCACTACGGGCAATATCGCTGACTGGATCTGGAACTTTGGCGATGGCAGCAGCTCATCCATCAATGACCCCGAGTACACCTACGCCAGTCCCGGAGTTTATGAAGTGACTTTGACGATCTTCACCGATGACGGCTGTACCGCAACCTATACCGAAACCATCATCGTAGGAGAGCAGGAAGGCTCCGGCCCGACCGGATTGGAATGCCAGGCCTTCTTCTTCTTCGAACAGCCCAATCCCGATGATCTGCTCACCTATCAATTCATCGACTTCTCACTGGGTGGTAACGAGAGCTGGGTCTGGGACTTTGGCGACGGTACGACTTCCTTCGAGCAGAACCCGCTTCACACCTTTGCGGAAGAAGGTAGCTATGATGTATCCCTGACGGTCGTAACGGCCAGTGGCTGTGAGACTACCGTCATTATTGTAGTAAATGCCGGTGAAAACATTTGGTATGGCGACCTCACTTGCCGCGCCTGGTTCTTACCAATCATTGTAACGAATGAGGAGCAGCAGCCTGCAGTCTACTTCCTTAATCTATCGTCTTACGATGCCATCAGCTATGCCTGGAGCTTCGGTGACGGAACCGGTAGTTCAGAATTCCAGGACTATCACATCTTCCCCGGAGATGGTACTTACACCATTAGCCTGACCATTGAAACGGAGAGTGGCTGTGAGAACACTTTCACCGTTACGCTTACCATCGGTGGAGACGACCAGGGCTTCATTAGCGACCCCAGCTTCCGTACCCTCAACTCTACCTCCACTAGCTCCCCTACGGCTACTGATCAGCTTTCGGTGCTGGTATCTCCCAACCCTACCCGCGGCGAGCTGCGTGTCAACTGGCGAGCCAGCAAGAGCGGTAGCTACAACTACCAGCTGCTCGACCTCAACGGCAGGTTACTCCAGCAGGATCGTCGCCAGGTGGTAGTCGGAGAGAATCAGCTAGATCTACGGCTGACTCAAGAGCCCGCCGGTATCTATCTACTCCGTTTACAAACTCCCGATGGAGTAGAAACGGTTCGGATTAGTAAACAAAACTAATCCCACATTAGGCCTGGCGACCATGGGTCGTCGGGTCTAATGTTTGTTATTCCATAGCACTCGGCAAAGGCTATGTAGAAGTGTTTACGAGCGTGCTCCACGGAGTACGCTCTTTTTTTGGTGGCTACTTGATGATATTCAGAGCTTGTACTTCCGCAGGTATTTCCTCGTAACGGGGTCTAACCCACGATGTTTTACGAAAAGCAGACCAAAACCTTCAACAATTCTGCCTGGAAACGCTTATATCCCGAAAGTCGAGGATTAAAACCTTCCGCGTACGGTCCCTCGAATCTTTTTGAGGATCAGCACCTGCTAGATTCGGAGAACGTTTTGACCTGCGGAAGTACAAAATCAAGATGAAATTCATACCGCTAATCTTACTCAGCATGTTTGCTGTTTCACCACCCGCCCCAGGCAGTCTTCGTATCGATTTTGGGCAGGAGGATGCCGGCCAAAACTGGCGGGTAGTTAACGACGGTGTCATGGGTGGGCTTTCTTATGGCCAAGCCCAACTACAAGAAGATTTAATCAGTTTCCAAGGAGCCATTTCTTTAGACAATAACGGTGGCTTCTCTTCCCTGCGAAGTCCTTATGATCGTATAGATCTATCCCAATTCACCACGGTTACCATCCGTCTTAAAACGCAAGGACAAGGTTTTGCCCTCCAGTTGTACCGCAGTCGAGTCTGGTACGAGCCTTATCTGAGGCATGCTATCGAATCCGTCGAAGGAGAATGGACTACCGTGAGTATCCCGCTGGCTGATTTCGAAAACACCCGCGTGGGGCGCACGAATGGTCAAACCGCTCAGGAAGAATGGCTGCGCAATACCATCCAGCTGGCCTTCATCAATACCGGAAAGAAGGCAGGCCCTTTCGAATTAGAAGTGGACTATATCGAATTCAAGTAGTTTTTTCTATTAGACTTAGTGCTCAAGCAAAATGCAGCTTCATACCCTCATGCGAGGCTTTGAAGCCCAGTTTTTCATAAAAGTGGATGGCCTCAGGCCGGCGCTTATCCGTTGTCAGCTGTAGTAGGTGAGCACCTCGGCCCTTGGCCCGTTGAATGGCCCATTCAAACAGGACAGTCCCCAGGCCTTTTCCGCGTTGATCCTCTCTAATTCTCACCGCTTCGATCTGGGCACGAATCCCGCCCTGATAAGTCAGATAGGTAATAAAACTGAGTTGTAGTGTACCGATTATTTCTCCAGCCTCATTTTCTAAGACGATCAACTCCTGATTCTCATCCTGGCGAATATGATCAAAGGCTGCTTCGTAGGCTGAAGGTAAAGGTTCACGATAATCTTCGCGGAGTTTCCCCAGTTTATCCTGCGCTAGAAGCGCCACTATAGCCGATAAATCTTGCTCCTTAGCCTTCCTGAAGTTTATTCCTAACATAGCTATCGATTACTGTTTCCGATAGCAAATCTAGTCTTTCCATTTCTCCCAATTAATTCCCCACCTTAAGCTCCAAACCATAGCCCGTCTTCACCCGTGTATAGGGGTGACCAAAATAGAGTTGCTGTCCAACTGGGACCAGTTGTAGATCCAGTAGACCCGGATAACCAGAGTTACGATATTGGGTTTGCAGGCAATTAGCTCGATCTGGATCAGGCTGTAATTCTGCCAGTGCAACTTGATGGCCCCAGTCCGGCTCAGCGATAAAGTCCGCTTGGTGAATCCCCATCAGATACGGTCCGTAAAAAAGATAACCGGATTGTGGGCGAGCTGGAAGCTCTAGACTAGGCTGATCTTCATTTTCTCCTAGGAAGGCAAGCCGCATTTGGGTGCTGAAAGTAATTTCCTTGCGTTGATCGGGATCGGCAATAATTAGGAAACCGGGTTCGTAGGAAGTCTGATCTCCATTTTGCAGTATTTGCCAGTTTTGGCCCCAACTCGGCAAGCGTACCTTAAACGACTTAGCGGGCCATTCATTAAAGGTTAATTGCCAGCGCTCTCGCCCATTTTCCGGGCTTAGCTGTCGAATTTCTAGATCCATGCCTTCCCTTACCAACCGTTGGTTCAGCCATAGAGACATCGTTACCCTGTTCTGCTGAAAATTGAATAGGAATTCTTCCTTTACCGCTAGTAACGCCCGCAGTCCATGCATTGTACAGCACCACCAGGCTCTGCGTGGATTGGAGGCATCCAATCCAAATTCTGCGTAAAAGCGGTTCCCAAAATCGCCCTGCTCGTGCTGATTCAGGTAAAGCGCATTCAGTAAGGCGGCTTCTGCTACTTCCAAGTAATGCAGCTCGTCGGTAAGCTGGTAAAGATGAAAAGCCAGGCGCATAAAATCTGCCGAGGAGCAGCCTTCATCCCGTTCTCCGTGTCCGCCGAAATATTCGAATACTGCGCCATAAAGCGTGTAGTCTTCGCTGGCCAATAGGTCATCAAAAGTGCGACGCACATAATCTAATTGTTCTGGATTACCCGTCAATTCATGCAGCATCAAGGCTCCGCGCAGCGTGGTTAAATAACCATGACTATGCTGTATGCCTCGCTCAGGCATAATTTGGTAAGCACTAGCGGCAGCTTCAACGAAGCGCTCTTCTGAAGTAGCTTGCGCCAGTGGAACCAGCCCTTCAATATATTGGGTAAAGCAAATGATACCGTGTGCTCCCAGTCCTGCTAGTTTCTCCACCACGGCTGGCTGTCGACAGGCTTCCATGGTAGAAATAAAGAAATCTCCCAATCGACTGGCTGCGGCCAAAACCGTTTGATCTTCAGTCTGCTCATAATAGGTCATCAGACCAAGTAGCAACCGACCATTACCCCAGAGCAGGGCCATGTGCTCTCCGCCGATGGCTTCCGCAGTAAATTGTAAATCGGGATCCCCAAAACGCCCATCGGGCTGCTGAAATTTCAATACGGCTGCAACCAGTTCGTCTAGATGAGCTACCTCCCGCTCTTGCTCCGACAGCAAGCTCATCACCTCGATGTAGCGACCCGATAAATCCCCGCTGAAGTTGTCAAAACGCCGAGGGTTATTAGCTTGTAGATTGACATCGGCTAGGATGAATGCCTGATTAAAAGCTGGATTGACGGATTGATCCGTCAGTCGGTCGACACTGAGCTGAATGCGATAATCCAGTTCGTTCGTAGGAATCGGTAATTGAGCCTTAAGCAAGCCAACAAAGCACAACGCACATAACAACAAAGAAGGTCGGAGCATGTAAGGGACATTGATCGCTACTAAGATAAGCAGACCAATTGGGGCAATGCATCACGTACCTACCTGCTGTCGCCAACAGATCAATTTTAATCTGGCCGGCCGTTAATATCTCTTTCCGTTGGTATGAGGTAATTATCTTCAAATCTGCCTTTTGCAGATCCGTAGAAACCATCTGGGCAAAAATCACCAACGGCAATCGCACCGGGCCATATTTTGACGTGGCGGTAGGGCCCCGATTTGAAGCGAAATTCGTTGGCGATCTCTCGGTATACGAGCTGCAAATCCGGCATCATTTCTTCTCCATTGAAGTAAATCGTCTCTTCGGTAAACCAAAGATCTACGAAATCCTGTCGCCTGCGGGTCAAGCCATCCATTCTTAATTGCATGCGTAAGCGGCGGCGCAATGGACCCAGGCTGAGGTACATTAAATCTTCACTTATGCGGCAGTTTTGATTATCCGTTGTTACTACCACCTTCTGCGGCGAGCTAGGGGGAGAGCTGCTAACTGCAGGCCGCTCCAGGCGTTCCCTCCTGGCTGGTGGAGGCGATGGGGCAGCCGCGGCTTCAATGGTAAGCAGGGTGTCGGTCAGGACGACTTGTCCATTGAATGAGCGCTCCACTATGGTCGGGGCTATTGCTGTTTCCTCTGGTAGTGGGAAGCTATTTTCTGCCTCTACCATTTCATTCTCCTCTGATGGTGAGCTGGTGGTCGCGGTCACTTCTGGTTCAGGGAGACTAGGAATGGTCTCAAAACTGGTAGGCGCAGTTACTGGCGATACTTCGGCTACCGCTGTAATAGCCGGCTCTACCAACTCAAAGCCGGAAAGTTCAAGGCTATGCTCAGCTGTTTTTTCCGGAAGTAGGGCGTATACCGACAAGCAGCAACAAAGGAAGACACTGCTTCCCAACCAAAGATGTGCTGGTGACCACCAGTCGTTCGTCAAGGTCTTGGTAGCAGCCAGCACGGGCAGGCGTTGCAGGAAAGGGTTGATCGTTTCACGATTCAATTCCGGCGGCAACTCTAAGATGGGCTGCAAAGGATTTTGGGTATTCATAATAGTAGTAATTTGGCCGTAGCCCAAATGGCCAGGTTTTGAGGAGAACTGGGACGTTGTTCAGTAAGTCGCTGTCGAACCTTTTGCCGACCTCGACTAATGGTAGTTTTAACCGCTCCGACTGATCTATTTTGCAACTCGGCAATTTCCTGGATACTGAAGCCACTCACTTCAAACAATAGCAAGGCTTCTCGTTGCTGAGTGGGGAGCCGGTCAAGTGCCCGATAAATGAGGTCGACATCTAATAGCTGTTCCGGGCTCACCCCTTGGGCTTGTAGTCGATGCTGATGCCGGTCCAGTAATTCAGGTTTATAGCGTTTGCGGCGCCAGCGGCTAACGGCTCGATTGCGAGCAGCACGAATTAGGTAATGCAAGAATTGTTGAGGCTGCTGAATCTTTTCAAACTGCTGGTAAGCACTCAGCAACACATCTTGCACCAGATCTTCGGTATCCATTTTGCCGTAGCCAAGGGCAGTACAGTAGCGAATAAATCGCTCGTGACAGGGATCATAAGCCCGGATAAACGCTTGTTGTTTCCCTTCGGCTGTAAGCGGTGGTGGGCGGTCAGTTAAAACTTGTTGTAGGTCCATAAGTATTGGATTGCTGCACCCATAGTCGCAGCAAGAGCTAAAAGGTTACATCGCCCCCAAAATTAACCGTCATATGCTACTTCTCTTGAGGCAACTAACCTTACCCACAAATCATAACCCCTTCGCGTAGTGCAGCGATTCTATCCTAGTAAGTAGGGATAAACCTTTGGACGATATAGCCTTCAAATTCTGTTTTGCGAATTGCTTTGATGATGGTGAGACAGTTGAGCTCCAGGCTGTCGTTAATCTCTTTACTTCCAGGCTTCCCGCCGGAATGGTAATGGCCAATATAATCCTGGTATTACCAGATGGTGGAGATGACGTACCCCTCCACAATCTGCACGTAGTAGATATCGTAAAGTAGCTTAAAATTGGAGCTGCCAATCATTTCGCAAAGCTCCCTTTGGTTGAATCCGGTAGGATTTATTCTTCGAGAAGGTCTGGATGGATAAATGTGGCATCGGAACCTCCCTATTGATAGCCATCATCTGGAATCATCAATTAGGGTTATTAGGCTTGGTTTCAAAATAAATACTGATCCTATTCAGCTCTGCTTCGGTGTACTTTGCACCAAATACAGATACAGTAAACCGCCCTGACTCTTCAACGCCAAAAACTAATTCAATCATAGAGCTATTAATATCTAGAACTGGGTAATTCTTCCTTCCTGCATCTACACCTAAAATAGTAGCAGCGATTGATTTCTTAAGAGCTTCTTCAACCGCCCCTTGTGGCACAACATCGAGTATTTCAGGAATAAATGAAAACCTAATAGTATTTGAAACTGAGTTAGTTCTAGACTTTCCAGAAGATAAAGGAATACACTTTATTTTGAATCCTAACTCAGCATCTTTAGCTTCAACTACCTCCGTCTTAATTTCAACATCCACTCTCTCAATCACGACCCCCTTATTAATCAACAAGTCCTGTGCTTCAGATAAAGCCAGCTTAATATCACGAACAACTTCTTCTAATAAAATCATTATCTCCAAATTTTAATCGGATACATAATCGTGTTATGCCCCATAATGAATAATTCACTCGCATATTCCTTAGAAAAAAGAGGTCCTATCTTTTTATTGGTTCGCCTTATACGTACATTAGAAATTTCAGAATACCTCTTTGGATAAAAACAACTCAAAAAGAGTTTAAAATTAAAATTTGATAAAAATCTACTAGCAATACCAGAGCTAATATATCCAAAACCTACCTCATATGAAGAATAGTCGTCTAGCTTAACACAAGCCAACTTCAACAGCCTCCGTATTATCGTATTAACATCTAGTTCAACACGCATCTCTTCTACCCCCTTAGCAATTTCATCCATAGCAAGATTCATCCATCTAATATGCTCAGGTTTTGAAAAAAAATCAAAGTATCGATCTTTCCTTTCATGAATCCCCCTGTAAAAATTTCCTGCAAAAATTTCTTGGCGGAAAGATCCCGAATCTGGCAAAGTGATTATTGGGAGCTTAAGTCTATTTTTTTTTAAATTAGTAGATACAACATCGGCATCATTAATTACATTGATCACTGCATAAATAAACATCTTTAGTCCTGCAATAACTCTGCTCACCTTGCCAGTTGCAAAACTTGTAGTATATCCATATCTAGCCAACATTTCCTTTACTTCCTTTTTACTCGCACCCCCTGGCGCTCCATTCGTCACTAAAGTAGGCTTCCCTCCATGTAGTCCTCCTCGACTAGATAAATCTACTAGCCTCCTTTTTTTATCAGTTGCACCAACCGATATAGTCCAATCCAGCTTGGCCAATTCTGACAAAGAATTTTTTATTGGCCCATCATTTCCTGCGGCTACCACTACTAGTGATTTATTAACCCTTGCTTCCTCAATAATTTTAAATATAGGTTCTTCTCCAGACTGTGTTCGCACCTTTAAACTAAGATTAATAATATCCGCCCCAAACGAGAGGGAATTACTTATAGCATTAATAAGGTTTAGGTAGACCTGAGATTTTTCCGCTGCAATTACTTTGAAGCCTTTTACCTTAACCCATTCATTAGCTACAGAATCTGTAGAAACATGATACCCTATGTTCGTCCCAGCAATGAGGGTCACCTCATCAATAGTTTCTGGTAATCTCTCATCACATTTAAAAAATGAGAATCTTTTGACAGAACTTATTCTCATCAGGCCTTAGGCACAAATCATGATGCCTTCGCGCAAGGCAGCAATTTTATCCTCATAAGTGGGAATAAACTCCTGGGCGATGTAGCCCTCAAAGCCTGTCTCGTGAATCGCTTTGATGATGGCGGGATAGTTGAGCTCCTGACTATCGTTAATTTCATTACGGCCAGGCACCCCACCGGTATGATAATGACCGATATAGTCCTGGTATTCCTGGATGGTGGCAATAACGTCCCCTTCCATAATCTGCATATGGTAGATATCGTAAAGCAACTTAAAATTGGGGCTGCCGATCATCTCGCAAAGTGCTACGCCCCACTCGGTGCGATCGCACATATAATCAGGGTGATTGACTTTGGAATTGAGTAATTCCATCTGAATGACAACGCCGGCCTCTTCGGCCAATTTCACGACGGGTTCCAGTCCCTTGGCGCAGTTAATCATGCCTTCGTAATCGGTCAGGCGACGACGGTTGCCGCTCATAGCAATCACGCTGGGCACGCCAGCATCGGCGGCCTTGGGGATGATTTCCTGGTATTTTTCCAGCAAAAAGGCGTGATTAGCTGGGTCGTTGAAAGCATCCGAAATGCTAAAGCCCTCGAAGGTGCCCATTGCACAGGTGAGACCCCGACTTTTGAGTACCTCCCACTCATCGGGCCGGGTCAGCTCGATACTTTTGATCCCTAAATCGACGCAGCTGTCGGCAAACTCCTCGAAGGGGATTCCGTCGTAGCACCAGCGACAGACCGAATGATTGGTAGCAGCGGTAGGACCTGCGGAAGTACTTAACTCATTCAAAGCGGCCTCGGTGGCAGAAAGGGCAGAACCAATGGAGGAAGCTGCCAGGCCCAGGGTGGCATTGCGAATTGCTTTTCGACGATTCATGATCAAAATTTTAGTCAGAGCTACAAGATAAGTAATCGCTATTTAGTGGCTTCGGCTATTCGGACATTCCGGAAATGAATAGGGGCATCACCATGCTTGCCCTGAAAACCTAGATAGCCCTTGGTGGGCATCCCCGCTGGGGGATTGGGTAGCCAGGGCGGCACAGCACTGCCGTCAGGATTGACGGTACCACTGGTAAATTCGGCCATATTGAATTCGTTGACCACCTCTCCATTGAGGCTTACACGAATCAACTGATCCTGAGCTTCTACGACCAACTGGTTCCATTCACCGGCAGCTTTGACGATTTCAGGAGTAGCAGGCTGGTGACCGTAAATAGCCCCAGAGCGGGCAAAAGCCTCACCGGCGGCCCATTTCTCGGCGTAGTCGTCGGCGATTTGTACCTCCAAGGAATTGGGTACCCAGTCGGCTTTATCCGAACAGTAAAAAATAACCCCACTGTTGGTCCCCGCTGCGTTCTTGAACTCCAACTCTAGTCTAAAATTATCGTATTCGCGCTGGGTCCAGATGAATTCATCGTGGTAGGCACTGAGCACGCCTTCTTCTAGTCGCCAGGCGGTATCGGAAAATTCGGCTAGCTCTAGCTCAGCGCCAAAAAGGGAGATAGGCTGCTGATAGCTCAGGCTTTCCCAAATACTTTGGGTGGTACTCTCCGCCTCTTCTTCTTGTTGAGGCGATTCAGCGCCACAAGCAAAAAGTAAGAACAAAAGTGGCCCAATAGCCATGATCAGTGCTTTCATAGTAGTTAATTTAGAGAATTAGCCTCGCTATCTTTTAAGGCTCTGGTACTAGCTAGACGCGGCGAGTGCTAGTAGGCCCTGAATATTTTTTTTTACAGGAGTTTGTCACAGTTGCTGGCCCATCGGGATATAAGAGAATGAAAATACTGCTTAAGCATTAACTACAGATTCTTCGCTAACAAGGTTTGTAGCTTTAATCACTCTAACAACGAAGCCCTCCGATCAAATTAAGCGCTGAGAAGGTTTGTGTTGTCCATTAATTAAATCCCTCGTGAAAACAACTCTAAAATTTCTTCCCTGCCTATTTTTTGTGGCCTTAACTATTCTCTACAGCAGCTGTGACCCGAACAATATTGACGAGACACAACTCCGGTTGGTTTTTGACTGTGAAGAGCTCGAGCTCAATTTCGGCGACGACTGCATCATTGGTCAGGGCGCAAGTGGTACGCTTGATTCAAACTGTGTATGTGTACCTTTCCAAGTAGCATTCGACTGCCCTAATTTAGCCGCTAATTTTGAAGATCCATGCGTTACTGCCAACGGATTCGAAGGTTTTATCAGTCAAGATTGTAGTTGTCAAATCGACCCTACTATTTTCGATTGCCCAGATTTACAAGTTAACATTGGCGACAGCTGTATAACAGCTGCCGGTTTTGAAGGTGTCGTCGATCAAGCCTGCAATTGTGCAAGTAATGTCAGCTATGACTGCCCTGATTTACAGGCCAACTTTGGAGACAATTGTCAAACTGCTGCGGGTCCTGGTCAAATCAATCAAGCTTGTGAATGTGTATTTATTGAGCCTCAATTTGACTGCCCTAGTCTAGCGGCCAATATCGGTGATGCTTGTACTACGGCCGATGGAAATAGCGGCAGCATCAATGCCAGTTGTGAATGTGAAGCGAATTCGAACACCTTCGATTGTCCACAAGTGGGTGCCAACTTTGGCGATCACTGTATCACCTTCGATGGCTACGAAGGCTTCATCAACGACGACTGTGATTGCGAGATCGACCCCACAATTTTTGACTGCTCCGATTTAAGGACCAATATCGGTGGTAGTTGCCTTACCGCTCTGGGTCAGGTTGGCGTTGCCAATCAGGACTGTGAATGTGAAGTAGAGCCTACCCAATTCGACTGCCCAGACTTGATGTTGAATTTCAACTGGGATTGTCAACTATCCAATGGTGAATGGGGATTCGTCAATCAAAATTGCGAATGTGAGTCCTATCCGGATTGCCCACAATTAGGCAATGTTGGTGACCCCTGCACCACTCCCAACGGGGGAACAGGCACCGTCACTCAAGACTGCAACTGCGAGTAAGGATCATCTCATAGTTGCTTCGTGAAGCACTTCACTTAGTGACTAACTCTTGAATGAGCGTCGAATGCCAATAGCTACTCATCTTATTGGTATTCGACGCACTGAGTACTTTTCTGACTGAATTTATGCAGATCACTACCCAAATTATTGAGGCTTGCCTCCAGCAAGACCGGGCAGCGCAAAAGCAACTGTACCAGCAGTTGTGGCCCTATCTCAATGGAATTTGCAAGCGTTATTTATACCGTAGTGGAGATGCTCAGGATGTCTTGCAGGAAACCTTCTTGCTGATCTTCAAAAACCTGGAGCAGTATGACTTTAAAAAAGCCAGCTTTGCGAGCTGGGCCGGAAAGATTACCATCAATTGCTGCTTCAAACACCAGCGGGCGAATAACCGCCGCCCGAGTCCGGAGCAAATCATTCCACTTTACGAGCCGGCCGTCTCCCCGGAGGTCATTAGTCAATTATCTACTGATGATTTAATGCGGCTGGTACAACAGTTGCCGCCTGCACTGCTCCAAGTATTTAATCTCTACGTAGTGGATGAATTCAGTCACCCTGAGATCGCTCAAATGCTAGGCATAACGGAGACACTTTCGCGTAAACGTCTCAGCCGGGCCAGAGCTTGGTTGAAAAAAAAGTTTCCGGAAGACCGCTCGTCTAGCCTTCACCTTAATTACCAATAAATCGCTCCAGTTATGCAGAAATTTGAAGAAGAATATCGCGCGCGATTTAAGGCAGCTCAAGACCGTAGTGGGGTAGATGAAGACCAGCTTTGGGCCGACATCCTGGAGCAACTACCCGCTTCCGAGCAAGAAAAAACCACCACTAGCCACTGGTGGCTCTTATTGCCCCTCTGTTTTGCCGTAAGTATACTTTGGGGAGACTGGCCACAGGAAAATAGTTGGGCACCAAGCGCAGGATTTGCAGTAGAGCAATCATCAACGCAGCCCAGCGAACAATATAGCTCAGCTGACAGGCCGACCGAAGCGACCCAGGAATTTGCAAATGCTACCGCCGCCGAATCAACAGCTACCGCCGAACTTTCGCCAACTGTTCAGGAAGCCAATAACCCCAAGAATCTTCTGGACAACACTACCCTTTTTCCCCCAGCCGAAGTTCACAAGACGAGGGAATCCTCCGCGGCAGCTATAACCATAAACTCGGTAGAGGCTGCTTTCAATACAGATAAACAGACCGCTGACCCGTTACTCGACATTCCTGCTACTTTAGCCGTAACACCAAAGTCCGCAAGGGAGGAGGAGGGACGAATTCTTCAGCATGAACGAATTGCGGCTCTTTCCCCTTCTTACCTCGAGATTGATCGTAGCCTACCAATAGTAGCCGCCAGCCCCCTGGGCAGCCAGGCAGCTGTGAAACGAAGCAGATCTACCCCATTGAGTTGGGGACTGCACAGCGGCTACTTCCAGCAGCAAGAACAGTTTGAGTCGCATTCTTCCGCGACGGGTTACAACCAGTTACTAGCCAATGCTCATCGGGCGAAGGGCGGTTTTCAAGTAGAACTTCGCGCCTATTTTCCCCTGGGAGATCGCTGGTTGTTTACCACCGGCCTGGGGTATAACAGCAGCTACGCTACCTTCGACTATAGCCAGGAACGAGATACCGTAGGCTGGCGCGATAACCAGGTCGGCGGTGAATTAATTTCCGCTATTGCCACCCGACGAGTACGTCATCAACAACAACTCCAATGGATCAGCCTGCCCTTACTCTTTGGGACTGAAAGTCGACAAGGAGCCTGGGGTATCGGTTTACAATTGGGTGTGGGCTTGAATTACCTCATTAGCCAAGAAGGGCGTTCGCTGAGTCCCGATGAGGAATTCATCGATTACGGCCCCGCAACGGATAATCCGGACCCTTTTCAACGGTTTTTCCTGGCTGCTCATTTGGAGCTTCCACTCTCCTATCAGTTGAATGATCGCCTTGCGATACAACTACGTCCGCGGGTAGCCTACCAAATGCATGGCCAATCCGCAGCTTACGAATTGAGGCACAATACGACTAACTGGGGGCTCAATCTGGGTTTGATCTGGCAGTAACAGGGTATCAGCGACCAACTGTTGACAAGCTCCAGGCGCAGCCTACATCAATCTATAAATAGTAGGCGTTTTTGGGTCCATTCGCCTATAGCAGTTTCCAGGCGCAATAGGTAAGTACCCGCCCCTAGACCAGCAGGCCGTTCCAGGCGAATATTGGAATTACCGGGGCTTAACTCCCAGCGGGCAAGGCTGCGGCCCAGTAGATCGATCAATTCTAGTTGCTGTAATTCATCGATAGCTGACTCGGGGCGCTCCAGGGTGAAGTGTTGCTGCACAGGATTAGGGTAAACTGACCAAGCTATGCCTGCCTCGTGAGGGTTTCCCCAATTTGGCTGAACAATAGGAGGTCGCGGTGAGGATTGACTGAAGCCCAACTTATACTCCCGGTCTCCACAGCCTGGCTGAAAAACGGAGATGAACATCGAGTTGGTTCCGGAAGGTAGGCCAGGCGAAAAAAGTACCCTATTGTTCACCTGATCATAGTTGGCTAAGGTGGCTCCACCTCCCATCTGACTAAACCAAGCAGGGCTGATGGAAATGCCAGTGCCGGCTCCTAGCTCAAAAACATTGTTTACGATAGCTCCTGGCACGGGGGCATAATTCTGCTGGGCGATGACTACGCCTTGATTTACAACACTACTACTTGACAAGGCAGCATATTGATCAAAAACGACCGCTTCGTTTAGAAAGGAGGAAGTAGGAAAGAGAATGACCTGTTGGCTCTCCATTTCCAGCCAGCCCGATTCATTGCTAACCGTAGCAGCACTCGAAACATTAACGTTCCCCTTGAACTGCAAGAGTCCACAACTTTGATTTTCCAATAATCCACCCCCCATAGCCAAGCTAATACCGTTAGGGTTATTAGCAATTATTCTGCCGTCGAAATTGGTCATCGTTGCATCATTTATCTGCAAAGCAAAGTCGACATCACCCGCCAAGTTGATATCGCCACCAATATTATTGAAATCAGAATTGCCGAGTACCAGCAAATCACTTTCTCCGGCGTTCATGCTTACACTTATCCTTCCTCGATTATCGAAACGTGAGCCCGAAACCACCTTAATTCCATCCGTCAAACCACTCAACTGGAACAGTTCAACCCTACCGCTAGACTGGTTAAAAAAACGAGCCCCTACATTAACGCTTATGCCGGCAAAACCGCTAACCTGGCTACCGTATAGCTGAATGCGACCCCAGTTAGCAAAGGTGCTAGTAGCATTTGTCAGGTTGATCCCCGTGCTGCCTATAGAGCGAATCCGGATCAGGCCAGTACTGACATTGAAGAAGGTGGAAAAACTGCCAATGGCTGTTTCGTCAATACCGCTGTTGAACTCTAAAAGGCCGGCATTACGAAAGAAGGTGCCTAGCTCTGCCCGACAGCCCGTGAATTCGATATCGCGTAGATAAACTCGTGCGCCGGGCTCGTTACGAAAGTTGCCGCCATTGTTCAGAGAGATGCCATTTTCATGACGACGCAGGTATAGGCGACCTCG
Organism: Bacteroidota bacterium; assembly: GCA_039030655.1. Lineage (GTDB taxonomy): Bacteria > Bacteroidota > Bacteroidia > Chitinophagales > Saprospiraceae > Neolewinella. The sequence goes on along the minus strand of JBCCDS010000023.1, from coordinate 1,399 downwards.
ATGAGTAAAGCTCCCATGACTTAAAATACCTACGGGAAATTGATCTAGCCAGATGCGAGAACTGGGCCCCGTATTGATAACACCGCCGTTGAGAATGGCCCAAATGGAGCTAGATTGGGAACTAGCTATCTGAACATCTCCATCCAGTTGTGCAGCCCCTGCCACATTTAACCCATAGCTGGTACTATTGGCGATGCGCAATCCCGCGCCAGCCTCTACTTCTAAGGTGGCGTTGACAAATACCAAAATGGATTGAGCACCGGCATTGAAACCATTGGGTACCGTTACGGTCATTCCAGCAGCTATCTGCACGTCATGGTTGGAGTTGGGCACTTGCTGGAGCGACCAGCCGGACGCATCGGTCCAAAGTCCGGTACCGCCCTGCCAGATATTAGTCTGAGCAGTTAGGCAAAAGGCGAAACAGCCAATAAAAAGCGTAGTAATAAATCGTAACATGAGGGATGGATTTTGGTCTGTCCAAAATTCTGCCCTCTATCTTGGCCGAACCTCTAAGAATTCAAGAAAAACTAAAAATCAAGGAATTCCGGTAGAGGAGCTGACTAACAACCATCCCATTATCTCCAGGACAATCTCCTGACGGAAGTCTTCCTGATAATCACAGTTGGCCAGTACGACGACTCCGTGCTCATATTCAGGGATCATCATGAGCAGGCTGCGAAAACCTTTATCGCCACCAAAATGCCCGATGGCTTGCCCTTCAGCAAAACCATACAGTTGAAACCCCAGACCGATCTGCGGATAAGCTGCAAAGGAAGGGCTGATCATTGCTCGGAAGGTTGCAGCCGTTGTCTGATCCTTCAGTTGTTGGAAAAAATGCAGCATCCAGCTACTCAATTCGGTGGCAGAAGCATTAAGGGTGCTGCTAGCAGCATGTTCTCGTGTGTAGGGATAAATCGACCTTTGGTAGACACTCCCCTTCGACCCTCGGCGACTGTGAGGAGCTACTCGTAAGCTGTCTGCAATGCGAAAGGCCCGAAAATCGCTCTGTTCCATTCCCGCAGGTTCCAGTACGGCAGAACGTAAGTGATCTTCAAAGGGAGTGCTGGTACATTGTTCGATCACGTACCCCAGCAAATTGTAGCCTAAGTTGCTATAACTGTAGGTCGTTCCGGGTTCAGACTCCAAGCGGAAGTTCTGACTCAGCACATAATCCGTCAGGCTAGTTTCCGCTTGCTGGTTTTTGCCCCAACGATAATTAGATACATCGGATAAGCCCGCCGTACTATTGAGTAGTTGCCGGATCGTAATATTCGTGAAAGCAGCATCACGATAATTTAAGCCAGGTGCCCAATCCACCAATTTATCATCGAGGGAAAGCCGGCCTTCCGCTGCCAATTGCACGATGGCTTGGGCCGTAAATAGTTTACTAACCGATGCT
>JBCCDS010000022.1:0-83059 GCA_039030655.1 Bacteroidota bacterium | reverse complement strand
GCAGAAGGTATCACGGGTACGCCAGGAACTGGTCTGTACAACCGTGCTGACCTGGATGTTAACGACGATGGTCAACCAGACTTGAGCGATGATGATTGTGGCGATCTGCCGAATATCATTCTGGACAAGGAGTTTGTTTCGGCGGAAGTACAAGCAGACGGCAGCTACGATGTGACTTACACGATTGCGGTAAGTAACAATGGTGGCGCTGCTGGTGAGTACAACCTGACGGATACGCCGACCTTCGACGATGATGTAACGATCAACGCTGGGTCCTACTCTGGCGAAGCGAGTGGTGCACTGAATACCAGTGGCAGCACGACGCTGACGGAGGACAATTCGATTGCTGCGGGCATAACGGAGACCTTTACTTTGGTCTTCAATGTAACGCTTGATCTGAGTGGTGGCGTTAACGATCCAGGTGGTGACAATATTTACGACGCCTGTGAAGGTGGTATGACGGAAGGTATCACGGGTACACCCGGAACTGGTCTGTACAACCGTGCTGATCTGGATACTAACGATGATGGTCAACCTGACGTCAGTGATGACGACTGTGGTGATCTGCCAGCTTACGAACTCGATAAAGAGTTTGTTTCGGCAATCGTTCAGCCTGACGGTTCTTACGATGTGACTTACACGATTGCGGTAAGTAATGTTGGTGGAGCCGCTGGCGAGTACAACCTGACGGACACGCCGACCTTTGATGACGACGTCACGATCAACGCTGGATCTTACGCTGGCGAAGCTAGTGGTGCACTGAATACGAGTGGCAGCACGACGCTGACCGAGGATAACGCAATTGCCGCGGGTGCTACGGAGACCTTTACTTTGGTCTACAATGTGACGTTGGATCTAACGGGTACCATCAACGACGGTGGTGACGATGTCTACACCGCTTGTGAGGGTGGTTCGGCAGAAGGCATCACGGGTACGCCAGGAACTGGTCTGTACAACCGTGCTGATCTGGACACCAACGACGACGGTCAACCAGACCTGAGTGATGACGACTGTGGTGATCTGCCGGCTTACGAACTTGATAAAGAGTTTGTCTCGGCAATCGTCCAGCCTGACGGTACTTACGATGTGACTTACACCATTGCGGTAAGCAACGTTGGTGGAGCTGCTGGCGAATACAACCTGACGGATACGCCAACCTTCGAGGATGATGTAACGATCAACGCTGGATCTTACTCTGGCGAAGCTAGTGGTGCATTGAATACCAGTGGTAGCACGACGCTGACCGAGGACAACGCCATTGCCGCCGGTGCTACGGAGACCTTTACTTTGGTCTACAATGTAACCCTTGATCTAACGGGTACCATTAACGACGGTGGCGACGATGTCTACACTGCTTGTGATGGTGGCTCAGCAGAAGGTATCACGGGTACGCCAGGAACTGGTCTGTACAACCGGGCTGATCTGGACACCAACGATGACGGTCAACCAGACCTGAGTGATGATGATTGTGGCGATCTGCCCAATATCATTCTGGACAAGGAGTTTGTTTCGGCGGAAGTACAAGCCGACGGTAGCTACGATGTGACTTACACCATTGCAGTAAGTAACAATGGTGGAGCCGCTGGTGAATACAACCTGACGGATACACCTGAATTTGATGACGATGTAACGATCAACGCTGGATCTTACTCTGGTGAAGCAAGTGGTGCACTGAATACCAGTGGCAGCACGACGCTGACCGAGGATAACCCAATTGCCGCCGGTGGTACGGAGACTTTCACTTTGGTCTTTAATGTAACGCTTGATCTGAGTGGTGGCGTTAACGATCCAGGTGGTGACAATATTTACGACGCCTGCGAAGGTGGTATGACGGAAGGTATCACGGGTACACCCGGAACTGGTCTGTATAACCGTGCCGATCTGGATACGAACGACGATGGCCAACCAGATGTCAGTGATGACGACTGTGGTGATCTACCGGCTTACGAACTCGATAAAGAGTTTGTTTCGGCTGAGGTACAGCCTGACGGTAGCTACGATGTGACTTACACCATTGCGGTAAGCAATGTAGGTGGCGCTGCTGGTGAGTATAACCTGACGGATACGCCAACCTTCGATGACGACGTGACGATCAACGCTGGATCTTACTCTGGTGAAGCCAGTGGTGCACTGAATACCAGTGGCAGCACTACGCTGACGGAGGATAACGCGATTGCCGCGGGCGCTACAGAGACCTTTACTTTGGTCTACAATGTGACGCTGGACCTGACGGGCACCATCAATGACGGTGGCGACGATGTCTACACGGTATGTGAAGGTGGTTCTGGAGAAGGGATCACGGGTACGCCAGGAACTGGTCTGTACAACCGTGCTGATCTGGACACCAACGACGACGGTCAACCAGACCTCAGTGATGACGACTGTGGTGATCTGCCAGCTTACGAACTTGATAAGGAGTTTGTTTCGGCGACTATTCAGCCAGACGGTACTTACGATGTGACTTACACCATTGCGGTTAGCAATGTGGGTGGAGCTGCTGGTGAGTACAACCTGACGGATACACCAACCTTCGAGGATGACGTCACGATCAACTCTGGATCTTACTCTGGAGAAGCTAGTGGTGCACTGAATACCAGTGGCAGCACGACGCTGACGGAGGACAATCCGATTGCTGCAGGCGCTACGGAGACCTTTACCTTGGTCTTCAACGTGACGCTGGATCTAACGGGCACCATTAACGACGGTGGGGACGATGTCTACACCGCTTGTGAAGGTGGTTCGGCAGAAGGGATCACGGGTACGCCAGGAACTGGCTTGTACAACCGTGCTGACCTAGATACTAACGACGATGGTCAACCAGACCTGAGCGATGACGACTGTGGCGATCTGCCAGCATACGAACTCGATAAAGAGTTTGTTTCGGCTATTGTTCAGCCAGATGGTACTTACGATGTGACTTACACGATTGCGGTAAGCAACATTGGTGGCGCTGCTGGTGAGTATAACTTGACGGATACACCGACCTTCGAAGATGATGTAACGATCAACGCTGGATCTTACGCTGGCGAAGCAAGTGGTGCACTGAATACCAGTGGTAGCACGACGCTGACCGAGGACAATGCCATTGCTGCGGGTGCTACGGAGACCTTTACTTTGGTCTACAACGTAACGCTTGATCTAACGGGTACCATTAACGACGGTGGGGACGATGTCTACACCGCTTGTGAAGGTGGCTCAGCAGAAGGCATCACGGGTACGCCAGGAACTGGTTTGTACAACCGTGCTGATCTGGATGTAAATGACGATGGTCAACCAGACTTGAGCGATGATGATTGTGGCGATCTGCCCAACATCATCTTAGACAAGGAGTTTATCTCAGCTGATGTTCAGCCTGACGGTAGCTACGATGTGACTTACACGATTGCGGTAAGTAACAATGGTGGAGCCGCAGGTGAGTACAACCTGACCGATACGCCAAGCTTTGATGATGATGTAACGATCAACGCTGGATCCTACTCTGGCGAAGCGAGTGGTGCACTGAATACCAGTGGCAGCACGACACTGACCGAGGACAACCCAATTGCTGCAGGCGCTACGGAGACCTTCACTTTGGTTTACAATGTGACGCTTGATCTAACGGGTACCATTAACGACGGTGGGGACGATGTCTACACTGTCTGTGAAGGTGGTTCTGGAGAAGGGATCACGGGTACGCCCGGAACTGGTTTGTACAACCGTGCTGATCTGGATACGAACGACGATGGCCAACCTGACGTCAGTGATGACGACTGTGGCGATCTGCCTGCTTACGAACTCGATAAAGAGTTTGTTTCTGCAATCGTTCAGCCAGATGGTACTTACGATGTGACTTACACTATTGCGGTTAGCAATGTTGGTGGAGCCGCTGGTGAGTACAACTTGACGGATACACCAAGCTTTGAGGACGACGTCACGATCAACTCTGGATCTTACGCTGGCGAAGCAAGTGGTGCGCTGAATACCAGTGGCAGCACGACGCTGACCGAGGATAACGCGATTGACGCGGGTATTACGGAGACCTTCACTTTGGTCTACAATGTGACGCTTGATCTAACGGGTACGCTCAACGACGGTGGCGACGATGTCTACACTGTCTGTGAAGGTGGTTCTGGAGAAGGTATCACGGGTACGCCCGGAACTGGCTTGTACAACCGGGCTGATCTAGACACCAACGATGACGGTCAACCAGACCTGAGTGATGACGACTGTGGCGATCTGCCCAACATCACTCTAGATAAGGAGTTCGTCTCGGCGGAAGTACAGCCTGATGGTAGCTACAATGTCACTTACACGATTGCGGTGACTAACGATGGTGGCGCTACTGGCGAATACAATCTGACCGATACGCCTGAATTTGATGATGACGTAACGATCAACGCTGGATCTTACTCTGGCGAAGCAAGTGGTGCGCTGAATACCAGTGGCAGCACGACGCTGACCGAGGACAATCCAATTGCTGCGGGTGCTACGGAGACCTTTACTCTGGTCTTCAATGTGACGCTTGATCTTAGCGGCGACGTTAACGATCCAGGTGGTGACAATATCTACGACGCCTGTGAAGGTGGTATGACGGAAGGGATCACGGGTACACCCGGAACTGGTCTGTACAACCGTGCTGATCTGGATACTAACGACGATGGCCAACCAGATGTCAGTGATGACGACTGTGGTGATTTGCCCGCTTACGAGCTAGACAAAGAGTTTGTCTCAGCTGTTCAGGTGGACGATAATACCTACAATGTCACTTACACGGTTGCGGTAAGTAACGTTGGTGGCGCTGCTGGCGAGTACAACCTGACGGATACGCCGACCTTTGATGACGACGTCACGATCAACGCTGGATCTTACTCTGGTGAAGCAAGTGGTGCGCTGAATACCAGTGGCAGCACGACGCTAACCGAGGACAACGCCATTGCCGTCGGTGCTACGGAGACCTTTACTTTGGTTTACAACGTAACCCTTGATCTCTCGGGTACAATCGACGACGGTGGGGATGATGTATACACCGAATGTGAAGGTGGCTCTGGAGAAGGAATCACGGGTACGCCAGGAACTGGTTTATACAACCGTGCTGATCTAGATGTCAACGATGATGGTCAACCTGACCTGAGTGATGATGATTGTGGTGATCTGCCGTACTTGGAATTGGATAAGGCCTTTGTGTCTGCTACCAATAACGATGACGGTACTACCACGGTAGTCTATACCATTGAAGTTAGTAACACGGGTGGCGCTGATGCCAGCTACGATCTGATGGATACGCCAGACTTCGATAGTGACGTAATTATCGAGAGTGGTACTTACAGCGGACCTGTATCTGGAGACCTGAACACCAGCGGAAGTACAACTCTTGCAACTGGTATTACACTAGGAGCTGGAGAAACGGATACTTACACGCTGACCTTTATTGTCAGCCTCAGCTTGACTGATGGTATTGGCGATGAGGTGTACACGGAATGTCAGGAAGATCAAAATGGTACACTCTTCCCAGGTACCGGCCTGTTCAATGAAGCTAACCTGAATATTGACGGTGATGACTTCTTTGAAGTAGCTGATACCACCTGTGGTGATCTGGAGCTGCCTTGTGAACTAACGCTGACGATTATTGGTGGACCGGATTGTGATGACAACGGTACACCAACGAATCCCGATGATGACTTCTTCACGGTAACCTATATCGTGGAAGCGTCAAACGCCAGTACAGGATGGATTAATAACTTCGGTGAAAGCGGTGATTATGGAGTACCATTCACCTCTACCTTCCCAGTTGTCTTTACGCCTAACCCAGCTGACATTGTCATTCGGGTAACGGACGTTAACAACCCGAACTGTGAAGACTTTGACTTGATTACGCCTACCGGTCCATGTTCTGACCAATGTGCAATTGAAGCGGCAGTAACGGCCTCACCAGTATGTAATGATGCCAGTACGCCTGTCTTCCCTGAAGATGACTTCCTGGTAGTTGGTGTTACCGTAAGTGAGGTGAACGCCGCAGGAAGCGGTTGGGCAGCTATTCTGCCTAACGGAACACAATTGGGTACCGGTAGCTACGGTAGTGAGGTGATGATCAACATCCAGCAGGATCAAATTCCTGATAATGATGAGATCGTGCTCTTTATCGTTGATAACAATGACCCGGCTTGTCGCGACACCTTAGAATTTGAGGTGCCAGATGACTTCCCTTGTTCTGACCAATGTCTGATCGAAGCGGAACTGATTCTGGTCGAATGTTACGACTGGGAAACGGAGGCGGAGCCTGCTGACGATGGATTCTTCGCTCTGATTACAATCACGGGTGAGAACTCAGTGGGGTGGAGCTCGCCTGAATTTGGCTACACCGGCTTCAACGCCTTCGGAACTTACCTCTTCGGTCCGTTCCAGGGGGTAAATGCCGTAGTCGAGATTCCGTTCTTTGCCTGGGATGCTCCTGCATTCTGTCAGGCATCAGTAACGGCGGAAGGACCTGGATTCCCTTGTTCTAATGACTGTGAAATTGAAGCCAGCTTTGGTGTTCCATTCTGCTTCGATAACGACACACCTGCGGATTCTACCGACGATGTGTTCTTCATCGACATCACGGCCTTTACTGTAGGCCAGAACAATGGTAACTCTTGGATTCTCTTCGTAGACGGTGAAGAAGTGGTTGATGAACAACCCTTCAATACCACAGGTACATACGGTCCATTCGCCATCTTGGATGAGGACGGCAACCGCGCCAGCTACGACTTCCGGGTTCGTGACGTGAGCAGCCTTTACTGCCGCGTAGACTCGACCATCATGGCTCCGGCTACTTGTTCTGACGGAACTCCGGTCTGTGATCTGGACGTAGAAGTACTCGAAGTGGTATGTAACCCATCGGATACCGACAATGGTTACTTCATTTCGATCAACGTAACGAATGGTGATCAGGGAGGTACCTACACCCTCACGGGTGGAGGACTGACTGAACCAGTAGTTGGTACCTACGGTGTCGTACTGGATCTACCGGAACTGGAGGATGCTGATGGTGAATTACTCACCTTTACCGTAAGTGATAACAGCCAGAGCAATTGTTCGACTAGCTTCCAGGTAGAAGAGCCGCTAGGTTGTATCACCTGTGAGTTGATGGCTGATGTCTTTGATCGTACATGCTACGACAACGGTACGCCATTCGATGACTCTGACGATACCTATACTGCTTGGGCGGTATTCACGGGAGCCAATGGCCAATTCACGGCTGTATTTAACTCTCCTGAGGGCTTAGCTCCAATCACTGGTAACTTCGGCGATACGATCACTATTGGTCCTATCTCGGTTAACTCTGATGCTAACATCACGGTTACTGCTGATGAGAATGACAACTGCTCCGTAACGGTACTGCTGCAATCTACTGGACCATGTTCCGGTGACTGTGTCATCATTGCAGTACTGGATAGCGAAGGCATTACTTGTGACAATGGCGGTACGCCAGAAGATCCAACGGATGATACCTTCGGTGGTACGGTAATCGTGAGTGGTAATGGAACCAGCCCAGCTGGCTTCATGTACGACGATGGTCGTGGTAATACTGGCTTCGGCACTTACGGTGAACCATTAACCTTCGATGGCTATCTCAATGCTGATGGCGACGTAACAATTACGTTCCTCGATCTAGTGAGCGAGAACTGTACTACTAGCATCGTATTGGAGGCACCCGCGGATAACTGTGGTGACTGCTTTATCAATGTTAGCCTGATCGATAAGTCGGATTGTAACCAAAACGGTACACCTACCGATGGTAGCGACGACTTCTTTACGGTAATCGTCAACGTTACAGGAGGTGGTACCGGGTCTGGCTGGACCTCTGCCTTCGGTGGCGGTGCCTACGGAGAGGACGTTACACTGACCCTACCAATCGGCGACGGAACGGACTTCGAACTCCTGATCTCGGATGTTGACAATCCTAATTGCAACGACGCTATCATGGTCATCAATCCTGGACCATGTGTGGAGGTATGCATGATCAATGCAACAGTTGTTGCTGAAGGACCTTGTGATCAGAACGGTACACCGGCCGACGGTAGTGATGACTTCTTTACGGTCGTTGTCAATGTTACGGGTAGTGGTACTGGTGCTGGATGGACGTCTGGCTTCGGTGGCGGTGCCTACGGAGAGGACGTCACCCTGACCTTGCCAATCGGTGAAGGTGGGGACTATGAGATCCTAATTACTGACCTGGATGATCCTAACTGTAATGATGCTATTTTCGTACAGAACCCAGGGCCATGTGTCAACGACTGTACCATCGAAGCATCAGTGACTGCTGTAGGGCCTTGTGAGGACAATGGAACCAGCAATAACTCTGCTGACGATACCTTCGAAGTAACCGTACTGGTAACAGGTACGGATACTGGCGCTGGCTGGACCTCTATTTACGGAGGTGGTGATTACGGTGTACCTACTGTACTGACCTTACCTACCGGACAAGTTGAAGGAGCAACCATTGAAATCGTAATCAGTGATGATACCTTCAGTGGATGTGGAACTACGGTTAACGTAACTTCTCCAGGCGATTGTAGTGATGATGATCCGCAAATCGAGTGTCCGATCAGTAACCACTTCTGTCCGATTATTGAGGAGAACATCATGCTCTTCCCTATGGATCTGTACGACTGTGTAGCCACCTTTGAGGTACCGCTGCCAATCATTAATGATCCATGTCCTGAAGGCTTTACCATTACGACTCTCGTTATCGACGAGAATGGTGATGTAGTAGCTGAATTCGCAGATGGAGATGACCGGGAGATTGTTCTTGGTGGCGGTGATTACATCGTTCGCTATATCCTGGCGGATAACTGCGGTAACGAAGGAATCACGCAGGACTGTATAATTCGCGTGGCGGATCTACAAGAGCCTGAAGCCTTCTGTATCGGTCACCTAGATGCTAGCGTAGGTGGATTCGGTATCGCCCGGGTCTTCCCCTGGCGCCTGGACTTCGGTAGCGCTGACAATTGCTCTATCGATACCTTCGAGGTTCGTCGTCTGATTGAAATTGATCCGATTACGGGCGATAGCCTAGATGTGCCATTCTGGACCGAATGGGTAGAGTACTTCGACCTTACTTGTGAAGATGTAGGCTACGTAGTGACCGCTCAGCTCCGAGTAGTGGACGGCAGTGGCAACGCTAATGTTTGTACTACACTGATCAACGTAATCGACAATACGCTACCTTACTGTACCGGTTTGGAGGACCTGACGATCAGCTGTGATTCACTTCCTGCTGATTTCGATCCGACCGATACACTTCATCTACAAGAAGTGTTTGGTCTGGTAGAAGTTGTCGACAACTGCTCGGCTATTGCTACTGAATTGACTCCGTACTACGTCGGTGACGAATGCGGCTTATCAGGAGTAATTACGCGTCGCTTTGTTGCGCTTGATCAGGCCGGTAATGCCAGCTTGTTCGAATTCAATCAGGTGATTACGATCATCGGAGACGAATCCTTCGATATTGCCTTCCCTGCCGATACAGTAACGGAATGTCTGGATATCGATCAGGGATTAGTCATTACTGGTGCGAGCTGTGTGGATCTGAATGTCAGCTTCGTCGATGAGGTCGTTCCTGCTCAAGATGGAGAGGAAGGTTGTCTGGTCGTCGAGCGGACGTACACCGTTCACAACAACTGCGCTCCGCTTACTGCAGACTCAGTCATCATCGGTCGCGATGAAGATTGTGATGGTGTTGAAGGCGAAGCAATTACCTATGCACTAGTCAATGGTAGCCTGACTTATGTCGACCTGGATGCTGACTTCACCAACAGCTTCCCCGCAGCGGGTAGCACGGATTGTATAGGCGGAAATCCAGAAGGACATATCAGAAGTATCGAAAATATCGGCACCTGGATTTACACCCAGCGCATCATCCTACAGGATGATACCCAGCCCGTATTAATCTTCGATGCGCCCGATCCGATCTGTATCGATAGTGAGGAGACTTGCCTGACCATGACGACTATCAATGTTCACATCGATGACGAATGTACGGGCGCAGGTGGCCAGTTTATCGTACTGGTTGACCTCGAATCTGACGGTTCGTCCGATATGCTCTTGAATCGTGATGATCACTTCAGTGGCGAATTCCCGGACTTTACCATTGAGGTTGAATTGCCAGTGGGGAACCATACCTACATGGTGCGCTACATCGACGGATGTGATAATTCTTCTTCGGCTTCAATTCCGGTTGAGGTCTACGATTGCTCCATTCCTCTGCCAACTTGCTACAGTGGTCTGATCCTCGATCTGGAGGAACTGACTCAGCCAGTTGATATTGACGGTGACGGCATCTTGGACGGTGCAGCCGTATTTGCTGATGCTAACGTTTTGGCTAGCTGTGCGATCACGGACTGCTCCGGCGAGCTGACCTTCTCGGTTAATCGTGTAGGGGATACTCCTGACCGTACTAACAATCTGGTCGGCCTGACTTGCAACGATCGCTATACGGTCGAGCTGGAAGTCTACATGTGGGATAATGCCTTCAACCCAACGGCTGTACAGCCTGACGGTAGCGTTGGCGGTCCTAACTGGGAGATGTGCCTCGTTGAAGTATCTGTTCAAGATCCGGACGAATTGTGTCCAGATTGCAGCGGTGAAGGTCAACTGACTATTGCTGGGGAGATTCGTACTTCCGCAGGTGTAAGCGTAGAAAATGTTGAAGTGAATCTCACGGGTAGCATGAATACACTACAACTGACTGACGAAGGTGGTAACTACCGCTTCGAAGGTATGGAGGGCGGCGATTACGTACTTCAGCCGTACAAGAACGATAACCCAACCAACGGATTATCTACTCTTGATGCCCTGATCCTACACCGCCACCTACTGGGAGTAGAAATGATCACTGATCCTTACGTATGGATGGCAGCCGATGCCAATGGTGATGGTTCACTCTCCACGCTTGACCTACTGATGATTCGTGGAATAATCTTGGGCACCTTCGAAGAGTTTGTTGGTAATACCAGCTGGCGCTTCTTCGATGCCTCAGCAGTTATGACCATGCCCGAAGAAGGAGGTATGCCAGTTGGAGTGGCTGAATCCATCGTGATTGAGAATATCGTAGACTGTGCCTTCGACCACAATTTCATGGCGGTGAAGATTGGTGACCTGGACAAGTCCGCAGTAGCCAATAGCCAGCTTGGAGCCCAAAGTGGAACGGAAGGTCGTACTGATTTGGAAAGCCATCCACTACGGATGGAAGACCAGTGGCTGAAAGCAGGAGAGACTTACCGTCTGCCTGTCCGCTCGGCTGATCTGGAGCGCCTGAGTGGTTTCCAGTTTACCCTGGCTGCAAATAGTGACGTTCAATTGCTGGCTGCAGAACCTGCTTTATTGGGTGCCGAGCACCTGGGGCAAAGCCGCCTGGATCGTAATCTGGTATCCATCAGCTGGAACCAGGCTGCGGAGCAAGTCAGTGGCGACGCCATTCTCTTCTACCTGGAATTGACCACCAACCGTTCAACATCGGTTAATGAGCTATTCCGTTTGGTAGACCTACCGACCCAGGTAGAGGCTTACGATCTTGATCGCGAAGCACTACCCTTGCACCTGCACTTTGTAACGCAACCAATTCTAGTCACTCAGACGGAGGAACTTGGTGAAAGTTTCGAGTTGCTGCAGAACTTCCCGAACCCCTTCAGCACCAACACCAACATTCGTTTCTACTTGCCACAGGCCGGTGAAGCACAGTTGGAGTTACGCGATGCTGCGGGTAGGGTAGTACGTACTTACAACCAAGCGTACCCTGCCGGGTACAACCTGATTCAGGTAGAAGGCCGTGATCTAGCGGCTGGCCTGTACTACTACAGCCTGAGAGCGAACGGAGAAATCCGTAACCGTACGATGGTGAAGATGCGCTAATTAGCGTCTGGTTGGGGACAGTGACTGCGTAGCTGTCCCCAACCTATTTTTTATTTCGCATTTCCCTTGTTACATTTGTTAACAATTAGAGGAGGAAACGTCACAGTGGATAAATTACAGTAATAACATATCGAAATAATTACAATACGCTTAGGAAATATTAAGCTTAGAGAGTAATTCATAGCTGTTTGCTAACCAACACTTTAGTTGACCGGTCTGGCTAGTCCCCTCGCCACCGACTTCATTTAGAGAAAGAGCTAACGGCCATTTAAGGCTAAAAGAGAGCGTTTTTTATTGACTCAATTCACCTTTAAAAGGTGTCTTTGAGAGGCTAGCTTCGTCCTAACTATACCCACTGGACAACACGATTACTAATGGACAACATTTCAAAAACCACCCAAATAGGGATCATTCCTATCTGGTTGTTTAGCCCGAGATGGCTTGGTTTACTTGGCTGCCTCTTCTTTGGCTTAATACCTTCTGCAATTCAGGCAGAGGGTGTTGCTGATTTAATGGAGGAAGGTGACGATCCAGTGATGCTACTAGTAGGAGAACAGGCTTTTGGCTTTTTCGCTCAGTATGGTAGTGCAGAATACAGCCGCCTAAATATTCGGGTAGCAGACCCAAATGAGGTAGTCTACATCGGGTTGGCTGGCCCTTACCGTTTCAATGGTACTCCTCAGGGATTTGGAAGTTACTTCTTCCGAATCCGTCGTGTATCCGATAACCAGATTGTCCATGGTCCAATTATTGTCAACCAGGGAAGCGAGAATTTGTCCAGTCTCGCTCAAGCAGCTCTTGGTCCGGAAGAATTGAACGCAGGGGGGTATTCAACTGATAATGATTTTCGGTTTGAGCCTGATCAGGTCGGTGACTACTACATCGAGTTTTCTAATGTCAGCTACATTGGTTTGTGGGATATTACCGTTGCAAACAACGGTCAAGCGATTCCCGGCCGTATTTTTTCTAAGAACTGGGCCTTTCGGGTTCCTGAACCCGAACCGCAGCTACCTGATTGTGTTTGGGGCGGTGAGCTGAATGCACAATTTTACTCTTACACCTCCGACGGCTTCGTCACTAAAATTGATTTTGTAGATTCCGGCTTTCAGCCACTGTCTTTTAGTCTGGCCTTCAACCGTACGGGGCCTGGGGCAACCGGCGATGCGGAATTTGATCGCCAATCAATAGCTAATGCCAACCTAACGAGTTTAAGTGCAGAGCACTTAATTTTCTTATCGGAACCCGACCCTACCCAGTTCGTTGACGGTGTTTGCGGTTCCGCCTCTGTCGAAAGTAACCTCCAATGTAATGGCCCCGATAATGGCTACTGTATTCCAGTGGAGGTAACGGTTCCTGGGCAGGTAGAGTTGATCCTGGACTTTAATGCCAACGGTATCTTCGATGATAGTTTAGATGTCATTCTTATCCACACTTTCAATCCTGGAGAAGAACTTACTACTTGTGTGCTCTGGGATGGTCTCTTGGGCAACGGTTCCTTACCCGGAATGGATGCTACAGTAGACTTAATCGTCAATTATACCCAAGGGGTACAGCATTGGGCTTTATTTGATGGAGAGTTTATGTCGGAAGGTTTCTGCGTAGAACCCGTACGCCCGATTTGTGGCGATGGCGGTCCGGCGATGCTGTATTATGACGATCGTAATATCTCTGATGACCCGGGCACTAGTGCTCCTAAAGATATGCGCCAGGGTTGCCCTTGTGGTACTCCTGACTGCCGTACCTGGGATAACTTCGACGCCATAACGGATGATTGTTCGGACATTAATGACGCAGTAACAACGGGATACGGCGATAAAAACACCCTGAATACCTGGTGGTTTGCCAGTATCAGTACCGAAGTAAACGTCAATATGCCCATCTTCCTGGCATCGGTCAGTGGCCCTGATGGGGAAATCTGCCCCGGCAGCCCGGTGGAGATTAGTTTGGTTTGGTCCTCCCCTCAGGCGATTTCTCTGGTGGAATGGACGGGCCCCTCTGGATTGATCATTGCTGCTCCGGATGCCCTCAGTATTATGGCCACCGAAGCAGGCATGTATGATGTGCTGGTAACGGATGAGTCTGGTTGTCAGTTTACGGATAGCTATGTTCTTCAGTTTGTTAATTGCTCCATTGAGGCTGAGCTATTAGGCGTAGGTTGTAATGATAGCGGCACCGACTTAAACTTTGACGATGATGTGTTCTACGCTACGGTGCGTGTCAGTGGAGGTGGCGCTGCTGGCTGGGTTTCTGACCTGGACGGGAGCACCGGCGATTTTGGGGCTACCCTGGAATTGGGTCCATTCTTGATCGTAGATGGGGATGTAAACATCAGCTTCACCGATTTACAGGACGATTGCTGCGTATCCAGCGTATTCATTCCAGCCCCCCTGCCTTGTTCAGACGGTTGTGCGATTACCAATACCCAAATCCTCAACAACCTCTGTCATGATGCGGGTACGCCTTTAGATCCCACCGATGACACTTTTTCCTTTGAGGTACAACTTTCTGCAATTAACGGTAGCAGCTGGACAGATTCGGAGGGGAATACAGGTAATTATGAAGAACCGGTACCCTATGGCCCTTATGCTATTGCAGACGGTCAGGTACAACTCTCTTTTGTGGATAATGAAATGCCAGAATGTGCATCTGCCGTTACGGTTACTCCTCCGGGTACTTGTTCCGATTCCTGTTACTTTGAAATGGAGTTAGTAGAGGTTTACTGCGATGATTCCGGTAGCCCTACCAATCCTTTTGATGATGTATTTTACTTCGAGTTGTCCGTTTCGGCGGTCAATGCAACGAGTCTGGCTTATACGGTTGAAGGACTAGGACTTGGCTTATTTGGTCAGTCTCAGGTTTTTGGCCCATTTGTTGTCGCTAATGGTGATTTGCAACTAGAAGTCAGTGATGTGAGTAATCCAGACTGTGCCCAATTGCTCACGGTAGTTGCTCCTCCAAGTTGCTCAAATGAATGTGGCCTGGAGATTGTCGATATTATTCCCAATTGTGATGACCTGGGGACACCTGAAATTACCGATGATCTGTACTTCTACGATATTCTAGTCAATTCCTCGAGTGTGATCAATACCACTTGGGTAGCCAGTGATGGCGCTAGTGGAGAATACGGAGAATACGTTCGCGTTAGCGGCCTAGACTTTTCAGAAGAAGAGCGAATGGTCATCATCACGGATGCGACTAACTCGGTTTGTAGTGATACCGTTTTCTATTCCTTCCCAGAGCCGGAATTCGATTGTCCTCCAGAGGTCAATACTATGCCAGAATCTGCTTCCTTTCAATCGATTCAAGGAACGCTGGAGCCTGGTCGCTATTTCTTTAACCAAAGTGAAGAACTCAGTTGCTGGTTAGATCAAAACGAATTGGAGCCGGGAGGTAGAGCCTACGATCGCTTTACGCTAAATCGACCAGATACTACTTCTAATCCTGGGCCGCAGCTATTTACTTTCTATTTATTTACGGACGTTCCCAATGCGGGGTCCGTTGGAGCGGTATTCCAGCTGGATAACTTTGAAGAAATTGACTGCTGTGACTTGGCAAATCCTGGCCCGGTTACCCGCTGGCAGGAAGATGAATTACAAGCGCCTTTCATTACCGAAGAGGACTACCCAGAAGGCCTTGAACTTGCTCAGGAGTTTTCGCTTTTACTGTATGAAGATCGCCCCTACACGGTAGTCACTACAACTTGGGCGGCTGAAGCTACGGGTACTTATCGCTGGTTGATCGTTTCTACCAATAGTGAGCGACTGGAAGTAGATAATCCACTGCTCATCCATACGATGAGCTACGATCAGAATATCACCTTTGACTTGCAAACCATCCACCTGCCTCTTGCTTTAGATCAGGACGTAAGTACCGATTTCTTTGGCCGACCAACACTAGAAGTGGGTTGTGGTATCATCAACCTTTCTTTCGTTGACGAGCCCGTTGGAGATTGTGATAGTATCACCCTCTTCCGCCGATTTGACGCCCAGCGGTTTGATGGTATAGAAGAAGGGGTCTGTGTGCAGAAGATTGGCTTTGGTCATATGGGCTTAGAAGACATCATACTACCACCTCAGGGTTTTCTTTTTACTTGTAGTGACACTTTCCCCGCGTTGCCTAATGGCAATCCAGATCCCGAATTCACCGGCTATCCCACGATTTATTTCCTGGGGGAAACCATCATTTTGAGGGAGGAAGGCTACGGCGATTTCACGGTGAGTTATGTCGATGAAGATGTCATCCGTGAAGATGGGGGAAGAAACGTTTATCGGACCTGGACGCTCACCGATCTCTGTAAGGATGAGACGATGGACTACACCCAGTTGTTTAAGCTTGACGCAGGTGGAACCCCTCGCTTTAATTGCCCAACCGCCAATCACTATTGTCCGATCCTAGAGGGAGACATCATGCTATTCCCTACGGATACATTCAGTTGTGATGCGGATGTGCTAGTCCCCCTACCCGAGCTAGAAAACATTTGTGATACGACTAACTGGGATATCCATACGCTGGTCTATCAGCTCAACCTAAATGGTGATACTATAACTATTGCCAATTTTGGTAATGAAGATGAAGATCGCCTACTGGAGAATCTGCCCGTGGGCGATTACTACGTTCGCTATACAGGGACCCATCCCAATCATGATCCCCAAGATATCACTTGTATTTTCCGGGTAGCGGATGTAATCGAGCCCGTTGCCGTTTGTAAAAGCAGTATCGACCTGCCACTGACGGGAGTCGGGACGGCACGTTTGTATCCCCATCATTTAAACCGCTTCAGCTATGATAATTGTGGCATCGTTGATATGCAGTTACGCCGCCAATACTTCCGCGAAGAAGATGACTGTACTCCGCTGGACTCTGTCTACTGGGGGGAATGGATGCCTTTCGTAGAGTTCAATTGTTGTGATGCTGGAAGCATTTTCTCCGTTGAGTTATTAGTGGTAGACAGTGTAGGGCTGACAAACTTCTGTACGGCTCAGGTCAACGTCTACGACGATATCTTACCATACTGTACCGGTCTGGAGGACCTGACTATTAGTTGTGAAGAACTAAGCGGAACCTTCAATCCTTATGATACGACTTCCTTGCGCCTCGCGTTTGGAATGCCGGATGTAATTGACAATTGTTCCTCTTACGCGATGGAACTAGCTCCGATCGTGACAGGAGATGCTTGTATGCCTGAGCAGATTACCCGTCGCTTTCAGGCAGTAGACCAAAATGGCAACCTGGCGGCTGGCATATTTACCCAGATCATTACCGTAATTCCTTCGCTAAACTATAGCATCCTCTTCCCTCGGGATACAGAATCGGATTGCGTAATTCTGAACGATACCGTTCGTCTGGAAGATACCGGCTGTGATAATCTTGAAGTGACTTATGTTGACGAGCTATTAGATCCGCTTGGAGACGAATGTCGCCGGATTGCGCGTACCTTCACCGTCACGAATTGGTGTGAGTGGAATGGAGTCGATGAAGCGATAGTGATCAGCCGTGATGAAGACTGTAACGGAATGCCAGGTGGCGCTGATGTATGGGTGATTCGCAGCCCCGACACCACCTTTATCGACGCCAATGCTGACCCTCGGGATAACAGCCCTGCGGAAGGTGTACGTGGTACCTTCTGTGATGGCAACTCTAATCCCGAAGGCTATTGGCGCATCACGGAGTCCACTGGCCGCTGGACTTACACCCAATACATCCGCTATTTCGATAATGAGGGGCCTAGCATCGAGGTGGTCGTACCGGATACCTTGATTACGACCGACCTGGAGTGCAGTGCTACTGCTACTATCGAGATTAACCTCAGTGATGCCTGCGATTTTGGACCGGGCACCATTCTGGTGGGCTATGATCTGTTTAATGACGGAGAGGTAGACGCTACCATCAATGAATTTGCAGGCGAGTATCCGAACTTGCTATTTGTAGAAGACTTCCCCATCGGGAATCACCGCTTAATCATTTCAGCAACCGATTTTTGTGGCAACACCAGCACTGATGAGGTAATGTTTACGGTCTACGATGGTTTTGTGCCAGAATTGGAATGCTTCAGCTACCGAGTCTACGACCTGGAGCAGCTCATTGAGCCCATCGATATAGACGGAGACAGCCTGCTGGAAGAAGCGGCGGTGGCCGTCCAGGCAGTAGAACTTGGCAACTGTCTATTTGATGATTGCAGTGGTGATCTCATTTACAGCATCAACCGAGTTGGTGAATTGGTGGATCGCAACCAGGACTTCCTTTACCTGGATTGTGACGATCGCTACCAAATGGATCTGGAAATTTACGTTTGGGATGATGCTTTCAATCCTTACGCTATTCAGCCTGATGGAACAGTCGGTGGACCAAACTGGCGGACCTGCACCGTCACGGTTTTCGTGCAGGATCCCAACCTGGCCTGTGACCAGTGTGCTACTGATGATGCCCTTACCGTTGCTGGTCGGGTACGTACCGTTGGTGGTACCAGAATGGAAGGTGTTGAAGTAAGTCTGGAAGAAAGCGGACTTTCAGATGTAACGCCCTCTAATGGTCGTTATCAATTCCAAGTACAAGCTGGTTTGACGGACGTAGTAGTAGCTGATAAAAACGATGATATCCGCTCAGGGCTCAACACCCTGGATCTGATTATCCTGCGTCGCCATTTGCTACAGATTGAGCCGATTACGGATCCTTTCCGACTCATCGCAGCGGACATTAATGCTGATGGGGAGATCAATATCCTGGATCAGGTAGAGTTGCAATCGGTTCTGCTTTACTTGACGGATGAATTTAGCAATAACCGCAGTTGGCGCTTCGTGCCCGCTGAATGGGATGGAACGGGTGAACCTGCGGAAGTACAAATCGTTAACCTCATTTACTGTGATTTTGACGAGCACTTCAGAGGCATTAAGATTGGTGACCTCAATGCAAGTGTAGAGATGGGCAATAGCCTACAGCAGCAAGGGCAGGCTAGGAGTAGCACGATGCTCAGTGCAATGGATGTAGAGCTCGAAGCTGGCGAAGTCTATGAATTGAGCATGAACCTGGCTGAATTGGAAAACTTCCAAGGTGGGCAATTAAGCCTGAGTTGGAGCCCGGCCGCTCTAGAACTGCTGGAAGTTAAGTCGGAAGTATTGGCACCTAGCTGCTTCAATCAAGGAGCTAAGGAACGTGGCCGTCTATGGTTGAACTGGGCCGATCAATTGGCTTCCGACGAGCTGCTGGTACTCCGCTTGATGGCACGCCGTTCTCTGCAAATGAGCGATGTTTTACAATTGTGCAGCGATTGCGTATTCAGCTCTGAGCAGTACATTATTGATGATCAACGGGCAGTTCCCTTACAGTTAAGCTGGACTGCATCGACTGAAGATACGCCCCCCGTAGCAGAGAGTAATCCCTCACTAATTACCAAAGACCAACTGATGGGTGCTTTCCCCAATCCGGTGGAAAGTGAAACTGAAGTGGTCGTGCGGATTGTAGAAGCACAACGTGCTCAATTACAGGTTTTTGACGAGCTGGGCCGTCCGGTCACTACAGCAACGCTTAATCTGGAGACGGGTGTTAATCGCATTCCCACCGATGCCCGTGACTGGGCAAACGGTTGGTACAGCTACCGAATAGAGCTTAAAGATGGCACGCTTAGTGGTCGCTTGCTCAAGCAAGCGACCCGCTAAGTAGCGAATTTGGCCTCTCCCCCCGCCCTCTCCGGAGGAGAGGGAGCTACTTGTAGCTAAGTCAAAAGATCAGCTATAATATTGTAGGGGATGGAGGAGAGGCTAAAAAAAATCAACAGCTGATGCTGGAAATATTCGCTTGAGCTTCCTGCAAATCCTGTTGATAGTCTGCCTGGTTGATGCCGTTGCAGTTGCTGTATTGATTGATCACATCCAATAGGCCCTGGGCAGCGTCTCGCCAGGCTTGACAGTTACTGGCTGATTGGTCATTGGTATAAGCAATGGCTGCGTCAGAGTAAGCAGTACCGGCAGTAGATAAGTCCATGCTGTAGTTAACAATACAGTTTTCGTTGGTGTTGGGACCATCGTCGTCATTGCCACAGTTGAAAAGGAGAACAGGTAGTGTGCCGAGTAGTACGATTAGGAGTTTACGCATGGTATCGATTGGTGTTTTGGAGGGTAGTGGCAATTGCTGTTGCACACTAGCTCAAATGAAGGAATAACAGAGACTGTCACCAGCCAGGAAGCCAATATTAGAGACTCTGCATATACAGGTCTATCCCCCAAATGAGGTATTTGTAACCGAAATCAGCATTTTTTTTAAAAATCAGTTGTTCCATCCGCCTAAAACCAGGACTAATAGACTGATCAGCTACTGCATTAAGCTGAAGAAAGCATCACGCAATTCTTCATTTTTATCGATTAACGCATCAATCTGTTCCAGGTCGATACCATTGCAGACAATAGAGAGAATCGTACCATTTTCCGGGGTCTACAAGAGGCATGAAACTCTATTGCTTAAGCTACTAAAGGTAGTGATTGTCCACTATTCAAGGGCGCAGAGCGGTCAAGCATCATGCTGTGCTGCCTTATATACCGCTTCGGCTACTTTAGCCGCTACGGTTTTGTCGAGGGTCGGTGGGATGACATGCTCCCGGCTGGGTTCCTCCAGATGGGCAGCAATTGCACGAGCCGCCGCAATTTTCATCGCAGCGGTGATGCGTGGGGCTCTAGCATCTAGCGCCCCACGGAAAATACCGGGGAAGCCCAATACATTATTGATTTGATTGGGGAGGTCAGATCGCCCGGTACCGACAATGGCAGCACCGCCGGCCTTGGCTTCTTCCGGCATAATTTCTGGAATAGGATTCGCCATGGCGAAAATGATGGCATCAGCTGCCATCGTAGCTACGTCATCTCTAGTCAGCAGATTGCCCTTGGAAACCCCAATGAATACATCGGCATTCCGCAGTGCATCCTGCAGTGTGCCGCTGTGGTTGTCCCAGTTGGTGAAACTGAGCGCTTCCCGCTTAGAATCGTTGAGGTCCGTTCGGTCACGACTAATGATACCCTTGGAATCACAAATGATGATATCCTTGACGGGTACACAGACTTTATCGTCTTCGTGGTCTACACAGCGCAGTAGGCGAGCAATCGCCATGCCAGCAGCGCCCGCTCCATTGATGACTACCCGCAACTCCCGCATTTCCTTACCCACCAGTTTCGATGAATTAAGGAGGGCTGCCAGCGTAACAATGGCGGTGCCATGCTGGTCATCGTGAAAGACTGGGATACCAATATCCTGCAGCCGGCGTTCGATTTCAAAACTACGCGGAGCCGAAATATCTTCCAGGTTTACCCCACCAAAAACCGGTGCCAGTAAGCGGACGGTTTCAATGATTTTTTCCGTGTCCTGGGTATCCAGGCAAATGGGAAAAGCATCAATATCCGCAAAGCGCTTGAAGAGCATGGCTTTACCTTCCATCACGGGAATGGAGGCCAAAGCACCGATATTGCCTAAGCCAAGTACAGCCGAACCATCACTCACAATCGCGACGGTATTGCCCTTAATCGTATACTGATAGGCAGCCTCCGGCTTGGCCTGGATGGCCTTACAGGGAGCTGCCACACCTGGCGAATAAACTAACGACAGATCATCCTTAGTCTGCACATCAATTTTAGCTTCTACGCTGATTTTGCCCTTGAGCTTTTCGTGGAGCTTAAGTGATTCTTCGAAGTAATCCATAATGTCCTTGGTTAGGGGCGCGCAAGATAGTGGTTTGGTACTAGCCCCGGGCTACTACTTAGGGGGTATTTAGCTTAAATGACGCCGATCAGAAGATGCCGTTAACTGCGGATGTAGGAAAAAGCAGAGTCGTATTTGCCTTCTTTTTCAATATATGTTAATAAATCAGCATAAAAATTATCAATTCCTATAGTGGCACTGTCTCCTATTATGACTAATTGCTTTCGCGCCCTGGTTAGCGCCACGTTCATGCGGCGGTAGTCTTTGAGGAAGCCGATTTCCCCTTTCAAGTTAGAGCGAACGAGACTGATATAAACCACATCCCGTTCCTGCCCCTGGAACCCATCGATGGTATCAATAGTAATAGATAGCTGAGCGAAGCGAGCCTCCGTTTCAAAGATGTCGCGCATCCGAACAACCTGTTCGCGATAGGGGCTGATAATAGCGATGCTGGGTAGTTCATATTCAGGTGGAATACTGCCTATCAGCTCAATCAGGTGTTCAATGACCAGCGTGATTTCGCTTTCGTTGTAACGACTTTGAAAACGCTCATTCAGGCTTTCTTCAAAACCGGTTCCTGCCGTATCTAGAATTTGTACCGACTCCTGGAGCTGATAATTGGGTAGGGTCTGATGGATTACCGAGGCATCGGCCTGGAGCCTGGACTGGTAAAACTGCTGGTTGCTGAAGCCCATAATCCGTTCATTCATCCGGTATTGGACTTCCAACAAGCGTGGATCGGGGAGGCGCTCAATACACTTTTCCAGTAGGGTGATGTTCAGTCCTTCCTTTTCTGCTTGACGTGACTTAACCGTAGGTGGGAGTTGGTAGGGGTCGCCGGCTAGTACGACTCGATTACTCTTGCAGATGGGGATCCAGCAGGCGGGCTCCAGGGCTTGGGCAGCTTCGTCGATGATGCAAGTCGGGAATTCGTAGCCACTGAGGATACTAGAGGCGGCACCCACTAAGGTGGAGATAACGACCTGCGAGCTGGAGAGTACATAGTCGAGCAGGCGATCTTCCAATTGTCGGGCCCAGCTGGAGAGCCGGCCGGCATCACGGAAGAGGAGCCCTTTTTCTTTACCGCCTCCGGGGCCGCGCTTCCAACGTTGGGCTTTTCGCCGCAGCTCGGCAGCCTCTCGTCGTAACTTCTTGATTTCTTTGGTGTCGGGGTGCTGAGCCAGCTGTACCTCCAGCGTGTGCTGTAGCACCTCTTCTTCTACCCGGGAAATATTTCCGACCCGGGCAATCTTAAGCCCCTTTTGCCCCAAACGCAGACAGACGAGATCGGCAGCGGCATTGCTGGGGGCTACTACCAAGACTTGCTCTCCTCGTAGGACGAGCTGCTCTACGGCGGCTACAATGGTCGTCGTCTTGCCCGTACCCGGTGGTCCGTGAATGATGGCTAGGTCCTGCGCTGCGATCACATCTACGACGGCCGCTTGCTGGGAAGGGTTAAGTAGGGG
Source organism: Bacteroidota bacterium (assembly GCA_039030655.1). Lineage (GTDB taxonomy): Bacteria > Bacteroidota > Bacteroidia > Chitinophagales > Saprospiraceae > Neolewinella. Next base: position 60,044 of record JBCCDS010000022.1, on the reverse strand, counting down.
GTCTATTTGTACTTCCGCAGGTATTCCGTCGAGGGTGAGACCTGCGGAAGTCCAATTCCTCTTAACAAAACTGGCTGGCTGAAGGCCCATGATGACGTCCCGCAACTCTGCTAGTCGATTATCGCGGGCATCGATTACCTGGCCCAATGCGCGGTCCATTTCACGGTAGGTACGTTCGTCAAACATGAGGTCTACCCCCAACTGACTTTCGTTGATCCAGTCGGGCGCATCGCTACCATTAAGGATCAGCTGCATGCGGTTTTTCTTGACGTACTTGATCACCCCCGCCTTGCGTGGGTGTCTGACGTCCGTCCTTTGGGTGAAGAGATCCACCGACATACCGGCGCGGAAGCGGTGCTCGGCTTCCCCCTCCCGTTCCAGCAAGAGAAATGGGCGCTCGCCAATGGTGTAGCCCTGCTTAACGATACGGAGCGGATGCCAGCAGTAACCTTTGCGTACGCGTTCCTTGAGTGGTAGCTGTTGGATAACTTCCAGGTATTGCCTGCGCTCTTCCTGCCGTTCGATTTCTACGAGCCGTCTAAGCTCCTCCAGTTCTGCACGCTGTTCTTCCCGCATTGGGAAGTAAACCCATTTGCCTAGGCCAAGGTTGCCAGATTTTTAGAAAAGGGGGCATAACCGAAGCGGCGCATTTTCGTGACCAGTGCATCAGCCTGCGATTTGCTGTTGAAATGGCCTACGATAACCCGATAGTTCGTTCTGGATCCGCTCTCTACTACGTGGACAATGACCGGGACCCCAAAGAGGCGTTCTGCTTTTTCTACCTGGATCAACACATTGGCGTAACTGCCAAAGCTGCCAATCTGTGCACCCCAACCCGAAGCGGCCTGTCCTTTGACGGAAAAGCGGTAGAGCCCTTTACCCGCACTGGCACTGCCACCTACGCCAGTCGAGGGTGGGGGCGTAGTAGTAGGCGGAGTGGTCGCGGGCGGTGTTGGAGTGGGGGTAGTTGGAGGAGGCGTGGGCGTAGTCGGCTGGGTGGGAGTAGTGGGTGGTGCAGCACCACCGCTCTGACGCATGCGGAAAGCTTCGGCTACTGCCCGATCGGCATTGACGCGCCCGTAGCCAAAGCGGGAGCTGTGGCCACGACTGTTATACTCACTGCGATTGCCAATCTTATCGGCGGTGCGCTCCAGGATGCTTTTTACCTGGGCTGAAGTCAGGTCGGGATTAGCACTCAATATCAGGGCGCAGATGCCTGCTACCAGTGGAGTAGCGGAGCTGGTGCCACCAAAGTGCTTGTAGTGGGGACCGCGATCACGACCATCGGCATAGTACTTAAGGTGAGGTTGTACACCTGGCGATCCTGCATCCCAGGTTGCTCTGGCAGCCAAAATGGGCCAGCCACCGTCACTAGGCGCTACTACACTCAGTTCAGCACCACGATTACTGTAGCGCGGGTGAGTGTCGCTGCTGGTAGAAGAACCGACGGCAATGACGCCGGGCAAGGAGGCGTAATAGTTGAGGTAACTTGCCCCTTCGTTTCCTGCGGCAAAGACTACTACACAACCCTTACCGTTACGACCGCTAGTGACGGCCCGACTAATGGCCTGGCGATGTTGCGTATTCGGACGGAACTGCGATTTGATGGTGCCCCAGCTACAGGAAATAACGTCAGCTCGGTTGCGGATGCAGTGATTAAACATCCGGTCGGTTAACCAAGCGGAAAAGGTGAGGCCGTGCAGGGGCATCAGGCGAGCCAGCGGAGCCACGCCGACAATGCCCGCGCCATTGGCCGAAGCAACGGCTACCGAAGCACAGGGAGTAGCGTGGGTACCGAAGCGGGCACCCGTAGGCAATTGATTACTGCCGTTGGAGATGTTGAGCGGGGCTACTACTTTACCGCGGAGGTCTGGGTGATTGAGGTCGAAACCGTTGTCGATAACCGCTACGGTGATGTTGCGCGAACCCAGATTGCCGAGGCGCTCCCAGGCATCTTTGATTTTAGCATCGGCTCCGGGCTTGAGCCGGAAGTTGGGTACATCGGGGATGAAGCCATTGTTATCCAAGTGCCACTGCTGGGTCAGGAGACTATCGCGTGGCATGACCAAAGCATACTGGTCGAGCGGCACGTCCAGGTCGGGAGTAACTTCATCGACCATGCTGAGGTTTTCCAGTAGGGTAGCGACCTTCAGCGGGTTGGGACTGTTAGCGGTGACACTAGCCACTACTACGTTGTCATCTTGGCGTTCTAAGAGTTCCAGTTGATAGGCGTCGAGCACCACTTGTCCTTCTTCTTCACCCACTCCGGCAGCGAAGGTGATGTAGAGAATACCCGTAGGTACTACGGGCCGATTATCCCCTTTGGCAAAATAGACGTGGGTGCCGACTTCCACTTCATCGGCGGCGCGCACCTGATCCAGGGCATTGTCGATATCGTCCTTATCCTTGAGAGTGACGACTTCAAAGCCACCCAGGCTGGGCAGCACATCAGCGTCAACGGCATTGGGTTTTTGCTCGTCTTTGGTCTTTAGTCCGACTAGGCGCTTAGATTTGCGCAAAACGAGTTCCTCGGCACCTGATTTGACTTTATACTCCTTCATGAATGGGATGGTGGTGTAAGGGAGTAAGATAAGGAATTTTTCTATGTATTACTTGAGGCCTCTATTTGACAACTTAGTTGAAACAATCAGTTTCTGAGACGTTTTAGGAGGCTTGCTTTTTGTCTACGGGAAACGGGTACCTTACTATCATCCACCATAAGTAAAGTGCAACCATCTCTTTGGTCAATTTGCCGAATTTTGCCCAGGTTGACCAAATGCGATTGGTGGACTCTGAGAAAGTTGGGTGATTGCAGGCGCCGCTCCATGGCTGCGAGGTTGCGGGAGATGGTGATGGGGTGGTGTAATTGGCTATAAACTGTGCAGTAGCTTCCTTCACCATGAATACGAATGATAGCCTGTTCTTCTGATAGAATGATTTGTCGTTTGTCGGAAAGGAGGAGTCTGTCGAGCATGTTGTAAGGGGAGGTTGTTCTAAAACAAAGCTATTCCTACCCTTGTGGACCGACGATATAACTATAGTGATAGTAAAGGCGAATTCAACTGCCTTTCAGATACACATTCACAGCTTCTACTCTGTTGTCGACTTGTAATCGCTTATAAATTTTATAGTTGTGTGCCTTTACAGTGCCTTCTGTGATGCCCATCCTATCTGCTACTTCGATGTTTTGTAAACCTTCAGCTAGTAATTTTAGGACTTCGTTTTGCTTGGGTGTCAATGCTGCTAAACCATCCTTTTTAGGTGTTGCAGGTAATCGGAGGCTTTCCAGTACTTTAAGTGCAATTCCCCGACTCATAGGAGCCCCCCCAGCTAGTAACTCACGAATAGCCTTCATAGTCCCCATACTACCATCTGACTTTAGGATATAACCATTTGCACCGAAGCGTAGTGCGTCAAATAGCTTTTGGTCAGCATCAAAAATGGTAAACATTAGAAACTTTAATTCTGGGCAGATTTCTTTGATTTTTACCATGCAGCTGATGCCATCCATTCGGGGTAATCCAATATCCATAAGGACTAAATCAGCTCTTTCAGCGGGAATGGCCGCTAGCGCATCCTCGGCGTTGTAGTATACTCCTGACACAGCTAAGTCTGACGAACGGCTTATGATTCGCGCTAAGTTGTCAGCGATGTCTTTACGGTCTTCTACGATACTGATGCGTGCCATATTGATAATAATTGGGTAGTCTAGTTTGTAGTGCTTGAGTCGTTTAATGGCCACCATAGCGTAACTGTAGTACCCGAGTCTGGCCGACTTCGAACTTGTAACTCAGCGTTAATTGCTTTCGCTTTTTTGTACATATTTTCTAAGCCAAAATTTCCAAGATTGCCTTCCATATTGCTCAGGTCGCTGGGAGGAGTAAACCCTTTTCCGTCGTCGCTGATGTTGAAGCGAATCCCATTCTTATGCTGCTCTGCTTTAAACTGTACCCAATTGGCAGCAGCGTGTTTAAAGATGTTGTGGTAGGCTTCTTTGATGATCTGACCCAGATTACGCTTCTGCCGACTGCTTAAGATGATGTCTACCTTCTCTACTTCGGATCGATAATTGAAGGTAATGTCCCGATCAGCGAAAAACGTTCTCCCATGTTTTTCCATACGATGTAGGAAGTCAGAAAGACTAGATCGCCGATTATCAAGGGCAAAGATAATGTCGCGCACATTGTGGAGCGAGTTTTTTGATAGCTCGTGGATCCGACTGATTTGAGGATATACTTCCGCAGGTATTTCACTTTCTCCTGCAAGACCTTCGCTTAAAAACAAGATTGAAGATAATTGGCCGCCAAGGTCATCGTGTACTTCGGAGGCTATACGATCACGTTCGGCGGCGATATTGGCTAGGTTTTCTTGGATGCGAGCTTGCTTGGCTAATTCTCTGCGCAGTAGCCAGTTATAGATGCCGCCGATTAGGAAGAATAAAGTTAATAGGGCTGATATTCGAAATAACAGGGTTTGGTGAAATGGGGGGTGGATAATGATGGGAAGAATTTTTATCTCGCTTGGATTCCCATTTCGATTAATGGCTTGAATGCGGAAAGTGTAATTGCCTGGAGGAAGATTTGGATATCGAACGACTCCACCATTTTTAATAAATGTTGAACTATGTTCGAAATTGATTAATTGATAGCTAATTCCTGAAAGCTCAGATTGACCAATAGATACGCTTGATAGTCGGAAGTCTAAGTCGTTTTTATAGTGAGGCAAATCTAGTGACCTAAGGAATCCTACACTGGTATTTGAGTCTATTGGGATATCGTTTACCCAAATTTGATCAAAATAGGGTTGTATTAAGGTCTTGTCGGTTTGGATAGTGGTTGGATCAAATTTGATAAGGCCATTATTAGTCATCATGACAATGCAACCGTTGTTTAGAATAAGAGGCTCAATTTTTGAAAATTGGTTTGAAGGTAATCCGTCCAATGTGGAGAAATAAGTGATTTCGTCTGTGAAGGAGTTTAATCTGAATAAACCTTTGTTAGTTCCAAGCCAAATATTGTAGTTGTCCAATGCTATAGATCGAAAATCTAGGTGGGGAAAACTAAATATATTCTCAAGTATCGTTTCCAGTTTTTTGTCGTGAAATCGATATAAACCATTAGTTGTACCAAGGATTAAGCTTCCGTCGATTGAATATTCGGCACAGTTTAGATCCCCATTGAGTAGTATTTTTTCTTTAATATATACTTCGTTGTTTTTCCACGTGCAATACCAGGCTTCAGTGCTTTGATATGGTAAAATAAAACTGGTGTCACTTAAGTGTAAAATTGTAGTGAAGTAAGTTCCTTGGTAATCTCTGAATTCTGGTGCAGAGGAAATCAGTGGTTCGCTATCTTGGTTTAGGTATACTGATTGAACTCCACTATTTGAGACCATTAAAGTTCTGCCATTAGGGGAGCTATGTAGGCCTTGTACGGTATTCTCTGGGGTTGATATAAATATACACGGGGCATTGCTGTGTTCACAATAGAAAACACCTCTGAAGCTTTGGAAAAGTAATGAGTTATTATGCTTAAATACCTTTGGGTGGAATACAGAATGGTCTCTGAAATATTCATAGGTACTATTAATCCATGCCGTTCGGTTGCTTAGTGTTGATTGTGTTTGCTGAAAAATTTTTCCAGATTTACTAACAAGTAATATATTGTTTCTTGTAGAAATCTCAATATCCAATATCACTTCACCGTCAGGTATGTCAATTGATTCAAAGTTTGGGGTTTGGCTATTTATTACATCCAAACCGTAGTCGTATTGACTCAACCAAATACGTTCAGAATTATCTAAGTGAATTTCTCTTGGAGAGTTTGAGGATAGACCATCATGGATAGTCAAACATCGTGTGTATTCTTTTTTGTCAATCGAATACCAGCATAATCCTTGTTCAGGTCGTGAAACTAGAATTTCTTCTTTAGTTGCGCTAAAGTTAAGATCATAAGCGGAACTAGAACCTGAAGGGGAAAGGTCTTCTAGATAATCAATGGTAGGAATATTATTGGAAATAGTAACGGAAAAAAGACCTTCCATAGAAGTTCCATAAGCTGTATATTTGTCGTAAAACTTGGCATTGATAATTGAGGCAGGAACTGGGACTTTTATTGAATATGTTTCTTTGCCGTTTAAAGTAGAAGTGAAATATTCGAGACTGTCAGAATTGTACCAAGGGCAACCTATAATTTGAATTTTACCATTGGTTACTGTAGTAGCGTATTTGTAACCATTAGTGTTAGAGTGTATTTTAAAATAATTTTTGCTTTCTAGTTCGAATTTCCATATGTCGTCTCCCGCTCTTAGCCACAAGCAATTTGTCTCGTTATCTAGATGAAATAGTCGATACTCCGTATTTATAACCCTGCCACCAGAATTGAATTGATAGGTGTTAAATGATTTAGTTTCTCGATTGTAACTGTGAAAAGCTGAATAAGTAGAGAACCAAATAAGGCCATCTTCGTCTAGGTAAAAGTCAGATTGAATGATTTGGTTATGGATTATATCCGAGTTTTTATCCTTAATGAAAATTTTTGTTGAAGAAAATCCGTCAAATCTGAAGAAACCATTTGGGCTACCCATCCAGAAATATCCATCATTCGTTTGGATGAACGCTGAAATGAAGAAGGGTTCAGATAGTTGAGCTGCTCCAAATTTTTCAATTTGTTGGGCATTTGAAGCTGATTTTGAAAAAAAAAATAGTATCGCAAGAAATAATAATTTCTCTTTCATTTATAATATTTTTTCATTCTTCTTACGTAGTAAAAGTTCTCACTTTTAGCTTTAAAGAGGCAATTTGCTCACTAATAGAAGTGGCCTTTCGGTGGTTTGGTTTGATTTGTTTAAGGCTTTCTCCGATCAAAACTAGATTTTGTTCGTCGTTAGGATCAATTTCAGGGAAAGTCTTCAGCGCTGTTCCCATGATTTCTTTATTAATAATCCAGTATGGAGGGCAAGGGATAGCCAAGATAGATCCAGGAATCATCGGTTCAGGAATGTCAGACTGAACATTGCTTGTGTTTGTAGTAGTGGAATGATTTGGGGAAGTATTTTGAATTCCAAAGGGAGCTGCAAACGGTGGTTGTATAGGCTCAGCTTTTAGAGTAAAGCAATAACTGGGATCATAGCCTATTTCGTTCCACTTGTTTTTTCTTTCAGTCTGATGCTTTGTGTTAACCATGCTTCCGAAATTGACCTTCGCACCACTGAAGAAAATATCCTCATATGGGAGTTGAGGGTTGCATAATAAGTAATAAAGCCAAGCTAAATCTTGCCTTGGGACTAAGATTTCTTCAATCCAATTCTGGAATCCATCAATTTGATTGGCATTTAGATCTTCATTTTCGATGAGGTCGAAACCGGGTTCGATATTCGAGGTTATAATCGGTGGTTTGTTTGGATTGTTAGGTTCATTTAATGAGCGCCCGCTAAAATTAGCGCCGTCATTCGTCAGGTTGAAAATATTTGTAGCTTTTTTTATGGGGCCTCTTCCTGTTTGGACAATTAACTTAGGTGAAATTGAAATCGGTTGAAAGTTCCACCAGAAATCACGGTCTATGTCTGGATCTGTTTGTGCAGGATCAAAAACTTTGAGGTCAATTGAGCTAGTTGGTAGAGATACTTTTCCAAGTAGTAACTTGATTTTGAAATCTTTGATTTTATTTATTGAATAGATTCGAACTATCCAGCCTAATAATCTATAATCTGAATAGTTAGGTGCCTGGATTGCAGAATGGTCAAAGCCAAGATGTCGCTTTAAGATTTCTTTAATGTGTGGAATGGTGAAGCCTACCTGGGCGTCTTTGAGCGGGCCAGAAAGATTAGATGGTGACTCTAAAGAAATGTTTGAGGGTGGGATAGTATTGAGGTTTCTCCTTTTAGACATAACTGCTTTATTGAGGGTTTTCATTGTTGTCTTTGCAAATCTACTGCCTGCTAGATATACGCAAAGTATAACTTTAGTGATAGACAACCTATGAGCTCTACTTCCCTCCTTAAATATATCTAAATAGAAAATAATATCCAAATTAGCAGGTTTTACCGAATTTGAAAAGGATGTAACCTGATCTGAAAAAGAGGTTGCCGAAAATAAGTAGACCTACCTATTTCTTGAGTAGACGGTTGACTTTTGTATTGAACCAAAACACCGTTCAAAATGAGAGTCCCCTCTTTTTCATTGCTCATTATTTATTGCTTGCTCGGCTTGCCATTAAGTGGGCAGGTTTTTCAAGCAGCAGATAATACTGGCCCTGACGCGCATACTACAAAAGTAATCCCTTTAGCTTCTGGCTATCTGACCATTGGCTATTCTGGAGATCTAGACGATCAAGTCAGGGCTCGCTTGTTGCTCTACGATGGCTTTAACACAGTGCAGTGGGCTACAGAATTAGATACCACTACGATCTTTCAAGACGGAATCTACGTCGAAGAGGAGGATGCGATTCTACTCGTCGGTTATCGCTATTTGGGGGTGCTTCCTGATCAAAATAGGGTAGGTTTAATCTCCGCTTTTTCAAGCATTGATGGTAGCCTGCTTTTCTCCAAAGTCGTCGAACCAGGCCGCACCGGTACCCTAAGAAAAATTATCCAACACCCAAATCCGGCTGCCGCTGCTCCTTTTTTTGCTACGGGTACTTTCCGGAATGGAGATGGGTTTGCGCTAGATGATTTATTGCTACTTAATTTCGATTTATTGGGTAATTTCAATTTTGTTAAGCGAGTGCGCTACGTTTCTGATGATTCGCCTGACTTGCAAGCGGGAAACGATTTATGTCTATTGCCCAATGGCAACATGATTGCATCGGGAGGTGAAGGACCGGTTTCTACTAACTTGATCGAATTCGATATCAACGGAGAGGTAGTCACCTCTGGTTTCGCCAACGTAGGTCACTTACGGGGCTTGCAGCCTGATTTCCAGGGAGGAACGGTATTTACCAGTGCTAATTTTCAAGGCTTAAATAGCTATCTAGGAATCTATAACGATCTTTATGAGCTACAATTTCGGCTTAATCTTCCTGATGTAGATCAGGTATTCCTAATGGACACCGAACCCAGTAAAGCTTTAGTTAGTGGATTTCGCAGATCTAGCCCGGATTCTTCCGAGCTGGTGGTTATGGAATTTTCATTTTCTGCCATGGATGCTAGCCTTAATTGGGCTAAATCTTACGAACTGTTCTCGGGAGAGTCTGGTTTCGTGACCGATTTGGAATATATAGATGATGGACGAATCGCTTACAGCTTTATTATCAATACACCTAACGGAAACGGGACTACCCGCTCCGGCCATTTTGGAATGGCTGATGAGGAATTCAATGCTTGTGGTTTTGACTCGACCATGATCGTAACTCAAGTGTCTAGTAGCACTACTGGGTTAGGTACCCTCGATTTTCTCACCCTCGATGCAGATTTTACGGAATCATCAACTGGGAGTAATTCTGCAATGGCAGTAATTACGCACATTTGTGGCGACGGCAGACCGACGAATGCTTGCTTTGCAAATGCTTGCTCCGCTACTTCTGTTCTCAATCTCTCCACGGGTATTGATACTACTGGAAATCTACTGGCTGTTGGTGTAATAGACCCTTACTGGACATTAATGAATATCCCGCCGCTGGATAGTCCCCTGCCCAGTGGGGTAGCCATACCAGATATGTATACCATATTACCTTTCAGCAATTCTACTGCCTGGAACGTAATCAATGATCCCGCTTATCCGGCGAATAGACCACTAAATGTCAGGCCCAATGCTGCTTTCGGCGCAGATAACTTATTCCAGTCACAACCCTGGCGAATTCGGCGGCAGTTCTGCGTTTGTGAGACTTCAACCGTAGTTATTGATGGATTAACTAGTGCCGATAATACCGGCCGCTTATTTCTGTACGGCGAGATCGATCCTGTAAATCCTATTGCTAATTTAGGAGAGACCGTTCAGGTAAATGTTACTGCAGCCTTTAATCAGGATTGGCCCATTGGGGATACACTTACCTTATTACCTGGTACCTATCACTTGGAGTATGAGCTAAGAAATCTATCCGCTCAGGCCATGGGGTTTGCTTTGGCCGGTACTATTGAAGTCATCTCTGGTGACCAAACCCTGTTTAATAGCGAAGCTTCCTGCTGCGGCGCCGGGGTGATTAGCGTGCAAAAAATCCTGGACGAAGACTGCGACGGACTACGAGATAATGGCGAGCCTGGCTTAGCTAACTGGAATTTCACCCTGACCGATAATGCTACGGGGCAAACTATAGCTGCTACTACGGACCCCTTCGGCGAGATCATCTTTCGAGCTTTGCCCTATGGTACTTATACTTTGACAGAAGCAGTAACCTACCCATTTGTTCCTACGAACCCGACCAGCGGAAGTACAACAATAACCATTGATGATAATAACCCCATTGTTGCTACCACCTTCTTGAATAAAAATGTAGAGGAATGTAACTGCGCTGAAAGTGGTTTAGTACTGGAAAACAGTAGTGAAGAAGCCTGCTGCTTTGATTTGAGTCTGACGAGCCAAAACATCGACGTGAGCTATGTAGAAATAGCCGTGACCCAAGGCGCTTTGTTTGACCCAAATTCGGTAGTATTGGGTAGTGGACTCTCAGCCTACGGAAACAGTCCCAACTCTCGTTTAATTGGCGCAACTAATGGAGGGCCATTACCAGCAACTATTCCTGATTTAATCGAGTTTTGCCTGACGGAGGTAATCGTTGCTCCTCAATTGCTGAGTATTCACTATTTGAATGCGGACTTGGAAGAAGTTTGTGTAGATATGTTGGCTACTTCTTGCCCTGTGAGTAACCCTTGCCTGGATTTAGTAGAAGCCGATCTGGATTGTCATTCCGCAGGCTATGAACTTAATCTCCATCTAGTGAACCCACCTGGTGGTGGCTTTGATTCTATCGGTTTCGTACAGCTTAGCATAACTAGCCCATTGAGCTTGGGGGAGACCTTCGAATACAGCTTCGATCCCGCCATCGGTGAAACTGAGACGATCAATCTGAATGAAATCCTGACTAGCAACTCCGACTTGTTTGGCGAAGACCTCTGTATCGTAATTTCTGCTCACGATGATGAAGCTCAACGGTTGTGTTGTTTCGTGGATTCTCTCTGTATTCCTTTCCCACTCTGCGACCCTTGCCCGTTTGTCGATGCGGAAGCGATCGTTAATCCCGAGGATAGTTGTTGCTACACCCTGACCATTGACAATTCGGTGCCCGTAGCCGGCTATTTTGATAGTCTGTACGTAGAGGTATCCAATGGTCCCCATCCTACTTTGCTAAGTAGCAATCCGCTATCCAATTCCGCTTGGACGGGTAGTGAGGTCTTGCCCAACCAAAGTTTTAGTTACGTACCATCAGGGGGTGCCACTACACCATTATTTGACCTTCCTATTCTGGATTTTTGTGTTACGCCTGATTTTTCTCCAGATTCTACTTTCCTGACAGTCTACTTTTTCAATACGGAAGAGGACACTGTTTGTATCGATTCGGTAGCAGCCATTTGTCTGCTCGATGATCCTTGTCCGGATTTAGAAACCTTCTTGGTTCAGCAAGCTGAAGACTCTTGTTGTTACGATCTGTTCTACAGTAATAGCTTCACCGCCGATTCGACCTTACTAGAAGCTATTCGAGTACAGTGGATTGATGGCCCAGGCAGTGGTTTCACCTCCTATACAGCTGTGCCTATCCCTGGCTGGAACCCCACCAGCATACAAGAACCTAATGTCAATTTCCTCTTTACCCACCCTTCGGGAAGTATTCCAATAACTAGTGGGATTCGACTGATGGAATTTTGTGTGGAAGAGTCATTTAGTGTGGATTCTACGCTGGTCGAAGTCAGTTTTCAGACTGAATCGGACACCATCTGCCAAGATACCCTATCGGCCTTCTGCCCGGGCTGTTTGACTATAGACGATGAAGTGCTGGCTTGCACTGATGATGGTGATTACCTCTATCTGTTCAGCTTCACTAACTACAGTGACTTTCCCGTAAACCGAGTGGTCTTGTTACAAAGTGATGGGCATACGGGACTAAATACAGAATCTATAATTGATCTGGGCTTCTTCGTGCCAGTTGGTGGCAGTTTCACTAGCTCAATTCCAGTTAGTCTCAGTGGTAGTGCTGGTGAGGAGGTCTGTTTCGACATAGTGCTCCGCCACTTGCTACCCAATCAGCAAATTAATATCGAATGCTGTTATTTGACCCAGTGCATAACTCTACCAGATTGTGAGGATACTAGAGTTATAGCTTGTCCTGCAGCGAACGTTGAATGGACTGACAACTGCCCAACAGATGAAATCCAGGAAGTCTGCGGCTGTGACGGTGAAATTTATGCTAACCCTTGTCTAGCTTTACAGAACGGTGTGCTTGACTTTTCTTTGAGCTTGTCTGATTGTGGAAATATATTGCGCACCGAAATCGATCTTAGCGGATCACTTGTTGAAAATAGTTGGGCCGATTTATCCTGGAGTAGTACTTCCGCAGGTCTAAACCCAGTGTTAGAAGTACTACGGTTCCGATTCTTTGGAGAAGAGGAGTGGCAAGAACTTGACCGTTGGGAGATTAGTTCTGCTTTCCGTAGTACTTACCGCCCCATGATGACCGTCGGACAAGCAGTAGAATTTCAGCTACTGAGCATTAATCAGCTTGGACAAGTCGCCTTTTCCAATACGGTTCTGCTTACACCTGCTCTTGAAGATGCCACCATTAGTCTGATTTTACATCCTAATCCGGTTACTACTGAAGTAAGACTAGTCAGTAACCGGCCAGGGCAGGCTGATTTAGAAATAATCGATCTAAACGGCCGTATCAGCTACTTACAACGCGTAGGCTTTGGTGATAACCCTTTACCAGTTAACGTTAGTGACCTAATACCTGGAGTATATAGCCTCCGTGTACGCTATTCAGATGGTGCACAAGGTCTCGTGCGCTTTGTGAAGGAGTAATTTAATGCCGGGTTTGGCCTCCAGATAGTAGTCGACTTGGGTAAGGCTACTGTTTGGAGGTCAATTGTTATTCACCGAAGGGAAATCAACGATTGAGGCGTATACCTCAGCTAGCTCACCTAACTCCTTATACTCATGCCAATTAGACTAATCGTCTTATTTTCTTTGGTTTATATGGGCCAGTTATCCGGTCAGCCGCGCTTTTTGCCCAGTACAGAGGAAGGAGAATGTTGTTACAGTTTTAGCCTGGCTTTGCATCAAAATGATCCTGCTATTAATTTGCTTGAAATCTATTTGCCTGAAACAGTTGAATGGTCTAGTATTAGGCCAGATTTAGCGGTTGGATGGCGTATTTACCCCTTGTTGGAAGGTAATGGATTTCAGCTCCTATTAGTGGGTAGTGATAATGATACACTTCAATTTCCCCAGACGGCAATGGCTATCTTATCAGCATGCTTTGAGCCACCTCAGCTAACCGAAGAATTTTCGCTCACCTTGTTATGGAAAAATGACGGTATCCTAAGAGCTGCTGAGCAAGTAAATTTAAGCTGTGGGCAGTGTACGGATATTTTTGAAGTTACAGCAATTTGTCAAGATAGTAGTGGCTATTCACTTCAGTTTCAATTTGTGAATTCGTCTATTTATCCAATGGATGAAATCCGATTAATGGAGACTGAAAGCCAGGGTGTACTTTTGAATCTATCTCTACCCCTTGCCCAACGATTACTCCCAGGTGATACCAGCGAAATGGTTAGCCTGAGCCTTGACACGCTCGCGGAGACCTATAGCCAACTTTGCTTTTATCTGATAGGAAGCCGGACGGAAGGGCAATTTCGCTTAGACTGCTGTAGCTCTTTACAATGTATAGACTTACCCTTATGTGATCGTTGCTGTACTGAGTTTGAAGAGTTCGAAGATGCAGCACTTGCAGGATTCGATATCATACTTCGCAATGAAACCCCCGAGCTTCTTTGTTTAGATCAACAAATTCTAACTACTGCAAGAGAACTAGGGGAATGTGATTTAGCAAAATACACGCTTAGAAATTTAGATGATGAGCTTGTAGAGCCTGCTACGCAACTGGTATCCGGTCGAGATACTGCCGTATTCGGGGCTCCTATTCTGCCGGGTAACTATGAAATCTGCATGAGTGCAAGTCGACGGAACTTGTCTGGATCTAGCTGCTTTTCAATTAGTGAAATCCAAATTTGTGATACTGTACTAGTTGATTTTTGTGTAGGAACTAATTATTTAGAGGCGGCTGACTTCTGGATGATATATCCTAACCCAACGGACGGCACTTTTTATTTAGAAGGAGAAAACCCAATCCTTGGCTATCAGCTATTGGATAGTTTTGGCCGTCTTTTAATTACGGAATCGATTCGTGCCAGTATAAACCATCAATTTGACTTTAATGATCTACCAGCAGGCCTTTATCTACTCTTGATTTTTGATGACGGCCCACAACCTTATCATCAACGGATCTTAATTCTATAAACAAAAAAGCCCGCTGATCCTTCGACCAGCGGGCTTTCCCCAAAAGACAATTAGTTGCTGAGAGGTTGGCCTCAGCCGCCAATTATACCGAGGCCCGAGAGGTTTGGGAATCCAAACCGACTCCGCCTCGAGTATATACTCGCTAGAAGCGGTTTGGGCTAGCCCAAACCACTTCGTTTGCGGTATACCTTGTTTAGGCGCGCTCGCGCATCGCCTCTTCGTACATCTTCTGGAGCTTCTTACGGGCAAAGAAAATGCGGCTCTTGATGGTACCGAGCGGGGAACCCAGTTGCTCCGCGATCTCATCGTACTTGAAGCCCTGGTAGGCCATCAGGAAAGGAATGCGGAAATCATCAGGTAGGCGATCGACTAGCTCCTGTAGCTCGTTAAAAGTCACTTCTGACTCACCGTCATTACCTACGGTGCGCTCACTGGAGTTGATGTAGTAATTATTGGGCGTCTGATCAATGATCAAATTACGGCGGACTTTCTTGCGGTAATTATTGATGAAAATATTACGCATGATCGTCACGGCCCAGGCTTTAAAGTTGGTACCGGGGTTATACTTTTCAGCATTGGTCATGATCCGCAGGGCTGTATCTTGGTACAGATCTTCGGCATCATCCATATTACCGGTCAACTTTAGGCTAAAGGCACGAAGACTAGAAGTAATCTTGGCCAGTAGCTCTTGTATATTTTCTTGCTGTGGGATTGTCGTTGTCATTTGGGGTGATTTAAGAGTAAAATAATTCTAGATTGTAAAATTTATTGACAAAAATAAGGGATAAATGACAAAAACGCAAGCCATTTGACCACCTTGTTTGCCCGTTTTAGGGCAAAAACTGGGCCAAATACACGAATTCTGTCAAAAACTGTAAATTTTTTTGACATTACTTCAACCAAAGCCCATTTCCTCTTGTACTTGCAGTTGTACTCATAACACAACGTTTACTTAGATGGAGACCAAGTCACAAAACGGATTACCCAGTGATATTTCTGCTAGCGACGCTGCCGAAGAGACGCTGGGCAATTTCATTCCTTCTAATATTCGCTTGCTGCGCAAACGCCATGGTTGGTCACAGCAAGAATTGGCCGAACGAGTTGGACTCAATCGAGGTAACATTGCTTCCTATGAATCAGGGACGGCCGAGCCAAAAATTTGCAAACTGCTGAGAATTAGTCAGTTGTTTGGACTTTCCTCTCGGGATTTAACGCGTTTTGATCTCACACAACCCGGCCAGTTAGAGCAGGCTATGCGCAGCTTTCAGGAAGAAGATCGCGCTAGTAGTGATCGAGTAGATGAGGCGCTGAATCGCTTAAATGAATATGATGACCTCAGCGAGAGCATCAGCCGCTTACACCGTTTTAAAGTAAAAAGCCTTAGTACCGAGAGCGGGCAGGACCTGCATGCTTTGGCCACCTATCTTGAACAATTGGAAGAGATCAATCAGAAAATTTCCGGGGAGTACCGCAGCTTGTTGCAACGCTTACGCTGTCACTGTAAATAATGGGTCAACTGCCAAAAAGACATGACAAATCTAAGCCATTCCTACTTTAGAGAGGAGTGACAGCTCCCCCCAATTGGGTAACCTAGCCAAACAATACTCCCTCAACAACCAAAACCCGTGGAGTCTGCCGCAGGCAGGCGGTAATTCGTTCGATCCCTGCTACCCACAACTGACCATTATGCATTAAAGATGCTCCATACGCAGTGACCCAAAAAGGGGAATCCCGTGTCCTAGATAGAACCATCAAAGTCCGGGCTAACTGCTTTTATTGAGCCATGATCGAGTGCTCCCAAAGTACCTTTCCGGTAGCATCACAGATTTTTAGCTTCAATTGCCGTTCTTCCCAGGGACCACTGAATTCCAGCAACCCAAAATTGTGCTGCACTACCAGGGTGCCTTCTACCCGATTGGTATTGACCTCATCCCGATTATTACCAGTTCCGGAGGTAAGACTGCTCGCGGTCATATCGTAAACCATATTGCCGCCGGGCAATTCCAGCGCACTGAGCTCGCTGTGGTGGCGGTCTCCACTCAGGAAAATGACGTTTTTGATGTCTTCCTGATCAATGCGGCGCAGTAAATAGGCGCGCTCTTCCGGAGCCAGGTTGATGTAATTTTCAAACCTTTCTACGCTATTGAGCACCTGACCACCGATACAGACCAGTTTAAACTTAGCATTGCTGAAGATGAGGCTTTCAATGATCCATTCGAGCTGGGTCTCTCCTAAAATAGTGCGTTCGCCTACCTTTTGATCGTTGGGTGTTCGGAAGTAGCGATTGTCTAAAAGGAATACGTCGACGTCGTTATAGCGGAACATCGTCGTAATGCCGCCTTGGCCCGGCAAGCCAGAGCCTGGATTGGCCCAAAAAAGATCGAAGGCTTCCTTGGCGATTTCCTTATTGATCCAGCTGCGATCGCTATTGTTGGGCCCATAGTCGTGGTCGTCCCAAATAGCATAGTTCGGCGTGTGGGCCAGTAGCGGCTGCATTTCGGCGGTAGAGCGCGTGTGGGTGTGCCGGTGTAGGATACCGGTGCGGGTCCACCAGTCGGTTTCGCGTAGGTAAGTGTTGTCACCCAGCCACAGCATCAAATCTGGGCGTTGGGCGTTGATGGCTCCAAAAATCTCGTATTCACTACCGTAGCCGGCACCGGGACGGTCAAATTCCGGTTCGTTGATGTAGACGCAGCTCCCCAAGGCTACTTTGAAGTCAGGGGGAGCTGTGCGCCAGGCCCAGATTGACTGGGTCCGAAAGCTGGTAGGATAGGGCAACTCAAGGACCTTCCCATCGACAAGCACATCGTAGTCATAAGTCCTTCCCGGCTGCACGCGATCCGCCAGTAGTTTGGCGGTATAGGCCGTGTGGTGCTGTGTTTCAACGGGGGCAGTTAGCAGGTATTCGCCATCGGTACCGAGTTCGCGGTATTGTATTTGTACTTCCGCAGGTCCTACCGTTTGTACCCACAGCATAGCCTCTAGCATGTCAACATAACCTACCATCGGGCCAGCCTGTAATTCTTTTGATTGACCACGGGCTTGGGTAAGGGTAAACAGTAGGCTGAGTAGCAGGATCAAATTTCGCATAGGTAGTAGCAGTTTTGCCCGCAAAATACGTAGCTAGGGTTAACCCCAGGCTAAGAACTCACTTAGGGTTTTGTAATTCGTCTGCGCGAAAAGCTAAGTAGAACCTGGGCTTTGCCGTTTTTTTCGTCCATAGCTTTGACTATGCACTCAAAAAGGCGTCTTGCCAGAACCTATTTAGGTTTCCGCTCGCCACAAAGAAATAACCCTAAATGAGTTCTAAGTCTGATGACAAATGGCTACAAGCGTACTTGTACATGCTGGCGGAACCGGCTGTGGTGACCTAAGTCATCGGATACACTGTAGGCAAGAATCAACCAAACCGACTGACCGGGAGACAGATCATATTCATAATCCGCTACAGGCTGGTGGGGAAGGCTAAAGCTTAGTCGCTCCCGGTCATCGGCAGTGGTGGTTACGGATACATCTGCTATCTTACTTGCCCAGCCCAGCTCGGCAAAAGAGGAGTTCTCGCCGAAGCCAGTCACGTAGCGTTCGGCAAAATACTGCTCCTCATTTCGTTGGCCGCCAAAGAATAAGCTAGCCCCAACGATATTATCCTGCTGGTTAAGGCCTAAGACTATCCAGCCATCGTCAGGGCTAATAACTTCAAAAAATACTCGATCTCCTCGATGTTCCCAACGGTACTGCATCGGACCAAGCTCCTGATAGTCGTCCGAGGAAGAATTGGACTGGGCCTGAAGAGCGTAGACCATTAGTAAGGAGACAAAAAGTGCTAATCGCATGACAATTGGTTTTGGGGAGATTGAGGCCTGAAAGCATTAGATGCAAATTGAAAACATTTTGGTGGTTCAGCAGCTAGAGTGGTTGCACGAAAGGAGCTTCTGCTGCCAGCCACCATTTTTGGTCCGTATCCTGTACTAGGGTATAGCAGGTGTTGAACTGCAAGGTGCTGCTCTCGACTCTCGCTCTTACAAAAGCCATATTACCGACCACCTCAGCGGATAGGATCTCAGCTTTACGTGGGTCCCCGCCAATTTTCTTGGCTTCGATCATACCAAGATAAGTCACCCGGTCAAGGATGGTCACATCGGGCCCTCCCTGAAACTGGTTAATCAAGATGCGATAAGTAGGGTGAAGAATAGACTCTAGCTGATCGCTTGACTGAGCATCTCCCGCCGCTAGAAATTGATGAACTACTACCAGTACAGCCTCCTCCTCCGAATCTATTGGGAGATTGTCAGAAGCTTCGGATATCTGGCCAGTATGACAAGCTAGGGTGCTAAAAACCAGGATTGAAAAGTAAAGACGCATTGTTTGATGTATTTAAATTTGATTTATCAAATAAATAAGTAAATTTTTTTACCTCAAGTTTTCGGTCATCCGGCCCAAGTAATTACGCAGCCGGTTTACTTCGGTTGCAGAAAACCCCGTAACGGCTTGCTCCCGGATTTTCTCCACCATGGGTAATAGTTGCTGATACAGCTGCTCGCCGGTAGGAGAGGGAAAGACCAAGCTAGAGCGGCGATCGGCTGGGTTGGGCCGACGCTCTAAAAGGCCCTTACGCTCCAGGATGTCAAGAATCCTGGTCATGGAAGCGGGTTCCTTTCCCAGCAGTTGTGCTAGGTTGTAGGGGCTAACGCCATGCTCCCGCTCATCATTGACTTTCTTCAAAACCAGCCACTGATCCTTAGTCAGGTCGGCACCAGCCTCCTGAAATACCCGGTTGGTATAGCGGACGGCCTGTCGCATGCACTGGTCGATTTGAAAGAAGAGCACCTCTTCTAATGCAGGGTCAATGGCGCTTTTTTTACTGGTCATACTACAAAGTTAAGTATTTTTTTGATATGTCAAATAAAATACGAGTCTCAAGCCCAGCTTATAGACCTTCTAACGGGAAGCGTGGTGAGTCTAGATGTAGTTCAGGAATGAGGTTGACCAGCTCATTTAGGCGTTCTAGTTCGGTTGCTGCTAGGTCAGTGGTTTCACCAATATCCTCAGCCAGGTTGTACAGCTCCCATTCGCCTTCTCCGGTCTGTAGTTGATAGCGGATGGCTTTCCAGTCGCCCTGTCGTACTGCTACCCGACCGCCTCGCTCGCTAAATTCCCAGTAGAGGACATCATGACCTTGAAAGGAGCTGTCTCCTTCGAGAGCAGGCAATAGATTAATGCCATCAATATCCGTAGGAGGCTTTACACCTGCGGAAGTCAAAAAAGTGGGTAACATATCTTGAAAACCAGAAACTACGCTACTCTCACTGGCAGCGGGGATATGACCGGGCCAAGCAGCCAAAAAAGGTACCCGAATGCCGCCTTCGTAGAGATCGCGTTTATAGCCGCGCAAGGGGCCGTTGCTATCGAAGTAATCGGGATCGGCACCTCCTTCCAGGTGAGGGCCATTGTCGCTGGTGAACACGACCAGCGTATTATCGGTCAGATCTAATTCGTCTAATACATCCAGGAGTTGGCCTACGTGGTCGTCTAGCAAATTGATCATGGCAGCAAAAGCGGCGTGGCCTTCTGGCTGACTGCTGTAGCCGAATTTACCGCGGTATTCAGGCGGATTCCAGCCTTCGAAAGTTTTTTCGGGCAGGTATTGGCCACGGTATTTTTCCATATAGTGCTCAGGGGCTTGCATTTCAGCATGGGGCACCGTGTGGGCGTAATACAGGAAGAAGGGGCCCTGCTGCTGCTTGCGGATATAATCGAGTACCTCTTCCTGGATCAGGTCAGGAGCGTAGGTATTGCGTTGATAGCCCCCGTGGTTATCGAGGAGGGCTACCATTTCATCGTTACGCCACAGGTGAGTGGGGTAGTATAGGTGGGCTTCTCTTTGGCAGTTGTAACCAAAAAAATAGTCGAAGCCCTGGTTTTCGGGGGCGCCTTCCGAACCAGGGTAGCCCAGTCCCCATTTGCCAAAGCCGGCCGTCTGATAGCCGGCTGCTTGTAGATATTCGGGCAATAGTTTAGCCGAGGCCGGCATAGGCTCCTGACCTTCTGGTAGTACTTCGGCATTTCCCCGCACGGGCGTATGGCCGATATGCTGGCCCGTCATCAGTACTGACCGGGCGGGTGCGCATACTGGGGCTCCGCTATAGTGTTGGCGCAGCAACATGCCCCGTGCTGCCAGACGGTCAATATTAGGCGTGTTAAAATTGGTTTGCCCGTAGCAGCTCAGGTCGCCGTAGCCTAGATCGTCAGCTAGAATATAAATAATGTTAGGGCGCGAATCGACCGTAGGGAGTTCGGTCTCAGCAGTTTGGCAGCTGACTAAGAGACTAAGAAGAGATAATAAAACGTAGGTAGGTAGCTGGGTCATAAGCAGTGGGGCTGATGACACAAGTATAGCGAATTAGGGGAGTATTACGCTTTGATACTGCCAGTTTCCATTGCGATCCTGTAGTTGGAGTCTGGCAATGAGCGGTCCGCTGGTGGATTGAAGATTGGCTTGCAGGGAAAAGCCTCCGGGCTGGAGGTGTGGCCACTCTTCCTGCGCTAATTGACGACCGAGGGCGTCAAACCAGTCTACTTGTAGCAGAACGGTCTCGTTGATTTGCAGGTCAATTCTTCGTAGGCTGCTACTGCTCTGTACCCCTACGAGCTGAAAGAGGGGAGGTGTGTTAGCGTTGGGTGTGGAGGTACTGGAGATGCAGCTTTGTACGGCTAGCTGTGGACAATAGGCGCGTCGGACCAGGTCGCAGTCGACGATGAAGGGGTTGTCTTTCCCGTCCTGGTAAAGCGCGATAGCGGCTGAGCGATCTAATTCGCGTTGATCGACGGGGTCCAGTTCGTGCCAGTCGCAGAGGTCGGCGATTTGGGGAGGGAAGTAATTGGGGTCGGTAGCGTCTACTTCTGCCCGATAAACGGTGTAGAAGTAGAACATGGCCCGGGCTACATTGCCTTTATGGTCTTCGCGGGGTTCGAACCGTTGGGTCTGTAGTCGTTCGCTGTAGGCATCGCGATTATTAGCAGGTGGGTTGGTCTGTTCGTTGGCCATGAAATACCAGTCGTCGGTCTGGTTGTCGGGAATTTCCCCAAAGGGTAAGCTGCCGCGATCGGTGTTTACTTGTTCACGGGTAGGGAAAAGGTGGTGCATATCCGAGCGGGGGTTACCATTTTCGGCACCACGGCTGCGGGGGTAGGTGTGTTCGGCGTTAATGCCTTTAGCGAAGGCATCCTGAGTGGGGTCGAGGCTGGGGTCTAATTCGATACTGAAGCCGGAATAGACGCCAGACAGGCTGTTGCCATCGCTATCGATATTGCGCCAGAGGGTATCGCGGGCTTCACCGTAAGTAAGTACGGTTTGTGGTCGGAAATTTGCCCGGAGGCTATCGATTAGTTCCTGGCCTTCCAGACTGGGGAAAATAGTTTGAGCACTTAGGGCGAATGGGAGTAGCAGGAAGCTGTAGAGGGGGAGAAAACGCATGGGGCAAAGATAGGGTAGTGTGGGGCAAAGTGGGAGGTGGAACGATTGTACTAGTTTAACCAGTGTACTGGTTCAAATGCTTGGAAATTTCCACACCCCCTCCACCATAACATCAAGGGTTATGTAAAAATATTTATTCTTTTTTCGTAAATATACAACAAATTGATTTTATAGTCCCTGGCGAATCATCGCCCTGCGCTGCTCCTGCAAGGCCCAACTCCCCTTCATAATGCTCTGTGGTCTCAAGGCCTCCAGATCCTCTATCAAATGCAGCGCCTGTTCTCGATTACCCCGTAGCTCCTCCAGCGCAGCTTCGGCCAGTCGCAGATCGATGGCATCTGCAAAGGGGCCTTTCTTTAATTGACGGTGAGCTTGCTCTGCGGCACCCAAATCTTTTCGGTAAAGGGCTAGAAAAAGGGTCTGCTCTAGATAGTAACTGTCTTGGATGCCAGCCATCATATTGGGAACCAGCGCCATGACTTCTTCCAACTGCTCAGCTGCTTGTTCGATCTGATCCTCTCGGACTAATTGGGCGTAGGCAAAGTACCCCATAGCGGCCCGCATAGCTTCAGGAATACTGCTATCTACAGCCAGGCGTTGCAAGTCTTCTCGTGGAAGTCCCTGAGTGTTTTCTCCGGTTTCCATCATTACCATGGCACGCAGCAGCAATAGGTCTGCCTGTGCCGTTGGGGTGTTACGCCCTAGGTTAAGAATACGTAAACCATCAGAGGCCAAACCTCCGACCCGGGAAGGAATTAGGGTGACTATAGCTATCAGGGCAGAGAATAAGCACAAAATCATGAACAGCAAGTAAGTAAAACCACCTAAGGCTAAGACCTGCGGAAGTACAAAACAAAGCACTGCCAATACTATGGAGGCAATGGGGCCACCGGCGGCAAACCACCGAAAACGCGTAGCTAAGCGATCTTCTGTCTGGGGCATCATTAGGGCTGCTCCGCCTCCCAGATTAAAAGATTTATTCCACCCAAATTTCAAACGACCATCCTTATCGGCAGACCAAAGAAAAGGGCCCAGTATATAACGCTTGAAGCTGAAATTTTGCCAATGACCGAAGACTACATGACCCAGCTCGTGCCAGCCAATTACCAATAGATAGGCCGGAATTAAGAAAAGGAATAAGCCTACTTTCTCAAGTGTAGAAAGCCCAAAGCTCCCCTTTAAATCGCCGATGTAGCTAGCTCCAAAATAACCGATCGCTGCCCCTGCGGCTAGCATAATAATGAAGAATCCTGCTTTTTTCATGAAGCGTTTAGCTTTGAACGATTTGTAGTTTCCACTCGCTACCATCTCGTTGGGCCAAGACTCGCTGATGACCGGAGCGTTGCAAGTGTAAGATGTCCATTTCTTGAACTTGCGTACGAATTACGCAAAAATTACGCCAGGCTCGTTCCTGATCCGTGGTGGTAGCTTTACGATTAATTTTGGCCTCCTCCTCCAGTGTTTCCCCTGGAGCGAGCAGACTACTGTAATCGGCCCAGTTGTAGGCTGATAGCTGCTCAAAGAAAGGCCGTCGCTCACTTTCAGAAAGTAAGCTGCTAGGCCCGCCGGCAATGGTTTGTAAGCTTTGCCTGGGATGCCAGAAGGTCCAAGACAACCAGTTTTGTTGCCTTAAGCCCACCACCTTATTGGTTCTAGCATCCGAAAAAAGATAAAGCTCAGCCGTGGCCCGCTCAGCTTGACGCAGCACTACGGTTCTGCCTCGCGGTCTGCCGAATGCATCTAACCCAGATAATACGGCCAGTCGATAAGGGTGGTTTTTATCCCGAGGGGCTCTGCTCAAATTATCCCAGCTCTGAACAATAAGTGACTGAATTGATCTATTCATAGATAAAGATGAAAAGCAAACAAAACCTAAATGGTTCAGTTGCCTCCAATTAGCGGCTAGATAGCACACTAAAAAGATAAAAAATATGGAGTAACAGCTAAGCCTCTAAAAAAAATTAAAAAAATTATTTCTTGTGTCCAATTAGATATGCCAATGTAAATTTGGTGTTTCGCCATGCAATTAAGGCTCAAGACTAAATTTTATCGCCTGCTCTTATTTTAGGATTTCCTTAAGTTTTTTCTATGTGACCAGCCAGCTCAGCTGCGTCATAAGGATGTCTTTCAGCGGGAAAAATGGCCAATAGCCAAGACCGAGAAAGAGCAGATATTGCCGCTGCGGCGGCCTGAGCATGAATATGGGTTTTAGGTGTTTTTCTTGGAGGGGTCACCACGGTGACCTCTCTTTTTTTATGCCCAATGCTCCCATTTGATGTTGGTTCAGCCTTACTTTTGGGATATGGATCAAATCAGCTTGCTGGACTTTAATCAATTCGTGCGTCGCGTACTGGCACTCAATTTCGGAGAGGCCATCTGGATCGAAGCAGAACTGGCTCAAGTGCAGCAATCTCGCGGCCATTTTTATTTAAGCTTGGTTCAGAAAGATAGCGATAGTGGACAACTGCTCGCCCAGGCCGAGGCCCGACTCTGGGCTGCTCAGTTATCGGCACTACGTAGAGAGCGTGGGCCAAAAATTACGGATTTGCTCCGCCCCGGCATCCAGTTACGTTTGCGGGTGCAAGCCGTCTTTCATGAACGCTATGGCTACAGCCTCAATGTAAAGGATGTTGACCCCGACTTTACGGAAGGTCGACTGGAACAAAGCCGGCGTCAGACGATTCAACAGTTACAGCTTAGTGGTGATATCGATCGAAATCGAGAACATCAATTGAACATCGTACCGCAGCGTGTGGCAGTCATCAGTGCGGAATCTGCAGCTGGTTGGGCTGATTTTAACCAACAAATCGCCCAAAATGAATCAGGGTACAGCTTTCGGCTGCAGCTATTTACCGCTGCTATGCAAGGTGAAAATGCAGCTGTTGAAATTGCCAAAAGGTTACGAGAAGTCGGTCGCCGGCAGTCTGATTTTGATGCGGTAGTAATCATTCGTGGTGGTGGCTCCAAGCTCGACTTATTAGCCTTTGATGATCTGGAGCTCTGCCGCCAGGTTGCGCTCTGCCCCTTGCCCGTCATCAGTGGAATTGGCCATGAGATCGACGAAAGCATTCTGGATCTGGTGAGTCATACTGCCCTGAAAACGCCCACTGCGGTGGCGGCCTTCCTCCTGGATCGGGCCGCACAACTAGAGGGCCTACTCTGGCAACAACAACAGCGCATACAAGGAATAGCCCAGCAAAAAGTAGCAGCTCAACTACAGCGACTTACTCAAATCGCAGACCGGGTTCCGCTCGCAGTTCGGCATCAACTTCAAAGGGCCAGCATGCTGATAGATAAGCAAGAAAAGGTGCTAGAGCTACTAGATCCAGCTACCGTCTTAGCACGCGGCTATGCTTTGGTGAGCCACGAGGGCCAGGCCATTACTCAAGCCAGTGAAGCTCCTGCAAAGGGAGCAATCGACATCCGCTGGCAAGACGGACAACGGCAGGCTGAACTGCAGGAAAAGAAGAGCAAAGAGCGTGTTGGGAATTAAGAGTTCGACCTTAGCACAGCCTTTTTTATAGCCTTCCCCTTAATCAGGCAAATAGAAATGAGAAAAAAGGGGCAGTTTTCGCCCTCTTCACCCCAACCGCTGCCGTGCCAGCTCCAAATCTTCTGGCGTGTCAATACCGAAGGCGGCTTGCTCGGTAAGCGCCACTTTGATAGCGTGGCCCGCCGCCAACCAGCGCAGTTGCTCCAGGCTTTCGGCCTGTTCGAGCGGTGCCGGAGGGAGTTGAGTGAGCTCCAACAAAGTTTTTCGCTGAAAGCCATATAAACCCAGATGCTGAATATGCTGTCGGGCAGCCAGCCATTCGGTCTGGGGGAGCTGTCGCAGATAGGGAATGGGGTGCCGACTGAAGTAAAGGGCTTGCCCTTGCTCATTGCGTACCAGCTTAACGACATGAGGGGAAAACAGCGCTTCTTCTGTATCGATAATGCGCCCGAGAGTGGCAATGCGGGCACCTGCCTTTAAGGCCTGGACGACTGCACTGATTTGGGAGGGCTGAATGAAGGGCTCGTCGCCCTGTACATTAATGACCCACTGAGCTTCGGGGAGGCTCGCGGCTACTTCCGCCACTCGATCCGTCCCGCTGGGGTGTTGGACCTGCGTAAGTACAACTTCTCCACCAAAAGAGCGTACTGCCTGCTGGATGCGCTCATCATCCGTAGCTACGATCACCCGGTTGATGTCTTTACAGGTCGACACCGCTTCGTACACCCGCTGGATCATCGGCTGCCCGCCCAGATCAAGCAGTGGTTTAGCCGGTAAGCGCGTGCTGGCGTAACGGGCGGGAATAACGGCAAGCGTAGTCATAAATGAGCGGTAATGAGGACGGCCCTAAGCTACGAATTGCGATTGAAGGGCCAAATGCCCCCACCGCCGTTGGCACGCCGCCTTTCCCGATTTCGTTGCCGCTGGCGCTGGCGCCGCTCCTTGTTACGGGCCCGCTCGCGCTGTTTATCAAAAATGTCATTCCTTTTGGAGATCACGTAGCGCACCGATACGCCCGTCTGCCACTTGAGCCCACCATTACCGCCGCCAAAATTGATGGCCGGGCGCATGTCCCAGCTCAAATTAGTCCTGCCAATGGTGAGCTCCGCACCGAGAATTCCATCAATTCCCCAGGGGTTGCCGTAGGGCTCGGCGGTCTCGGGATCCAACTCATTGGTCCAGCCAAAATGCAGACCGCCACCCATGAAAATATTTAGCCGGCGGGTCAAAAACGGATGGTGCTGCCGACCCAGTAAGGTGAAATTACCTTCGTCCTTACTCATGCTTTGCTGGATGATACCCTCTACCACAAAATTCTTGTGGACGTAAGGAAAGCGCAGCTGTACGCTGGCCCCCCATTCCGTACCCAGCCGCAATCCAGCCGCTAAATCGTAGGACTGGGCACCGACGAAAAGTGAATTAATCAGGCAAATGAGCACAAAAAGTCTTTTCATGCAGTAAGAAACGTTGCCCAGGACCGCTATGGTCTGGCGGAAGGTATTAAATTTAGAGCTTGCCTAAATTAGACACGCTCGTAACTAAAGTGAAAGAGAAAGGCTCCGCTCCTGGCCGTCTGGCAATATTTATCTTTGCACCTCTACTTTTGGAATAACGATCTACTTCTACGAGCATAGCCGACTCAAAACCAACATTTGTAATGCTACGAAACATCAGCTCTCTTTTATTCCTAGCGCTCTGCTTCAGTTGGAGTATGCAAGCCCAAACCGAAGTGCCCAATCTACGCATGATGGACCTAGGCATCGGACTGATCCAACCCGTTGATATCACCTACGTGAGGGGGGATAGCAATCGACTCTTCATCCTGGAAAAAGCAGGAAGGGTTCGCATTTACGACTTAGTCAATCAGGAACTGCTCGCTGAGCCACTGCTCGATATCAGCGATCGGGTGCGCGATAGTGGTGAACGGGGCTGCCTCGGGCTGGTCTTTCACCCGGACTACCTCAACAATGGCCGCTTCTTTATCAATTACACCACTCGCACCCGACTAGGCTATGACAACGGAACCACGTTGATTACGGAATACGTCAATCCCAATCCGCTGGCAGATACTATGTCCGCTAATAACGAAGGTATTTTACTGGCCATCAACCAACCTTTCTCCAATCACAACGGTGGCAGCCTGGCCATCAGCCCGTTGGATGGCTACCTCTACATCGGCACCGGCGATGGCGGCGGCGGGGGTGACCCCGAGGATACGGCTCAAAACCCTGGCTCACTACTAGGAAAAATTTTGCGGATCGATATTGACTTCGTCGGTGGTTCCATCTACGGGATTCCTCCCGACAATCCCTACGCGGCCAGTGGTGATACGCTGCCAGAAATTTGGGCGATGGGTATCCGTAATCCCTGGCGGATGAGCTTCGATCGTGATAACGGCGACTTTTACATCGGTGATGTCGGTCAAAATGCCCGCGAAGAAATTGA
Organism: Bacteroidota bacterium; assembly: GCA_039030655.1. Classification (GTDB taxonomy): domain Bacteria; phylum Bacteroidota; class Bacteroidia; order Chitinophagales; family Saprospiraceae; genus Neolewinella. Next base: position 32,189 of record JBCCDS010000022.1, on the reverse strand, counting down.
CTTTCAGGCCGCGGGTACCCCCGGAGGCCTAGACTACGGTTGGGATTGCCGCGAAGGCTTTATTAATTACAGTGGCCCCAGCTCCGACAGCTGCCAGGCTGGAGACATCTATACGGACCCCATCGTTGATATGACCCACACCAACAGTGGCGGCTTTAGTATTACTGGCGGCTACGTCTATCGGGGAGATTCTTTCCCTGCTATAGAAGGCTGGTATATCTGTGCGGACTTCGTACTCTCTAACTGGTTCCTGATCAAGCGCGATGCGAATGGGGATTGGGAAAGCTTCCTGCAAGAGGTCCCGGAAATCAATTCCGTATCCTGCTTTGGTGAAGATGCTGCCGGCAACCTCTACGCAGCTAGTTTGGGCGGTCGCATTTATGAAGTAGGAGCCGACCCATTGTCTAGTATCAATCAGCCCATGACGGGAGACCCTAGCTTGCTCAATGTTTTCCCCAATCCTAGTGAAGGGGATCTCAATATTCGCTTGCAATCCGCCGAAGCTGGCCCGGTTAACGCTCAACTCTTTGATTTGGCTGGTCGCCTGCTCAGCGAGCGAAATTGGGATTTTGGCGTAGCTGATTTTCAATCTGCCTGGAGCCTGGGCGAGTTGCCGGCCGGCACCTACCAATTACGACTGACGCGTAACGGTCAGTCTTGGCAGCAAAGTATCGTGATTAAGTAAAGTAAACTGCTTACTTCTCCAGCACGCTCAGCAGCCAGGGCCGCTCAGTACAAGGTTCGGTATTAACGATTTCTTCTCGCACCTTGCTTTGAGCGGCCCGGTCGCGGGGTGGCAGTCGGGTAATGCGCTGAGCAAGGCGGAAAATGTTACTGTAGTTGCTCTGGTGGTAGCTGGTTTGCCGTCGCCGTCGCAGAAAGGAGCGGGAAGCGCGCAGGTGGGAGCTGATCAGGTTGTAGTTGTCGCGAGCGAAGTAGACCTTCAATTGCAGCACCCGGGCCGTCATATGATGGTAGAAATCCTGATAGTCGGCCTCCTGTAAATAGCCGAGCGTAGCCGAATAGTCTTCCTGAAGCAGGGCAATACGCGCCCGCGCCAGAGAAGTAATCTCCGACCGACCAGTAGCGGGCAATAAATGCTCATATTTATCTAGAAAGCTGGTGGCCCACTGGGTCTCTCCCAAGCGAATGGCCACGGCTACGATATTATTGAAAGTGCGGGTGCTCAGCTGACCAGCCTCCAGAATGCTGCCCTGCTGTAGCCCGAATTGCTGCAATTCGAGGGTGTCTTTCAAATAAGCCTCCCGCCCGGCATTGCTCTCGCGCAAGCCGTGGTTGAGGGCCAGAATTAGTAAGTTGTGCTGATCGTTGGGTGGAAATTGATCGCTTTGCTCAATCAGTCCCTGCCGTAATTCCCGGTAGTAAGGCTCGGCCTCGGCAGCCGGCAAAAGATAGAGCTGGACGGCTAGGTAAAACAGTCGAACACCCGCTTCTTGCCGATATTTATCCTGGGCGGCTTGCTGTAATAGGTAGGGGAGTAAGGGCAGCTCAAAATCTAATTGGTGCATCCGCCGGTGTGCTAATGTAGTACAGGCCTGGCGTAAACCCATGGCTAGGATATAGCGCTCTAATTGGCTTTCCTGCTCGCCGATATTAGCTATACGTCTACGCCCCTCGGCACTGCTACCCACTCGGTAGCGCTCAATTTCATGCCGGTACTCGTAATAATAACGATCCAGCCCGGCCTGTTGGTCGGGGCGGTAGCGATTGAGGCGGGTACGTAATTGAGCGTCCAGGCCCAATTCGCGATAGGCCGTCAATAGTTGACGCCGCTGCTCGTAGGGGCGGCGCTTTTGCTGCTCGTAGGCCAGATAACCTTCTAGTTGCTTGAGCAGTCGATGCCTTAATTGCCGCCAGTCGCCAGCATGGAAATCGCGCTGTGGCCAGAGGCGTCGCCAGATTTCTTGCGGCTCCATAGCGACGCCCAACTCTCGGCGACTTTCTACAAGCAGACTAAAAAAGCGGTCGAGCTCCTCACGCTGGCAGTGCAATGGATTAGCCAACCATTGGCCAAACTCGCGCACTTGTCGACGATTTAGCCGATCAGTTAGTTGATAAAGTAAGTCTTGTTTCAAGTCTAATTGAGTTTAAGCAAGCGGCATATTGCCCGGCTGAATGGAACTGAAATGGTCGCTCAACAACTCTGAACGATAAAAAAAGTAATCTTTTAATTTATAAAAAAATCAATATGATTAACAAATTTTAAAATTAGCTGCACTAAATATATTTAAAAACAATAGACCTGCGGAAGTGCAAATAAAATTTAGAATAATAAAAGCCATAAAAAGTGCTTGTTTGCGACTGCTTTTACCCGCATCATTGTATTGTGCAATTGGGTCAGCGACAAGAGAGTTACCTTAATGGACTCTACCAAAGCTTAGTTTTCCCCTGGCACAGAAAAGCTAATCCCATGAATGTTCGCTCTGTCTTTGCCTTTTTGATTTTGATTTTAGCACTTCCGCAGGTCCATGCCGGAAGTGAATTTTACGTGGATGGCCTTACTGAAGCAGCTTGCGCGGTAGCCATTCAAGTTGTAGAAACAGAATGCCTGCCCGGCGATCCTAATACGAATGCAGACGACCAGTTTATGGTCTACGCCAATGTACTGGGGGTGGAAGGCTCCGGCACTTGGATCAGTGAGCCCTTTTATCTCGAGCCGCAAGCGTTTGCTACCAACGTAGCTTTTGGTCCGTTTTCGGCCAATGAAGGGCCGGCAATAATTGTCGTAGTCGATGCGCAAAATCCCAATTGTGGGGACGAAATGACCGTAGAAGTTCCTGCGGGTTGCGGAGGCGGAGCCTGTACTATAGTTTCGACGTTAGTTGGCACCAGCTGGGACCCCAATGGCTATTACTACACCTTCTTGATTGATGGCAGCGGCGGTAGCGATGGCTGGACGACTAACCTGGGGCTCTCGGGCGTTTATGGGGAACCCTTCACCTTCGGTCCTTTCAATTGCCTGAGTGATGGCTTTGTGCTGGAGATCTTTGACAGCGCTTCCGATGACTGCTTCACCGTAGAAGAATTGCTACCCGTAGACGATTGCTTCTACTGCGAAGAGCTGGAACTTACTGCCACTTTTCTCAGTAGCTTCGGTGACGATAACGATACCCCTAATGACCCCAGCGATGACATTTGGTATGCGGTAGTGGAGGTTTCTGCCAACTTTGACGGTGGCTTTTCCACTAACCTAGGCCTCAATGGCGATTACGGCGGCGTCTACACTTTTGGCCCCTTCGCTTGTGGTGATACGCCTCTGCTGACGATAAGCGATCTTGATCGGCCCGATTGTGTCACCAACCTGAACCTAGAGCCAATTGGGGCCTGCCCTATCAGTGACTGTGGTCTGGAGCTGCTGGAAATAGATTACGTTTTTGAAGGCGCTGTCTATTTTGTCTCGGCCTTTGTCCAGGGCATTGGATCTACTTCAAATACTTGGGCAAGCAACACCGATCAGGAAGGAGCTTATAACGATACTTATCTGTTCGGCCCCTTTACTTGCGGAGAGACTTACGTACTGGAAGTCTTTGATAGTGCCGACGAGAGCTGTAATGATTTCCTTCAACTCGACCCTCCGCCGGGTTGTACCAATAATTGCGCGGTTAGCATCGATGTGCAGGGAACAACCTTCAATAATACGGGCTTCTACGTTGAGGCTATCATCAATGGTACGGGAGGGGCAAATACTTGGATAAGCAATACCGATCAATCGGGCGCTTACGGTCAGCTCTTCACTTTCGGCCCTTTCAACTGTGGCGAACCTTTCGAGTTAGAAGTCTTCGATGCCGTGGTTGACGTATGCTTTGATACAGCCCTTCTCAGTCCGCCAGCCAACTGCCCGACTTGTGATTTGGAAATAGTCGACGTAGAACTCGTACCCGATGGTGAAGTCTACTACATTTCTGCCGTCGTGATCGGCGGGATTACCGGATCCAACGGTTGGATAAGCAATACCAACCAAACTGGTCCCTTTGATGAGCAGGTACTTTTTGGCCCCTTCCCCTGTGGCGAAGGCTACAGCCTGGAAATCTTTGATTCAGCCAATAACCTGTGCTTTGATTTTCTGGAAGGCAGCTCCCCCGATTTCTGTGCAACCAATTGTGAAGTTGAAGTGGTTATTATCGATGAATACAGCGAGAACGGTGCTCTCTTTGTGCAAGTAGTGGTCGAGGGTTTTAATACTTCGGGCTCTTGGTTGAGTTCCTTTGGGCAAACAGGCAACTATGGTGAGCTGGTTACTTTTGGCCCCTTTCAGTGTGGGCAGGTATACGATGTAATCGTCTGGGACGGTGAAGATGAAAGTTGTAACGATATTCTCATCGTTGATTCTCCCCCGGATTGCGAATCTCCGGAATGCCTGATCACGGCTACGGTCCTGGAAACAATCTGCTCTAACTCAACGGAAAATGGTTACTTTATTTCCATCCTGGCGGTCAATGGAGACAATAATAGTGGGCAATTTTTGCTGACTAGCGGTGGTATCTATAACTATGGCGAAGTCATCGAACTAGGACCTTATCCCTACTTCGTATCCCCTGAGCTGACTTTGCGTGACCTACAGGATCCCTTCTGTGAAACAACCATTCCAGTTACTGCCCCAGAATGTATAGGCTGTGTGATTGGCCTACTACCCGGCGATCCAATTTTTGACGATAACGATACGAATGATCCTTCGGATGATACCTACTCTATTCCGGTTACCGTACTGGGAGAACACGCTTCCGGCGGCTGGGGGAGCAACCAAGGAATTAGTGGCAATTACGGTGATCAGGTCGTATTTGGCCCCTTCCCCTGTGGGAGTACTCAAATTCTGGAAGTCTTTGACCTGGAAACAGACGACTGCTTCGCCAGCCTGGATTTAAGCCTGCCTAACGGCTGTCCGCCCAGCGGTGATGTTTACGATCTGAGTCTACGCAAAGTGTTATTGTCAGATGGCCCCTTTGAACCTGGAGCCATTGTAGAGTATCAACTTCGCCTCCGGAACCAGGGAACTATTGATGCAGATAGCGTAATCGTGACGGACTTCCCCGGTGAAGGATTGAGCTTCCTCCAAGCCAACCATCCTAATAACGTCATTGTGCAGCCTGACTTCTCCTTCCTGGTGCTTGGCCTGGCAGCCGGCGAATTAATCGAAATTGAGCTGCGCTTCCGCATTGATTTTGCTATTGACACGGAGAATATCATCAACCGCGCGGCCATCACCCTGGATGATGGTGACGACATTGACTCCGATCCGGACCAGGGCTTTGACGTTAACGACCTCAACGATAACCTCCCTGATGATGATGAATCGGAGGTGATCATCGAAGACTGCTGCCAGACGGATCCCTGTGATTTCGTCGGAGTTGAGCTGTGGCCAGATTTCGATACCGGCTGTGGAGAACTCCCCGACGTCAATTTCCTCATCAGTGCTGGCGACGATCAGGCACCTTTCTACCTGACGGTATTTGATGCCTCCAATGAAATAGTCTATCAGGATACCCTGGAATCAGATACGGTTGTTGTGGTAGAAGGTCTGGTGGAAGGTTTCTACGTCTTCTTCCTGGAGACCGCTGCTGGCTGCCAACGCGAATTTGGCTTTGATCAGATCGCCTCCACTAACAGTGGGGTAGTCGTAGAAGCCATTGAAGTGGAAGATATCGGCTGTGATGGCAATGGAAGTATCTTCATTGACCTGGGGGGCAGCAATACTGTAGATTACAGCTACCTCTGGAGCAATGGTGCCGAAACGCTCAACCTAGCGGAGGTCACTGAAGTTGGCGATTATGTCCTCACCATCACCGTGCCCGGTGGTTGTAGCGAAGTTATTGAGGTATTTGTCAATCAGACCGACCAGCTCTTCCTCGAGTTATTCGGTGAAGGTCCCACTAGTTGCGGTGGTGATAATGGCTTCCTGACGGTTTTCACTAGCCCCAATCAACCTAACCTAGAGTACGAATTCCTCTGGAGCAACGAGGAAACCGGACAAACCATCGACGGCCTGACTGCCGGCGAGTATTCCGTAACGGTTACGGCTTCCAATGGCTGCTCGGAAGTATTATCAATGACCCTCTCTGATGAATTATTAGTCGAAATCGAGGGGCCGACGACCCTAGGCTGTAACGGTGAATCCGTTACGCTTGAAGCCACCAATCTAGGCGAAGGCTATACCTACAGCTGGTACAACGCCAACGAGGAAATCATTGGCGACGATCGCATCATCACGCTTGATGAGCCCGGCCAGTACTTCTTGGTCGTGGAATCCGTCACGGATCCTAATTGTGTGGCTGAAATCCCCTACACGCTATTCCCTGGGGGCGATATTATCAGTATTGATCTACAGTTTGTGCCAGATGATGGGGAGTGTGGTGCGACCGGAACCATCTTCCCAATCATTGATGGTAATATCAATACCCCCAGTAGCTGGACCTGGACTTTGCCTAACGGTGAAGTCATTCAGAGTACCTTTATTCAGTTGACGGAAGTTGACCAGCCAGGCACCTATATTTTCAGTCTGACCAATCAGGAAACCAATTGTACCGTCACTGCCGAGATCACCCTTCCTCCCGGCACCTTTGGCGACTGCGTCAATGTGACGGGTACCTTATATGCAGATGAAGGAAGCTGTGACCTGGAAGGCGATGAAATCCCCGTGCCGGGCTGGCCCGTTCAGATTTACAATGCCAATAATACGCTGGTAACCTACGTCATTACGGATGCCAATGGCAACTGGAGCGTTCAGCTGCCCGCCGGAGACTATTTTGCCACACCTTCCCCTTACCAGGACGAGCTCTACGTGGAATGTGATCCTCCCGTTGGCTTCACGGTGGGTAACGCCGTTGTGCACGTAGATGTGCTGATGCCTTATGTCGAGGAGTGTAATATCATGTACACCTACGTTTCGATTCCGCCACTGCGGGTTTGCGAGGAACGCGACATCCAGGTCTATTACTGCAATGATGGCCCCGTTCCGGCCGAAGCTGCCGAAATTGAAGTCATCATCGATGATCTTTTAGCCGTTGAGCAAATCTCCGTAGCTCCCGCTGCCGTATTTGGTCAGACCTACGTCTTTGAACTCGGCGATCTGGATCCATTCGAATGTGGTACCATCACCTTCACCGTGATGGTAGATTGCAACGCTACCTTAGGCCAAAGCCAGTGCGTTGAAGTAACGGCTAGCCCCAACGAGCCTTGTCCGACACCCGGCGGCAACTGGGATGGCGCTCAGGTAGATGTACAGGTAGACTGCGATGAAAACGAAGAGGAAGTCACCTTCCTGATCAGCAATACGGGCGATAACCCCATGTCCGTCCCACTCCAGTACGTAGTGATTGAGGATGTCATTATGATGCTCGGTAGCCCCAACGTAGAAGAACCCCTGCTAGCTAATGAAAGTATGGAACTTAACTTCCCAGCTGACGGGACGACCTACGTCCTTACCACTAATCAGGAACCCGGTAGTCCCGGGCCAATGATGCCGATTGTATCCATCGAAGGCTGTGGTACCGACGAAAACGGTGAGTTTACTACCGGAGTCGTCAATCAGTTTCCGACCAGTCCCTCCGACCTGGATTGGTACAGCCACGTTTGCCGACCCATTGTCGGTAGTTTTGACCCCAATGCTAAAGTAGGTTATCCTTTGGGCTATAGTCACGATCATCTCATCGAACGAGGTACTCGCTTGACCTACGATCTGTACTTCCAGAATACGGGGAATGACTTTGCCAATCGAGTCGTGATTGTCGATACGCTGGCGGCTGAGCTGGACCTTTCTACTCTCCGCGTAGGAGCTGCAAGCCACGATTTCCGTTATACCCTGGATAGTAATCGGGTGCTGACCTTCTACTTCGACGATATTATGCTACCCGATAGCACTACTGATTTGGAAGGTAGTCAGGGCGTAGTTCAGTTTTCGATCGATCACGTAGTGGACCTAACTGTCGGTACCCTCATCGAAAATGAAGTAGATATCTACTTCGATTTTAATGCCCCGATCAAGACCAACCGTACTCGCCACCAGTTGGGCGAAGACTTCCTGCCCACTGCAGTAGAAGAACCCATTCGTGAACTGCCTTTCTGGGTGGTTTATCCTAATCCTACCGACGGAGAGGTGCGTCTGGAATTCCCACTACAGTACCAAAACCTGAATACGGTGATTGTCACGGTTAGTGACTGGTTGGGCCGTGATCTGCAGCGTACTTCCTACAACCGTGGTGAGTGGCTCAGCCTACGGGGCTTACCCGCAGCGGCTTACGTATTGCGCTTCCAGGATGAGGCCGGCAATGTCTTGGGTAAGGCCGACCTGATTATCCAACAATAGGGTAGGGAACTATTATTTCATCCGTGGAGGCTATTTTCGCAGAGCGAATTAGCCTCCATGGATTATTTATCGGCCGCACTTTTTCTTTTTGGTAGCCTAGGTGTCATCAACGGCTTACTGCTAGGCACTTTTCTGTTGAGTCGGGGCACCCGCCAACCCACCGCTACTTACTTCGGTGGTTTATTGTTGGTCATCTGCATCCGAATTGGTAAGTCGATTGTCGTTCACTACGATAATAATGTAGATCGTCTGGTGCTCCAGATCGGCTTGTCGGCCTGCATTTTTATTGGCCCACTTTTCTATCTCTATCTGCGCAGCAGCATTCGCAAAGAGCGGTCCTTACAACGCCAGGACTTACTCGGCCTATTGCTACTGGCGGTCTTCGTAATCTTGGGTGGAAGCCTGTATCCTTACCGGTCTTTCCCCAATTGGTGGAACGATTACTTTATCCATATCATCTATTTCGTTTGGGCCTTTTTTACGCTATGGGGACTGTACGAAGCCAGGCACTTCCTGGCAAAAGTCTGGAAGAACCTGCGCCAGTTGAATGCCAAAGATCGCCACCTGCTCGGGGTCGTCCTGGCCGTGCTGTTCATCAGTTGCACTTACTTCTTTGCCCTCTACATCCAGGGGTTTACCTATCTCTGGGGAAGTTTGATCTTTACCGCTGTATTCTACTACCTGATGATCAGCGAATTGCGCCGCCGGTTTCCCAGACGCCGTCAGCGCCCAGTATTATCAACAGATCACCAACCATTGCAGGAGCTGGATCAAATCATTGATGCTCAAAAATTGCACCGCAACGCCAAACTCAAATTAGCTGATCTGGCTGCAGCTGTAGGTTGGACGCCTCACCAACTTTCTCACCTGCTAAATGAGCACTATCCCCACGGTTTCGCCCACTACATCAATGGTAAACGGGTGACTGAAGCCCAGCGCCTCATCCTTGGTACTAGCCATTTGTCCCTTGAGGGTATTGGCTACGAAGCCGGCTTCAATTCCAAATCCAGCTTCTACGCTGCCTTCCGTAAGCACACCGGGCTGACACCTGCGGAGTTTAAGAAGAAAGCCAAAAAAACTTAAAAGCTGAAAAGTGTTTTCAACTAGCTTAGTTGCTAAATTTAGTCCGCTGAAGGCCTCTCCCCGACCCCTCTCCGAGGGAGAGGGGAGAAGACTTTAAAGTGAAATCGTCTAGTGATTTATCAGCGAGTTATTGAGTGCAATCTCTAGCGATTAGCTCCCTCTCCTCCGGAGAGGGCGGGGGGAGAGGCCAAACATTGTCCAACATCATAATCCTGGACCTAATAGGAGATCTCAGACGGTCTTTTGCCAGCCACTGCCGCCTACCTTGCGCCGGAAACAAATCTCTACCTATAACATGCGACGAGCTATTTATTTACTGGCAGTACTAGGCGTCACTTCTAATTTAGCTGCACAAAATGATGAAGCTGCCATCCGGGCGACCATTCAAAATTTCATCGACGGAACCACCTACAACTATCAGGAGCAGATTAAAAGCGCCTATTACCCCGAGGCCATGCTGTATCTACATAATGGCACAGATACGGCCTTTCATCTTTCCCCCGAGCAGTACGCCGGTTATTTTACCCGCCCGCCCGGAACGCCCAATAATCGGGTTTCTACCATCCTGGGCCTAGATATTTCCCTTGATGTAGCTTACGCCAAAGTACAGGTCGACGTTCCTGCTATCAGGCGTCGGTATTACGACCTGATTCTCTTGAAGAAAATTCGTGGTGAGTGGTTGATAATTACCAAAGCCACTTCCGCTGAACCCATGCCGCTAGCTCGCCAGGAAGCCTACGTGCAGCCCGCAAAAAAAGAAGTGTTTGGGGGGCTCAATCGACCCTGGAGTATGGCCTTTCTCTCCGAATATGAAGTACTAATTGCTGAAAAGGATGGAACCGTTCTGCTGGCCAATCTACAGGATTCTACCCGCGTTCCACTGAGTGGTTTACCCGTCGATGTAGCCCGCCCGATTCTAATCGATACCTCCCAGCACGAATGGGGCGTCTACCCACCCAGTGCTCACGGCGGTACTCACAGTTTTAATGCCGGCTGGCTGGAAGTATTGCTCGATCCCAACTTCGCCGAAAACCATTACCTCTATCTCTCCTACGTCAGCATGGACAGCGATCAGGCGGCTACCACCAAGGTCGTTCGTGCTCAATTAGAAGGATCAGTACTTACGCAGGTCCAAACCCTGCTTGTAGCCGAGCCCTACACCCACGGGCTTTTTCACTTCGGCGGTGGCATGGTCTTCGGGCCTGACGGCAAACTCTACATTACCATTGGCGAGCGCAATCTGTTCGAGCACCACAATCCGGAACTTCCACTGTCTCAGGACTTGAGCGACCGTCGGGGCAAGGTGTACCGCCTCCATCCCGATGGCAGTATCCCGGCCGACAATCCCGACTTCGGTCCCGACGCTGTCCCTGGACTGTATGCCTTGGGTATTCGCGCTGCTCAGGGACTGGCTGTCCGCCCGGGTACGAGCCAGATCTGGTTCAGCGAACACGGTACCCATCAAGGTGATGAGATCAATCTATTACAGGCCGGTGCCAATTACGGCTGGCCCTACGAAACTAGCGGCAACTACCGCTCCCAAGGCTACGCTCCTCCGGTGCCGGAAGGTCTGGAGTTGACCGATCCGCAGTTTTTCTGGACCCAGACCGTAGCACCGACCGGCTTGCAATTCTACCCCGGAGGCCGCAGCTTCCCCGAATGGACGGGCAATTTACTGGCCCCGGGCCTCAGTCGCGGTAGTCTTTGGCGCTTCAGTCTTGATGGAGATGAAATTGTTGGCGCCGAGGAGCTTTTTGTCAATGATCGGCTGCGTCTACGTAAAGTAGTTATCTCTCCGGCCGGTCGGGTATACCTACTGACGGATTATGAGCAGGGGGCGGTATTGGAAATGATCCCTAAAGACTAACACCATATCAATATGTAGGTCAGGTGGTCGTCAGGGTATAGCTTTAAGGACTACTTTCGCCAAACACCAACCTAATACCCACGTTCCAGTAATTAGAACAGGTACCTACCTTGATCTTGAAGTTGCGGGCTCTTATCTTTTCTCCAAGGCAGAAGATGGCAGTACCATCAGCTTAAACCCCAATACCGATCCGCGTTTATCCGGGGACGGGCCGGTTATGAGTTTTGAGCGCTTTGATCCTGATCAAGCAAGCTGATCGGAAGATCATTGGCTAAAAATAACAACGGCTGACGAGCATCCGCTCGCCAGCCGTTGTCTGTATTCGCCGCAGAGCGACATAGAACAAGGCCCGGCACAAAAGTGCCGTAGAACCTTTATTTAAGGCCGTGCAGTACCGTCTTCGTGCTTGGCAAAGTCACCACCCTTGATGAAGATCATATCATCTGCATCGATGTACTTCACCATCGCAGCGTTTATCTCGTCCAGGGTCAGGGCAGCCATGCGGGCTTCCAGATCAGCAGACCATTGCATCGTACGCCCCAGGTAAGCGTTGGTACTCATCGTACCGGCCATCTGGTTGTCTTGAGCACGGCTCACTTGCTGACTTTGTAACCAGCCACCCAGTGCTGCACTGAATTCTTCGGCAGTAAAGCCTTCTTCGCGAGCCTTGTCGATTTCTTCCCGGAAGGCAGCTTCCAGTGCTTCCCGGTTTTCAGGAGCGTAGATCGCGTAAGCGCCCCACATTGCGTTGTTGTCCAATGCACGCGCCTGGAAGAAAGATCCCACACCGTAACTCAGACCCTCTTCGCCGCGGATACGGTCTGCCAGGCGAGAGTTGAGTGATCCACCTCCCAGCATGTAGTTAGCCATGACTACTGCTGCGTAATCAGGATGTTCTTGACCTACCTCCATGGGGAGTGAAGCGATAAACCAAGCATTGGCCTTATCCGGCGTTTCAATCTTAACGTCTTGTGGTTCTACCTTTTTGTAAGGACTGGCGATCCGTTCGAAATTCGTAGGGCTTCCCCAGTCACCAAAATTGCGTTCCAGCGCACTTAGTACGGCTTCCTGATCGAAGTCACCACTAATTCCGAAGGTGCCGTCGCTACCACCGTAGACATCATTGTAGAAAGCTTCTACTTCCTCCAGGGTCAGTGCTCTTACCCGAGCTTCACTTTCTTCCAGGGTAGGAGTATAGTTGGGGTGGTCGGCGGGTAAGGGATTAGCCAGGCGCTGCATCTCGGTGATTACCAGTGCTTGTGGGTCGGACTTGCTTTCGGCAATTCCAGCCAGCTGTTCCTCTTTCATTTTATCAAACTCTTCCTGAGGGAAGGTAGGATTGCGGAAAATTTCGCCTAGTAGGTCGATCACTGCAGGCAGGTTATCCCGCTCTGTCTCAATGAAGGCACCGGCATTGCTGGCACCACCGAATACATTGACGTTAGCCTTGAGCTCTTCCAGGCGATCTTCGATTTCCTGACGACTAAATTGCTCGGTTCCCATCATCAGCATGTCACCAGCGAAGTCGGGCGCTGCACCTTTACCGCGTAGACCGCCCAAGTTACCAAAGCGGAAATCCACGCGAGCTACTACGCTGTTACCGCGGGTCTCCTTAGGTAGGAAATTGTAAGTAATACCACCCACGGTACCAGTTACAGCGCGGGCATCGATGTTATCGGGTGTAGGATCGAAGGCTTCACCTTCGGCCATAGCTTCACGACCTTCGTAGCCTTCTACCATCCCGGCCAGATCATTTACCTCAGGAATTTCAGCTCGGTCTGGCTCTGGGGTTGGGAAGAAGCGACCAATGGTACGGTTGCTAGGCTTGAAGTACTTGGCAGCGACTTCCATCACCATTTCGGGGGTGACGGCTTCCATACGGTCACGTGAAACGAAAGCCATACGCCAGTCACCCATCGCAATATAAGAGCTGATACCAACGCCTACCCGGCTACTGTTACGCATAAAGCGCTCAAAGCCATTGAGCAGAGATTCCTTAGCACGGTTGACTTCTTCCTCGGTAGGAGGATTTTCGGCTAGGTCGTCAAATACGGCCTTCATGGCCATTTCAGCTGCGGTCAGATCTTTTTCGAGCAGTACATCTGCCGAGAACATGGCGTAACCCGGTTCTGCCAGGGCAGGAGAGAAACCCCACTGGCTGCTGGCTAACCCTTCGTCTACCAGAGCAGTGTATAAACGTCCGCTCGGCTCACTAGTCAGCATTTCTACCAGTACGTTGACCGCTGGGAAATCTGGATGAGAACCAGCAGGTACGTGGTAGGCCGCTTGTACGACTTGTACATCACCGGTACGACGCAGTTCTACGTAGCGCTCACCATCTTGCGTTGGTTCACGGGTGTAGGTGGGGAAGTTATAATGCTCGCGGGCAGGAATGCGACCGAAAGTTTGCTTGATCAGCTCCAATGTTTCGGCCTTATCGATCTTACCGGCTACAATCAGTACGGCATTATCGGGATGGTACCAGCGGCGGTAGAAATCTTGCAGTCGTTCAATGGGCACATTCTCCAGGTCGGCACGAGCACCAATAGTACTTTTGCCGTAGTTATGCCAGAGATAAGCAGTGCTTAGTACACGCTGAAAAAGTACGCCAGAAGGGCTGTTTTCACCACTCTCAAACTCATTGCGTACTACGGTCATTTCGCTCTCCAGATCTTCACCGGAGATAAAGCTGTTGACCATCCGATCGGCTTCCATATCCAGCGCCCATTCCAGGTTTTCTTGGCTGGCGCTAAAAGTCTCATAATAGTTGGTGCGGTCGTACCAGGTGGTACCGTTAAAGTTGGCACCGTGATCGTTCAACTCCTTGGGGATATCTGGCCGATCCGGCGTGCCTTTGAATACCAGGTGCTCCAACAGGTGGGCCATGCCGGTCTCACCGTAGGCCTCGTGGCGAGACCCTACTTTGTAGGTGACGTTGACCGTGGCCGTGGCGGATGATTGGTCAGGGAAAAGAAGGATGCTCAAACCGTTGTGCTCCATCCGGTATTCGGTGATGCCTTCTACGGTAGAGAGTTCCGTAATCGTGACTTCTTCATCCATTGGCTCGCCCATTATAGGCTCGTCAACCATCGGCGCTTCGGTGGCTACATCTGCAGCGGTAGCGGTGGTGGAAGAAGTAGTAGCTAGTTGAGGGCTACAAGCAGCCAATAAGGCTGCAAAACTAAACAGAGAAAGTATTCGCATTTATCTTTCAGTTTGGTTAAGCCCGACCACTGGCTAGTCCTAAAACCAGGGTCAAGCGGAAACAAAGGTGCAAGGCGATAAAGATACTATCCCCAATTGCAATTTGGCGTACTGCTTTCGACGAGCGGCCAATTGTGACGGTCAAATGGATTATTTTGGTAATTCTATAGCTGTTTCACGCAATGGACGCGACGATTTTTCGCAATGGACGCTATGTTTGACCAATTCAACCGCTGTTCCAGAGCTCTGTGCGGGGCTACCGAAAGCCCGTCTCGTAGTCATGTGGGGCGGACATTCTACTTATTCCTCCTTGCCAATGTGAAACAGCGCATCTCCCTGACTGACCACTGCTGAGTTAGCGTGTCCAATGATGAAGCCATCTTTTGGGGATAAGATTCGCTGGTTGGCTTGGTCCCCGTGAGGGTCAGAGATGACGCCGATGGGTTCTCCTTTGCGTACCCGATTACCGCTAGCTTTAAACCATTGGAAGAGGCCCGCCCGACTAGCGCGTGTCCATTTACTTTCGCTCACCAAGATCGTGTTGGGCGCTTCGTCGCCAGTTGAGCCAGCCAGCATTAACTGCCCCGCTAATAAACGCCGGATACCATTAGTACCTACCTGGATAGACAGGCCGTCGTAACGCTGGTTTTCTCCACCCTCAAAGGTTAGGATGGGAATGTTGTAGGTCTTGAGAGCTGAACGTCGCAGCGACTTTAAAGGTGCTTTAGAGGCCACAATTAAGGGCGCTCCAAAAGCCTTCGCGATTTGTAGGGCGCGCTCGTCGCCAGGAGTGTAGCGCAACTGGGGATAGTTGTAAGTACCCCGACCACCCGTGTGGAAGTCCAAACCAAAATCTACGTGGGGCAGTACGTTTTTGTGTAAAACGTGGGCCACTCTGGAAGCCAAAGAGCCCGAGGCCGTTCCCGGAAAGGCACGATTGACGTCTTTGCCATCTGGAACATCCCGGCTGAAGTTATTGAAGCCAAAGACATTGAGTAGGGGAATGGTAATGATAGTGCCGGCCATCAAATCCTCAAAGAGCTTGGAGTAGATGCAATGACGCACAATCTCAATCCCGTTGATCTCATCGCCGTGGACCCCTGCTAATAATAAAATGGTGGGGCCTGGGCGTAGGGACCGAAAAACGTGGGCCTGTACTTCAATCTGATTCCCGCTGGGGAGCTGCCCGACGGGGAGTTTGACCACAGCATTCTGGCCAGCTTCAATATTGGACTTGCCAATTTTTAGAACGCCATCCTTGATGGGGATTTTACTCATGATAATTCACGCTTATCTAAGGCAATTTGGACTTTTTGTGCAGCTAGTTCGATAATGGCTCCGGCGATATCAATACCGGTTGCACCTTCGATCCCTTCTAAACCTGGGCTGGCATTTACTTCCATGATTAGGGGGCCGCGATCAGAACGTAGGATGTCGATGCCGGCTACCTCCAGATCTAATAGGCTGGTAACCTGTAGAACGAGCTTTCGTTCAGTAGCGGTCAATTCTACGGGGGATGCCGTCGCTCCCAGATGCATATTGGCCCTGAATTCCCCCCGCATAGCCTTGCGCTCCATGGCCGCTATGATCCGCTTACCGACCACAAAAGCGCGAATATCGGCACCGTCGGCTTCCCCGATAAATTCCTGGATGAGCACCTGCGGTTGAAACTGTAAATAAGCCTGACAGATGCGTTCGAGCTGATAGCGGTTTTGAGCCAGAGAAACGCCAACGCCGTGAGTTCCTTCGATGACTTTCACCACCAAGGGGTAGTTGCCTACCGTGCGGGCACAGCGGCGAGCTTCCGCAGAATCAGTACACATGAGGGTAGCTGGAGTGTCGATACCCGCGCCGGTCAAAAACTGTTGGCAACGCCATTTGTCACGAGCTAAGCGCAAGCCAGCCGCGCTGGTAGTGGAGGGCACCCGCAGCAATTCAAACTGGTCGATGACCGAAGCGCCGAGAGCCGTAACACTCGCTCCAATACGAGGAATAACGACGTCGGGTATCTCGTGGAAACGCCCATTGAGCATCAGGTTGGGGCCTCGTTGATCAAGCAATAAGGCACAACGCGCATGGTCAATCAAGGCCATATGGTGACCCCGATCATTGCCGGCTTCTACCAATCGCTGCGTACTGTACAGACCCGGTCCTCGGGTAAGAAGAGCAATATCCATGGATAATTGGAATGCTTAAGGCGTGCAAGATAGGACCTTATGCGCTACCTTAGCTCTTCTGGTTAAAAGGACTTCCGCAGGTCTTACCAGATACGAGACCGATCTGATAGAATCAGATCTTCGAGATACGAGAGCCGAGACATCTGATAGTAGGCGTCTCGATTCTCGATTCTCGAAGTACTGACCAAGTCAGGACAATCTCGATTCTACCATAACACCTGCGGAAGTACAAAAATTAAACATGTCAGATCACAAGATCATTTTTTCAATGGAGGGCGTTTCAAAGTCCTTTACACCCGGTAAGAAAACCCTGAATAATATTTGGCTGAGCTTTTACTACGGCGCTAAAATTGGCGTATTGGGCCTCAATGGTTCGGGTAAATCGACGCTACTCAAGATCATTGCAGGACTGGATAAGAACTACCAGGGCAACATCCACTTCAACGACGAGTACAAGATCGGCTACCTGGCGCAGGAACCGCAGATCGATCCCGAAAAGACCGTACGGGAAGCAGCAGAGGAAGGCGTGCAGGAGATCGTGGACTTGATGAAGGAATACGACGCGGTCAACCTGAAGTTTTCCGAACCGATGAGCGATGATGAAATGAATGACCTCATTGCCCGGCAAGCAGAGCTGATGGAACAGCTGGAAAACCTCAATGCCTGGGAGCTGGATAACCGCATCAATACGGCCCTGGAGTCGCTGCGCTGCCCACCGGATGATGCCAAAATTGGCGTGCTCTCCGGTGGAGAAAAGCGCCGGGTGGCGCTAGCCCGCTTATTATTGAGCAATCCCGATATTTTGCTACTGGACGAACCTACCAATCACCTGGACACCGAGTCGGTACACTGGCTGGAGCAGTATTTGCAGAGCTTTCCCGGGACGGTGATCGCCGTGACCCACGATCGCTACTTCTTGGATAACGTAGCCGGCTGGATCCTGGAGCTGGATCGCGGCGAGGGCATTCCCTGGGAAGGCAACTACTCCAGTTGGCTGGAGCAGAAGTCGAAGCGATTGGCACAGGAAGAGAAAGCAGAAAGCAAGCGCCGTAAAGCCCTGGATCGGGAGCTGGAATGGATCCGCATGGCGCCCAAAGCACGTCAAACTAAAGGAAAGGCGCGCCTGAACGCCTATGATAAAATGACGGGGGAGGCCGCCCGAGAGCGCATTAAAAATCTGGAGATCTTTATCCCACCCGGACCACGCCTGGGGGAGGAGGTGGTTGCAGGGGATGACCTCAGCAAAAGCTTCGGTGATCGACAACTATTTGAAGGCTTTAGTTTTAAAGTCCCGCGCTCGGCTATTGTGGGGATTATCGGCCCCAACGGCGTCGGTAAATCCACGCTCTTCCGCATGATGGTGGGCGAGCAGCAGCCTGATAATGGTGAGGTGAAAATCGGCGAAACGGTGAAGATCAGCTACGTCGATCAGAACCATGAGCAGCTGCAGGATAAAAAGAAGACGGTCTACGACGTTATTTCTCAGGGCCACGATATTATCCAGGTGGGCAATACGGAAGTCAACGCCCGTGCCTACTTGAGTCGCTTTAATTTTGGTGGTCAGGATCAGCAGAAACAGGTGGGCATGCTATCTGGTGGAGAGCGCAACCGTTTGCAGCTGGCCATGACCCTGCGCGAAGGCGGCAACGTCTTACTGCTAGATGAGCCGACCAACGACATTGACGTCAATACGCTGCGTGCATTAGAGGATGCACTAGAGAGCTTTGCGGGTTGTGTGCTGGTCATCAGTCACGACCGTTGGTTTATCGACCGCCTGGCTACCCACATTTTGAGCTTTGAAGATGAAGCTGAAGTCGTTTTCTTCGAAGGGAATTACTCGCAGTACGAGGCCATGCGCAAGGAGAAGCTGGGCGATGTGACGCCTAAACGGCCACGCTTTAAAAATGTGATTAATCGGTAGGGGGGATTAGTTATTGGTTGTCAGATGTTAGTTGTTTGGAGTTTCGAGTGATTAGTTGTTGGTGATTGGATATTCAACTAGTATTCAAAAATGATTGGTGATTTCTACGATTTTGGGAGTAAACTAGTTACGAGGACCGTTTATGTGGACTTACTATCGACGACTATCTACCCTCGCTCCAGACCTGCGAGGGCCTACGCTGCGCTTCGAGACCTCGTAGGACGTCGCTACCTTTTCTATCGACTAAGGACTACCGACTACCCAACTACAATCACTCCGCGATCACCCCCACTTTTGCAGTTGATTGATCGTTGCGCGCATGTCTTTGGGTGGTTCACATTCCCACTGTAGCTCTTCTCCGCTGGTCGGGTGGAGAAATCCCAGGGTATAGGCATGTAAGGGGTGGCGAGAAAGTAGGGGACGCTCCTCACCAGTCCGGTTGGCGCGGTAGCGGCGGCCCTTGATTTCGGAGAGTTTGAGCTGCTTGCGCTGACCGTAGAACTGATCGACGACTAAGGGGGTGCCAATGGCGGCTAAATGGACCCGGATCTGATGGGTGCGCCCGGTGAAAATCTTGACTTCGAGCAGGCTAAAGCGCCCCAGGGTTTCCAGGACTCGGTAGACCGTACGGGCTTCCTTACCGCGATTGCTTACGATCATTTGGCCGGGCTTGCCGGGGTGGGGGCCTAGCGGGAAGTCGATCTCACCGGTTTCGATGGGGGGCGTGCCTTCAATAATCGCCAGATAGGTTTTGGTGACCTGGCGCTGCTCGAATTGCTGGCTCAGGGAACGCTGGGCGTCCTGACTGCGAGCAAAGGAAAGTAAACCACTGGTTTCCCGGTCTAAACGATGAATAGGACGGACCTCACCGTAGCGCTGGCCGATTTGCGTCAGGGCATTAGGAAGCTCCGCATCATAGCGATCAGGAACGGAAAGCAGGCCAGCTGGCTTATTAATGACGATCAGTTGATCATCTTCGTGTACGATAGGAATGCGCAAGTTCAATGGTTTTGCCTAGGCAAAGGTAAACAAGCCTTGCTCAGTTTAGGCCACAAAAAAAGCCGTGCCCCCGAAGGTGCACGGCTTTTTATAATCCCATGAACATATAGCTCTATAATCGATAGGAAAATGAAGGAGAGAGATGCGCTACGTGCCGGTCCGGAAGACCGGCACGACAGCACCTAAAAATCATAATCCCATGAACATTCAAATTGAAGAAATAACCATTTGTTATTCTTGACATTACAAATGTGCAGCAAACTCTAAGGGAGGACAAGGACAAAAAACAAAAGATGTGAAATAAAATTTCACATCTTTTGTTTTTAAAAAATTGATAATCAGTAGTTTACCCGTAAATTAATGTGAATAAAAATTAGCGAATCGTAGCGTTCTTAATTACCAATAATTTCACTGATAGCGACGATATCACTGAGCAGAGAACTACCACTTTCCTCCTTTGGGGTAGAGCTAGTAGCCGGGCTGGGAGCTTGCTCCTGCTTAGGAGCAGGCTTTTTCCCCTCCTGGATGGCCTCAGCGGCAGCAGCTAATTTAGCGGCTGCCTCGGGATCGACATCGGACTGCTTTTCAGCGACCTCCGCAGCAATTTTGTCTTTGATGGCTGCTTCGGCTTTACGCTGGGCTTCGCGTTGTTTCGCTTTTTCCGCCCGCTCTTTGTCTTTTTGCATGCGCTTCTCGAGCATGTCCTTGGTCTTCGCCATATCGGTCAGCTTCTCTCGTTTAGAGACAATCCGACTTTCGATCATCTTGAGTTTAGCCTGACGGATCTGGGCCTCCATTTGCTCATTAGTAGTCGTAATGCGCTTTTGCTGAAATTCCAGGTCTTTCTGATCGCGATGGATACTGTTTTCCATCCGCTCAATGGCTTTCAGGAGGCCTTGGTAGCGCTTGTTGGTACGCTCCAGGCCACTGGCTGCATCACCCCCCTGACCGCGTTTTGCTTTGACGGCCTTAAACGCTTTGTCGATGCGCTTGTAGATCGCATCCCGGTCAGATTTGGTGAATTTGACGTTGTGGAACTTGCTTTGTAGCTGGCGCAATTCATCAAAAACCTTGCGTAGATGGCTGCCTTCTTCAATACGGCCTTCAAGATCTGCCAATTTGTTATTGAAGTCTTCGACCAGCCCTTTGCTTTTTTCCTTCAGCTCTTTGTCCTGCTGGCTACGTAACTCTTTGAGCTTATTGAAAAGCTCATCCGTTTTTTGCCGGAGTTTGTTTCCGTGTTCACGCAGCAGCGTTTTGTCACGCAATTGCCCCTGTACTTTTTCCCAGAAGGTTTTCAAGCGACTCCAGCTATTAGAGTCGTATTTGCCGATTCGATCGACTTGATCTTCCACCTCCGCCAGCTCTGCTAAGTAGGACTTGGTTAGTTTGTCGCTCAGTACGGCGTAGTGCCACTCGTTTTGAGCGAGGTTAATCATGTCGGTTTGTTCGGCCTTGAGCTCTTCGGGCAGTAGCCCTTCCGTAACGCTCAATTCCCGTACAATGCTCTGGTTAGGCTCAGGTAGTTCGGTTTCCTGGTTTTTACGCCACTTCGTCATGAAGTTCTGGTAAACCTCATCGGTTACCTTTTTCTCGGAATAAGTCAGGATATGAACGAGGTTTTCCTCGATCTTCAGTTCAAGCGTGAGTAGTACACGGTCTTGCTTGGCATCTCTGCCCCAAACGGCAATTCGGTTTCTCATCAGTTCTATCGTAATTCCGATGATTGGATTTTTGGATGATTAAATGATTGAGTTAATCCAATCATCCCTCCATGCTCTCATCCGATCATCTGTAATAGTTAAGAAAGTACAGTAGAGCCCACTAATTTTTGCTCCAGCATGTACTCTCCAATCTGTACGGCATTGGTCGCCGCACCTTTGCGTAAATTATCAGCCACGACCCAAAGGTTGAGGCCATTTTCAACGGATTCGTCCCGTCGGATTCGTCCGACAAAAACTTCGTCTCGTTCCTTGGCATAACGAGGCATCGGGTATTTTAGTTTCCCTGGATCGTCTTCAATAATTACTCCACTAGTTTGGCCCAGAAGCCGACGGACTTCCTCCAGCTCAAAAGGGTGATGAAACTCTACATTGATCGATTCAGAATGGCCGCCGTGCACCGGCACCCGTACTGCTGTGGCAGTAATAGCAATGGTCTCATCGCCAAGGATTTTACGCGTCTCGTGCACCAGTTTCATTTCTTCTTTGGTGTAGTCGTTGTCCAGGAAGATGTCGCACTGTGGAATGCAATTCTCGAAAATAGGGTAAGGGTAGGCCATTTCATCCTGCTGCGGGTTGAAGCCCTTACTTTCTAGCCGGTATTGCTTGACGGCTTTTACGCCCGTACCCGTAAAGGATTGATAGGTACTGATTACCAGTCGCTTGATCCCGAAGGCCTCGTGCAACGGCCCCAGCGCCAGCACCATCTGAATGGTTGAACAATTGGGGTTGGCAATAATCAAATCCTCACTACCAATCGCTGCCCCGTTGATCTCCGGCACAACGAGCTGCTTGTTAGGGTCCATACGCCAGGCACTGGAGTTATCAATGACCACACAGCCTACTTCAGCAAATTGAGGTGCCCACTCCAGTGAAGTACTGCCACCCGCACTAAAAAGCGCAATATCGGGCTGAGCGGCAATGGCCGTTTCCATGCCGATTACGGTATGGTCTTGACCGCGAAAACTGATGGTCTTACCTACTGAACGCTCGGAGGCTACAGGCAGTAATTCGGTAATTGGAAAATTGCGCTCCTCCAATACCTTAAACATAACAGAACCCACCAAACCCGTGGCTCCTACAACAGCAACTTTCATGAGTCGAAGATTTTAGCCGCTAAAGATACGCCCCTCACTGCGTTTTAGCTGCCTTTAGGCATAAAATCAATGGGCTAAGATTCTTCCAGTTTTCCGATGCGCCCGTCTTTAGACAGGAGGATGGCCACGTTACGGGTGGCGGGAAACTGCGCACAAAAGATGATGATCATCACCGTAATGGGTACACTGAGTAACATCCCGGCTACTCCCCATAAAATCGACCAAATGATCAACGCCAATACAATGACCAGCGGAGAAATATTGAGCGTGTCCCCCATCATCCGGGGCTCAATAATATTACCTACCAACACCTGTATGCCACTCACCCCAATGGCAATGACCAGGAATTGACTGATTCCATCGAATTGTAGTAAGGCCAGTAAACCCGGCAGGATGGTAGCCGTAATCGAGCCAATGGTCGGTACAAAATTGAAGAGGAAGATGAGGAAGGCCCAAAAAACGGCATAGTCCAACTGAATGGCGTAGAAAACGATGTAGCTCAATACTGCGGTCAGGGCTGAAGTGAAAGTCTTTACCCCCAGGTATTTACGCATCGAGCTATTGACTTGGCTGACGACCCGGTCATAGCGACTCTGCTGGGAGGGCGTTAACCCCATGGCCTTGATTTTGCGGTGAAAACTACCTTGCTCAATCAGTAGGAAAATCACGTATAGGATGATCAAAAAGAAGCCTTTGGCGATCGAGGTAACCCCACTTAATAAGATGGAATAATTGGCCACTAATTGATCTCCATACTTAATGGTATCAATGGTCCAGGGTAGCCCATCTCGACCCAATAAGTTGTGTACTTGCAGCAGCAAATCATCAATTTTTCCCATGTAATTGGGGGCGGTCAGGATGAACTCATTAACGTTGGCGACAATCAGATTGCCGACGAAATACAGCAGCAGGCCAATAAAGGAGAAGGATAGCGTGAGCGACAGCCACTGCGGGCAATAGCGATCCACCTGCGGAAGTCTCCTAAAAGAATCATTAATACCATTGATGATGTACCAAAGGAATAGCGCTAGAAACAGCGGAATAAAAAACTCGCTGCCTACAATGATCAAGGCTAAACCCAGGGCAATGCTAATCAGCCAGGCGGCAACACGGGTAATATTCATGAACGTAGGTGGTAGCTATGCAACAGCTGGTAATTGGGAAAGCAAGCAGGGATACTTTCTTTACCCCATGCAAACGGTAAGGCAAGCACCTTAGTTGCATCCTTAGCTATTTAGCCTTCAAGGAAGATTTGTACTTCCGCAGGTCCTAAGCGTATTGCTCAGGCAGGGGCCTTTACTCGATTCTATTCTATCGAAACTAAGTTAGCAGAGCTTCGGAAATAAAGGACCGAAGCTCTGCTAACTACTAGCGCAATGCTGTGCTAGCGCATCCTGTCTATTTGATCACCACTACTTCCCCCGCAATAATCTCAGTCGTTCCATCGACGAATTCTACCTCTGCGAAGTAGATGTATACGCCTACCCCGACGGGCTGGCCATCAAAATTACCGTCCCAGCCAAAGGCCGGATCATTGGGCAAGAAGTTCTCTACCTTATATACGATGTCTCCCCAGCGGTTCGCGATTTGGAACTGTCGGATACCGGCTACGTCCGCACCAGCATTAATGACGAAGCGATCATTGACCCCATCCAGGTTAGGCGAGAAACTATTCGGGATGTATAGATTGCGCGTACGGTCTACCAAAATGGTGACTTCATCACTAAGCACACAACCATTGACGTCAGTGATCACTATCTGATAGGTCGTATTTTCTGTCGGACTGAAGAAAGGATTCAGACAATCCACACAGCTCAGGCCCATAGCGGGTAACCATTCCACCGTAGCAACATCTACATTGGTCAGTACTCTGATTTGCAGACTATCACCCAGGCTCAGCTCCTGATCTTCACCTAGCTCCAGTATCGGATTTGCGGCATTAATAGTAGCAGCAGTTGTGGCTTCACAACCATCCGCATCTTGAACAGTCAGACTGTAAGCCCCTGGTGCTAGATTAGCGAAGCTACTATCAGCCGTAAAGTTGATACCATCTAAGCTGAATAGATAAGGAGCCGAACCGCCCGTTACTGCCGAAACGCTTAGGCTACCGTCAATAGCGTCCGGACAGCTCTCGTTGCTAATGAGTAGCGTCACCTCAATACCCTGTGGGTCACAGGGGGTACCCATACAAGGAATACAGATGGAACCATCACAATCCAAGATCGTCTGTTGGTCATCGAAGGTATTGGGGTTGCCATCATCGCAGATGACTACCGAAGTAGATCCTGTTTGACAGTCCTGCGCTATACCCGCACAAGGCACACAGATCACGGAGTTGTCGCAAGCTTCTACCGTTTCTTCGTCATTAATGGTACAAGGGTTGCCGTCGTCACAGGGCAAGACTACGACGTCGGTACAAGCCGGCACGGCCGTACCTGCACAAGGAATACAGACGATGGAGTTGTCACAGGCCTCGACGGTTTCGCCGTCGTTGATGGTACAAGGGTCGCCGTCGTCACAGGGCAAGACTACGACGTCGGTACAAGCCGGTACCGCCGTACCTGCACAAGGCACACATACGATGGAGTTGTCACAGGCCTCGACGGTTTCGCCATCGTTGATGGTACAAGGGTTGCCGTCGTCACAGGGCAAGACCACGACATCGGTACAAGCCGGCACCGCCGTACCTGCACAAGGGATACAGACGATGGAGTTATCACAAGCCTCGACGGTTTCGCCATCGTTGATGGTACAAGGGTCGCCGTCGTCACAGGGCAAGACCACGACATCGGTACAAGCCGGCACCGCTGTACCCGCACAAGGGATACAGACGATGGAGTTATCACAAGCCTCGACGGTTTCGCCATCGTTGATGGTACAAGGGTCGCCGTCGTCACAGGGTAGGACTACGACGTCGGTACAGGCTGGCACTGCCGTTCCTGCACAAGGCACACAGACGATAGAGTTATCACAGGCCTCTACCGTTTCGCCGTCGTTGATGGTACAAGGGTCGCCGTCGTCACAGGGCAAGACTACGACGTCGGTACAGGCTGGCACTGCCGTTCCTGCACAAGGCACACAGACGATGGAGTTATCACAGGCCTCGACGGTTTCGCCATCGTTGATGGTACAAGGGTCGCCGTCGTCACAGGGCAAGACTACGATGTCGGTACAGGCCGGCACTGCCGTTCCTGCACACGGCACACAGACGACGGAGTTATCACAAGCCTCGACCGTTTCTTCATCATTGATGGTACAAGGGTCGCCATCGTCACAAGGCAAGACCACGACGTCGGTACAGGCCGGTACTGCCGTACCTGCACAAGGCACACAGACGATGGAGTTATCACAGGCCTCTACGGTTTCGCCATCGTTAATGGTACAAGGGTCACCGTCGTCACATGGCAAGATTACGACGTCGGTACAGGCTGGCACGGCCGTTCCTGCACAAGGCACACAGACCACGGAGTTGTCACAGGCTTCTACGGTTTCTTCGTCATTGATGGTACAAGGGTCGCCGTCGTCACAGGGCAAGACCACGACGTCGGTACAAGCCGGCACCGCCGTTCCTGCACAAGGGATACAGACGATGGAGTTATCACAGGCCTCGACGGTTTCTTCATCATTGATGGTACAAGGATCGCCGTCGTCACAAGGCAAGACCACGACGTCGGTACAGGCCGGTACTGCCGTTCCCGCACAAGGGATACAGACAATGGAGTTATCACAGGCCTCGACCGTTTCTTCATCATTGATAGTACAAGGGTCGCCATCATCACAAGGTAGGACTACGATGTCGGTACAGACCGGCACGGCCGTTCCTGCACAAGGGATACAAACAATGGAGTTATCACAGGCCTCGACCGTTTCTTCATCATTGATGGTACAAGGGTCGCCGTCGTCACAGGGCAGGGTGACTACGTCGGTACAAGCAGCTGGTACGGTGCCAGTACAGGGAATACAGACGATGGAGTTGTCGCAAGCTTCGACAGTCTCTACATCATTGGTCGTACAAGCAATTCCATCATCGCAGGGCAGGGTGATCACATCAGTACAAGGCGCTGCTGCGGTACCGGCACAGGGTACACAGACTACGGAATTATCGCAAGCCTCGACGGTTTCCGTATCGTTGAGGGTACAGGGATCACCATCATCACAAGGCAGCATCACTACGTCGGTACAAGGTGCTGCCGCGGTACCCGCACAGGGTACACAAACAATGGAGTTGTCGCAAGCTTCGACGGTTTCCGTATCGTTGAGGGTACAGGGATCGCCATCATCACAGGCTAGAGTAACTACATCGGTACAAGGCGCGGGCACCGTACCTGCACAAGGCACGCAGACCACGGTGTTATTACAAGCCTCGACGGTTTCCACATCATTAGTCGTACAAGCTACCCCATCATCACAAGGCAGAGTGATCACATCGGTACAAGGCGCGGGCGCAGTGCCAGCGCAGGGTACACAGACCACGGAATTGTCGCAGACTTCCACCGTTTCCATATCATTGGCCGTACAGGGGTCTCCATCATCACAAGGCAAAGTGACTACATCGGTACAAGCCGTAGGGGCTGTACCCGCACAGGGCACACAGACGATGGAGTTATCGCAGGCATCGACCGTCTCCATGTCGTTAGCCGTACAGGGGTCGCCATCGTCACAGGCTTGGGTGATAACGTCGTTACAAGCAGTGGGCGCGGTACCCGCACAGGGTACACAGACTACGGAGTTGTCGCAAGCCTCTACCGTTTCCTGATCGTTGATGGTACAAGGGTCACCATCATCACAAGGTAAGGTGACCGTATTGGTACAAGAGGGTAGGGCCGCCCCTGCACAGGGAATACAGACCACATTGTTATCACAGAACTGGACGACCTCTTGATCGTTGACGGTACAAGGATCGCCATCATCACAAGCTTGGACAGTTATCGTATTACAGTCGCTGACGAAGGTGCCGGCACAAGGCGTACAAACGATGGAGTTGTCGCAGGCCTGGACAATTTCCTCATCATTAATGGTACAGGGGTTGAAATCGTCACAGGGCAGGGCAACCGTATTGTTACAATCAGCGATAGAGGTTCCTGCACAGGGAATACAGATGATAGAGTTGTCGCAAGCCTCGACGGTCACCATATCGTTATTGGTGCAGGGGTCTCCGTCATCACAGGGCAGAGTGGTGGTATTGGTACAATTATCAGTAGGTGTTCCGCCGCCACAGGGGACACACACAGAGCCATCACAGTCCAGGGTGGTGATTGTTTCACCTGTTGTGCAAGGGTTGCCATCGTCACAAGCCACGGTTGTCGTTGGTCCAGTCCCACAGCCGACTGGCGTTCCGCCTCCACAAGGGACACATACTGAGCCGTCGCAATCCAGAGTAGTAATGGTTTCGCCTACTGTACAAGGGTCGCCGTCGTCACAGGCTAGGGTAGTGGTCGGGCCAGTCCCACAGCCAACTGGCGTTCCGCCTCCACAAGGGACACATACCGAGCCATCACAGTCCAGAGTGGTTATCGTTTCACCCGTCGTACAAGGATCACCATCGTCACAGGGCAGGGTAGTGGTCATGCCAGCTAAACAACCCGTACCCGAACAGGCTAGTAAGTCTGTCTCAATGGTTACCGTTATCGTGTAGGTATAGGCGACGTATCCTTGATTGACTGCATCCTGTCCATTGGTACATCCCGTTGTAAAAACGGGCACGATATCTGCACTGAAGTTCCCTCCAAAAGCAAAATTTTCTGCAGTGCAACTGTAAGTCGTGTTATAAGGTGCACCCACCGGCGCGAAGTTAGGTTCATCTATTACATTGACTACATCGCAAGACCCGGCTGTACCATTATAAACCCCACAGTCGTAATACACATTATAGAAGGTAGTGGGATGAGCACAGCCAGCAGGTATAGCCGGCGTGTAACTGGAGATGACGATGTCCAATTCAACCGATACAATACGCTCACAAG
This sequence comes from Bacteroidota bacterium, assembly GCA_039030655.1. Lineage (GTDB taxonomy): Bacteria > Bacteroidota > Bacteroidia > Chitinophagales > Saprospiraceae > Neolewinella. Next base: position 3,837 of record JBCCDS010000022.1, on the reverse strand, counting down.
CGCTCACACTAGTCCCTAAATCAAAATCATGGTGATAACCCTGGCTATGAGGACCGCCAAAATCCTTGCGGTCAAGCCCTACCGTTGCGTCTACTTCCGTTTGGGTTAATACTATTGTCCTTTGGGCATGGGCTTCGTGCGAAAACCCTAAGCTCAACAAAAAGATAAGTAGAATACAGTGTACAGATTTGATAGGATACAGGCTGCGGAGGAGTACCATTGAGATTGTTTATCTGCATTTGCGACTGCCAAAAAGCCGGCAGCCAATTGTAGTAGAGCGTACGACTCACAAGCCAGCTGGTCTAAACAAGCTGGGCGAAGCGTAAGCTGGGTCGTGTACAATTAGGCTGTAAAGATTTGGTGGGGAAATCCCAAGGGGATGTGGGCACATGATTGCATAACACACAAACTGCAGTCGCAAGGTATTCCATAAAATCTAACCCACAAGATATATCTGACCAGCTGATTTCACCAAGACTGTTTGCTAAGTTTTTTTATTCGGGAAGTAATTACCACCTTTACTGAGTATTTTAGTCTTTGACGACCTTACTGCACTTCGGATCTGTTAGTTGGACTTTTGTTTTTGACCTAAGCAAATCGTAATCTTCTATGAGAAAAATTTCTACTTTCTTTTCCGTATGCTTATTGCTATCGACGCTATGCTTGCCGGACTACAGCTTTGCGCAGACAACCTTCAATGGTGATAACGGTGGTACTGTGATTAGTAATGACCCTGGTATTACTAATCCAATTTCTTCTACGGCGACCGTATCATTCGGTGGTGGTGATGTCATTGGTACCGATGTGCAGATCGACCAGGTTACTATGAACTTAATTCATAGCTGGGCCTCAGATTTAGATATCGTTCTGGTATCTCCTGCGGGCACACGAGTCGCTTTGACTACGGACAAAGGCGATGATACTGGTACTGATAGTGCCGTAGATCTGGTATTTACCGATAATTCAACTAACGATGTAAACGATTGGGATGATGGACCTCCCGCAGCTGATTATCGTGCAGAAGGAAGTGCTAATATTTTTCCTGTCTCTTCCCTTGATGATGGTCCTGGTGTAGATCTAAACACAGTTTTTGATGGCGAAAACGCCACTGGAGGTTGGGTCCTTGAGATTTTCGATGACGCTGATGGGGATACTGGCATGTTTAATTCTTTTGCAATTACATTCAGCGATATTGTCCTCCCAGATTGCGCCATCTCTAATACGGTTATTGGTGATGTTGTCTGCGATGGCAACGACGCCGTAATTAATGCGACTTTCGACATCGAAGTCGGCTCTGGAGATTATGATTTGGTCAATGCCGATACCGACGAGGTGCTTGGCAGTATCACAGGAGCAGCAACCGACGGTACGGGAATTGAAATCTCCGGAATCGTATCTGGACCAACTATGGCCGGCCAGGCTGTCAATGTAAAGGTCGTAGATGCCCAAACTGGCTTACCCATGGAGTTGACCACTAATGGCGACTTTGAAGCGGGTGATGTTTCTAGCTGGCAGTCCTTCCCAACGGCCAACTCTACCTTTGAAGTCACTACGGATAACCCATCCGCTGGTACTTTCGCAGGTCGTCTGTTCAATCCTAACGCTGCATCCGCAGCGGTTATCAAGCAAGCTAATATTGGAATTGGAGTAGTCAATCCTGGCGATGAAATTACCATTTCCTTCGATGCTCGCGGTCAAGGAGATATTGGTGGTATAGCCTTTGCTGAGTTCTTTTCTGAAGTAGACGGTGGTGGTACTTCTTCTAATGTTTTACTTGGTGGAGCTCCCTTAGGCGTCACCTTTAATGATTGGACGCCCTTTGAATTTACCGTCACCGCTGGCCCTGATGTTAGTGGTGGTATTACCCTACAGTTTGCTGCAATTACCGGGGCTGACGCTGGTTCGGTCATGAACCTGTTTATCGATAATGTATCGGTAACTGTCGATGGTGAGATGTGTATGGGAGAGCCCGCTGAGGTTACTTTGCCAGAGTGTATGGTAGCCGGATGTGTGATTTCAAATACAGCTGTCCAGATCATTGAATGTGATCGCGTGTCTGATGAGATTCAAGTTGAGGTTACATTCGACGTAGACAACGGTTCTGGTAGCTACGAGCTAGTTGATCCAACTAATCCTGATGTTGCTCTTGCATCATTAGATGGTGTCGAAACGGGAACTGGCTTGTCCATTACAGCTATTATTCCTGCTGATATTGCTACAGTAAAGATCGTAGATGCTACTCTTGAAAGCGTATCGGAATTGACTACCAACGGCGATTTTGAAACAGGTGATGTTTCAGCTTGGACTTCTTTCCCAACGCCTAACTCCGTTTTTGAGGCAACTACTGATAATCCATCTACTGGTACTTTTGCCGGTCGTCTGTTCAATCCTAACGCTGCGTCCGCAGCGGTTATCAAGCAAGCTAATATTGGTGTTGGAGTAGTCAATCCTGGCGATGAAATTACCATTTCCTTCGATGCTCGCGGCCAAGGCGATAACGGTGGTATAGCCTTTGCTGAGTTCTTTTCTGAAGTAGATGGTGGTGGTGTTTCTTCCGCAGCGTTACTCGGTGGAGCTCCCTTAGGCGTCACCTTTAATGATTGGACGCCCTTTGAATTTACCGTCACCGCTGGCCCTGATGTTAGTGGTGGTATTACCCTACAGTTTGCTGCAATTACCGGGGCTGACGCTGGCTCGGTCATGAACCTATTTATCGACAATGTTTCAGTTACTATCGAGTCAGCCTGTATGGGTGAAGTAGTGGATGTAGAACTACCGCTTGAATGCATTGGTGCCAGTGTTGAATTCTGTGTTGATGTTAGCTGCCAAGAGATTGGCCCTGGTGACGAGGTTCGGGTTTTTGGTAGCTTCGAACCCTTTGGCTCTCCAGGCTTCTTTGACCCATTCTTATTCCCTGCGTTTGAAGAAGATCCCATGCAGCCAGGTGTTTATTGTGGCACTATCTTAATGGAGGCCAATCCCGGCTTAGAGTATAAATTCGTCATTACAGATGATATGGGTAACGTCATCAATGAAGAGCAATTTGCTCCTGATGAGCCCTGCACAACTACACCGTTCGGATTCACTAATCGCTTGCTCGCGGTTGAAAGCCGTCAGGATATTGCAGTAAACTTCGGTTGGCTATCTTGCGACGAGAGCTGCTTACAATTAGCTGATCTACCCATCGACTTCGAAGAAGAGGGTACAGTCCAATATTCTATCTTCGATTTTGGAGGAGCTGTTTCGTCTATCTCACCTGATCCCGAAGATGCAGCTAACACCGTAGTCTGTTCAGAAAAGACAGCTGGAGCGGAGACTTTCGCAGGTACTATAGTTCCATTTATTGGAATGCAAAACCCAATTCCTCTGACCGGAGTATTCCCCATCATTACCGTAGATGTTTATGCTCCAGCTGCTGGCATTTCTGTACTCCTTAAGATTGAAGATTGGGATTCCTCTAATCCTCCTGCCGCCCCCGCTGCTGTTTTTGCAGAAGTCTTAGCAACGACCACAACAGATGGCTGGCAAACCCTCGTGTTTGACTTTAATGAGTCTACAAACATGCCATTCGACGAAAACATCATGTACGATCGCTTCGTCATCTTCTTCGACTTTGGAAACACCGGAGATGGTAGTTCTTACTGCTTCGATAATATCCAGATTTGTGACGAGCCTCTGGTCGTGACTTGTCCAGACGATGTAACCATCGAGTGTGACGAAGACCCAGCGCCTTTCTTTGAGGGCAGTGGTGAAGAAGGTCTGGAAGTACTGACCTTTGATACGCCTACTTCCTGGGCTGATGGTGAAACGGGCGAGGTGGTGCTTCTCCCTCTTTCT
>JBCCDS010000021.1:0-84038 GCA_039030655.1 Bacteroidota bacterium | reverse complement strand
TGGTACGTAATCCAGGGTGGCAACACCATTGGCCATCGTCGTAGCCACAACGGGCATTCCATCATTAGGATCGATTACCGGATCACCGTTAGCTTCTAGCAGTCGAACTGTTACTCCGGAGATGCCTTCGTTATTAACTTCGAATCCAGACTGTGTTCCGATATTATCAATATCGTTCCAGACTAGGGTTTCCACCGTACCAGGTGCCCACATGCCAGCGTCAACGAAATTGATGCTTTCGCTTCCTTTTGAGAGAGAGAAAGTACCTGTTCGGCCAGAATTACGGTCAGCATCACTATTATTACCCTGAGTGATCGGCCCACTTTTGTTCGTAAACTTATAATCGGCGTTAGGCAAGTCATAGCTTACTCTCAGGTTACGATCAGCGGGAACGTAATCGAGAACTGCTACTCCATCGACATCGGTCATTGCAGTAACGGCACTATTGGTATTAGGGTTAATGACGGCAGCACCATTGCTTTCCAGCAAGTGGACCATTACGTCACCAATTCCCTCGTTATTAATTTCAAAACCAGATTGGGTACCGAGATTATCGATATCGTTCCAAACCAGGGTCGTCACACTGCCAGGAGCCCAAAGTCCCGCATCAATGTAGGTGATGTTTTCCCCTTGTCCGATATTGAATACTGCAGTGCGTCCGGAATTACGATCAGCATCACTATTGTTACCACTCGTTAGTGGTCCTGATTTATTGGTAAAGCGGTGATCCTGCGGAAGTTCATAAATAAGTCGATACTGGCGACCAGCTATTGCCGGCAAGTTGGCAATACCACTTGCATCCGTGGATTCGCAGATACAGCTGTTTCCATCCCGATCAGCGAGGGTGACTTTCACCCCAGCAATGCCCGTATTGTTCCGCTCAAAACCAGATTGGGTACCAATATTATCCACGTCATTCCATACGAAGGTTGCTACACTGGCATCGTCCCAATCACCACGATCGGTTAAGCCTGCATCTACGTCTCGCAAAGTTTGGTTACCGCGATCGGCAGAGAAAACGGACGTACGCCCATTATTGAGCGCGGCATCACTGTCATTAGATTCAGGGGTGCCAGGTCGGTTTTGCTGGGTGAATACTGCACCTGAAGCAGGAACGAACTCCAGCTTAACCGGACGGTCAGCGGGTACATAATCCAGCACTGCTTCGAAAGTTCCACAGTCCGTGAAGGCGAATACTTCACTACCGTTGGGCCGAAGCACGGGCTGATTATTGGCTTCCAAGAGATTCACTCGAACTCCGTAGACACCGGCATCTTCGTTTTGACGACCGTTGCCGTCCAAATCTTCAAAGACTTTCGCCACGACTTGTCCTGGCGTCCATAAGCCGGCATCAATCTGGGTAAAAGCTTGGCTTCCCCGATCCGCAGAAAACACGGCTGTACGTCCGTTGTTCAGGGCGGCATCACTATCGTTAGCTTCAGGTGTTCCCGGGCGGTTTTGCTGGGTGAATTTATGATCATCCGGCAATACAAATTCTAGCTTGAAGGGGGCATCTGCCGGTACGTAACCCAGCGTGGCTAGTCCATCTGCACCTGTTTCGCCCTCTACCGGACCGTTAGGTCCGACAATTTGTTGATTACTAGCGTTAAGCAGACGGACTAAAACCCCTTCCAGGTTAGAACCGCTGCCTTCATTTTGGCGGCCATTACCGTCCTGGTCGTCCCAGACCCGGGCGACTACACTACCCGGTGCCCAAAGACCTGCGTCGATTTGGGTGAATTCCTGACTGCCCCGGTCGGCAGAGAAGGTACCCGTACGGCCGTTATTAAGCGCGGCATCACTGTCGTTGTTTTCAGGCGTACCAGGTTCATTCTGGCTAGTGAATTTATGATCATCCGGCAAAACGAATTCTAGCTTAAAAGGCGCATCCGCAGGAACGTAGTCCAAGGTAGCTAAACCGTCGGTACCAGTCTCATTCTCTACCGGTCCATTCGGGCCGATAATCGGCTGGTTGCTGGCGTTCAGTAAGCGGACTAATACGCCTTCCAGATTGGAACTACTGTTTTCGTTCTGACGGCCGTTACCATCGCGGTCGTCCCACACCCGGGCAATAACCGTACCCGGTGCCCAGAGGCCTGCGTCAATTTGGGTAAACAACTGGTTGCCCCGGTCGGCAGAGAAGGTACCCGTACGGCCGTTATTAAGCGCGGCATCACTGTCGTTGCTTTCGGGCGTACCGGGCTCGTTCTGGCTGGTAAATTTGTGGTCTTCTGGCAGCTCGAATTCCAGCTTGAAGGGCTCATCCGCAGGAACGTAGTCTAGCAGGGCAATGCCACCGCTTGTCACGCCGGTAACTGGATTACCGCCGTTAATATGTCCGTTAGGATATAGCACCGGATTATTGGAAGCATTCAGTAGGTTAACGACCACTCCGTCAAGATTGGCACCACTGCCTTCATTCTGGCGACCGTTCCCATCGCGGTCATCCCAAACGCGGGCTTCGACTCTCCCGGGAGTCCAAAGACCCGCGTCAAAGTCGGAAAAGACTTCACCGGCAGCCAATGAGAAAGTAGCGGTCCGGCCATTATTAAGGGCTGCGTCGCTGTCATTTTGCTCGGGTGTATTCGCCGCATTCTGTACCGTGAAGCGGTGATCTGTAGGGCGAACAAACTCCAGTTTATAGCTACCCGGAGTCACGTTAGCAAAGGATGCCAGCCCACTGGAATTAGTAGTCGCACTGGCAACTATCGCATTGGAGCTCGTCAGTAGGTTCACCTTGACACCTTCGAGGTTGATGTTTTCGTTTTGCCGGCCGTTGCCATCTTGATCATCCCAAACCCTGGCAACTACCGTACCGTCTACTACTGGAGTAGCAGGAGGATTGGAAGTAGCGGTGAGTAAGAAAAAATGAGCGAAGAGGAAAAGACAACTCAGCAAATAGTTGAGTTTAGTTTTTTGCATAATAAGAGAGGGTTAGTTACAAAGGGGGTTTAGGCTCTAATCTCTGTGAGAAAAAAGCGGTTAAAGTTTTAAATCAGATTTTGGATATCACGAGCTAGCTCAGCCTCGCTTAATTGGTATGCATCAATAGCCCCTCAAAAATGCTATAAAGACCAACATCGTAACCAATTATAGAAATTGACAAGTTGATAATATAATAAAAGCAAACGACTCTACAAATGAAAAGGTCGAAACGAATACATTAATTTATTGTAAATAATACATAAACCATCCTTAATCTATTCTGATCCGTCACAGCTATTCCTCTTTAATAAATTGGGTTATAAAGAGGAGCTCCTGCTCACTATTAAAGAGTAGCAAACGGTAGCTTCCAGCAGCTAGTCCCTCGACAATTAATGGAAGCCCCTCGAAGTTCTGTACTCGAATTTGCCGGCCCAACTGATCATACAGTTGCAATTGGGATGCCGCTCTAAATTCTCCGCTGAACCTCAGCTCATCTCTACAAGGGTTAGGAAATACTTCTACTGTAAGTTGTCCGCGAAAGTAGACTTCCCTAATCGGGGAGTAATCAACTTGCCCATCGAAATCTAACTGACGTAAGCGATAATAGTTCCTACCGTTAATGGGGCTATCATCAAAAAAGGTATAGTTCGCATTAGCTAGGTTTTGACCGGGTACGAAACCAATATCTTCAAAGTTTTGCCCATCCCAGCTTCTTTCGACGAAAAAGCCCCAATTACTGCTTTCGGTAGCTGTTTGCCAGTTGAGCTGCACCTGATTTCGACTGGCAAATGCCTCAAATTGCAACCACTCTACGGGCAATGCCGTAGCCTGGCGAATAATCTCAATCTCTTCAGCACTTAGGCCGCGGCCATAGATGCGCATTTCATCAATTAGGCCATCGAAAGGCCGTGCGCCCCCACTAGCCATAGCGGGTTGATTACCGATGGCTAGATCAACCGCCGGATCGGAGCCAATTGCCCCGCTTTGAGCCTGACTGGCTATTTCTTCTCCATCTAGATATAAACGCATGTTGCTACCGTCGTAAACGGCAGCAACATGCATCCACTGATTGGGTATCAATACATCTTCCTCGGAAATAAGCGTGGTCGTATTACCCCCTGCGTTTAGGCGAAAACGCAGCCGCTGCCCATTCAGGCTAGATACCATCCATAAATGATCTTCGTCAAACTGGCCGTTGGCCTTAGAAATGAAGCGGGCATCAGTCGTCTCGAAGTCATCCGCCTTAAACCAAAAAGTGATGGCCATAGCCGTATCCGTAAGGTCCAGATTGCCGATCGCTACCCGGTCATCGACACCATCAAATCGCAAGGAAAAGTCACTCCCTTCCGTAGTCTCGGTATCCCAAGCGGCCCCTTCCACTATCCCTTGATTCGAATTGGGTGAATAGTCGAGCAGCGTATTTCCCAGCCCTGCTTCCATACGCCAGCGAGCGACCAACGCATCCAGAACATCCGGAATGTCCTCCACTACAGTTATGAGGCAATTATCTACATCGGTAGCTCCCTGGATATCCGTAATCTGAATCTGAAATTCATAAATCCCCGTCTCTATAGGCGTGAAGTTGGCGACAGTTTCATCTGCATCCTGAATTGTCACTGGCGGGCCATTTACTTGAATCCAATCTTCTACAATTTCCAGTGGGCTCCCGTCTGGATCGTAAGAAGCAGCACCATTAAGCGTCACAATTTGCCCGACCTCCACTAACAGGTCAGGACCGGCATCGGCCACGGGCGGCGTATTTGGAATGGGACCAATCCAGTATTGGCCACCGTTGACCGGACTAGGGGCAAGACCTGGCGCAATAGCGATGGCTCGAATCAGGCTGCTTTCATTTATGAGAATAGAGTCCTCGTACAGATTACTGGCTGCCGTTGGCGTGCTACCATCCAAGCTATAGTAAATGGCTGCACCTGCGGAAGTACTCCTCATCCCTACCCTTATCGGATCATCATACTGGCCCGGTGGTGGATCTAAAACTGGAGCCGCAGCAGTTGGCACCCCCGTGTAGCGAATGAGATGTATTTGTGCATTACCGGTTTCGTAGTCCGTGAGGAGGTAATACAAATTACCATCGGGGCCGATCTTGCACATAACTGGTTTATGCCGACCCGGCTGAGCAAAAACATTGGTGGCGAAAGTGCTTACCGTAGGGTCGCCTTCATCCGAGAGCACCCGATTGATTCGACCATCGGTTTGGCTGCCGTTACCGCCCCAAAGAGCGACCAGGTAATTACCGTGGTACTCTGCCGGCCAGTAGCCATCCGCCGGGTACCAGGCACCTCCGGTCACTAGTTTACCCCCAGCCGTAGCCACATTCGTCCAGGCAGAAATTTCGGTACCCAGCCCCGCAAAACCATCATGGCTAAAATTAGCTGCGGCGTTGGTCCCATCAGCTCGTAGTCGGTAAATATCAGCCTTGTTCGTACCGCGCGCTTCATTGATATAGACGTCTCCCGTCTCCGGGTGAACGGCTATGGTATAAGGGTTGCGCAGCCCCAGAGCATAAATAGCTTTTAGACTTCCGCTGGTCTGATCGTAAAACGGATTATCAATGGGGATGCTGCCGTCGGCATTAATGCGAAAGACTTTGCCGGTATAAGTAGCGAGGCTTTGGACGTTGTCGCCTCCATTCCAGCCATCTCCGGTGGTGAAGTACAATTTGCCGTCGCCCCCGAAGGCAATATCGCCACCGTTATGGCTACCGCTGGAGCTGGTCCCGTTGAAAGGTAAATCGATTAAAAGCGTCTCGGAGTCCGCCAAGGCCACATCAGGATTATCGGGGTCCGCCTGAATACGTACCACCCGATTATGCCGAGGATTATTACGCATATAGAAGACGTAGACGTAGCCATTATTGGCAAAGTCCGGATCGAAAGTAAAGCCACGGATACCCGAAGAGCGATGGCGTTCGCTGGGTACATTAAACGTATAAAATGCCTGGGCTTCAACGATCCAATCACCACTGTTGGGATCCTGTTTCGCTACCCGAAGTCGTCCGCTGATCCGCTCGCCAAAAAACAGCCGCCCATCTGGAGAGAAGGCTATACTGGCGGGTTCTTGTAAGCCATCCAGGAGGAGGATATCTTCAAATTCGGGAGGTAAATTGATGGCTAAGAGGCATCGCCCCTGTACGCTAAAGCAAAAAATCAGCAGGAATAGGCCGTTGCGAAATACAGACATGAGTAAGCACAGATTATAATGAGTACATCTTACTTACTGGGGTATGATCAAAATGGAGAGACACTAAAGCCTCGCCTTTCTACATTTAAACTTAGGGTAATAAGTCAGCCACTGCAACTTCCCCGACGAAGGGGCTGGTGAAGCTGCTATCTTCTTTGAAATGCTGTACCGTACCGTAGGTGCCATCTTCAGCCGGTTGCAGATGCAGCTCTAATTGTCGGTTCTTCAGGTTGATGATCCAGTACTCCGGTAAGCTGGCGGCCGCATAAATGCGCGATTTCCATTTGCGGTCCTGGTCTAGAGTATTCTCTGATACTTCGATCACTAAATGGATATCCTTTGGTGTAGGATGCCCCGTTCGATAATTATCTTCGATACGATTGGCAACGATAAAATCAGGCTCAGGTTCAGAATCATTAGGTAGGGTAATCGGATTCTTGGAACGGAATTTGTATTCTTTTCCAAATCGATCCATAAAATACTCTATTAGATCGCTAACACAAGCTGCGTGTTGTTCTCCTATTGACATTTTCTTTACTAATATGCCATTGAGCAACTCTATGCGGTCGTCTTCGGTAAGGACGCCCATTTCGATCGCGTGGTGATAGCGTTCGATCGTCCAATCCAACTGACGGACAACGGGCTGCAATGGCGCTGCTAATTGGGTCATAGCTTAAAGATAGCAGAAAATGTACTAGTTTATTAAACGCCGCTGTGAGGAGAAAAAGTTTACTGCATGATGATCCTTCCACTGGCTAAAGTCTGAGCACCAAGATTGAGTCGATAGGCATAAGTACCGCCTGGGAGCTGCCCTCTATCCCAGCTGATCTGAGGAGCAATCGGGTATTTTTCACTACCGACCATCCGCCCCTGGTAATCGAATATTTCCAGGACCAAAGTAGCCGAATTAGCGGTTTGGACCTGCGGAAGTCCAGACAATTCAAAAAAGACGGTCTCCACGAATGGATTGGGGTAAGTTTTGATGGCTCTAAGCGGATTAGTGGGATCGGGATCGACATTGGAAATAATGAAATTCTCGCCGACGGTATGGAAGGAACCTACCAGCTCCCGAAACTGGCCAAAATCGGTTTGCAGCCGGTAAGCATTTTCGATGATGGTACCAGAAGATAAATCGGGAAGCTGAGCAAGTTCGAATTCTACGAAACCTGGTTCACTAGTTGTATTCGGATGAACGACCAGGTCGGTGAAGTAAAATTCAATTTGGTTATTTGGGCCCATACGCATTTGATAGGGGTGGCTGGCACCAGTAACCCGTAAGCTGGCTACATCCAGAAACGAGGAGGGCTGTACGAGCAGTAAAAAGGAGGATAGGGTGTCAGCTGCCAGGAAATTAAAGGGAACGCTATAAGTTATGGGGGTATTGGGTGCAATGAGTCGGTCGGTAGTGTAGCCTCCAGGGAACGCAATTCCATTCAGCAATGCCGAAGGCAGCGTGGCTGGATAGTAGAAAAGGTCCGTAGTGGAGCGCCCTTCCGTCAAAAGGAATTGATTGGTGAATCCTCGGCTATAGTCTCCTTGGGCATTCGTACCGCAGCCTTCGATGACTGCACTTACGAGTCCGCCTCCTGGAGCACCAGGTTCCTGGGGAATCGAGAGGTAGTAAGTAGCACCATTGGCGGGCAACTCGACCGCAAAACTGGCCTGTGGCGCTAAATCCACGGGCATGGCCTCGCGCAAAACAGCGTCTTCTATCACGACGTACTCCAGGGGGCCGGCCATATCCTCCATGCCGACGTTGGTGATATCCATCACCACTTGATTACCCGTACAACGAGCATCTACTTCCAAAAAGGCACCCGTAAAGCCGTCATCCCCATCAGGGCAACTTTCCTCCGGGACGATTTCGCTTTCGATCAGCAGTGCCTGGATATCGTCTACTTCGCAATCGAGGGTAAGGGAAACCCGAAAGCGACGGCACTCATTGACGCCCAGGGTATCGATAGGGAATCGGTAGGTCTGTTCGTCTACACTGATCCAGTCTATTTCACTACTGTCGATGTTAATCAGGGGGTCGATGGTCAGGTAAAGGTCAGCAGCCCCTACAGTAGCTGGACCACGGTTGCAGTAATTCACCCAGAGAAAGCCCGTTTGGCAGGCTTGTAAAAAATAGCTACTCACACTGCTTTCCAAAGCTGGACAATCAGTCACAGATTGCACCGCAAAATCTACGCTCTGGTTAGCACTACCATCGACGGTTATGGGCGTATTTTCAATACAGGCGCCCCAGTAATTGCTGGGAGGGAGTACACTCACGGTATAATCACCATTGGCTAGAGGAAGTTCGTAGTAACCGTTTTCATCCGTAAGGGCGTAGGTAGCACCGTTGCTTCCGCTGACTTCGATCAGCCATTCCGATAGTAGTTGTTCTTCGGTATCGATCAGGCAAGTTAGGTTGGTATCGTAAGCGACGCTACCCGAGAGGTAGCGGTTGTTCACTTCGCCTTCGGCATTAGCTAACAGAAAGTAGAGATCCCGAGCGCCCTGACCAAAGCTGAGGGTATTCCCCATTATCGCCAGGTTTTCATCCGGTAAAATTTCTACGCCGTAGGGGAATTCGCCTAGCGGACCACCGTAGGTGCGCTCCCAGACTGGTTGCAAGACGGGACTGATGCGGCGCAGGCTGATGTCGAAGTCAAAAGCCGTTTCCATCTCGGTATAGCCCAAGCTCAGATAGCCACCCGCCGGATGAGGTACCAGGATAAAGGGCGCTTCTCTTCCTGGTCGTTCAAAACTATAGTAGTTCACACTAGCTCCCGTAAATCGGTTGACCTGGTGTAGTTGCACATCCATTTCCTCCTGACTTTCCTGCTCGAGTTCTGTCAGTACATAATTGCCGGTGGGCATCTCAGCGATACCACTCACGTAGTAGCCATAGTCTGGGTTGGGGCCGAGATATTGTTCCCAGAGAACGCTACCGTCCGGGCTAAGCTTTATCAACATAGACTCGGAGCCTGTGGGAGGGCCAGGGCGGTAGGAAATACCTCCAACTAGGTAGTTTCCATCACTGTCAACCAGACCCGTCCAGGCATAATCGTTTTCTGCGCGGCCGAAGCAATCCGACCAGAGTACGTTAGCCTGTCGGTCTACCTTTAGGACATGAGCACAACCGTCGGTATTGAATGAAGTTTGTCCCAGTAATAGAAAGTGGCCGTCATCAGTGGCGAGGACCTTGCGCAGATCGCTATTGGCTACGTAAGTGGAGCTCAGTTCTTCGCCGGCTTCATCCAGCTCCAGGAGAAAGACATTATCATCGCCGCTACCAATCGAGCCAGAGCTGCGTTGCACAAAAGCCAGGTAGCCGCCTTCGGACCGTTCAAAGATGGCGTCGAGGGTTCGGTAGCCGGAGTAGGTTTGTTCCCATATGGTACCTCCGTTTGCGTCTGTTTTCACCAAATAGGCACGTATATCTTCACCGCTGAAGCTTCTGGTCGCACCGGCCAAAAGATAATTTCCATCCACATCACGTATCATATCCTGGCTAAACTCATCTTCCGGTCCACCGTAGGTGAATTCCTGGAATTGAGCACTTAGTGTTGGAAGAACAAATAGGAGAGAAGCAATCAGAGCAAAGAATAGACGCATGGGGAGTTCATTTTTGACACTTACAAATCTTCAGCTTTTCCAAGGTCGTGGCAACATAAAAAAATAGTATTTGTGTAAATTATTTTACCAAAATTTGATTTTATATATTTGTTAATCAATAAGTTATACGTATTTTTTGTGGAAAAAATATATAACAGCAAGCTCATTCTTCTTTGGCAAAAACTTGACCGAGAGGAACAGAGAGCTCTAAAGCGCTTTGTACAGTCACCCTTTTTCACGCTCCGACAGGATCTCTTCCGACTTTATCAGGCCCTACGTAACTTTAGTAAGTGGGAAAAAGCTACGGCAGATCAGCCAGGTAAGGAGCCGGTTTTTCAGTTCAAGTCGTTCACCAAAGCGATGCTCTTTGCCCGTACTTACCCAGAACAGGCCTATAATGACCTCAAGTTACGTGCCTCGATGAATGATCTACAGGAGCTTATCGAAAGCTTCCTGCTCCTTCGAGATTTAGAAGACAACACCTTAGCTCGGCAACTTACGATCAGTCGTATTTATCAAGAGCGGCAGCTAGATAAGCACTTCAAGTTTGCTCATCGTAAACTACAAACACAATTAGAACAAGAGCCTTGGAGAAATGCCGACCATTTTCAACATACACTCGACGTGCAGGTGCAAAAGCTGTTATTCGAAAGCAAAAAGCGGCGTACTGGAGAGCTACATCTCCAGCAGGTATCGGATAGTATCGATCAAGTCTATTTGATTCAGAAGTTACGCTATGCCTGTACGCAGCTCAGTCACCAGGCCGTGTATTCAACCACCTACGATTTTGGATTACTACCCCAGCTGATTGATCACATTCCCTCTTCCAATTACTACAAGACTCCTGCGGTGGCGATCTATTTCCATTGCTACAAATTCTTATCCGAGGCCTACAGTAATGATCACTATCACTTATTCAGTCAGCTATTTTTCCGGGAGGCCAGCAGCTTTCCCCCAACCGAACGCAAAGGGCTCTACCAACTAGCTCTTAACTTCTGCATCCGACGCCACAATCAGGGCGATATCGATTATACGCGCGAGGCTTGGCGACTATATCGTTTTGCCTTAGGTCAGGGCTTACTCCTAGAGCAGGAACAGTTTTCCCGCTTTTCCTTCAATAACATCGTAGGTATTGCCATCAAATTAGCAGAGCTGGACTGGGTCGAGGCCTTTATTGAAAAATTTTCGCAACATATCGCCAGCGAGTATCGGGCCAGCACCCTTGCGCTTAATCAGGCTCGCCTTGCTTTCGCACAGCGACGATTTTCAGCGGCACTCCCCTATTTACAGGATGTGAACCGCCAGGATCTCATCAATAATCTCATTGCACGCAGTCTACTCATCAAAGTCTTTTACGAAACAGAAGCCCTAACCGCCCTCCATGCCCAACTAGACAGCTTTGAACAGTTGCTGCGACGTAAAGATGTAAGTCCGTTTCACCGCAGAAATTTCGGGGTCTTTATTCGCTTGCTTCGTCGTCAATTGGACTTAGCGCCCTACGACGATACCGGTAGGCAACAACTGCTGGAATCCATTATGGCAAGTCCGGAATTGAGTGAAAAAGACTGGCTGTTGGAAATTGTGAGTCGGGGATAAAAGGAATTCGAAAAGCGCTGTCCTTCCCACAAAAAACTTAACTTTCGGCATGCCCGAAATACAGATAAAAAGCGCCGGTCTTGATGCGGCGGAAGTTTCTTGGTTTGCGCCGATTTGTGATGGTGACGATCGTTTTCTTGGTGCTAGAGATCCACTTTACAGTAGTAATTGGGAGCACAGCAGTCACGTCGCCCTAACCGCCGATCGGATGGGTTTTCGCAATATGCTCTGCCCCAGTAGCTATCAGCCGGGCCAAGACACCCTAAGCTTTGCCGCGGCCTTAGCACCACAACTTCAGCAGATGAACTTGCTGGCTGCCGTGCGTTGCGGAGAGGTGCACCCTCCCATGTTAGCCCGAGCCCTAGCAACCATTGATCATATGCTACGTGGTCGGCTTACGGTCAATATTATCAGCTCGGATTTACCCGGCACTAAGCTTTCCAGCGCCGATCGCTACCAACGCAGTCGGGAAGTGATTGAAATTCTCAAGCAGGCCTGGACACAAGCTGAGATCAACTTCAAGGGACAGTTTTATGAATTTTCTGAATTACCCACTGAGCCGGTAAAACCCTACCAGATCAATGGAGGCCCTCTTTTGTATTTCGGGGGCTATTCTCCAGCGGGGGTAGACCTCTGCGCGGAACACTGCGACGTCTACTTAATGTGGCCAGAAACGGAAGAACGCCTGCAAGGCCTTATGGCTAACATGAGTAAAGCTGCCGCTGGCTACGGGCGAAAAGTAGACTTTGGCCTGCGGGTCCACGTCATCGTAAGAGAGTCAGCAGCTAAAGCCCGTCAGGCAGCTCGCGAGCTGATGTCGAAGCTCGATGCCGAACTAGGTGATGATATCCGTAATCGCGCCCAGGATGCCAAAAGCTATGGCGTATCCCGCCAAGCAGAAATGCGCCAGTTAAGTGATGACGAAGGTTTTATTGAAGATCAATTATGGACGGGCATTGGTCGGGCACGCTCCGGCTGTGGGGCGGCAATCGTTGGTGATCCGGATCAGGTACTGGCGAAACTGAAGCGCTATCATCAAATGGGCATTCGGGCCTTTATTCTTAGTGGGTACCCGCATCGAGAAGAGTGTGAACTATTTGGCAAATATGTTCTGCCCCGGATCAAAAGCTGCTCTTTACCGGAAGTGCTCGGTAGGCGGCCTAAGCAGCACCGAGTTTGGGAGCGATATTAACTTTGCTGGATTGATGGAACGATGGATTGACGGATCAATCCAACCAATTGCCACAACAACTATTTTTCACAGCTTTTCCTCAGTCCACTGTAACGCTCATTTGACTTGCCGCATAAAGGAATGCAAACCATTCCCTGATGCTCCGCTTCAACTTGCTCCTACTTTGCTTCTTGGCTGGCATTAGCTTGCTCGGCTCCCAAGACTTCCCCCCACAAACCACGGTTTGCCAACAGGGCAGTTTCATCTTAGAAAATCCCCTAACCGATCCTAGCGGGCTCGTCTTCCAGTGGGAGCGTTCCTTCGACGGAGGTACTTCCTGGAGTAATGCTTTGGATGGGACTTCCGTAGATCTAACCCTCCCCAACCCTACCACGGGTATAAGCTATCGATTCCGCTATGCAGCTGATATCGCCTGCCTCAACGATCCCAATTGCGCTAGTTGGAGCAGCGCCACCCGCATACAAGTCAACATCCCTGAGTTTTTCCAGTCTTTGACCATCTGTGAAGGAGAAAGCGTTAGCGTCGGCGAAGACACCTACAATAGCCAAGGCAATTTCCAAACCGTTATTGACGCTGGTGACTGCGACAGTATCGTCAACACTTTCGTCTACGTCTACCCGGCCTACGACCAGCTCGTTTTTGCCAGTCTCTGCCCTGATGAAGCCTACATGGGCATCAGCTACCAGCGCGACACCATTTTTAGTCAAACCTACCAAAGTGTACGAGGCTGTGATAGTACCATCACTTACGAAATTGATGTCAGCTTCCCCGAAAATATTCGCATCGAAGGCAGCAACGAAGTATGCCAAGGGGAAACCACCGTCTTGTCCGTCAATGGCTTTTTCTCCGACTACCAATGGAGTACCGGATCCAGCGATGGTACCATTGCCGTTGGCGCAGGAGACTATCAACTAACCATTAGCAACAGTCAAGGTTGCGACCTGGAACTCAACCATGCCGTCCAGGAAATCGATCTTCAGGCAACGGTTATCCCCCAAGCTCCCAGCTGCCCAGGTACTGCTACCGGCACGCTGGAATTGATTGCGACAGGTGATGATTTTCTGCTTTACAGCTTCGACAATGGCAATAGCTTCAGCGATAGTCCCTTGGCAGGCAACCTTCCTGCTGGAGACTACCAGCTAGTAGTTGAAAGCCCCGGAGGATGCCAATGGAGGGAGGAAACCACCTTAGTCGATGCACCAGGTCTTGAACTAAACACCGACCTCCCCGCTGAACTAATTATTGAGCGAGGAGATAGTATTTACCTCAATGTAGAGGCCGACGCCCAGATTGACAGCTGGAATTGGTCGCCACAAATCGGCTTAAGCTGTACCGACTGCCCTAACCCCATGGCTCGCCCCTTACTGAATGTCACCTACGAACTAAGCGCAGTCGCTCCCGGCGGCTGTACAGAAAGCCTGGCTTTTAGCTTTGAAGTGCGTGATAATCGTCGCTTCTATGCCCCTACTGCTTTCAGCCCCAATGGAGACGGCCAAAATGAAACCTGGGCCATCCTGCCCGGACCAAGAACCGAAAGTGTTAGCGACTTGACTATTTTTGATCGCTGGGGAGGCACCCTACTGAGACGAGAAGGATCGCTTTCTCCACGAGACCCAGGACTCAGCTGGGACGGCACCAGTAACGGGCAAACACTTGAAGTTGGCACCTATGCCTATGCTGCAGTACTCCACTTCAACGATGGAACAAGTCTTCCCGTTTCGGGAACCATTAATCTGATTAGATAGTAGCTGAGCTGAGCCAAAAGTTGAACTACTCTCCATAAATCACAACCATTAACCTATGCGTACCCTCCCAATACTTTTGACCTTCTTCATCACTGGCCTCTTCGGCAGCCTTCAGGCACAAGACCTAACTCGTACTGTAGTCGGCAGTGCCGGGTCTTATTTCTCAGATATTAACACCGGCAACTTACACTGGACGGTGGGTGAAGTAGCCGTTGACTACAGTGTCAATGGAGTAGTGCTTGCCCAGGGGTTCCACCAAGGGTACTACGACCTAGTACTCACTTCTATTTGGGAAGCTCCCGAACTAGCTATCGACCTGACTGTTTACCCCAACCCCACCGTCGGCCAATTAATCGTAGAAGGTAGCTGGGACCAGGGAGACCGTGTAAGAATCAGTGATTTACTGGGCCGTCCAATTATCGAAACGGAGCTAGCACCAGAGCGCATGGATTTTGAACTCTCCAGCTATCCTCCTGGCACCTACCTGATCAGTTTTGAACGCAACGGGCGTTTGCTGAAAACTATGCAACTAATCAAACAGTAAAACTGCATTTTCTATTGGAATCAATCCGGCAATGATCTGGCCTAAAAATCACCTTTTGATCAATTGTTTTTTTCAGCCTGTAACGGCTCGCCAATTTGCCCCATAAAGGAGTAGACTCAAAAATACTCCAATGCGTATCTTTACTATTCTATGCTTATTGTTGACCGCTGGAGGCCTGTTTGCGCAGGCGCCCAGCGGTTTTAAATTTCAGGCCGTTGCTCGCGACATTGCCAATGAAGCTATGGCCAATGAAAACATTGCCGTTCGCGTCAGCCTGGTCCAGGGCTCGGCCAGTGGTGTAGTCGCCTACGCAGAACGACACGAAGTCACCACCACCGATCTGGGTGTTTTTGACCTAGTGATCGGTAATGGCGTTGCCTTGAGCGGTGTCTTCAATTCGATCGATTGGGCCGCTGACTCCTACTGGATAAAGCTGGATCTCGATCCCGATGGAGGCGATGATTACATCAATATGGGAGCCAGTCAGCTCCTGAGTGTCCCCTACGCACTCTATGCTCAAGAGAGTGGAAGTGGTAGCGGTGGCAACCCTTCCGATGAATTACAAAACCTAATTTACGATCCTGCTACTAACGTACTAACCATTACAGATGGTAACTCCGTCACCCTCAATGGTGGAGGTAGCGGAATGCCGCAAACCTTATCCTTCGACTCCAATACCAATCTACTTACGATCAGTGATGGCAACTCCGTCGAACTCCCCGCTGGTGATCAGGGTCCGCAAGGCCCAGCCGGGCCGCAAGGAGAAACGGGTCCTGCTGGCCCACAAGGCGAAGCTGGTCCACAAGGTCCAAATGGAATAAACGGTTCTGCCGGACCGCAGGGAGAACCCGGACCTGTAGGCCCACAAGGGCCCGCCGGACCTGCCGGTACAGGCATTAACCTCTTAGGATCCGTCCCTACCGTTGCTGACTTACCACCAGGTGCTTCCTCTGGCGATCTTTACATCGTAGAAGACTCTGGAGATGGTTATGCCTGGGATGGTAGTAGCTGGAATAATGTCGGCGCCATCCAGGGGCCGGCCGGGCCACAAGGCGAACAAGGACCACAAGGTGAAACAGGAGCCCCGGGCCCAGAAGGACCTCAAGGAGAACAAGGTACCACTGGCCCTCAGGGCCCACAAGGATCCGCCGGTACCGGCATTAATCTACTCGGCACTGTTCCGACAGTAGGAGACTTGCCCGGTAGCGGTATGCCTGGAGACCTATACATCGTAGCCACATCCGGTGATGGCTATGCCTGGGATGGCAGCAGTTGGAATAACGTCGGTGCCATTCAGGGGCCAACAGGCCCGCAAGGCGAACAAGGCCCAATCGGGCTTAATGGTCTAGCTGGCCCACAAGGGCCACAGGGCGAGCAAGGTCCAGTCGGCATGACCGGTCCGCAGGGAGATCAGGGTCCTACAGGGCCAACTGGGCCTCAAGGAGATCAAGGCATTCCTGGCCCCGAAGGCCCGCAAGGAGATCAAGGCCCTATCGGCTTGAGTGGTCCACAAGGCCCACAGGGTGAAGCAGGCCCTATTGGTCCTCAAGGAGATCAAGGCCCCATTGGGTTGACTGGACTACAAGGTGAAGCAGGGCCAATAGGCCCCCAAGGTCTGCAAGGCCCGCAAGGAGATCAAGGGCCGGCAGGGCCTATTGGTCTACAGGGCCCGCAAGGTAATCAAGGGCCCATTGGTTTTACCGGGCCACAAGGTGAACAGGGCCCCCAAGGACCACAAGGTCCCGCAGGACCTGCCGGCGAAATCGAACTGGATTACTACGACGAAACTAATTCCCCTTCTAGCTCTGCCTTCCACATCCATAATATTAGCACCAATGCGAGCTTTGGACTGGTGGGTTCTACTGGTTCTTCTAGTGTTCCGGCCAACCGGGCAGGAGTAATGGGCTACTCCACCAACGCTCACGGGGTCTACGGCCGCTCAGAGAATGGCTTCTACGCAGGTGTACAGGGCGTTTCTAACTCCAGCAGTGGCTATGGAGTACTGGGTTACGGCTTCGGTGGCGGAATTGGTGGTTACTTCTATACCACTACCACAGGACAAGCTGCCCTAACTACCGGAAACGGTAACGTGGGTATTGGCCTCCAGGAACCAGAAATGAAAATGCACGTTGCCGGCGATATGTTATTACAATCTAATATAGGTGCTTTTCATATTGGCTTTCCCAACAATGGTAACCGCTGGCGCCTAAGCACTACCAACTCTGGAGCCGATCTGCTTTTCCGCTCTAAACCGAATGCCAGCAATACCTACTCCACTAGATTTGCTATGCGTCAAAGCGGGGAATTCCAAATAGGAACCTCCAGTACACCTAGTGCCTGGATGCATATTCGCCACAATAGCACCATCAGCAAACCGCAGCTCAAATTAGAAGAAGTAGGTAATGATTACGCCCGCCTCGAGCTTACTAATACGTCAGCAGGGGGTGCACTTTGGCACGTAGCTGGCTTCCCTTCCACTAGTGCAGCTTCCGCCCGCCTCAACTTTTACTTCCGTAATGCTTCCGGTGCCGCAGACCGCATGACGCTCACCGGCGACGGTGAGCTAGGTATCAACGGTGTACCCACTGCACGGGTAGAGATTTTCCAGCGTAGCCAAAGTGTAGGTACTGGCCTGCGCTTTGACGACGGAACGGCCAATCAAGACTGGGATATTACGCATGGGTTCTCACTACGCTTCCACTACGGAGGCAGTTTAAGAGGCTTCATCAATGCCAACACTGGTGCCTACACCCAATCCTCCGACCTGCGTCTGAAAACCAACATTAGCGGACTGCACCCCGTGCTGAGCAAGGTAACGGAGCTGCGGCCTACAACCTATAGCTACCGCTCCGATGAGACCGGGGAAATGACCGTGGGCTTTCTGGCACAGGAAGCCCAGGAGGTCTTCCCAGAATTAGTCAGCTATTCCACCGTCGATGAGTTATACGGCATCAATTACGCCGGTTTTAGTGTAATCGCTATCAAAGCCATTCAGGAGCAACAGGCCATTATTGAGCAACAGGCTAACGAAATTAATGAGCTCCATAGCCGACTAGAACGCATTGAAGCGCTACTAAAAGAATAGTTCTATTTGCCCTCCCATATTTTAATTAAAAAATAAAGCCTACCACAGTAACGGAATCTAAGGGCAGCTCATAAAGATGCAGATATAAAAATGCTACGATGAGAATCCTTACTATCTTCTGCTTACTACTCACCGCTGGCGGTCTGTTCGCTCAGGCCCCCAGCGGCTTCAAGTTCCAAGGTGTTGCGCGTGATAACGATAACGAACCAATCGCTAGCGAAAATATCGCCCTCCGCTTAAGCCTTCGTCAAGGAGGTGCAAGCGGTCCCCAGATCTATTTCGAACGGCACGTGGTGACCACCACTGACCTGGGCGTTTTCGACCTGATCGTTGGCCAGGGCCAGGGACTTAGCGGCAATTTTTCCACCATCGATTGGGCCAATAACGATTACTGGCTGCAAGTCGAAATCGATCCCAACGGTGGCTCAAGCTACACCAATATGGGCAGCAGTCAGCTGCTTAGCGTCCCTTACGCACTCTACGCCAGTGAAAGTGGTAGCGGCGGTGGTAGCCCTACTGACGAGCTACAAAACCTGGTGTACAATCCCAGTTCCGGCGCCCTAGCGATTACAGATGGGAACGTGGTTACCATCCCCCTCAACACCGATAATCAGCAACTCAATCTCAGCGGCACTACGCTGAGCCTACAAAATGGCGGCAGCGTCAGTCTGGCCGGCCTGGCAGGAGGAGATTCTCCCTGGCAACAAAGCGGCAACGATGTATACTACAATCAAGGGCAGGCTGCCATCGGCACGACCAATCCCTCAGCTCAGCTCCACGTACGCAACAACAGCACCATTCTCAACCCCCAACTCAAGCTGGAAGAAATTGGTAACGACTTCGCCCGCCTGGAGTTCACGAATACCACCGCCAACAGTTTCTGGCACATCGCTGGTTTACCCGCAAGCAGTGCTACCTCAGCGCGGCTGAACTTTTTCTACAGCCCAAGTGGTGGCACTGGTTTTGACCGCCTGACCCTCACCGGCGACGGTCGGTTTGGCATCAACGGGACCCCAAGTGCACGGGTGGAGATATATCAAGAAGGACAAAACGTAGGACTTGGCCTACGCTTCGACGATGGTACTGCCAATCAGGACTGGGACGTCACCCACGGTTTCTCGCTGCGCTTCCACTACGGTGGCAGCTTACGTGGCTTCATCAATGCCAACACCGGGGCCTACACCCAATCCTCCGACGCGCGCCTCAAAACCAACATCAGCGGCTTGTACAATGTGCTGGAAAAGATCGTCGAGTTGCGCCCCACCAGCTATAGCTACATCTCGGACGCAACCGACGAAATGACCGTCGGCTTCCTGGCCCAGGAAACCAAAGAAATCTTCCCAGAGCTGGTGAGTTACTCCGAGGCCGATGAGCTCTACGGCATCAACTACGCCGGCTTCAGCGTAATCGCCATCAAGGCCATCCAGGAGCAGCAGGCCATCATTGATGCCCAGCAGGCTACCATTGACCAGCAAGCTGAGGAGCTGGATGAGCTGCGTAAGCGGTTGGAAAGGCTTGATGCCCTGGAAGCTCGCCTAAGTCGGCTAGAGGCTCTTCTTGAGGAATAGTACTAGTAAACCTAAAGGAATAAATTAGGAGTCATCACAAAATTTCATCCCTCTTTCTTTCAAAGTAGGAAAAGGAAGGGAAGCGCGTGATCTGCGTAAAACTTCAGTTTTACAAGAATTAGCTATACATCAATCGACACTACGCGTGCACTGGAATTTGCATGCAAAAAACTAGGAACAGGCATCATACTCAGGCTTCCCGTTGGCGCTGCCAACATCTGCGCGAAATCTAAAGTGATCCGTGTCATCCGCGCCCAAAAGAGGCTGCGTAGCAGCACTATGTTGTCAATTAGAAGCACTGGTTTAGCACGCGGATTTTTCCTTTTTGGAAGGAGGGGCTTGAGGCTATTGGAATACCTGGCACTTAACTACTCAACAAATAGTGGGTAGCAGCATATAAGCAGATTCACCTTCGCCTGAAGGCTCAGTCGCAGATTTTGGTTGCTGGGAAAGAAGCGACAGCTCATTTATCCAGTCTTCAAAACCAGTTTTTTTCCAAAATTCAGGAACGACCCTGCTTTTGTTTAAAAAATTGAATATCAATAATTTATCATTTTATTAAAAGTTTTTAAACGTTTAAATTCGTTTAAAAACGAGTATATACGTTTAATATACGACTAACGGATAAGGCCGCGCTCATCTTTGCATCGTCACCAATTGAAACGTGGATCGTCACGATCAGCAATTGGCGATCATCACTCTCGCCCTTCTTTTTTGGTTGGCCGCCGCGAACGACTGACCAAGGCTGCGGGAGGGCGCATTCCATAACTCAGGGTATTACCAACACCAATACTCTACTAACTTTTACACGATGCAAATTCGCAATTCTATCAACCTCATTGGCAACCTTGGTGCTAATCCTGAAATGCTAAACACTAAGGACGGACAGCCCTTCGTCAAATTTCGCGTAGCTACCAATGACGCTTACAAAGACAAGGAGGGCAAGCGTATTGAGCGCACCGAATGGCATACGATTATGGCCTTTGGCAAACAAGCCGAGTATGTAAAGGAGAGCCTGGACAAAGGCTGTCAGGTCGCTCTAAACGGTACGCTCCGCTACCGTCAATGGACGGATAAAAATGACCAGAAGCATACTGATGCGGTCATTCACCTCAATCACTACACTCGCTTAAGTCCGACCAGAAAAACAGAGGCATGAAGCTTTTCACCAGTCTAGCTACTGGCACTTTCTGGCTTTACAACGGTAAGGTCACCTACCTTCAAACAGCGGGATAACTCAATCACTAAGAGGATTATACAACCTTATTAACCTCGATGACTTTCTCAACTATCCCGAAATTATTCAGGGCCGTTATCCATTGGTGGATAGCGGCCTTTATTTTTGAGCATGTAGCTCATGCTGGTGCTGAACGATCAGGGGCATCAGGCGCCGCATACAGGGCTCGACTTTTGCAACGGTTGCGATGACATCTTCTACGGTTGTCACTTGTATTTCCTCGATGGGGTAACACTTGTTGCTGACAACGGAAAGCACCAATACCGGCAAATCCATATGGCGAGCTACTAAGACCTCTGGCACGGTAGACATACCGATCAGATCTGCACCGATTATGTGTGCGAAGCGATATTCTGAAGGCGTTTCCAGGTTAGGCCCTGGAATAGCCAGGTATACCCCCTCGTGTGCCGTCAGCCCGCAGCTTTCGGCTACTTCCAGGCCATAAGCATTAGAAGTACGGTCGTAAGTGTAGAGCATATCTGGAAAACGTGGGCCCAAGCGTGGGTCATTTTCTCCCCGCAGTGGGTTATCCGGCTGTAAGTTAATGTGGTCTTTCAGAAAAACTACGTGTCCTGCTTCGATCTCGGGATTAACGCTACCAGCAGCATTACTGATGATCAGATTCTTGATTCCCAAACCTTTCATTACCCGCACGGGGAAGGTCACCTGCTGCATGGAATAGCCCTCATAGTAATGAAAACGGCCGGCCATCGCCACTACGGGAACACCTGCTAATTTTCCAAAAATCAGACGCCCACTATGGGATGCCACCGTAGCGGAGGGAAAGTAGGGCAGCAAGCCATAATTGAACTCACGGACAATCTCAATATCTTCTGCCAGACTGCTGAGCCCCGTCCCGAGGATAATCCCCACCTCTGGTTTAAAATCAGTGCGCTTTTGGATAAACGTAATACATTCCTGAATCTGATCGTACAAAGTCATGGTAACAGTTAGGTGGATAAAGGCTAGGGCTAGCCGGCTTGAAAAAACGCTCTAAGATAGCCATCAATCGGCAGTGCACGACTAATCAACGATTAGCTCTGCCCGATCGAGTTCTTGCTGCTTAATATTTTCCGGCAATTCGCGGAAATCATATTGTTGATTGCGTAGCTGCGGTTGAAAGCCCGCCTCGCGAATCGCCTCCTGAATACCATCTGCAGTAAAACGCCAGCGTGCACCGGCAGCGCTCACTACGTTTTCTTCAATCATAATCGAGCCAAAATCATTAGCACCGCTATGCAAGCAGAGTTGGGCCACTTGCTTGCCTACGGTAAGCCAACTAGCTTGAATATTCGTCACATTGGGCAGCATGATCCGGCTTAGTGCAATCATACGGATGTACTCATCTCCCGTTACGGAATTACGGGCCCGCTTGATCTTCTTCAAGATGGTATCCTCATCCTGGAACGGCCAGGGAATAAACGCCAGAAAGCCCTTAGCTCCTTCGGGTTTTTCTGATTGTACCTGACGTAATCGAACCAAGTGATCCATACGTTCCCAGTTGGTTTCAATATGGCCAAACATCATCGTAGCGCTCGTCGTCATATGGAGCTGATGGGCTGCCCGCATGACATCTAACCACTCCTCACCACCGCATTTCCCTTTTGAAATCAGGCGGCGTACCCGATCACTTAGAATTTCTGCTCCGGCTCCAGGCAAGCTATCCAGACCAGCGGCTTGTAATTCCTTTAGAACATCATAATGGCTCATTCCTTCGAGCTTTGCCACGTGGGCAATTTCCGGAGGGCCTAAGGCATGTAGTTTCAGTTGAGGATACAACTCCTTCAACTCCCGAAACAGATCAGCGTAGAAAGCTAGTCCTAGGTCGGGGTGGTGCCCACCCTGTAGGAGTAGTTGTTCCCCACCAAAGGCAAAAGTTTCTTCAATCTTCTGCTTGTACTCCTCAATAGAAGTGATGTAAGCTTCTTCGTGCCCCGGCCGACGGTAGAAATTGCAAAACTTACAATTGGCGATACATACATTAGTCGTATTGCTATTACGGTCGATGATCCAGGTGACAGTATCTCCGGGCACCCGCTGCTGGCGCATTTGGTCTCCAACGTACATTAGGTCGGCCGTATCGGCCTGCTCCAACAAAAAGACACCTTCTTCAGCACTTAGCCATTCCCCCTTGAGGGCCCTTTCCAATAGATCTGCAGTTTGCATAGCTTACTTTCGTCCGTTAAAAATAGATAGGTTGCAATAACAACAGCACAGACGGGCAGGGGTTTATTAACTTTCAATTTTTATTGAAAGTACACTGTATTGCTATATCAATCGATTGATCGATAAATAGAACAAAGGTTCTACCGATCACAACACCTTTCCCGCCACCACGATAACAATCTCCCCTTTTACTTTTGCTCGCTGTTTGTAATCATCCCGAAGTTCCAATAAACTGGCCGTAGTAATTTCTTCGTGCAGCTTCGATATTTCGCGGGCTACACAGGCCGTACGTTCAGGTCCACAAAATTCAATCAGTTGCTCCAGGCATTTGACCAAGCGATAGGGGCTTTCGTAGAGTACAAATGTGTGTGGCATCTCCGCAAGTGCTTTAAGGCGAGTCTGACGGCCTTTTTTATGCGGCAAGAAACCCTCAAAATGGAAGCGATCACAGGGGATACCCGAAGCAGCTAAAGCCGGCACAAAAGCCGTAGGCCCCGGAAGACAACTGACCGGAACACCCGCTGCTTTACAGGCTCTGACCAACAAAAACCCAGGATCACTGATGGCTGGTGTTCCCGCATCCGTAACCAAGGCATAAGTAGCTCCGCTCTGCAGGGCCGTCACTAATTGTTCTACAATTGCATGCTCATTATGGGCATGATAAGCGCGTAGCGGTGTATCCACGCCATAGTACTGCAAAAGTGGTTTGCTGGTCCGGGTATCTTCCGCCAGGATTAAATCGACTTCGGCAAATAAGCGCTTGGCCCGCTCGGTGATATCTTCCCGATTGCCGACCGGAGTAGGTACTAGATATAACATGGACAGCGCCCGTGGCTAGACTTCTTCAATTACGAAGTCGTAAGTCTCCATAATGACATTAGCTAGGAGCTTTTTACAGGCTTGCTCTACCTGATCGTGGGCAGCATCAGCATTCTTCGCCTCCAGGCGCATAGTGACGTGCTTGCCGATGCGGACATCTTCCACTCCCTGCACATTAATATTGGGTAGATTCTTTACTACAGTCTTACCCTGAGGATCGAGCAATTCCGCGTGCGGCATGATGTTAATGTGTGCCAGGAAGGTCATTGGCCAGTAGTTGTGGAGAATACTGCTGCACCTAGATTGAGCAACAGGTAAATGATCACGATAAATGGCAAGGCTGCTTGCTGTAAAAATAGCAACAGCAACACCGCCAGGGCCGCAAAGATAAAACGAAGTTCATTGCCTACCCAGCCCCATTGCTTGAACTTGAAACTAAACATGCGTACCTCCGCTACGAGTAAATAACTCATCAGGGCAATTGAGCCGTACAAGACCAGCGGATTCAGCACCCAAACTGCCCAGTCATTGGCATTAGTCGCTACAATTAATAACAAGCCGGCAGCGTAAAGCGTACTGGAAGGCGTAGCTAAGCCGATGAAATCGTCCGTCTGGCGATCATCCAGATTAAAGTTAGCTAATCTTACCGCACTGAATAGAGTAACTAGGAAAGCCGGAGCAGCCCACCAAGACCAGGCAAAAGTAGTAGGCCACTCGGGAGGCATAGACCCGCGGAAGTACAACAAAACATAGTAGATCATACCCGGTGCCAAACCGAAGGTCACCATATCTGCCAGACTATCGAGTTCTTTACCCACTGGATTGCTCACCCCAAGCCAACGAGCCACCATGCCATCTAAGAAATCTGCCATTAAGCCGCCCAGCAGACACCAAATAGCAGGAATGAACTGCGCATTTAACAGCAGTATAACAGCTGCACAGCCAAAAAATAGGTTGATTAGCGTTATGATGTTGGGTAACCAGGCTCTCATCGGAAGCAAAAGTAGGGTGCAGCCTGCGGATATCCCTCTTTTTTGTCATTTCCTGCCGATGCCACCAACGCTTGCACCCCAAACGACAATCTTTCCAGGTAATTAGTTGTTATGGCCAATATGGAACCCTTTGTCTCCCTACTAATCTCCCTAGTTGCAACTGCCAGCCTTTGGGCGCAGCCAGCTAATGATGAATGTGCCGGAGCTATTGATTTGGATGCACAAATCAATGCCCTCGAATGGTGTTCAGATAATGCTGCCTTCTCCAGTGATGGCGCTACGACCTCACTCGATCAGGCAGACTATCCTGTTTGTTTGACCGACCAGGATGATATCGAGGATGTCTGGTTCAGCTTCACAGCTCAAGCCACCGACTTGAGCGTGACCGTCTCGGGCGATGTAGCCCCCGTTCCGCTCGGCGACCTGCAAACTCCGCAATTCGCCATCTTTGGCGGCAGCTGCAGTGAGCTGCAACCAGTGGCTTGTCGCAGCCCAGCCATCGGAACCGATTTTACTACGGGCATCTTTACTGACCTTGAGCCGGGGCAAACCTATTTTATCAATGTGAGCGGCCGCCTTGGACGAGACGGTAGTTTTCAAATCTGCCTTAATCAGTTTTTTGCTGTACCTGAACCTAGCGGCGATTGTGCTACCGGGGTAATCCTTTGTGACAAAAGTAGTTTCGCCGTACCCTTCCTATCCGGAAACGGAGTCGTACAAGACCCGCTGGGTGATGTCCTTTGTGATATCAACAATTGTGGAGGAGTGGGTGTGTTTGGAGAGAGCAACTCTGCCTGGTACAAGTGGACCTGCGACCAGCCTGGTTCTCTGACTTTCACCATCGACCCCTTATCGGGCAACGCCCGTGAAGACATCGACTTCCTACTCTACGAGCTACCTAACGGGCTGGATGATTGCTCAGAAAAAATCAACATCCGTTGTATGCTCTCCGGGGAAACCAACGGCAATACCCTCGAGCAAAACCTCCCTTGCCTGGGAGATACAGGCCTGAGTGAATTTGACGGAGATGATCGGGAAGAATGTGGCTGCCAAACGGGCAATAATAATTTCGTCGAATCAATTGAAATGGAAGCGGGTAAAGTCTACGCCCTGCTTATCATGAACTTCTCCGCCACCGGAGATGGCTTCTCCATGAGCTTTGGAGGTACCGGTACTTTCGTTGGCCCGGAAGCTAACTTCTTTACGGACCTCGGCCAGGCCTGCGTCGGGGAAACCGTCACCTTTACCGACAACTCTTTTTCTCCTGACCCGATCGTTAACTACAATTGGGATTTTGGTTCTACTGCCGAGCCCAATACCCTTTCCGGCCCGGGGCCACATACAGTACGCTTCATCCGCCCTGGTGTAGTGAGCGTAGTGCTGGAAGTAGAAAGCAGTCGCGGCTGTTTGGTCACCACTATTCAGTCTGACCTCGAAGTCGTCTGTTGCTCGGATCACTTCGATGTAGACGCACAGGTAAGCACCCTCAATTGCCCCAATGACCAGACGGGGGCTATCGATTTAATGGCCACTTCTGGTTTTGCTCCGCTGACTTATTCGTGGAACACCAATAGTACCGATCAGGACCTCATGGGGCTGGGGCTGGGCACCTATACCGTAACCATTACCGATGAGGCCACCTGTCAAACCGAGCGAAACTTTACGGTCAATGGACCGCCGGCCTTCAGCTTTGATACCAGCATTGTGATGCCTACTTGTGACGGTGGCATGGATGGCGCACTTACCTTTGGCATCGATGGTGGTACACCGGGCTACGAATGGAGCTTCAATAATGGTCCCTTCAGTACGAACAATACCATTACTAATCTTCCTGTCGGCGACGTCAACGTGCGAATAAGAGACGCCAACGGCTGTACGGTGGAGCAAGACATCCTCGTCAACGAACTAGTGTTAACCCTGGACCCAGCTCTGGTTTCTGTCATAGAACCCATTTGCAGGGGAGATGCCAACGGGCAAATAACACTTGGCGTCAATAACGGCCTCGGTCCTTACAGCTACGATTTTGGAGGAGGCTTCCAAGCCAATCCGGTTTCCCCGGCTATTCCTGCGGGCGCCTATCAAGTTGAAATTCGGGATGCCAACAATTGTCGTGGCCAATTTGAATTCGAAGTGCCAGATCCTCCCTTACTGGAGGCGACTTTAATGGTTGATGATATCAGCTGCTTTGGTGCTGGTGACGGAATGGTCAGCAGCCAGATCAATGGCGGGCGGCCAGATTACAGCCTACTATGGTCCGACAACAGTAATGGCGCTGCCATCGATCAGCTAGGACCCGGCACCTACAGCCTGACGGTCATTGACAATAATGGTTGTGAGCTGGAAGTCAGTGCCGAAGTCATTGAGCCCGGAGAAATATTTGGCAGCGTATTGGAAATTTTGGATAACCTCTGTTTTGGCGAATCTGGGGGCAGTGTGCTGCTGGACGTAATGGGTGGTACCTCTCCCTTCACCTATAGCTCCGACGGAACCAATTTCCAGACGGAACCACTCCTCAACAATTTGGCTACGGGTGATTACCAGCTCATCGTCCAGGATGCGGAGGGTTGTACGGATACTGTCAGCGCTAGCATCAGCCAACCCGAAGAATTCCTCTTAAGTGTGGTGGATCTCGTCACCATCAACCTAGGTTTTGATACTATCGTCACGGTTCAGAGTAATTACAATCCCGTCACCTACAGCTGGAGCCCGGATTTGGATGTAGAATGCCTCACGGCTGATTGTAGCCGGGTGCTCGTTTCACCACCTAACGGCACGACCTACCTGGTGCAAGGTACCAACGAAGCTGGCTGTCTGGCTACAGCCAGTGTGCGGGTGGTAGTCGTTAAGGACCGCCCCGTTTACATTCCCAATGTCTTCTCTCCGGACGGAAATGGACTCAATGATGGTTTCACTCTTTTTGCGGGGCCTGCCGTTGCGCAAGTTGAACAGCTACAGATATTTGACCGCTGGGGCGGATTAGTCTATAATGGAGATGAGCCCTTTATGGCCAATGAACCTAGTCTGGGCTGGGACGGTCGCTTTAACGGTCAGCCCGTCAATAGCGGCGTTTTTGTCTATAAGTTTGCTGTACGCTTTTTAGACGGAGAGCTTATTACTTATGCTGGCGACGTGACGGTAGTCAGATAGCAAACGGGGTTTTAAACGGGAGAACCGCTGTCGATAAACTGCATTTCGTACAGCTCACGGTAGTGGCCATTTTCGATTACGACCAGTTCTTCGTGAGGGCCAAACTCTTCAATTTCGCCCTTATTGAGCACCATAATGTTATCGGCATTCCGAATGGTGCTCAGACGGTGAGCGATAACAATACTCGTACGGCGCGCGATCAGTTTTTCGATAGCGTACTGAATAACGCTTTCCGTTTCCGGATCAACGCTGCTGGTGGCTTCGTCCAGGATCAAGATATCGGGATCAAAGACCAGAGCACGCACGAACGAAATCAATTGCCGCTGCCCCATACTCAGGGTAGCTCCTCGCTCCATGACCTGATAATCATAGCCGCCGGGTAAGCGCTCGATAAATTCATGAGCACCAATTAGCTTGGCCGATTCAATGACTTTCTCCCGGCTGATTTTGGGGTCCCTTAGACTGATGTTTTCCAATACACTGCCGCCAAAAAGAAAGACGTCCTGTAGCACCATAGCTACGTGGTTTCTGAGGTGGTATAATTCGTACTCCCGCAGGTCTACCCCATCCACCTTTATCTCCCCTCGCTGATACTCATAAAAGCGGTTGAGCACATTGGTTATTGTGGTTTTACCCGAGCCTGTACTACCCACAATGGCTAGGGTTTCACCAGCATTGACGGAAAAACTCAAGTCTTTTAAAACCCAATCCTGCCCCGTATAAGCAAACCAGACGTTTTCAAACTCGACCCTACCTTCCATCGCTTCTGCCACGTAGGTACCCTCGTTTTCAATCTTATCCGTACGGTCCAACACCCCGAATACCCGTTCGGCGGCAACCAGCCCCATCTGTAGAGTATTGAATTTATCCGCTAGCACGCGAATCGGCCGAAAAAGCATATTGAGGTAGAGGGGGAAAGCAACTAGTGCACCTAGTGTGACGCCTATGCCTCGTGCGACATCCTGCGCACCCCACCATACCATCAGCGCCAGCGAGGCCGCAGAAATAATATCCACTACTGGGAAAAAGATAGCGTAGTAGAGAATAGCATTGATATTGGCCTGGGTATAAGACCGATTAATCGTTTTAAACTTTTCGGCTTCTTTCTTTTCCGCGTTAAAAATCTGGACAATCCGCATTCCCGTAATGCGTTCCTGCAGGAAAGCATTCATCTTTTGGATTTGTGTACGCACCTGCTGAAAAGAACGCTTGACACCCTGCTTAAATAAGTAGCTGGCAATCATCAGGAAGGGCATCGTCGTTAAACAGATCAGCGTTAGTCGCCAGGAGGTGGTGATCATAATGATCAGCACGGCGATGATCGACAGCAAGTCGGCCAGTATCGTAGTTACTCCTTCTGCGAAAACGCTATTGATCGACTGGATATCATTGATCGTGCGGGTAGTACTAGTCCCAATCGGAGTTACGTCAAAGTATTTCAGTCGCAAACTGTTGATATGCTGAAAGACCTGCACGCGTAAATCTCGTACCACCTGTTGCCCCAACAGATTAGAATAATAGATAAACAAATACCGCAGGAAGGACTGCAATACGAGCAGACCCAGAATGATCAAAGCTATACGGGTAAGCCCCCCAATATCGCCCACGAAGATGTACTTGTCCACCATCTCCTGAATCAGACGTGGTTGGGCTACCGCCAGGGGGGCAAGGACTACGGCCAGCACGATTGCGAAGATGAATACACCACGGTAAGGCCGCGCGAGGCGCAACACTCTACCTAGCAAGTACCAGTCTAGTTGATTCTTATCCTTTTTGGGCTCCGCCATCTTCGCTAAACAATGTTCGGAAGCCCTAAAAGGTTGGCTTGATTACCATAAATTAGTTGGCACCTGGGGTAAGCTGTAGTTCATCAGCGTCAGCAAAACTGAAATAGCCCTGTTGAGTTACGATAAGGTGGTCCAAAATCAGCAAGTCGAGTAAGCGAGCCGCTTTGCTGAGTTTCTGGGTGAGTAGGCGATCTGCCGCCGAAGGAAAAACTTGTCCACTCGGATGGTTATGAGCGAGAATAATGGAGGTGCAACTACTAGTTTCTAAAGCTTTCTTAAAAATGATACGCGCATCGGCAACGGTCCCGGTCACTCCACCTTTACTGATTAAATGAGCACCCAATAAGGCATGCCCTTGATTGAGCAATAAGACCCAAAACTCTTCATGCTGTAAATCCCCGATCAATGGTCGTAAGTAGGCATAACTGGCTGCACTATCATTAAAGCGAGCTTGTTGCCGTGCAGATTGACTAGCACGCCGCCGCCCCAATTCTAAGGCCGCTACTAAGGCAACTGCCTTAGCTTCTCCTACTCCTTTAAAGCGACAAAAATCAGCTACCGACCACCGGGCTATTTGGTGCAGATCCTGATCGGCTGCCAGCAATATGCGCTGGGCCAGGTCAACTGCAGATTCCGTTTGGTTGCCTGAGCGAAGAATGACCGCTAGTAACTCCGCTAGTGAAAGCTGTTCTGGCCCGCTGCTGCACATTTTTTCGCGTGGGCGTTCTTCTACTCGCCAGGAACGGATGCCCCCTCCTTTAACTTGATCATACGACTTGGTCATAACTGTAGTACTTGACTCCAGTTACCGACACTTTGATAAACACCTTCAATAGATGGACGAAAAAACCGTGCAAAATACACGATACGCACACCACTTTTTTAAAAAAAGAGGCTTATAACAACAGCTTACAAGCTACGCTGGGGGTCAAAAGCTTCCAAATAGTCCCCTACCCGGCGCAGGAAACTACCTCCTAAGGCCCCATCAACCACCCGGTGATCGTAGCTTAGACTCATAAACATCATCTGTCGAATGGCAATTAGGTCTCCATATGCTGTTTCAACTACGGCGGGTTTTTTACGAATAGCCCCAACGGCTAGTATAGCGACCTGCGGTTGATTGATAATGGGGGTCCCCATTACGTTACCAAAAGTCCCCACATTGGTAAGGGTGAAAGTACCTCCCTGAATTTCCTCTGGCTTAAGCTTATTGGCTCGAGCGCGGGAGGCTAGGTCATTGACAGCTCGCGTGAGCCCAAGTAGATTCAACTGATCAGCCTGCTTGATAACCGGCACGATAAGGTTACCGCTAGGCAGGGCTGCTGCCATCCCGATATTGATATCACGCTTCTTAATGATATTGGTTCCGTCTACTGAAACATTGATCATCGGAAAGTCAACAATGGCTCGCGCAACCGCCTCGATAAAAATAGGCGTGAAGGTGATTTTCTCTCCGTGTTGGCTCAGAAAATCATTTTTAACGCGCTGTCTCCAGTCAAAAATATTAGTCACATCTACTTCTACGAAAGACGTTACGTGTGGTGAAGTCTGTTTCGACATTACCATATGATCGGCAATCATACGTCGCATACGGTCCATCTCAATGATCTCCGTGGCAGCTCCATTTGATCGACCAGCAGCAGGAACAGCGGCCGAGGCTGCGTTTCCAGCAGTCGGTGCATTTCCATTAGCAGTCGGAGCAGGATGCCCCTTAAGAGCAAGTGCTGCTCGACTGCGTAGATATTTGAGCATGTCCTTTTTGGTCACTCGTCCATTCTTACCACTTCCTTCGATGGTCTGTAATTCAGCTACCGTTACGCCTTCTTCATTAGCCATCGCCCTTACTAAGGGGCTGTAGAAACGATCATCGTCAACAGCGGGAGTAGACTTCGCAACCGCAGGCATTGCTACCGGAACAGGACTTGGTGGTGGAGCAGCAGCGGGAGTTGGTGCAGATTCAGCTACTGGTGTCGATGCGGCTACTGATGGACTAGCTGCAACGGCAGCACCTGCTTCTGATTCAATCAGTGCAATAACCGTGCCGATGGATACTACCTCATCTTCCTTAAAGTGAATGGCAACCAGCTTGCCTGCAACGGGCGAAGGCACCTCGCTATCTACTTTATCCGTGGCAATTTCCAGTACTGTATCATCGATTTCTACTTCATCACCAACTTGCTTCACCCATTTCAGGATGGTGGCTTCCATAATACTTTCACCCATCTTGGGCATGATCAGCTCTACCTGCGCCATGATACTACTTGGTATAATTAGTCCTGGTTACTTGTCTTATACAACTAGGCCAGCTAATTGTTATTTGGTTAGGGACCACAAAGGTAGCGTTTTGAGAAATTATATATGCATTCAGCTATAATTTCCGAATAAATAGCCGCAACATATTTAATGCTCGCAAACTGGTATACTCGATATTTCTCCGCCGGTCCTTGCCTGTCTTTAAAAGTTGAACCTCCGTTTGCTCGCCATTACTGACAGCCATCCAGATCGTCCCTACTGGTTTTTTCTCCGTTCCTCCGCCGGGTCCGGCAATACCGCTAGTCGCAATACTTACCTGAGCCCCGGTAGTACGTAAAACACCTTCTGCCATAGCCCGTACACAGGCTTCACTTACTGCTCCATCTCGGTTAATGATAGCTGGTGCTACTCCTAACAGATCAGTTTTCACCGCATTATCGTAAGCCACTACGCTTCCTCTGAAGTAGGCACTGCTACCCGCATTAGCGGTAATCTTACCTGCTATTTGCCCTCCCGTACAGCTCTCGGCAGTAGCGAGTTGCCAACCTTTCTCTTTCAGGCTGTTCCCTACACTTTCCGCCAGGCTAATGTCGCCATAATCGTAAACCAGATCTCCTAATAGAGATTCAGCCTGCGCTTGCAGTTCATCGAGTTCCCTGTTCAGGTTTTCGGCATCGCTTCCCTTGGCCGTTAATCGCAGGCGGACGGTCCCCAAATGCGGCAGATAAGCCAGCTTAACATGCCCAGGCAAGCCGTTCTCAAATTTTTCCAGTCGAGCGGCGATCCAGCTTTCTCCTTCCCCTGCCGTCAGTAAGGTTCGGTAGACAACCACCTCTGAACGGTCCTCCCGTCGCTCTAGTTCAGGGATTACGGCATTGCGCACTAGTGCGCGCATTTCATAGGGTACCCCTGGCATAGAAATCAGGATTTTACCTGCTTTCTCCAATAGCATGCCAGGAGCAGTGCCACGCTCATTGGGCAATACAACAGCCTTTGCTGGCAGAAAGCACTGATGACGATGGCTATCCTTGGGTTCTCGGCCGAAGCGGCGAAAAATGGCTTGTATGGCTTCCCAGGTAGGCTCATGAAACACCATTTCACTTTCGAAATATTGTGCCAGCACCTGCTTGGTGATATCATCTTTGGTGGGGCCTAGCCCTCCCGTTAGTAGAACCACATCGGCCAATTCCATTGCGCGCTCAATTCCCCCAAGAATTCCCGGAAAAGAATCAGGCACGCTCATTTTTTCTACAATTTCGTGTCCTTGTTCGCTGAGTTGTTGCGCCATAAAGGCCGCATTGGTGTCCGTAACCTGTCCGATCAGAATTTCGTCGCCGATGGTAATCAAGTAGACTTTCATAAAAAGGCAATAGTTTGAGGGTCATAAGTAGTAAGGCGCCCCTGGGGACCATCAAGTAGCAGGCGGCCCTGCATATCCGTTCCACGTAACAGACCTTTAAAGGTCTTATTACTTTTTAGATCTCGATAGTGTGACAGCTCATCCCGCTGGAATAAATGCAGTTGGTAAGCCTGATCAAGGGTTCTAAAATTTGGGTGAGCGGATTGCTCGTAGAAATACTGTAAGCGGCTTAAAAGTTGGCTTTGTAAAACCTTAAGGTCAATTAGTTGCCTGCTTTCCAGCGCTAGTGAGGTAGCTGGCCGAGCTAAGCTAGCTGGAAATGCTTTTTGGTTAGCATTCAAGCCAATTCCTAAAATAGCCCAAGACAATTGTCGGCCCTGAATACCGGTCTGAATCAAAATACCCGCTATTTTCCGGCCGTCTACCAGGATATCATTTGGCCACTTAATACTCACAGTGGGCTTTCCTGCTGAGTCATCTTCTTTGACGCTAGTGTAGTTAGGAATAAATTGTTCTACAGTTTCCTTTACCGCAAGGGCGCACACCTGCGAAAGTCTAAAAGCTTGATCGGCAAATAAATGAACAGGATGTAAGAGCAAACTTCCCATCCAGTTTTTGCCGGCCGTACTGTGCCATTGCTTGCCCGACTGGCCACGGCCACTGGTCTGGTGCTGCGCCGTCAACAAAAATCCTCCAGGTGGCGGAGGGTTCACTGACAGGCGTCTGACCAACTCCGCATTCGTTGAGTCAATTTCAACAAGCTGCTCGGCAACCAATCCTAGTTGGACTTTGTTAAATTGTGACACGAGAGTACGTTTTTAGCTAGTATCTTTAAGCGCTATTCGGCTTCGGCTGGCACTCACGAAAATAAGTTCGCTTCACCAAATCGATAATTTGAGTAAATCTGCCCAATTAAAATCAACGATCCAGACCACTAATGATAGTCTGGCTTTGATCATTGATAGTATCCAGGACACCAAAGGTAGCAACATCACTCAACTGGACTTGCGCCAGCTAGATGATGCTCCGGCGGACTTCTTCATCATTTGCGAGGGTAATTCAACCACCCAGGTTCAAGCTATCGCTGACCGAATTGAACGCCGGCTAAAAACTGAGCTAGGAGAGCGGCCTCGGCACGTGGAAGGCACTAGAAATGCTCAATGGATTTGTCTGGATTATTTCGACACCATCGTCCACGTTTTCCATCCTGAATTACGTCAGTTCTATGACTTGGAAGATCTTTGGAGCGACGCTGAGGTGACGCAATACCAGACTTTATAGTAGCACGTCCAAATTTTCATCCGACTTAGAGCCAACGAATTGCCGTTCGGCGCGTTATCGCTAGTAACATGAGTAATAATCAAAACGACAAAAAGCCGGAAGGCGGTGGTGGACAGCCCCGTTTTCAGTCCTACTGGCTATATGCAGCATTATCTATGCTGCTTCTGGTAGTAGTGGTTGGTAGTCTGGGGGGCTCCTCTTCCAAGGAAACAACCTTGGATAAGCTGCGCAGCATGCTACAGGACAAGGACGTAGAGCGCATTGACGTCATTAATCGGGAGCAGGCCGAGATCTATCTAAAAGAAGACCGGCGTGGCAAGTACGACCTAGATGCCGGAAGTGGCTTTGGTGGCCCACGCTATGACTTCATCCTAGAAATTTCTCCTGAGCAGTTTTATGATAAGGTTGACGAATACCAAGAAGGGATTCCCGAAGCCGACCAAGTGACTCCAAATCCAGAAACCCGGACCGACTACATGGCCAATATCCTTTCCTGGATTTTACCCCTGGTCATTATTGTAGCCATTTGGATTTTCATCATGCGCCGTATCAGCGGTGGATCAGGTGGACCTGGAGGGCAAATTTTCAATATCGGCAAATCTAAGGCTACCCTCTTCGATCAGAACTCTAAGGTAAACATCACCTTTGCGGATGTAGCGGGACTTGACGAAGCCAAAGAAGAGGTTATGGAAGTTGTAGACTTCCTGAAAAACCCCAAGAAATATACTGCTCTGGGTGGTAAAATACCAAAAGGCGTATTGCTGGTCGGCCCTCCGGGTACGGGTAAAACACTTCTGGCAAAGGCAGTCGCCGGGGAAGCTGGCGTCCCCTTCTTTTCGATGTCGGGTTCTGACTTTGTAGAGATGTTCGTCGGGGTAGGTGCCAGTCGAGTTCGCGACTTATTTAAGCAGGCCCGTGAGAAAGCGCCCTGTATCATCTTTATCGATGAAATTGATGCTATCGGCCGCGCACGTGGTCGTGCCAACATGCAGGGAGGCAATGATGAACGTGAAAACACCCTCAACCAGCTGCTAGTAGAGATGGATGGATTCAGTACGGACAAGGGCGTTATCCTCATGGCCGCTACTAACCGACCTGATGTCTTAGACACTGCACTACTGCGCCCAGGGCGTTTTGATCGACAGATCGGTATCGACCGCCCGGACCTGAACGGTCGCGAGGCCATCTTCAAGGTCCACTTACGTGCCATTAAGGTATCAGACGAAGTAACTGCAGATGTGCTAGCCGAAATGACACCAGGTTTCGCAGGTGCAGAAATCGCCAATGTATGTAACGAAGCTGCTCTGATTGCTGCT
Organism: Bacteroidota bacterium; assembly: GCA_039030655.1. Taxonomy (GTDB): domain Bacteria; phylum Bacteroidota; class Bacteroidia; order Chitinophagales; family Saprospiraceae; genus Neolewinella. The sequence continues at coordinate 48,221 of JBCCDS010000021.1, read as the reverse complement.
CGCCGTAACAAGCAGGCCGTAGAGTTGGAAGATTTCAACTATGCTCTGGATAAGGTAATCGGTGGCTTGGAGAAGAAAAACAAGCTCATCCACCCAGAAGAGAAGGAAATCATTGCTTACCACGAAGCGGGCCACGCTGTCTGTGGCTGGTTCCTCGAACATGCTATGCCGCTGGTGAAAGTGACGATTGTGCCGCGAGGAGTAGCAGCCTTGGGTTACGCCCAATACCTCCCTAAGGAGCAGTACATTACCCGCAAGCAGCAAATGCTCGACCAAATGTGTATGACTTTTGGTGGTAGAGCTGCCGAACAGGTGATGTTTAACAAAATCAGCACTGGTGCTCAAAATGACCTGGACAAGGTCACTAAGATGGCCTACGACATGATCACTATTTATGGTATGGATGAAACCGTAGGTCAGGTTAGCTTCTACCAGATGAGTCAGGGTGCTTTCCAACGCCCTTACAGCGATGAGACCGCTACTTTGATCGACGATCAGGTGCGCAAATTGCTAGACAGCCAGTACCAACGCGCTCAGGACTTGCTCATAGAGCGACGAGAAGAAATGGTCATCTTAGCTAAAACTTTGCTCGAAAAAGAGGTGCTGAGTAAGCGGGATGTCGAAGAATTAATCGGTCCCCGCCTACACGAAGCCTCGGGCAATCAGGCAATGGCCGGTGTAATCGACAATCGTGCTGAGCCCGATGACGCCTAGGCCCTCGATTTATAAAAATTGACCTTTAAAGGCCCTGTTCGCTATCTGCGGGCAGGGTCTTTAAATTTCCCCAGCTTCCTTCCTGCCCGATTAGCTGAAAACGGGTGAACATCTCTTCCTTATACCAATTGCGTTCGCGTGTGAGCTGTACGACCTGTTTATGGTGCTCGGAACGATAAGCAAAATCCTGCATAGCCCGGCCGCTGCGCCAAAGGCTGAAAGTGGCCTGCATAAAGAGAGGATACTCCCCTACCCCTAGGCTTAGCAATCGATCTGGATGATCGTAAACCGAGGCACTGGTTTGAGGCACATAGCGCCAAAAATCAGGTAGCTTACGGGTTCGAATCGTAGCTCGGGTGAGTACGGCGGTGGGCAACTGAGGGTCATAATCGCCCAGTGCTCCATTGCGAGTAAAGGGGTTGCTACCCCCCCAGGCGCCATGGGACGTAACGGGCCGCAACCAAAAATGCAACTGCTCACTAGCTTTTGAGGCCGCCTGTTGCGGCCACTCATGCTCAGCCCAAAAAGTACGAGCCGCCGCTTCATCCTCCCAAACCCCGAGATAAGCATATACGCCCCAGTTGGGCCGTAGGCTAAAACCGTTTCCGCCTCCACTACCCATTAAGCGGCCAAAGTGCAAGCCAGGAGCCTTAGCCAATTTACGGGGAGCAAGGCCCATTTGAGTAAAGGCCCACCATTTGGCAGGAAGTTGAGTATATCGCCAAAGGCTCAGACTAACAAAGGGAGGTTGTTGCAGCATGCTTTGCTAACGTATCCAATCTAAATGTGGTTTTTACCAACGGTAATCGTCTTGTAGTCTCCGTCGACCACAATTTTCGTATTGTGATTTTTCAATTATAACAATACGAGTATCTTTAGCGGCCGTGAACAAGCGCTTTCACATATTACTGTTACTCGTCGTACTCCTCTTTGGCAGTCAGACCTCCCTGGCGGCTCAAGATGCTAACGACCCCGAAGCATTGGAAGCTGCCCTAGAAACAGCCAGCAGCCCTCGTGAACGCTATCCACTGTATTATCAGCTCTGTCGCTACTATACGACCAATTACGATTTCCGGGAGCCGCGCCGAGCCAGCCGTTTTGGAGAAAGCGCCTATAGCGAAGCACGCCGCCTCGGGGATGCGCAGCTAATGGCCGATGCGGCCTGGCTTACAGCCCAAGCCTACGACCGTGCCAATAACGACGGTAAAGAAGAATACTGGCTGCGAACTACTATGGAACAAGCCATGGAAGCCCGCAATGCGGACCAGGTATTAAGAGCTGTAGATAAGCGCGCGCGCCTGGCCACTAGAGACCGCAATTACCGTCGCGGTGTAGAAATTTACCGGGAAGCGCTCGATTACTTCACGGAGGATGGCAATGACATCGGCAACATGCGAGCCGAAGTCGAACTGGAGCGTAACCGTATGGAGCAGATGCGGCAACAACTACGCAGCCAATCTGCCCAATTAGTAGAAGAGCTGGAAGAACTGCGTGACGAAGCCAATAGCCTGAGCCAGGAAAACCAGCAACTGACGAATACCAACCAACAGCGTACTCAACAGCTAGAGCAGCGCACTGAGCAGCTGGAGGAAAGAGCTGAAGAGTTACAAGACTTAAGCCAACAGCGGGATTCAATTGCTGCCCGCGTGGCCGTCACCCAGCAGCAAGTAGCCCAACTGTCTCGCCAAGCACTGGAGGAGCAAGCAGCTCGCTCGGAAGTAGAACGTGAATTAGCGCAAACCGAACTGGAACGTAGCCAAGCCGAGCTATCGGCCCGCGAAGCCCAAATTGCCTCCCAGCTAAGTGAGGCCTCTCGCAATTACGCATTTGCGGGGGTAGCGATCCTGGGTTTAATGTCCTTCTTGCTATTTTACCGCTTTCGTGCTAAGCAACGTACGGCTAAGGTACTAGCCCGCAATAACGAAGAACTGGCCGAAGCTCGTCATAGAAGTGATGAGCTCCTACTCAACATTCTCCCCGCGGCAATCGCCGAAGAACTCAAAGTGGAAGGTAAAGCCATGCCCCGCCAGTTTTCCGAAGCCACTATTTTCTTTAGCGACTTCGTAAACTTCACCCGGATTTCCGAATTACTCGGGCCCGAAGACCTCGTCAAACAACTCGACGCTTGCTTCCAGGCTTTCGACCGGATTATCGGTGAGTATCCCGACATTGAAAAAATCAAAACTATTGGCGATGCTTACATGTGCGCCAGCGGGCTCAATGATCGTAAAGGCGTACCGGCCAACATCATCCGAGCCGCGCTACGCATGCAGGAATTTCTGGATAAACAAGGTGCTGAACGAAAACGCTTAGGCCTGCCCTTTTTCGAAGCCCGTATCGGTCTACATACCGGCCCCGTAGTAGCCGGAGTCGTCGGGGTGAAAAAATTCGCCTACGATGTCTGGGGTGACACGGTCAATATCGCCAGCCGAGTAGAAAATGAATCTAGTCCAGGCCGGGTGAATATCTCCGAAACCACCTACCGCCTAATCAAATACCAGTTCGACTGCGAATATCGCGGCAAGGTACAGGCCAAAAACAAGGGCTACCTGGATATGTACTATGTACTCGGAGAGAAGTAGTAGGCGTCGAAATAATAAGACCCTAGCCTTATACCCCACTAAATCGATAAGAAAAGCCCCTCGCACGCTATGCACGAGGGGCTTTTTTCATGTTGGCAGATTAATAACTGACAACAATTAACTGATAACTAATTCCTAGTTATTCATCAAGTCACCGATAGCTGGGTTAGGACGAACAATGGTACGACGATTTTCGGCGCGACCTTCGCTCGTGCTGTTGTCACCAACAGGATCGTATTCACCAGCACCGGCTACAATGATGTTAGCGGGGCTTACACCAGCACGAATCAAGCGAGCAGCGACAGCCTTGGCGCGACGGAAGCTCAGGTCCCAGTTGTCAGAACCAGAATCAGCCGTGAAACCACGGTTATCCGTGTGACCTTCAATCAATAGGCGGATGTTGCTACCAGCAACTTGCTCGGCCATAGCATCGATCGCATTGCGCTGATCACGAGACAAGCGAGCTGAGCTAGAACGGAAGTTGAAAGGAGTAGAAGTTACGATGTGTAGCTTACCATCACGGTTTTCAACCGACAGGCCGCTGTTTTCGTAAGCAGCAAAGATGTCAGCTACTCGGTTACGAGCTGCTTCCAACTCAGCTTCCGTAGCTTCTAGGCGAGTATTCAGTTCACCAATTTGACCCTGAGCGGAAGAAACGTCAGAACGCAGGCTACTCAGCTCACCGTTCATACGTGTACGCTCGGCTTCAAATTCAGATTGCATCTGAGTGCTAGCTGCATTCAAATCAGCTACTTCCTGGCGGGTCTGAGCCAGTTGAGCATCAGTGGCGGCCTTCGAAGCAGTGAGCTCATCATACTTCTTTTTCGATACACAGCTGCTTAAGCTACCGAGAAGAAGAACCGCAAGTAAAAATTGACAAAAAAAACGCATTGGCTTTTGTTTAGATTTAAAGGATAGTTACGGGGAAATGTTCCTATCCGTTTTTAAAGCGTGTCTAAATCGAGTGTGGGCCAGCAAAGGAAAGCATTTCCTCTGAGGGTTGGTACTAGATAGAGCAGCAAAAATAGGGACTTTGTTCAGTTTTTTACGTTTTTCCCACCTTTACGTCCCGCTACTCATCCAAATGTGGTCAACTATCCCCCATTATCTGTGGTTGTTTTCTTAGCTTGCAGTCGGCCAGAGCGCTGCTTTCATGAGCCCTAAAGGAGCATTTCCACCATGACATACACCCACCGACGTGAAGGTAAATATGAATTTCTCGACTCCGGAGGAGACGGGGAGCCGTTGATGCTTTTGCACGGACTCTTCGGTGGCTTGAGCAACTTCGATAGCATTATCCAACACTTCGGAGACCACTACCGGGTAATCGTGCCTACTCTCCCCATGTTTGAGTTACCGCTGCGTAAAGTATCGGTAACGGGTTTGGTAAATCACCTGCTTGCTTTTGCGGAAGCCTACGAATTGTCCGATCTGCACGTGCTAGGCAATTCCCTCGGCGGCCACGTTTCTATCCTCTTTGCCTTAGCCGCCCCCCAACGAATCGCCAGCATCACACTCACCGGTAGTAGCGGTCTGTTTGAAAACGCCATGGGTAATACCTATCCCAAGCGCGGCGATTATGAGTTCATCCGCAATAAGTGCATTAGTACCTTCCACGATCCGAAAACGGCCACGCCCGAGTTGATCCAGGAAGTTTTTGACACGGTCAATGACCGCAACAAGGCCCTGCGGGTGGTCATGACCGCTAAATCAGCGGTACGGCACAACTTGTCGGAAAAGCTACACTTGATTAAGGTGCCAACCCTGCTCATCTGGGGAGAATCCGACAACATTACCCCTCCCTTTGTAGGCGAGCGCTTCCACGAATTAATCTCCGACTCCGAGCTACACCTGATGACCGAGTGCGGCCACGCTCCAATGATGGAGAAACCAGAAGAATTTAATCAACTGCTGGAATCTTTCCTGACTAGAGTCAGTGCCCAACCACAGGAAGCATAATTGAATCTTTATTTGTACTTCCGCAGGTCTAAACCTCGCTGGCCGAATACCCTGCGACGAAGCAAAGGGTTCGTCCTGCGAGTAGCGCATTCCGTCTTACGGAATACGAGTAGCGCTTTAGTCGCAGGACAAACCGCCTCGCTGCGCGTTGCGTTGCGGAATTTGGCCAGCGACCGAGTCTACCTGCGGAAGTACAAATGATTGTATTTTTACAGCCTCATCCGATGGGTGAGTTGTCAACCAATATTTCACCAAATGAGACTAACATATCTTACACTATTGGGGCTTCTTCCCCTTTTGGCCTGTAATACCCCAAAGACGGTGGTGGCAGAACCCATGGAGGAACGGCAGCTGGAAACCGTAGTTGTTTCGGCACCTCCCCTAGATGCCCCCGTTGAAGAAACGGAGGAAATCCCTAACGACCGCCCCGTCTACCGAGCTAGCCAGGAGCGCACCAGCGACCTCATCCATACTAGCCTGGACCTGCGTTTTGACTGGGAGAAGGAGCAAGTCATCGGTAAAGCTACCCTAACCCTGCAACCGATTTTCTACCCCATCTCTTCGGTAACCCTGGACGCAAAAGGATTCCAATTCAACGAAATCCGCATGGCCAACGAGCGTACACCTCTAAAATATAGTTACGAGGGGGACCTGCTAGAGGTCACCATTGACCTGGGGCGTGAGATTAGCCGCGACGAACAGTATCAACTCTACATTGATTACGTAGCTACTCCAGTAGCTATTGGTGGCAGTGAGGCCATCACCTCTGATAAGGGGCTGTTCTTCATCAACCCCCAGGGCGAAGAAGACAAACCTCAACAAATCTGGACCCAGGGAGAAACCGAACATAACTCGCACTGGTTCCCGACCCTAGATCAACCCAACGAGCGCTGTACGCAAGAAATGTTTCTGACCGTCGAGGACCGCTTCGAGACCTTAAGCAACGGGCTCAAGGTCGGTACCAAAGACAATGGTGACGGTACGCATACCGATCATTGGCAAATGAACCTGCCTCACGCTCCCTACCTCTTCATGATCGCCATCGGCGAATTTGCCGTAGTAGAAGACGACCCTTGGAGTGGCATTCCCGTCAACTATTACGTTGAGCCCGAATACGAAGAACACGCGGAAGCTATCTTCCCCTACACCCCAGAAATGCTGACCTTTTTTAGTGAGCTAACCGGTGTTGACTATCCCTGGCCTAAGTATAGTCAGGTGGTAGTACGAGACTATGTGTCCGGAGCGATGGAAAATACCACTGGCGTCATCTTCGGCGAATTTATGAACGGCACAGCCCGCGAGCTGATCGATCAGGATCTCAACGAGAAAATTGTTGCTCACGAAATGTTCCATCACTGGTTTGGTGATTTGGTTACCTGTGAAAGCTGGTCTAACCTGACCTTGAATGAAGGCTTTGCTAACTACAGTGAATACCTCTGGTTAGAACACCAACATGGGGAAGACATTGCCGAAATGCACCGCATCGACGAACTAAGTGGCTATCTGGGCAGCGTACGCCAGGGAGAACCACACGAATTGATCTGGTATGACTACGACGACAAAGAGCAAATGTTTGACGCGCACTCCTACAACAAAGGAGGCCTAGTCTTGCACCTCCTGCGCGGCTACCTGGGCGACGAGCTTTTCTTCGCTGGCATGGAAAAATACCTGGTCGACAATCAGTTCAGTGCCGTAGAGGTAGATGAACTACGAATGGCTTACGAAGACCTTAGTGGTCAGGATCTACAATGGTTCTTCGATCAATGGTACCTCAGTGCTGGCCACCCGGAACTAACGATAGACTACACCTATTCTGTAGAAGCTAAAGAAGCTAGCGTGCGGGTGCGGCAAACGCAGGACACCGAAAATAATGTACCCGCTATTTTCCGCCTGCCCACTACGGTAGCGATCCACGTAGCTGGTCAGCCAACTCGTTACGAAGAGGTGATTGTGGCCCAAAGAGATCAAACTTTCACTTTCTCCATGGATTCGGAGCCCAGTTTAATGGTCTTTGACCCTGAGTACCGCATTCTAGGCACCCGCCAGGACAGCTACGATGAGGAAGACTACAGCTACCTCTACGAAGTGGGTGCCAACGGTAGTGCTCGCTACGACGGCTTGCGCAATTTGGACCCTTCCAGTGCTTTTGCTCAAACGGTATTTACCCGCGCTCTATCCGATCCTACCCACGAACTGCGTCAGGTGGCTATGTCCCGGATGAACGATCCCAGCCCGGAAGCGCTGACCGTTATTCGTCAGATCGCTACCGCTGATCCACATTCGGGAACTCGGGCCCAGGCCATCGAAATGCTGACCGAAGCAGGAGATGAAAGCTTGCCCGCCATCGCTCAGGCAGCCGTAAGCGACGAAAGTTTGGCTTTCCCCATCGTAGGCGCCGGCCTAGGCGCTTTAGCTACGCTTGATCCTGCTGAGGGTGCTGCAGTTGCCGAATCGTTGGAAGGCAGCGACAACCCCAGTATCGTCGGTGCGATTGGTGCTATTTATGCCGCCGAAGGTAATCCCGACCGCCTGCCCTATTTTGAGGAAAAACTCACTTCCATCGATGGGCAAGATGCTATTGGATTTTACGCTGCTTACGCTGGTTTCCTCAGCAGTTCGGACGAGGAAACCATGGATGCTGGTTTAGAACGTATGGCGGCCATTGGGGTAGACCAAGGGGCTTCTCCCTGGCAACGTATTTCTGTCGGCAAAACTATCGGTGATATGCAAGGTGCGTTGATGGCCGAAGCCACCATGATGGAAGATGGCCCCGGAAAGACTCGAGCTGGCCTTCTTATTGCTCGTCTAGCCGGCATTTTTGATACCGTAGTAGCCGCTGAATCCATTCCTCAGGTAAAGGCCATTTATGAGCAATTCCGCCCTGCTCCAGTGGAAGAGGCAACCGATAGTCCGGAAAAGGAAGACTAATTATACAGCGCTGCAGCTAGCAGCTCTGGAAAAGCATCGGGCGTGCAGGCGAAAGGCTGCACGCCCATTTTTGTTAAGGCCTCCGCTATCTCGCGATCGAAGGCTGGTGCTCCGCTATCATTCAGCGCTAGCAGAGGGATAAAACGCAAGCCAGACTGTAGCAGACGCCGAGTCGTTGCCAGCATGCGATCTACCGAACCTGCCTCAAAAAGATCGCTGAGTAAAATCAGGACGGTATCACGGGGTCGATCATTGTGCTGTTCGGCGTACTGCAAAGCTCTGGCAATGTCTGTACCACCTCCTAATTGAATGGCAAAAAGCAAATCAAGTGGATCGGGCAGTTCCTCCGTTAAGTCCACTACTGAAGTATCGAAGGCAATAACTCTGGTTTTAATACTCGGCAAACTGGCCAATATGCAAGACATCACGCCCGCATAGACTACGGACTCCGCCATAGAACCCGACTGATCGATCAATAGAATGACCTGTTTGAGTGACCGCCGGCCACGGGCCTGGCCGCGCAAATTAACGGGCAAAACGGTCTTATACTCTGGCTGATAATGTCGGAGGTTGGCACGAATGGTCTGGTGCCAATCGATATCTGCTGGTCGGGGTCGTCGACTGCGACTAGCTCTCCGTTGCCGCCCCATGATAGCTTGTCGTAGCGGCTCTCGTAATTGCTCTTCTATTTGAGCTACTACGCGCTGCACCACTATTCTGGCCGTTTCTCGACTCCGCTCCGGCAGCACTTTCTTGAGGCTGAGCAAGGTTCCGATCAGATGCACATCGGGCTCAATGGTCTCTAGCAGTTCTGGTTCCAGCAACATTTGATGGAGCCCTAAACGATCAAGGGCGTCACGCTGTAGTAACTGCACTACGGAAGTGGGAAAATATTTTCGAATGTCTCCTAGCCAGCGATTCACATTGGGCGAGGAGCTACCCAGGCCCGCTTGTCGGTCGCTGTTATAGAGAGCCTCCAGGGTGTCATCCATACCTTTGGCTGGGCCGCTAAAACCGACGCTAGCCTCAGGGTCTGCTTCCTTGCCGAGGATAAGGCGCCATTTTTTGAGGAGGTCTTCTTCTTCCATATCACTACCAGTCATTAGGATAAGGCGGCCAAAACCCGACTCACCAAACCATCAAAATCCGCGGTTTGATCATCATTGTGACCTAGGCGAACAATAACCAGTTCCTGATCCGGAATCACAATGACCCGTTGATCCTGAAAGCCGCGTAAAAGGAAGGCATTGTCGGGCAAGCTGGGCATATCTGGCCCTTTTAGCCAGGTTTGGCCGCCGTAGTCTCCATCAGCACAGGCGGGGGCCGGCTCTCGCATGTAGGCGATCCAGGCTGCCGGAACGATTTGCTGGCCCTCCCAACGACCTTCTTGCAACATCAACTGCCCAATGCGCGCCCAATCGCGGGCGGTAGCCCAGGCGTAGCTCGAGCCTACGGGCCGGCCGGACTGATCTGGTTCGATTCGGAAACTGTAAGCGCCAATCGGGTAAAATAGGTCTGTATAGATGGCATTTATCCCAGCTTGCCGATCTGGGAAAGAGCGGAGGTAGAGCTCCATCAATATATTCGTCGTGCCGCTGCTGTACACCCATTCCTCACCGGGAGGCTGCTTGGCTTTCTTACTACAGGTATATTGGGCAAAATCGGGCCGGTGATGCAACATGCGAGTAGCATCCGTCATGCTGCCGTAGGATTCTTCCCAGGCCAGGCCACTACTCATTTTCATCAGGTCGTCCAGTTTAATTTGGGCGCGTTCATCATCGCCCCATTCGCGAAACAGAGAAGCTTGTTCGGGCAGCAGATTGCGCTGGCCCAACAGCAGACCGGTAATCGTCTTGGTCATCGACCACCCAGGCAGCAGCGTCTTGGCATCGTAGCCTGCTGCATAGCGTTCTGCAAGCAGATTACCTGCCTGAAATACAGCAACAGCCCGGGCCCCACCACCGGTAACGGGCGTCATGCCAAAATCAAGGGCAGCAGCTAATTGAGCCGTATCCAAATCGAGGCTATCGAGAAGAGGTTCAAAATTCATTACGGAATCAGCAGCAGTACCGTCGGCTAATGGCAAAGGCTGGACCGGCGGAAGTCCTAATTTCCGATCATTAATTAAAATACAGCCCTGACCAGTGATGTAGCGGGCTTCTCGTTTAAACAAACCGAACAGGCGGGCTTCGACGCCATCGTATTCGTGGTTGAAGTCCAGTTTAACCCGGGTCAGCAAGCTGAAATTCAGATCGTTTTCGGCAATATCTTCTAACTCTCTACCTTGCAAAAAATGACAGCTGCAAGCCTGCTTAGCAGCGTAGCCCGTAGCGGTGCGCAACAAGGGTTTAGCGACTAAATAGCCAATCAATAAGAGGGAAAACAGGGTTAATAAAAACACGTAGCGGCGACGAACTTTCATGGAGTACCTTTTGCAATATGGATCGACTAATCGACCGGTCGGTCAAACTGCAAGGTAACACCTTAAATCGACCAGCTCGCACCTTCTTTGCCATCTTTGATCGTTACGCCAGCTGCCGTCAGTTGATCGCGGATTTGATCCGAGAGTGCCCAGTTTTTGTCGACCCGCGCCTGAGCACGCATCTCTAACAGAACCTGAACAACGCCTTCCAGTGCTGCTCCCGTTTTATCATTCGCTCCAGTGGCAGAGACCTCGTCCTGTAGCCCGAAGACGTCGAAGATGATCGCGTGCAGCTCTTCTTTGATATAAGACAAGGTTTCGGCGGATACCTCATCGGTAGAGAGCTGACCACCGTGTAGCGCATTGATTTTACTGATGACTTCGAAGATCCGAGCTAAGGCTTTAGGGGTATTGAAGTCATCATCCATTTCGGCCCAGGCAGCCGCGACTCCTTCGCGGAGATCCTTACCGACCGTTTCATTTTGTGAGCTACCGCTGACCTGCAGTTCTTGCAGCTTAGCGTAGCCCTCCATGAGGCGGGTATAGCCTTTGAGAGCAGCTTGCAGAGCATCATCGGTGATATCCATCGTGCTGCGGTAATGGGCTTGCAGCATGAAAAAACGCACAACCATAGGACTGTAGCCCTGGGTGACGTGGGGGCTATCTCCACTGAAGAGCCCATCAGGAGAAATGGTGTTGCCATCGCTCTTCGACATCTTTTTGCCGTTCATGAGCAGCATATTGGTATGCAGCCAGTAGCGAGCACCACCACAACTGCAGCTGCCCATATTTTGCGCGATTTCATTCTCGTGGTGTGGAAACTTCAGATCGTTTCCTCCACCGTGGATATCAAAGGTTTCACCCAGATATTTAGTACTCATCGCTGAGCATTCCAAATGCCAACCGGGAAAGCCTTCCCCCCAAGGGCTGGGCCAGCGTTGTAAAGTCTCGGGTTGGGCCTTCATCCAAATGGCAAAATCCTGTGGAGAGCGCTTCTGACTCTGTCCTTTAAGCTCACGGCTTTCAGCCAGCAATTCGTCGACCTTACGGCCAGAAAGCTCCCCGTAGCGATTATCATTTTGGGCGTTGTAGGTCGCTACGTCAAAGTATACAGAGCCATCGACCTCGTAAGCAAAACCATTAGCCATAATAGCCTTGACCATTTCTATTTGCTCGATGATGTGGCCGGTAGCCGTAGGCTCGATGTCGGGAGAATGATTATTGAATGCCCGCATCATGGCATGAAAGTCGTTGGTGTATTTATGGGCCACTTCCATGGGTTCGAGCTGCTCCAGACGAGCGCCTTTGGCCATACGGTCTTCTCCATCGTCGGTCAGGTGACCCGCATCGGTAATATTACGCACGTAGCGCACTTTATAGCCCTTGTGCAACAGGTAACGATAGATAATATCGAAGCTGGTAAACGTCCGACAATTGCCTAAGTGCACAGGGTTATAAACCGTAGGCCCACATACGTAAAGACCGACAAAGCCGGGGGTAAGGGGCTTGAATTCTTCCTTCTTACGATGGAGTGTATTATATACCTGCAATGGGCTGGACATGGGAGGATTTTCAATTAGGCTGCAAAGGTAGGTAATTAGAGTCAAGATCGGTGACGCTACGCGCACCTTCTAGACTCAAGATCGTCCCGCAAGCGGGACTGCAAGATCTAGCAATCCGTTCGCAGCGCTGCGCGCAAAGCTCAGGTGATTAGAGCCGAGACCGCCTGCATTGCTGCAGAGCTACGAGAGTCGGGATCATCCTACAAGCGGGATTGCGAGAACATGTTAACATTCGCAGCACTAGGCGCAGGGCTCAATTCCTTGCTGGCCCCTACCCATTTGGACTTCATAGGAACTGTGTAGTAACCTTAAAAGGTTGCCCAACAAGACGATAAAATACTAGTCGCCAATTACTACTTTGCTCAACTGGATAAACCAGAGATCCTCAATTCAGCAAAAGACAAGTCTTGCTTCTTGACTCCAGCAGGCGAGCGCAGCGATGCCGATCTTGAGTCTTCTAATCTCGCAGTTCCGCAGTAGTGCGGAACGGCCTCGGTTCTCGAAGCCCCGACTAAGTCGGGGCGGTCTCGACTCTAAAACGGAATATCCTCATCCTCATTCATGCGTGAAGGCATGATGGTACCAGTATAGGGAGCGTCCCCGCCGCTGCCTAATTCTACGGTATTATCGGGTAGCAGGTTGAAGTCGGGATCGTCGAGGTCGCTGAACTTGGCGAAGTCGCTTTCGAAGCTAAGTTTGATATTCTTGGTTTCGCCGTGGCGGTTTTTACCGATGATTACCTCGGCTACATTTTTCAGGCTATTCCCTTGTTCGTCTTCGAGAATTTGGTAGTACTCCGGGCGGTAGAGGAACATCACCATGTCAGCATCTTGCTCGATGGAACCCGACTCTCTCAAATCACTCAGCATCGGTCGCTTGTCTCCTCCACGGGTTTCCACAGCACGGCTCAACTGGGAAAGGGCAATGACCGGCACTTCTAGCTCTTTGGCCAGGCCTTTTAAGCCTCGACTAATGGCGGATACTTCCTGCTCCCGGCTGCCGCCTTTATTGCTTTCACCAGCACCGGACATCAGCTGCAAATAATCCACGATGATCATGGAGATGTTCTTCTCCAGTTTTAATCGGCGACACTTGGCCCGCATTTCGAAGACGTTAATCCCTGCGGTATCGTCGATGTAGATGGGGGCTTCCCCAACTCGATTCATGGAGTCGATGAGACGGGCCCATTCATCCTGGTCGAACTTACCGGAGCGCATTTTCTGGCCATTCACTTCGGCGTCCATACTGAAAATACGGCCGGCCAACTGCGCGGCTGACATCTCCAGGCTGAAGATGGCTACCCCATGACCGTACTCTGCGGCAGCAGCACGGGCCATAGAGAGTACAAAACTAGTTTTACCCATCGCGGGGCGGGCCGCAACGATAATAAGATCACTGGGCTGTAGACCACTGGTTAGTCGATCTAATTCGGTGAAGCCACTGGGAATACCAGTCAGGCCATCTTCCTTATCGCGAATGGCCGCCAGTTGCTCCATAATCTGGTTGGCCAGGCTGCCCATATCGGCGACCTGCTTGCCCATATTCTTTTCGGTAATCTCAAAGATTTGATTACCGGCCATATCCAGCAGGTCGAGTACGTCCGTACTATCCTCGTAGGCCGTCTGGATGATCTCGGTGCTGGCCCGGATCAGTTCGCGCTGGATAAACTTCTGCGTTACGATCCGCGCGTGGTACTCTACATTGGCCGAGCTCGTAACCTTGGTACTGAGCTGCGCCAAGTAGGCGGCTCCGCCCACCATTTCCAGATCTCCTTCAGATTTCAGCTCCTCCATGACCATCAGCAGGTCGATAGGCTGCGATTTTTCGAACAGCCGGCGCATAGCTCGGAAAATGGCTTTGTGCGCATCGGTATAGAAAGCCTCCGGCTGGACGGTATCCAGCACTTTGGTCATGGCCTCGCGGTCAATCAGAATAGCGGAAAGGATGGCTTCCTCTAAATCGATCGCCTGTGGTGGAAGTTTACTAAAGGCGGGCGCATTAGCGTCTTCCAGTCGACGACGAGTCGACCAGTTGGGTCCGCTAGCTGAGCCTTTAGTATCACGGCGACGATTGGTGGCGCTTTCTTTTGCCATAGGGTGCAAGATAAGGGTCGGAAGGCGAACTTCACAGTAGGCCAACGGGCTCGTTTCTATAAATTAATTCCTAGTACTACCAGCTCCCGCCAGCACCGCCGCCGCCAAAACCGCCACCGCCGAAGCCGCCAAAACCTGGCAGACCACCGCCGCCGCCACCAAAGCCGCCGCCACCACCGCCATTCCCAAAGCCGCCAGGGAAGACGACAAAGCCACCCCGGCGGCGTCTGCGTCGGGGTAAGGGGTCATCCATATCATAGCGGCCACCCCGCCAGTAACCACCGTCGTCATCGTCGTCGTCATCATCCCGAGAGGACATGGCAGAAAGGGCGATAAAAACCACCAGAATCAAGACAAAGATCAGACCTGGAGGAATGCCTCCTTCGCTTTCTAGATCAGAGGCGTCATATTCGCCGCGCCCCATATCCATAATGGCAGAGGTAGCTCCTTCGATACCTCCGTAGAAATCACCACTGCGAAAAGCCGGAGTGATGATGTTATCGATTACCCGTTTGGCTTTGACGTCAGGCAGAAAGCCTTCAGTACCATAGCCCGTCTGAATTCGAATCTGGCGATCATCGCGTGCGACATAGATCAGCACGCCATTATCGTTTTCGCTACTTCCCCCAATACCCCAGGCATCTGCGATGCGGAAGCTGCGATCAAAGGCGGCTTCGCCACCTAAACTGGCCTCTAGAACGACTACAATCTGAGTAGAAGTCTCATTATTATAGTTGCGCAAGTTCGTTTCCAGCTGACGCTCTTCATTGGCACTGAGCAGGTCTGCTAGATCGTAGACCAACTTGTTTTGCCGCTGCGGCAAAGCGGGTTGCGCCACTGCTACTACCGCAGTAGCTAAGAGCATGGCCAAAATCCAAAATCGTGCTTTTTTAAGCTCCATAACTGATCGTATCCGGCAATTCGTTTTCATCCAAATCATCGCCTAGGTAGGGGAAAAACTCCTTGAGCTTTTCCCCTACTTTAGCAATGGCGGCCTCCAGACCTTCTACAAACTCACCGCGCCGGAAGTAAGCCTGCATTAAATCGCGTTCTTCCTCCCAAAAATTGGGGGATACCGCCCGGTGAATACCCTCATCTCCAATAATAGAGAAGGATTGACGATTGAGTTCAAGTAGTATCAGTACGCCATTACGGTCCTTGGTTTGGTGCATCCCGAGACGTTTAAAAATCCGCACACTCTCTGGTAGGGCAGCTGCGTCGGTCTCCCGCTCGATATGCACACGAATCTCTCCCGAAGTCGTACGTTCGGCCGCTTGAATCGCCGCCACGAGGCGCGCTTCTTCTGCGGGACTAAAAAACTGGACCATAAACTAGCTTTAGTCGAAGTTAACTTGTGGGGCTTCCTCAGAACCGGCATCCGCTTCAAACTGACTCCAGGTATCAAAGCCGAAGATGCTAGCGAAGAAAGAGCCGGGGAATACCCGCACTTTTTTATTGTAGTCCGTCACTTTTTCATTGAAGCGAGAGCGGGCCACCGCTACGCGGTTTTCAGTGCCTTCCAGTTGCGCCATTAGGTCGCGGAAAGCAGCAGTAGCGCGTAATTCGGGATAGGCTTCAACGGCCACCAACAAGCGTCCCAGGCCTTGACTTAACTCTCCCTGGGCAGCTTGAAACTGTTGCAAAGCTTCCGGGGTGAGATTGCCAGCATCAACGTTGACGGAGGTGGCTCGTGCCCGCGCGGCCGTAACCGCCTCGATGGTAGAACTTTCAAATTCAGCAGCTCCCTTGACAGTTTCTACTAGGTTACCGATCAAGTCGGCACGGCGTTGGTACTGCGTTTCTACCTCGCTCCATTCTTGTTTAATATCTTCTTCAGCAGTGACAAAACTGTTATTGTAGTTGCAGGCACCAATCATGAGTAGGGCCAGGACACCGACTACAATGCCGGCAGTAGTGAGAGATCTCATAATGATAGATTAGACGGTTTGGTCTTTAATTTGATCGTGGTAAAATTGCCGCAGCAGTTGCCGCGCTTTATGATATAAACCTTGTTCGTGGCTTACAGGTTGGCGAGCAGCCTCTTGAAACATAGCTGAGCTTTCCAGATCGCCCAATATTTCGGTGCGCAACAACTCCAGTAACCACTGTTGCTGCTGTCGCTCACGACCTTGGGTAAAGTACGTATTGGTCAGCAAGTGTTGACGATATTCTTCGACGGACGTAAGGATAGTATCGATATGCTCACCCGTCAGGGCGGCAGCAGTTTGGACGAGGGGTGTCCATTGATCGGCTCGTGCTGGTGCTAAGTGCAAGGCTTGTTGGAGCTGGACTGCCGTTTGTTTGGCAGCCTCTGGTAGGCGATCCACTTTATTGACGACAATCAGGTCCGCTAGCTCCAGAACCCCACGCTTGATGCCTTGCAGCTCGTCGCCCGCACCCGGTTGGGCCAGCAGCAGAAAAGCGTCGGTCATGCCGTGCACGGCTAATTCGGACTGCCCTACCCCTACGGTTTCCACCATTAAATAATCGTAGCCAGCTGCTTCGCAGAGCAGCATGCTTTCCCGTGTCATCCGATTGACCCCACCCAGAAAACCACCGCTGGGGCTGGGCCGAATAAAGGCAGCTTCTCGCTTAGCGAGTTCGGCCATCCGAGTTTTATCTCCTAGGATACTTCCTCCACTCAGGCTACTACTAGGATCAATGGCTAAAACCGCTAGACGATGACCACGGTCGAGTAAAGCCTGGCCGAAAACTTCGATGAAGGTCGACTTTCCCACACCAGGGCTACCACTGATCCCTAGGCGAAAGCTGTGTTCGCCACTTAGGGCATCCGCTCTAGCTACTAAATCGGCCGCCAGCAAACGGTCCTGTGGTCTGCTGCTCTCCAGCAAGGTAATGGCTTGGCTCAATGCTGCGCTATCTCCGGCCCGTATACTGGCCCAGCGCGCTTCCAAACCTGGCTCAGCCCGCGGTCGATAGCGCAGACGTTGATTGATGGCACTGTCTTCTGAAGGAGCAGCAGGCATTAAGATCGATTTAACGGATGGGTTAAAGTTACGCAAAAGCGACGTGCGCCCTAGGGGCATCTATGCTATCCAAGCATTTTTACTACACAAGTCGGATCGTCAACCCCAATTGTTATACGCGTATATCAATGAGTCTGTCCAGGGGCCGCGATCTGGCTTTTTTATTTCACCTATTTTCGCTGTGTTTAAACCATTTTAGGGATTTGTTCCGTTTTGTTGTAGCACTTCCGCAGGTGTATCGGTCGCTGGCCAAATTCCGCAACGCGAAGCGAGGCGGTTTGTCCTGCGACTAAAGCGCTACTCGCAGGAAGAACCCTTTGCTTCGCCGCAGGGTATTCGGCCAGCGAGGCCTTAGCAACCGTTACACCTGCGGAAGCCTGCCTACGGACCGCAGAAAGGCAGGTACAAACTAAAAATCTCCCCCACCTTTTATCAACATGGACAGCATCAAAATTCTTTGGGCCGACGACGAGATCGACCTGCTAAAGCCCCAATTGCTCTTTCTGGAAAAGAAAGGCTACGAAGTCATTACCGTTACCAATGGCTACGATGCCCTGGAGGAGATTGAAAGCACCAATGATATTGATATCGTGTTCCTCGACGAGAGCATGCCCGGTATTACTGGGCTGGAAACCCTAGCAAAGGTCAAGGAGATATTACCGAACATCCCGGTTGTCATGATCACCAAGAACGAGGCCGAGCACGTGATGGAAGAAGCCATCGGCAGTCAGATCACGGATTACCTGATCAAGCCCGTCAACCCTAACCAGATACTGCTGACGCTGAAGCGGATCGTAGATGGGAAAATGCTGGTACGGGAAAAGACCAACACCGACTACCAGCAGGAGTTTCGCCAGCTGCTGATGGAGATCAATAGCGGACTGGACACCGCCGAGTGGGTGGAGGTCTACCGCAAACTAATCAGCTGGGAACTAAAGCTGGACGACAGCGACAGTGAACAGATGGGAGAAATCCTGGCTATGCAGAAAAGTGAAGCCAACAAGGAATTCAGCAAGTTCATCGTCAAGAACTACCTCAAGTGGACCAAAGGGGAAGACCGGCCGATTATGTCGGATACCCTCATGCGGGAAAAAGTACTGCCGCAGCTCAGTAAAGAAGTCCCCACGGTTTTTGTACTGCTGGACAACATGCGTTTCGACCAGTGGAAGGTCATCGAGCCCATTATTACGGAATTGTACCGAATAGAAGAAGAAGATACCTTCTTTAGCATCTTGCCTACCAGTACGCAATACAGCCGTAATGCGATTTTTGCCGGCATGATGCCCACTGATATTCAAAAGCACTATCCCGAATGGTGGAAAGGCGACACCGATGAGGGCGGCAAGAATAACCACGAAGCGGACCTACTGGGCAAACAACTAGAGCGCTTGATGCGGCGGGGTGATATCAAGTGGGACTACACCAAGGTGACCCGCACTAATTTTGCTCGCCAGATGCAGGATCGGGCGCTGGATTTTCTCAACAATGACTTCACCGTCATTGTCTACAACTTCATCGACATGCTGAGTCACGCCCGCACGGAGATGGAAGTACTCAAAGAATTAGCTGGAGACGAGAAGGCCTACCGTAGTCTTACTCGCTCCTGGTTTCTCAACAGTCCGCTCTGGGCTACCTTACGTAAGCTGGCAGACCGCGACATCAAGCTGATTATTACCACCGACCACGGGACGATTCGCGTCAATTCCCCCAGTCGGGTGGTCGGCGATCGCGACACTACTACCAACCTGCGCTATAAGCTGGGACGTAATCTCAAGTACGAGTCCAGCGATGTATTGGAAGTCCGTAAACCACAGGACGCCAAGCTACCCAGCCCCAATATTAGTAGTACCTATATTTTTGCGAAAGAGGATAAATTTTTCCTCTACCCCAACAATTACAATCACTACAACAACTACTACCGCAATACCTTTCAGCACGGAGGTATCAGCCTGGAGGAGATGATTTGTCCAGTAATTAGGTTGCGTTCCCGCTAGTCTACAAGGCTGTTTTTAGCTAGAACAGTCCTCAATTTAGTTAGTGGTAAAGACACTAGCCAAGAGGTCCTTCAGCTTCTCCCAGCTGGCTTCATCTGCCTCTGCATTGTAGGCTAGTGGCAGTTCAAACTGCGCCCCCTTGGCATCTGCTCCGGGGTCCGTAAAGGCGTGTTGTGCACCAGGGTAATTGATGTATTCAAAATCGACCCTGGCTGCTTCCATTTCGGACTTAAAATTAGCTTCATCTTCAGCTGAGATAAAGGGATCATCGGCACCGTTGCAAACCAGCACCTGTGCTTTGACGCTATTTTCTCCTTCGGGCCAGATGGGTAGGTTTACCCCAGAGTGGAAGGCGGCTACTGCGTCCAGGTCGTAACCGGCATTCGCCATAGTCAAAGCTACGCTACCGCCGAAGCAATAGCCAATCGCTGCGATCTGCTCGGGATCTACAAAGGGGTAGTTTTTGAGCGTAAAGAGCGCGGCTTCGAAGCGACTCTTAGCCACTTCTGCATCGCCCATCACGGCCATAGCAAAGCTGCCGGCATCATCGGGGTGAGCGGCTTGTTTACCATCACCGTACATATCGACGGCCATGGCTACGTAGCCTAGTTCGGCCAATTGGTCGGCTCGGCTGCGGGCGTACTGATTGTGTCCCCACCATTCATGAATGACGATTACTGCCGGTAGTCGACCAGTACTCCCCTCTGGGTAGGCAACGTAGCCACGCATGGCTTGGCCACCGGCCATATAATCGGCTTGAGCCCGAATCAGGCCGGGGATATCGGTGGCATGCTCTGACAGATCTTCATAAATCGGAGCAGGCGTAGCAGCAGGCTCCGTAGAATTCGCACTACTACCTTCGTTATTGGTGTTGGCCGCAGGCGTATTTCCTGTAGTATCTGAGTTTGAATTTTCACTACTATCGCCGCCACAGGCCGCCAGTAACAGGGCTAAAAACAAGATGGAGAAATTTTTCATCACGCTTTTTTTATTTTCTTAATCCAGCAAATAGCTGGAAGGGTAATTAAAACAATGGTACGCTTATAGCACTAGCGCGTTACTGAGCGCCAACCGTAGCGAATCACTAACAATAAACCAATCAGAATCAGGAAAAGGTATTGAATCGGTAAGTAGCTGAAAACGATCAGGCGCACCCGGTCGATAAACCACATGATGGCCAGCGCTCCTGCTACCATCATCACCAAACCAGACAACTTATCGAAGCCCGGCAATGCATCGATACGTACGTTGTTTTTGGTAATCACAAAGGTGAGTAGCATACTAACTACCGGAAGCACCTGCATGATCAAATTGGTCTGCATAATATCTCCCTTCTGAAAAAGGAAGATGTACGCACTCAAGCCAACTGCCAAGATACCCGGAATAGCCACGAGATAGAGCAGACAGCTGTAGAGGTAGTTCCAGGGGGGCAGATGCCCCTCATCTTTTTCCATCCAACCAGCCAGCATCGCCGCAAAGGGGATAATGGCAAAATAAAAAATGATGTATGCCGGATTGTCGTGCGCATATTGAAAAGCCTCGCCTAGCGTCATGGTGCTTGGATTTGCTGCAAGATTGGATTTTTGGTTGGAGCCGCCAAATTGTGGTCAAAAAAGACTCGCCTGTTCACCGAAGCTCCGTGGGTTTTCCAAAGCTAGCAAGCGCCGCTTGAAATCCAGGCCATAAAAATAGCCCTGTAGGTCTCCGTTCTTGGCGATGACCCGGTGGCAGGGCACAATAATGGCAATCGGATTACGCTTATTGGCCTGCCCCACGGCTCGAATGGCATTCTTATCGCCTAACTTCTCCGCGATCGCCAGGTAACTAGTCGTCCGTCCGTACGGAATTTTCTCCAGCTCCGTCCAGACCTGCCGGTAAAAATCGGTGGCTTCACTCCAGTCGAGGGTCAGCTCAAATTGTTCTCGTTCGCCTCGAAAGTATTCTTCCAACTGATGCACAGCGTGGTTGAGGTGCTCGTTTTGAGGAATGGGTAAATCGGTGGGTACATCGATATCCGTCAGACGTACCGAGCGAAGTCCGCTAGGAGAAGCACCCAACTGAAAAACGCCAAAGTCAGTGGCCAACCAAGTTGTTTCCATTCCAACAAATTAAGTCATTATGCGGGCTTTCCCAAACGAGAATTACTATTCATCAGCATGCGCACCCAGTAGCCCCAGGGCTGCTAATCTACCCGAACGCATAGCCGCATCCAAACTGCCATTCAGTTCCTGGTCGCCGCCCAAAAAGATATCATCCTGCAGTCGCGTACTGGTAGGTAATTGCGTATAACTTACGGCATCCAAATTGGGCAGTGCCAGACGAACATGATAGGCCTTGAGGAACCTCAACGCATCATTTGGCAGTCGACTGTGGCGCAGCAGATCCTGCTCTGCTTGAGCGATAGCGCTGTCGTCATCCGGCCGATAGCCCTTCAGGGTAACCGAAATCAAGCTACCACCTTTACCTTCGGGCTTGTAGTGTGGCTGCACCTCGTCTAAAACGCAAAAAGTATTGATGGTGCTCGTGTTATCCGCCACCAGATTGATGAGGCGATTTTCGCGTAGTCGTCGCTGGCTGTAGAAGTACAAATTAGTGGTTGCCTTCCAGGGGGGGGCATCACTTACCTTGAGTCCTTGCACCAGTGGGGCAGCGGCACAGGCCAGAATAATCCCACCATCCGTCAATAGATCGCTACCATCATCCAGCAGCACCCGGCCGCTTTCTACTGCTTTTACCCGGACGCCGCAACGGATATCCGTCTGTTTCAATTTCGCCTTCAAATGCTGGGCGACACCTTCAATTCCCTCAGCGGGTAAGGCTGCTCCGGCCTGACCGAACATTTTATAGATAAAGCGAAACATCGCTGCGGGGGTCTGCAATTCCTGTTCCAGGAAAATACCTCCGAAGAAGGGACGGAAAAAGCGCTCAATGATTTGCTCGCTAAATCCAAACTTATGCAGGTAGTCAATAGTCGGCATTGACTCATAGCCTTTAAAACAGCGTTGTTGGCTGTAGCGCCGCAGGCGCATATTAAGGCGGGCCAGCAGCATTTTATCTTTTAAAACACCTACGGGAGAAAGCGTCGAGCGAATGATCTGAGCCGGCTCCCGCATGGGATCCACGATCCGAAAGTGATTAGTGCGCAGGTGAATGTGCGCTCCAGGGCGAAAACTGCGTGTTCCTAAGGCATCCAGGTCCAGGTAACGATTCACTTCTTTGTAGCCCGTCAGCAAGACCTGAAAACCCCGATCTAGTTT
Organism: Bacteroidota bacterium; assembly: GCA_039030655.1. Classification (GTDB taxonomy): domain Bacteria; phylum Bacteroidota; class Bacteroidia; order Chitinophagales; family Saprospiraceae; genus Neolewinella. The sequence continues at coordinate 25,723 of JBCCDS010000021.1, read as the reverse complement.
AAAGCCTTCGTGCAGGTCCGTTTTCAGCCGGCCACCGACTCGGTCACTGCCCTCCAGCAGGATGGGAGATCGGCCAGCTGCTTCCAAATGCTGCGCAGCGATCAAGCCAGCCACGCCGCCGCCAACAATAATGGGTGATTGATTACTAGGAGTCACGATTCAGATCAATTTGACTGATCGCCGGTAAAAGTACATTATTTAGTGGTAGCTGCCCGACTCAACTCCAGCAATTTGGCCTCTCTCCAAAAAACGTACTGACTAGAGGTCTTAGCGATGTAATAGCCATAAAAGCCATCCCGCCAGCCGCCCTTCCAAATATACTCGGCCAGAAAGCGCCCCTTGGGCTTCCACCAGAGGCGCCAGAGACTGCCCTTTTTCCCTTTGGCTAGCAAGTCCTGAGCCGCCAGCTTGCTGAACTTATGCTGGGTAGCGACTCGGCTTTCGAGACTATCGTTGGTGTAGTGGAGGATGTCACCCGACAAGCGCCCAACTCGGACGCTAGCCGTGGGGCGAAACCCTTCGTGAATAATGGCCGGCGGCATCTCGACTGCTCCGCGTCGAAAGAGTCGATACTTTCGGTCAGGGTACCAAGCACCGTGATGAATCCAGCGATCTTTCAGCCGATTGAGTCGGTTGAGGTAATAGCCATCGTAGGCCCAGTTGTCTTTTGCTTTTTTTATGGACTCCCGCAGGGCTGGCCCCAGCGCTTCATCAGCGTCCAGGCTGAGTATCCACTCTTGGCTGGCTTGCTCAATGGCCCACAGTTTTTGATCGCGGTACCCCGTGAAGGGGCGCTCCAGCACGCGCGCGCCCAGCGTAGCGGCCAGTGCCCGCGTTTCATCGGTAGATCCACTATCCACTACCACGACTTCATCCGCTAGTTCTCCTACACTCTGGATGCAACGCTCAATATTGGCTGCCTCCTGAAAGCTGATGATGACCAAAGAAAGGCCGCTCGTAACTGTTGCTTCCGCCAAAATCAGCTCAGTTGATTTGCTGCTGCGACAAAATGCGGATTGCGTAGTACTTCCTTGTTGTAGCGCAGCGGCTGGCCCGTCTCGTGATCGATCAGACTACCACCTGCTGCCTCCAATACGGCCTGGGCCGCCCCCGTATCCCACTCCATAGTAGGCGCCAGGCGGGGGTAGAGGTGAGCATTTCCTTTTGCCAGTTCAATAATTTTCAGCGAACTGCCGCGACTTACGATTTCCGGAGTATTCAATTTATCCATAAAGGCCTGGGTCGCCTCATTGAGGTGGCTACGGCTAGCAACTACTTTCAAACCTGGATCTGCCTTTATGAAAGTAGCTACGCGTAATGGTGTTTCCGTTTCGCCTGCCAGGAAGGCTCCCTGCCCTACAACACCGTAAACCAGCTCGTCCGTCACGGGGGTATAGACCACACCCAGTAAAGGACGACTGCCTTCAATCAGGGCGATATTGACGGTGAAATCGCCGTTGCGCTTGATGAATTCCTTAGTCCCATCGAGTGGATCAACCAGCCAAAAGCGGCGGTACTGCCGGCGTTGCTCGTAGGGCACCTCGGCGTTTTCTTCCGAGATAATGGGCGCTTGAAAGTCCAGAGCTTCCAAACCGGCTACGATCACGGCATTGGCAGCCTGATCTGCCCGGGTTAGGGGACTGTCATCCGCCTTGCGTTCGACGCCAAAATCATCGGATTCATAAATTGCTAAGATGGCCGCGCCGGCAGCGCGGGCTATCGTGCCCACTTCGCGGGCCAGTGCCAGATAATCGGTCATGAGGCAAAGGTAGGGTGTTGCTAGCTATCGCTGGCAGATTGGCGAGGCTTGATTGCTGATTTTTGATTTACGATCGCGCAGAGCGCACTGCCTCCGGCAATCCCAATTCGGTCCACTGGGCCTCTGCGAGGATTAAATCCTGCGGGGAACGATTTAACCTGCGGAAGTACAAAAAATAAGCATCTAAAATCCAACTATTACTTTTGCTTCGTAGGTTTGAGCAGAGTAATGTTCCAGCATTGCTCAAAGAGGATCAAAGCCACACCTGGTGAAGCAGCAAAAACCAGTACCGACCGATGCCGCGCTCCTAGCGCTGCTAACCCGCTTGCGCGAGCGGGATCGGACTGCTCTGGAAGAGCTGTACCAAAACTATGGGGGTGCTTTGCTGCGCATTATTGCTGGCCGAATCTCCCGACCAGAGGCGGCTGAAGAGGTACTGCAAGACACTTTCGTCAAGATCTGGCAGCATATTGAGCAATTTGATCAGGAAAAGGGTCGATTTTTTACCTGGGCGGCCCAGATCGCCAAACGCACCGCCCTGGATAAAACTAAAACTAAAAAATATCAACAGCACCAGGGGATGGACCCTATTTTGCCTACTACAGATCGCAGGGATTTAGGCTTAGTAGAAGCTCACGTTCAGGATATTGGCTTGTTTAAAACGGTCAATCAACTGAAAGAGCGCCGCCGCCAGGTGATTGAATGCTTTTACTTTCAAAATCTCACCCAAAAAGAAACCAGCCAACGACTCAACATGCCACTAGGCAGTGTAAAAACAGAACTGCGCAACGCCTTGAAGGATTTGCGCCAATTACTCGCTAAAGATCAAATACGCTGATTTGAACTAATGGATATTCAAGCTTACATAGCCTCCGGCATCCTTGAGCTTTATGCGCTGGATCAGTTGTCTCCCCCCGAGCGGGCGGAGGTAGAAGGCTATGTCTTGCAGTATCCTGAGCTTCAGGCCGAGTTAGGCGAAATTGAGCGCAGCCTGGAATTTTTTGCCCAGGCACAGGCCACGGCTCCGCCCGCTGAACTCATGCAGGCCATTAATCAGCAGATTGACCGGCTGGAAGGCCCAGCTATGGTGACAGCTACACCAGCTAGTGGAGGTAATAACTGGTCGAAATGGGTAGCAGGCATAGCGCTCGCTGGTCTTATCGCCATGGTTTATTTCTATTTCCAGGGACAGCAGCGTCAGCAAGATGAACTAGCCCAGCTACAAGAGAGTCTAGAAGACTGTGAAGAACGCTCAGCAGCACTAGGCAGCTTACAACAACAAATTGCGCTGGTGGCTGATCCCGATAGCCGATATATCGAACTGGCCGGGACTGCCGATCACCTGGATGCCCAGGCGGCAGTGGTGTATAATCCCGATAAGCAGGCCAGTCTTTTTGCCCCCAGCGGGCTGCCGGCCATCCCCGCCGACCGCCAATATCAACTCTGGGCTATCGTGGATGGTGCTACGATCAGTTTGGGCGTATTTGATGCGCCCGTCGATGGTGATCAGGTACTGCTCAACTTACCCTTTGAAGCCAATGTAGATGCTTTTGCCATCACGCTTGAGCCACGCGGTGGCAGTATAAATCCAACTTTAGCGGAAATGTACGTGATTGGTCAGGCCGGTTAAGACCCTTATCTTGAGGATAATCAGCTAATCCTAATTTCCTTTGCGCCCGCAGGTTACCCTTCGTGAGTTTCCATTTTTTGACTCCCTGACCATCCTCCAGGCTAACGCCTACAAGGCCGATTTCCCGATTCATTCCCATGAGGAAATCAGCCTTACACTCGTACGGTCAGGTTACGAAACAACTCAGGCAAATGGCCAAGAGCTCCTTGCCCCCGGAGGCAGCATTTCGCTTACGCGCGCAGGGGTACTCCACGCAAACCCCAATAGCTACGGTAGTCCTTATGATTTCACAACTTACTACCTGAGTCCAGATTTAATCCAATTTCTCCGCCCAGGGAAAACTTTGGACAATCAGGTCATTCACCACCCTTTTCTTTTCGAGCAATTTTGTCGTTGGTCGGAAGAACAACACTCGACAGAAATTTTGCAGCAGCTTCTGTGTACCCTTTTAGATGATTATGGGCAGCTACAAAATAGGACGACTAACGACCATTTATCACCTGAACTGTTTGCAGAAGTCATAGCATTTATTGATCAGCAGCTTGAAAGGCGGATAATGCTCGAAGAGCTGGCCCGAATAGCGAAGCTCAGCCCTTTTCATTTTGCGCGTCGTTTTAAGTTGACTAAGGGAATCAGTCCACTCCAGTACATCACCCTTAGGCGCATTGATCATGCTAAAAAAATGCTGCGCAGTGGTCACCCCATTACCGATACTGCTTACGCGCTAGGGTTCTTTGATCAAAGTCATTTCCATCGTTTTTTTCGGCGCTATACCGGGCTGACTCCAGGTACTTTTTCTCAGGCCAGCAAGATTGTACAAGATAAGTAGGCTGCTGGCGAATAATTTCGTCAAAAACCAAGTCCTCATGTATCAATTTTTGTCCCGACTAGGGTTCATTACCTATTGCTGTTTAGCATTTATGCTCACTACTGCTGCTCAGCCCTCTCCTGCTCTTAACGACTTCCACTCTGTTACTGAGCTAAGAGAAGACTTACGCCTTGTGCAAGCGCATTTACATTCCGTGCACGGCAGCCTTTATACTTATCATTCTCCGGCACGTTTCGAGGCCTACTTTGATAGCTTGTCAGCGGAGATTCGGGCACCAATGAGTACTCTTTCGTTTTATAAAGCCCTGGGACCACTAAACCGCTTAATTGCCGATGCGCATACTGCTATCCAACTTCCTGATAGTTATTATGAATACCTTAATACGGAAATCAAGATGTTTCCCTTTGGGGTTCGCTACCTACAAGATAAGCTCTACTTAACGGTTAATCTTAGTAATCAATCAGAACTCCCTATGGGAGTAGAGCTAATTAATATAAATGGGCAAAATGCTTTAGACGTATTTCGCCAGCTTCAGCAATATTTTGAGCGAGATGGCTTTAACCTTAGTAGCCCTAATCGTGCCTGCGCCAACCAGTTTCAGGATCTTTATGGCCTCATTTACGGCAGTACTGAACTATTCGAACTGGAAGTAAAATCCTCTGAAGGAGAGCGCTTAATTTTTCAGGTGGATGGAGACAGCTGGCCCGTTATAGCGCCTCGCCTAGCCGCCCATTTTGACCGCGTATTTCCTGATTACAATGCGCCACCACCGCTTGAATTCAAAATAGAAAATGCAATTGGTCAGTTACGGATTCGTAGCTTTCATCCGGGGGAAATTGCGGAGGCGGATTTGGACTTCCGGAGCTTTTTCCGTTCCTGCTTTGAGCAGCTTCACCAGAATAAGGTAGGTGATTTAATTATCGACCTAAGAGGAAACGGAGGAGGAAGTGAGGACGTATTCATGCCTCTGTTGAGTTATTTGCTCGATACGCCCTTTATCGTTTACGAAGATTTAAGCACAACCACCATTACCATTCCTGACCATCAATATTACCCCTACAACAATCTACGACGCTTGGAACGGCGAGCTAAGCGAAACTACCGTCCTCAAGCCGGGCGCTTTGCAGAATTAGCCAACCCTGCTACTCAGCCTACTACACCACAAGCGCCTCACTTCCAGGGCAGGGTATTTGTCCTAACTGATGCCAACACCCATTCTGCAGCTGGCGATTTTTGTGGTGTGCTACTAGCTCATCAACGTGCTGAATTCGTCGGGCAAGAATCGGGTGGCAACCCCTATCAAAATACCGCCGGAGAACGTATCACCCTGGTACTACCTCATAGTCGCCTAGAAATAGGCATTCCCCTACTTCGCTATGTTATTGCCGGAGGTCTCTCCAATCCTGGTCGGGGGGTAATCCCATCGTATTCAGTAGAGATAAGCCCACAGCAGGCTATTGAATATGCAGACCCTGTACTGCCCTTTGTCCTACAGTTGATAGAGAATTAGTTGCCGTTATACAAATCGAAATAGGATCATAACATCGTAGATATCTCTGAGTGCTACCTATACTTGGTAGTTCCAGATTTCTCATAAGCGTTCTATTATTTTTTGATCCTATGATCGGTTCCTCGGCCTGGAAGAAGCTCTGCCGGGGAACTTTTTGCCTTTCAAGCTTCCTCTACATTAAGAATGAACCCGACCTTGAATACATTCTCAATGTTCACTTTTGGATCTTTACTGAGTAGCTTTCTAAGCTTAGAGATAAAGACATCGAAGCTGCGACCATGAAAATAATCTTTCTTGCCGTAGATCGCCTCTACAGCGTCATCTCTGCGCAGGATGCGATTCTTATGCAGGCATAATTGGCGGAGAACCTTACTCTCCTTTTCGGTGAGGCGTTTCGTCTGTTGCTCGTAGCGGAGCTCCATGCGGGCGTAGTCAAAACGGTACTTACCAATCTCAAACTGTTGGATAGCCGGATCTTCCTGTTTACTCTCTTGCCGGCGCAGGATCACCCGCATTTTACAGAGTAGCTCATCTTCGTCAAAAGGCTTGAGCACGTAATCTTCTGCGCCCAGTTCATAGCCACGCAGTCGGTCCGCCTTTAGCACCCTTGCCGTAAGAAAAAGGAAAGGGGTAGCAGGACGGATTTCGCGCAGATTTTTGGCCAGATTAAAGCCATCCATTTTAGGCATCGCGACATCAAGTAGACATAAATCGAAAGCTTGACGCTTCAGCAACTCCACCCCGGCACAACCATCGGTTGCTAAACGGACGTGAAAGCCTTCATCCTGAAACAACTGTAGCAGTAAATACCCCAGGTGGAGATCGTCTTCGACTACTAGTATGCTAGCTTGGGGCATAAGCAGGCGATTGGGGAATAATCAATCTAAAACAGGAGCCAGCATTCACCGCGCTTTTCACTTCTAAAATACCCTCGTGTAGCTCTACGATCTTTTTCACGTAAGATAAACCTAAGCCAAAACCTTTACTAGTGGGTATTCCCTCCTGCTCTATTCGGTAGAATTTATCGAAGACCCGTTCTCGTTTTTCCGGGCTCATCCCTATCCCGTTATCCTGAATACTGAGACGAGCTTTCCCCGGCAAGGCCTCGATAGTGATAACGATCTCGGCCTTAGTAGCGCAGTACTTCAAGGCATTTTCCAGGATATTCTTGATGCTATTGGCCAGATGAAAACGATCCGCTACAATCCATAAGTCGGCAGTATGATCGATGATCTCCACCTTAGCTTCTTTGTTCTGTAGGTAGATATTCATCGAGCCTACCAAGTCCTTCATCCAGGAGCCCAACTCAATCTTTTCTTTTTTGATCTGGTAATAGCCTGCCTCCAGACTAGCCATAGAAAGGACTCTATTGACCTGCGCATTGAGTTGTTGACTTTCGGAATTTATGATACTAAGCAGCTCATTACTTGGCTTCTTAGCCATCAGCTTCGACGCCAGGCCGATGTTGGTCAGTGGCGTTTTAAACTCGTGCGCCATATGGTTGAAAAACTCCTGATTGCGCTCACTTAAACGTTGCTGTCTAAGCAGATAGTAATTCGCATAGATAAAGACGCCCGTGATAAATAGTAGAATCAGAATGGACAAGACCAACATCAATCCCATCTGCCCTAATACGTAGGCTTGCTTATCTGGAAATCGAATACTCAGGGAAGGGCTATCGAGCTTAGCCATGGGATCTAGCGAACAAGAGTAGAGCTTATTGTCAGCATCATCAAAGGGTAGCAGCTTAGGTTCTCGCTGGTATACTTCCAATTCAAAGGGTAGCTCAATTTGATATTGCAACAATGTATGTCCGACTGCTCCTCGAATCCTTGCTAACTCTTCTGAGGCTGCATCCTCCTCGAATACAGGCAAAAACCCAGGTTCTTCCTCCAACGAGCGACACACTCGAATATCCGGTGGCGAATAACAACTACCCTGGATGGATTCCACGGCTTGACAGAGGGCCATGCTAACTTTCTGATCGAATTGCTCTTCGATCAGATTCCTCGATTGCTGCATCCATTTCACCTGAATTAAAATCAGAGAAAGCAGTCCGATAGTCGAGGCACCAATGATGTAGGGAATCTTATTGCGCATAGACTTATGCCTACAAAGTACGGTAATTCAGCACGGCGCTGCCTCCTTTTTAACAGCCGCTTAACAAGTGGCTAACGACTGTAAAACAGAGATACCTAAGGAGTCCGGATACATTTGTGCAGCTGCTGCTTAGTAGCGGTTTACCGGTAGCTCAGCGGTCCTGAGTGAACTCGATAATCTCTTCCTGATGAAATTCATTTGTAAGGCCTGCATTTTTTGCAGCCTGCTTTTCTCTATCAATCTGCTAAGTGCCCAAAGTTGTGCTACTGCTACGACTACAGTTGCCAAAAAAAGCAGCGACAAGGCAAATTGTGACGTACGCCACTGCCCTCCCGGATGCGTACCTGAAGCCTGTGCCGAAATGGTTAGCACTAAAGCCTGTACACCAGCACAGTCGGCTGCTTGCCAATCTTCCACAGCAGATGCTGCTGCCGCTACGGTAACGGTGGTAAGCACAACTCCTAGTTGTCGCCCTGCACCACAATGTCAATCGACCGAGGGGCTTAGGGCTACCCTTTTTCCCTTTTTGCCCAATAACAGCGCAAGCTCACCGAGCTTAATCGCTGCTAAGCAATAAAGAGAAAGGGCGACTCACCAATGATGAGTCGCCCTTCACTATTCGTTTCAGCTTCACTGAAACATTAAATCTTAAGACTAATCGCGGCCACGTCCATTAAAATTATCCCAGCCGTCGACATCAATATTCATATCCTCTAATTCATCCAGTACGATTAAACCGGAAAGGGAAATGGCGGTGAAGTTATCATCGCCTTTAGCTATCAGCACGAGATCCGTAATGCCTTGAGTATTTTCTTTGATCAAAATCTCCGTACGAGAACCTCCCGAACGCATTTCAGTAAGTAGCTCAAAGCCTTCGTCGTATAAATCCTCGTTCAGAGCAGGAAAAGATACACCTGCACTGGCCGGTAGGTTCAGTATCTGAAGGCTCTCTAACTGGGTATCAAAGTTTCCATCATCCGATTTTGTCAGGGACTCCAACCAGCTACCGCTCAGGTTAAAGGAAGTTCGGTCTTCTATATCACTGGTGGCAGCAGCTAGATCGTGAATTGCCTGACTCTGTGCGCTCAATGCGCTAATTGTAAGCAGGCATAACAGGGAAAAAATCAGTGTTTTCATGGTACAAGGGGTTGACTGTTCATTGCCCGAAAGGCTTACGAGCAAGCACAGAGGTTATCTAAAGTGTATGGGTAATTAGTGCGAGTTTTCAATTTCATCGCCGAGGCGCATGATGGTATTCAGGTTGATGTTGCCAACGAAGCTCATTAGGGTAAAACTTTCATCACCTCCGGCAATGAGTAACAATTCCGAAATGACGCCTTCCTCTTCTTCTCTGATCATGAATTCTACGTTGTTTCTACGTCCCTGCCGGACGGTCATCAACAATTCATAGGTATCGGTATCGATCTTGGCGATGGCTTCTTCGTAGAAGCTACGAGCACCATCACTGGTGGACAGGATGCGCAAGCCGCGAATGTCGCTAGCTAGATCACGAACCAATTCGGCGTCCATATCATCTACTTCGGCCTCTCCCAGACTCAGTCGGTCCAGTAATTGGAAAACACGGGGAGCGATATACACGACTGAGAAGCGGTCGTCATCGAGATATTGCTGAAAATAGCGGTCAATGGCATTAGCGCTAGATTGCGCATTTAAGCTAAAGGCAGTCAGTAAGAAAAGAGCTGCAAAGCTTCCAGTAATTAAGGAGCGAAACTGCATGATAAATTGATTTTGTGGGGTTGCTCTAACGAGGCAAGGGGTTAGTTAATTTAGAAAGGTGGTTCATGGGGCTGGCGGCTCGTGCTCCGGCCCGCAAAGGTTCGGCTACCTGACGCAGGCTACCCGCAAGGATGGCCAGCGCCTCATCTGGGTCGGTGACTTCGTATTTCGACCAGTCCGTTTCTTCCGCCAAGGGAAAGACAGCACCTTCGCCTTCGGCCAGGATCGCCTCCGTATCAGCTGGCCAGAAACGGAAGCTGACCATCAACAAGGCAACGGTCGCTGCAACAGCCAGTAAGGGGCGCATCCAGCGATAAGTCGCGCCTTTAGTCCTAGCACTACTTACCTTTTGGAGACGCGGCTCGTTAGCAGCTTCCGCTGAAACAGTAGGCATAAACGCGGCAAAGCTTTGCTCGCTAAAGGCAGCAGAGGGCGCTTCTGGAGCCAAGTGGTCTTCCTGCTGTGCGGCCGCTTCAAAGTAAGCCGCTAGCTGTGCTTCCTTGCTTTCCGGGTCCGTCTCCAACCAGTAACGGCGCAGCGCGGCTTCTTCCTCCAGCGAGGTCTCACCGGCATAGTAGCGCTCGATCAGCTCCGCCCAGTAGTTGGGTGATTTATTCATGGCAAGGATTTTTTAGGAGCGCAGCACGTAAAGCCATACGCCCTCGGTGAATATCGGTGCGGACCTGATCCAGACTGATCTTGAGTTGCTCCGCAATTTCACGGTAACTCAGACCATCAATTTCCCGCAGCTGCAACACCATACGGCGCTGCTCCGGCAGTTTTTGAATCAGGCGATGGATGCGTTTTTGCATATCGCGGGTTTGTAGTTGTGCCGAAGGATCGGGCGTGGGGTCCACCAATTCAGCGGCCTGTTCAAGACCAGTGGATGTCCGCCGTTTCCGACTGCGGTACCGATCAATCCCGTGGTTGCGTACAATGCGAATACACCAGCCTTCTACATTTTTAATGCCCGGCAGCTCTTCGCGACGTTCCCAGAGTTTGATCATGGCTTCCTGCACTACATCTTCCGCTTCGGCCCGCTCACCCAGTAGCCGGAAAGCTACTCGGTAGAGCCGTTCGCGCAGCGGCCAGACTTGTTGCTGAAAGATTTGGGTACTCATTTTTCAATGGGGTCTGACAGGCAGACGGTGGCGCGGAGGGATTTGTTACAGAAGTTTTAAAAAAATAATTGCCGGCTGCGCCGGCAATTATTTTTTTAAAACTTCATACCACTCCTCCCAGCCTTTTCGATTGCGCATCACTACGTCCAGGTATTCGCGCCAGACGGGTTCATCCTGCTGTGCGTCTTTGATGATGGCCCCGAGCAGGCTATCCGCCAGATCACTAGCCTGCAATTCATCGCTCTTGGTGCCGAAGTGGACGGCCAGGGCGCGGCCCTGGTTCACCACACTGATGGCCTCGGCGGTACTCAGGGTCGAGCTGGGTTGCTTGAGCTGAGTGCGGCCATCTTCGGTGCGGCCAGAACGCAGCTCGCGAAAGATGGTGACCAGGCGGGTCAGTTCCGCCGTCGGGTCTTGCTTGATTTGCGGCAGCTGCATGGCCTCCGCTGCTGCCTGACTCCGATCGGCAACAATGGCGACTTCCTCTTCCAGGGTGGCGGGCAGTGGCAACTGTACCGTATTAAAGCGCCGTCGCAGGGCGCTCGACAGCTCATTGACGCCTTTATCCCGGTCGTTGGCTGTAGCAATGAGGTTGAAGCCGCGCTGGGCCGCAATCTCCTGATTCAGCTCCGGTACTGGCAGGATTTTTTCCGATAAGATGGTGATTAAAGCATCCTGCACGTCGCTGGGCATACGCGTCAATTCTTCCACGCGCACCATACTGCCGCGTTGCATCGCCAGCATCACTGGGCTGGGTACCAGAGCAGCCTCACTAGGTCCTTCAGCCAGTAAGCGGGCGTAGTTCCAGCCGTAGCGCAGCGACTCTTCGCTCATCCCGGCGGTACCCTGCACCAGCAAGGTCGAGTTACCGCTAATGGCTGCCGCCAGATGCTCACTCACCCAGGTTTTAGCCGTGCCGGGCACACCCACCAGTAGTAATGCTCGATCCGTCACCAAACTAGCCACGGCCACCTCGATTAAGCGACGATCACCAAAGTACTTAGTACTGATGGTCGTCTTCTTGTCCAACTGCGTACCGAGGATATAATCTACCACGGCACGTGGCGACAATTGCCAGCCTTGAGGACGCGGATATTTATCTGCTTTAGCCAGAGCCTTTAATTCCTTAGCGTAGGTAATCTCCGCGTGAGGGCGCAATAACTCCATGAATTAAAATGCTTGTTCTTCTTCCGTATTGCCGCTGTAAAGCAAGTAATTAGCTCGGCCAGCTTCTCCTAGGTTCACCTGCACCAGATTGCGCTGGTCCGTATAAATTTCCGTTAGGCAAGACTGCCGTATCCCTAGCTTTTGGGGGGCTTTTTCAGCCGTCGCTACAAAATAAATCCATATCGCCTGCATATCTTCACTTGGCTCGTGACCAATCATCTCTCGCGGTAATTCTTCGCCGTCCCAGTACAACTTAAAGTGCTTATCCAGGTAGGTCTCCAGATAACGGGCTGCCTCTGGGTCTTCCAATTCGGAGCCCAGTCGTAATTTGGGGGCACCAGCTTCAGTCAAAGCCAGTTCCAGGTCGTCAATAAAAATATGCATTTCAACCTGTACTTCTTGCCGGTCGGCCAAGTAGCGTACCAGGGTACGACTGAAGTGAAAATCGTGAGCAGGAGCCGTAGCGGCCGGGCCAAACATGCAGGCCGTGAGTAAAGTTATCAGAAAAGACATGGTCATATTGGGGGATGAGGAGTTCAAAGATACTGCTTGCAGACGGGCTATTCAAAGTCACAATCCCCACAGCAGCTTTCAACAATTAGCAGCTACTTATTTTTGCTATCTATTTATCTAACTGTATGCGTTCGACATTCTTCTTTTTTGTACTTCCGCTGGTCCTTCCCTTTTGCCTACAGGCTCAGCAAAACATCGAGGATTACTTCACACGTATTGAAGTACGCACCGATACCACCGCCTATCAGTGGCGCACCGACCGCTACTGGATCGCTGGCGAGGACCGCCTCCCCTTTCTTTACGAAGAAACCAGCACTGAGTTGGAGCTTAACTTGCAAATCCGCAGGGGCCTCGAACGCAACTGGCGGCTGGTCCCTAATCCCAACTCCTATCAGGTACTCGATAGCCTCCAGTGGATAGACGGGCGCTTGTTGGGGCGCATCCGCTTACTTAAGCTGGAGCAGCAGCAATATCTCCGCTTGCGCCTAGCCGCTCCTTCCGGTGTAGAGATCAGTATTCCGCTACTGCCCTGCGCACCAACCCAGCTAAGCTGGCGAAACCCACCCCCCAACATTTTTATCGGTGAAGAGTACAGCTTCGACCTAAGCTCTAATTTCCCAGCTAACATTCGGGTCATCTCCAACTGGCAGACTAGCGGCCCCTTACAGTACCGCCTCCGCCGCCGAGACAACGGCGACCTACAACTACAATTGCAGGCTACCCGTTTGGGGCTCCAGCGGCTGCGCGTCCCGCTACGCTTAAGCACCGCCCGGTTACAGAATGGCCAGCCCGTTTTTGAGCTGCCGCCACTCACCCACCAGCTACTAGTACAACCCGCCCGACTGGGTTTTCTGGCTGCCTCTCCTCGCGAAGTACTACTAGACCGCAACAGCCGGACCCGCGAAGTAGAAATTGAAATCGATGACGCCCCCGAGCTGCGTCTCAATAAGACCTACCGACTAGAAGATCAGGAAGAAATTGGTGGCCACCTTATTGCCGAGTTGATCGCCCAGCGCCGATTAGCCAATGGGCGACTCCAAGCCACCTTCCGGCCCTACGATTATCACCGACGGGAAGACGGTTACCTATTCCTCAAGGATGGGGACAGCACTCTCTTCCTGACCAACCTAGATATCCGGCCCCAAACCGAAATCCAGCAGATTGAAATCCAACGCCCCGGTGCTGATTTTACCGGCGGTAATCAAATTTATCCCGGCGAAGCCATCAGCATTCGACTCCGGGGGCAATCCCTGCACCGCTCGCGCTTTGAGATCCCTGGCTTGACCGCCTTAGAGCAGGATTCTAGCCGGAGCACCGCCTCCGAACAGGTCTACCGAGCTACCGTCCCTGCAACTATTGCCGAACGACGTTTACCGATTATCGGCCCCGATGGCGAGACGGGACAATACCTTCAGGTCGTTGAGTTCAGCCGTCCACACCCGCTCAACTTTCTTGACTTACGAGTCGAAGGCCGTCAATACGAGCTGGCCGATGCCCTGCAGCTTAACTTCGTTTCTACCAAGGTGGCTGACATCATTGTAGGGCTACGCCCTGACCTGATCGACCGCGACGCCCTGCACGGGCCACAATATATCGAGATCGAAGCAGAAGTTCGCGACCAACGCAACCGCCTCATCGATCGACGTAGCCAGCAGTACACCATCTGCCCAGAGCGATCCGTACGTTCCAGCTTCTACGGCGAGCTACGCTGTCAGAGCGAACCCATTTCTATCAGTCAATTAATTCGCCGAGGCATCTTCGGTCTCGACCCCTGGACCAAAATCAGTCTGCGCATCCGCCACCAAACCAACCGTTACCCAGGAGACCCGGGCTTCGAAAGCCGCATCGAATTCGTGCTAAGCCAGCGATCGACCTTCGATATCGATGTCTCTTTCCCAGCAGGTCTGGTCATCCAACGAGCCGGAGAAAGCGGTTTTGGCAACCTGGGGGGCATCAGTCTGGCGACCATCGCCCAGTTCAGCTTCTTCCAACCCAACAAAATAGCTCAGACTAAACCTTACAAATTCGGTGTTGGCTTCCTGGCCTTGGATGCTTTCAACTTCAGCGACAATAGCAACAATCGTGATCTCGGCGCCGTAGCCCTACTTAGCCTGTACCCGCTACGCACGGAGTACAGCAGCCGTCTCAGTTTTCCGCTCTATCTCGGAGGAGGTTATTTCCTCAATGACCGCAAGTGGTTTTTCGTCTTCGGGCCAGGTATCCGGGTTCGCTTATAGTTGGCCCCTTTCGATTATCGCGACATGAGCCGACTATCTCCAGTTAATGTTTGACTAAGCGCAGTATCTGTTGCGAACCACCTTCAAGGACGATCAGCTGATACACAGCTCGCGGTAAGCCTTCCAAATCAATCGTAGTTCTACTACTGATTACGGGCGCTTCTCTGACTACTCTTCCCAGGCCGTCAATTAGTCGATAACGTTGCGCATTGCTCGCTTCAGCCACGATCAAATCCGTTGATACATTAGCCGGATTAGGCACCAGCAATGCATCCCTTACTTCAGCGTCGATTGTCAGTGAACGAATGGGAGAGTAGGTGGCTCGGCCATCCTGATCACGCTGCAGAATCCGGTAAAGGTAGGTCTGTCCCTTTTGCAGTCCGGGGTCGAGGTATTGGTAATTCGTGATGCCTAGCATGCCATTATCTGCAATATTACCAATTGGCCGAAAATTTCGTGTGTTAGTCTGCCGACGCTCTAACTGGTAGTCCCGGCCTAAGCCATCCTGGATGACTTCCCAATTGAGTTGCGCAGTCAAACCCTGAGCACTTGCCCGAAAGTCCAGCCATTCTACCGGCAGTACGTTGACGAAGGTAAAGCTCCGTGAACAGGAAAACACATCCCCTCCTGGCGTAACGGCCGTGACCGTGTAGCTAAACATATCTCCGTCGTTGGCAGCACCTAAATTGAGATTAACCGACAGGTCGGTCCCATTATCAAACGGTTGAAAACCGTCGATATTAATAAAGTAAGCAGTAGCATTTGGTACGGCATCGTAGCTGAATGACACAACGCCATTACCGCCCTGAATCAAGATTTCCTGTCCGTCCATTGGTATAAGATTGGGAATATCATCTCCCTGTACAGTCAGGGTAAAATCAAGCGTTTCCTGCCGCACACCATCGTCAGCCTCCACGGTTATGGTGTAATCTCCAGGAGAGAGGTTTTCTTCTCCCGTTAGGGTCATAATGGCTTGTTGGCCATCACTAATCGGATTGGGGCTGTAGGCCACCATTAAGCCCATTGGCCCACTTTGGGTAGACAGGGTAGCTGGCCCGTTGAGCATACCATCCATGAAATTCAGGAGAAACTCACCGGCTTGATCGCCTTCACAAATGGTCTGTTTATCGTCGGGAGTACTCAGCGACGCTCCAGGTATACTACCGAAAGTAAAGCTGAATTCAGTCGAGCTCAGCCCATCCATAAAGGTCCCGCAGTTACCGTTAAAGGCCGTTACCGTCCAGAAGACGGTTTGCCCATCGCTGAAGGGAGGCACCAGATTAGAGCCAAAGTTGACCGCATTATTAGAGATGGTAGCAAAGGAGCAACCGCCGCTTCCACCAGGGCCCTGACAAATCTCGATTCGGTAATCGGTGGCATTAGGTACCGCCGACCAGGAAAAGGAGGCGGCATCTACCGGCAGTAGGCCACCATTAGCAGGGCTCATCAGCGTAGACCCGCTACTTACTTGTGCCTCGACGACCAAAGTGAAGTTGCCCACTTTCGTGCGGTTGGCATCGCTAGCCTCAATGGTAAAACTGTAGGTACCAGGCGCAAGACCGCCGGTATTATTCAGGGTGGTGGCGACCGACTCCGTGGCATTAGCCATCAAATTAACCGGACTTCCGGGTGCAAAAGAAGCAGTAACCCCTCCTGGCAACCCGACCGCAGTCAGGCTTACGTTCCCGGTATAGGACAGCAGACTCTCCAGGTCTAATCCTAGGCCCATTGCACTGTTGGTCCCACTACAAATGGTGGTTGTAGCCGTAGTAACCGTCAGCGAAAAGTCCTCTCTTACGATAGTAAAATTGGCATCACTGATGTCGAAGAAGATGTTATCTGCACAGCTGATCCGAATACGGGCATCCGATTCTGCTACATCCGGCAAGGGGAAATCAAAGCTGCCGTCATTATCCGTCGTGACGGCATTACCCCAGGTCTGACCACCATCGAGTGAGAGCTCAATGATCACTTCGCTACAATCGATCCCATTATCATCACTACCTCCAACGTTCCAGCTGATGGGCGTAGTCGCATCAGCAACTAAGGACTCTCCTCCATTAGGGGTAATGACGGCAAAAGGCCCCGTACCTGCTACGGTGGTGACGGTCATTTGATCCCGCACCGGACAGCCGTAGGTCGTGTTCACATCCCGGGCGGTTACCATAAAGGTGTAAACGCGTGCCACCTGCGGAAGTGCTTCCCAAGCAATACTACCATCTACGGTACGCACTGGGCTGATCGTAGGAGGCAAAGAACGCATGATGGGAGCGCTTGCTTCAAAACCAGTAGGCTCGCCGTCTAAAGCTGATCCTAAATCAAACTGCTCCCAGCAGTAGGTAAGGGCATCTCCATTAGCGTCGCTGCCCGTTGCCGTTAGGTTAAAGGCGGTATTAATAGGGATGAGGAAGTCAGGTCCGGCGCTAACTACTGGTGCCGTATTGTTGAGCATATTATTGACACTCGCACAGTTATTGCCCGTCCCTCCTTGCAGGTAGGTACTCATTTCCTGCAGACTCACCGTATGATAATAAGGGTCCGAATTGAGCTGAATATTAGAAACCGGTCCACAAATTCCGGCATAGGCCTGGATGGTCGTACCACCTCCTGGCTCATAGGCCGTACTTCCATTTCTTTGCATACAATTGCCATTCTCGGAGTTGAAGCTGTGGTTACCGCCAAACTGGTGTCCCAACTCATGGGCAACGAAGTCAATATAGAAAGGATCCCCAGTCGGAGAACCTAGGCCCGTTACGCCCCGCGCCTTACTGTTCATCAGACAAACGACGCCCAGACCAGCAATACCGCCACCTCCGGTACTAAAAACGTGACCAACATCATAGTTAGCCGAGCCAATGACCATATCCACCTCGGTCTGATTTTCCCCCAGCATAGTTGCTCCACTATTATTGGTATACGGGTCAGTCCCTGCGTTCAGGTTAATCAGTAGGTCGTTGTTGGCAATCAGCAGCAGGCGAACGGAAAGATCCGCTTCAAATACCTGATTCACTCGATTGATAGCAGTTACTAGTTCTGCACCGACTGAGGCAACGGTTCCTCCGTGAAAGGCCGAATATTCGCCAGTAGTGGCCAACGCGAGGCGATACTCTCGTAATTGACAATCGCCAATACGCTCGGCTTCCTCCTGGCTATTAGCATGAGTTTCCTCCAGTACTTCGTGTAACTTACAAGTCCGATCCAGGCCTACTTGTCGTGGATAGTCTCGGGTGTAAAACACCTGGTAAAGGTCCATTTGCTGCCAGTAAAGCGGCTCGACATACCAACGTCCAGCGGGATCACCGCTTACGCTGGCGTGAAAGCCATGGTCGGTCCAGTCCAGGCGAATTTTCCGCCCAGGCTGGTCCACATCAATACCCAAAAGGGTCACAATGTCCGGATGATTATCCGCCAAAGGAGCTTCCATGATGTCATAGCGGAGAATCTTAAAACGACAGCTTTGTCCCGTTGGATCCGGGATCTCCAACAGGTAGTCGGTCGTTTGATCCAGGTTTTGATGCGGAGCCGCCCGTAGGTAGGCTTGCATAGCTGCCGGCGCCAGTTGATATAATTTGGCTTGATCGGGCACCACCCGTCGTTCTTGGTTTCGATCGAAATTGCCTTCCCCAAAATTGAAAGGTATAAAGGGCGGCCCCTGGGCCGACAGGGTAGATAATAGCCCCAGCAGGCACCAAAGTGTAATTGATTTTTTCATGTCCTCTTTTCTAATTCGACTAAAAATTCGTGAGATGTGCCTGTTAAATGGCTAAACAGCTAAAGAGTTGTGGCGAATATTTTAAGCGGGTAAAATACATGAAAATAAAGATAAAGTTATGTTCAAACGCTTAGATGTATTTTGTTCTTTTCCGATCAGCTAGCCACCGATCTAAAGAGGAGCATCAACAAAAGGGCGTAGGACGGTAGTGTCCAATGATTAGAAGCCAAGCACAGCTCAGCTTGAAAAATAAGCTTGATCTACCGAGATATTAAATTATGCCTGCGGCGCTTTTTAGAACGCAGATGACACAGATGTACGCAGATTTCGCGCGGATATTTCTTACGAAACGGTAGTGTTCCAAGAATTAGCTTTGGGGAGACTCAAAGTAATTTGTCTATGCGCTATTAGCCAGTGAAATATGGATGTAGAGCAGATGCTTTTCGGACTGAAGTCCTCAGCAGATTCGGTGCTCTTAGGATCTGCGAGTCGTGCTTCAGCGCGACGCTATCCGCTCTACATCTGCCATCAAAAAGCTATCACTTGTACATCCGGCCCTAAGAATTATTCCAACCAATAATTGAAACCCACCGTGGCCTAGGCCACATCTGCGGAAATCTGCGTTATCTGCGCTATAAAGAGGCTGCGCAGCAGCAGAGAAAGAAAATGGAGCTTATCACGGCTAATCGCCGTATTGGTCCCTAAACTGTAGTGTCCAGTAATTAATTCCCAACCTCAGTTTATCGCTTAACGAGTCGAAGGTGCTGCTGCTCGCCCTTATCATTTATCAACTGTAAATGGTAAATACCTGCAGCCAGGCCATTCAGGCTTACCTCTGTTTGTCGCTCTTGCAGTTCAGCTTGAAGGAGGATACGCCCCCGGAGGTCAAGTAATCTAAAGTGTGTCAAATCATCGTCACCCACTCGGTAGATATAGGCGTAATCAAATACTGGATTCGGCACTAGCATAAAGCTTTCTTCGGTTACTCCTGAGGCTACCGCCCGACGCATAGGAGAATAGGAGCGATTTCCATCCAGGTCTTGTTGCAGCACCCGGTAGAAATAAGCACAGCCAGCTTCCAATTCTTCATCCAGATATTGATACTCCCGAATACCCAACTGCTGATCGTCATTAAGCCTGGCGATCGGGCTAAAGAAGGTATCGGTTTCTTTACGTCGCTCAATGATAAATTGCTCACCTCTACCGTCTTGTTGTACACGCCAGCTGATTAGGACACCCGTTTCCTGACTACGGGTCTGGAAGTCTAACCACTCCACGGGGAGTGGTGCGACAAAAGTAAGGGTGCGATCACAAGAAATGAGTGAGCTGTCAGCCAGTTCGGCCTCCAGTCGATAGGTAATCCTCACTCCAGGTACTACTGGCCCAAAATCGACCAATCTTTCCAGTTGTAAGTCATTATCAATCGGTCCAAACTCATCGCCTACAATCGTGTAATTGGTCGCCCCGGAAATTGCGTCATAAGTAAATAAGATTCGTCCGTGCCCGTCATTTTTTATCTCGACTTGTTCACCGTTTAGCGGGTATAGCTCTGTAACCGGATCTGGTGTTATCTGGAGTGTAAGAATGAGATCTTCCATTCCGATGCCATCTTGGGCCCTGATGACTAGCGGGTAAAAACCGGGTGCCAAATCATCTATTCCGCTTACAGTTAGTTCAATCAGATCGCCATCTTCAGCGGTGGAAGAGGAAAAGTTAATTTGTACTTCCGCAGGTATATCCGTTGCGCTTAAACTCACTGGTCCTTGCAAAGCGTCGTCGAAAAACTGGAACTGATAAGTCAGGGCTTCCATGCTGTTGGCACAGCTACTCCGTTCCGTAATAATTCCACGTAGTGATCCGGGAGGCAGGTCACCGGGTCCTGGTTGAATAATTGCACCAGGACCCGGTTGCCAATTCCCGGTTTGAGCCACCATAGGGATCGTCGCCACCAGCATGTAAATAAAGCCTACTGTGGCGTAAATCGATTTATTCATGTGTGTTGGGGCTGGGATATAACGACCTTGGGACGCGTGTTGCAACAAAATGTCACATTGCAATCGCAATCGTAGCAACACTCAGCCGTAAATCAGGGTAGGCGGCCAACAAAGCCTCAGCGCATAAATCCAAAGTTGCGCCCGTAGTCAACACATCATCGACCAGTAATAGGTGTCGATTCCCCAGTTGGTGTCCAGGTCTAGCCTCGAAGGTATTACTGACATTTTCCAGTCTTTCCTGGCTTTTTTTGCGCGTCTGGGAGCCACTAAAGTTGCGACGCTCTAGTAAGTCTAGTCTTTGGGACACCCCCAGGATACTTGCTAAACCCGCACCAAATCGCTCTGCTTGATTGTAGCCCCGCTCTTGCTGACGCTTAGGGTGCAAGGGCACCGGGACAATTGCTTCCAGATCCTGCAGCCTGGCTACGGTACTTAATCGTCGGCCATAAAGAGCGCCTAAAGCATGAGCAATATCCGGCCTTTGATAGTACTTAAGCGCGTGGATCATCCGCTGGACGGAGGAGTTGGGTTGATAATAGAACAGGGCGCCGCCATAGACCAGCCGCAGCCGACCCGCTAGTCGATCAGTCAGTTCATTTTCAGCAAGTTGATGATGCTGAGTAAAGGGTAGCTGACCGCTGCAGGCTGCACAGATAAACGCTCCTTTGGAAACCTCCAGGCTCTCATCACAGCCCACGCATAATTGGGGATAAAGCAAACTCTCCACCCCACTCTTCCATTGCTTTAGGCGATTGAGCATTAGTCGATGTAAATGATCCGGCGACGAAAACGAAAGCCCGCCGAGACTTCCAGGGTAAGGTTTCTAATCTGTCTGGCCGGCAAGGTGGTGTTCCCGGCAGTACGTGGATCAATCACATTAGGAATTTCCGGCTGATTGTACTGTAGGCTAAAATCGGGAGAAGCCGAAATCTCAATAAGTGCACTTACCATTGGGCTTAAAGGAAACTCAAACCCGCCACCAACAATCGCGCCATAATTCACCCGATTGATAAAATTGTAGTCTTCAAAGGGAAAATAGCCGCGCAAAAAGATATCTTCAATGCTATCGTAATCATCCAGGTTGGTATCCAGCGTATACTCTACCCGCAGACCAAACAACCAGTACAGGTTGGAAGTATTTCTCTGGGAAAAAACCTGGCGAGCACCTACTCCCAGCACGGCATTACGAAACTGAAATGACTCCCCGGGAGCAAGAAAGACTTGACCGGTAGTCGTCGCCCCGAACCTGTTCTGAATGCTGCTCCCTCTTATATGGTAGCCCAGCTGCGCCCAGAGGCTAAATTTACCTTCTTCGGGTAAGCTCTCGATAAAGAGATCTCCGTGATAGGCCAGTAATGGTTCTCGTTCGAAACCGCCCCAGTTCTGGGTGCCGACAGTTAATCCACCTTTTAGTCCAAAGAGATAACCACCTTCATCTTCTAACTCCTCATAATCGTCAAACTGTGCATTTAAGGCAGCTAGCGAAAAAAGACAGGCCAGCGACAAGGCGAAATAGCGCAACATAGGTCATCATTTAGCCTGCTCAAAATACGCTAAATAATCAAAGGCGCCGGGAGTTATTCCCGGCGCCTCGCTCTGACTTCTTCGTGTCCAACACTTAGGACTAGCGCACCCGTAAGCGTTGGCCAATCTGAATAGTATTACTACTCAGGCTGTTCAGACGCAGCAGCTCATCGACCGTTGTGCCATAGCGGCGGCTGATTGCGTAGAGCGTTTCTCCTCTAATCACACTGTGAAATTCCGCTGTCGGTACCGAAGTAGGAGGGCTTGGCTCAACGGTAGCATCTTCCTCTTCATTCCCGGTATTGACTGGGCTAGGATTAGTCGGGGCAGGTGGCGGTGGTGGGCTGGGAGAGACCACCGGAGGCTGAGGGCTAGGTGCTGGCGGCGTCGGGGGAACCGTGCCCGGACTAGGGCTGCTTGGGTTGCCCGTAGCGGGGTTGTCGATCCCACTATCATCCATGTCGATCTGGCCATTACCATCCGTGATTATTGTTGGCCGATCTGGCTCAGGAGTCGGAGCGGGCTCGTTGCCACGGAGTGTAGGGCGGTCATTAGCACTTACCCGTCCTCCTCGCAATTTAATGCGTTCACCAGCAGCAGGTTCCTGCCCTTCTTCCAGACGATTACGACGGAGTAGCTTATCCATTTTCACCGCATATCGCTGAGAAATATCAAACAGACTTTCTCCCGGTAATACGGTGTGGTAGCGGTCTCTTCCCCGGTAACTGTTACGCTTAGGCTGCAAGTAAACCCGAGCTCCAGGGTTAACGTTTTG
Source organism: Bacteroidota bacterium (assembly GCA_039030655.1). GTDB lineage: Bacteria > Bacteroidota > Bacteroidia > Chitinophagales > Saprospiraceae > Neolewinella. The sequence goes on along the minus strand of JBCCDS010000021.1, from coordinate 3,115 downwards.
TCCGCCGCCGGTCAGTTGCTCGTTGTAGGACAAAATGCGGCGCACACTCAAATCTACCCGACGTGCTAATTCATCCACCGTAATCGCTTCTCCAGTAATAAAGTAGGTCACATCATTGAACTTACCAATACCTCCAATCGTAGAAGGATCATTGTTACCATAGGGCGGTGTGCCGCCAATATCTGTACCCGGTCCTACGATAGGATCATCAAAGATGGATTGCCCCATTACTTGTTGGTCGAACTTATACAACTCGTACCGCTCGATAATCCGGACCAATTTTTGAGGATAGGCTGGATCAGTAGCGTAACCGGCGCGACGCAAGCCTTCCGCCCAGGCTACATAATCCATAGGGTCTAGACGAAACAGGAAATTATAGCGCATCTTGGAGGGGTCCCGCAGGAATTCAGAATGTGCTACGTAACTGGCATCCGCATTACGGTAACCGCGGAAGCAACTCTTGATCAAGCGACCATTGGCATCAAAGTCATCGTCTTCCCGGTATACTTCCCGGCCATTCCAATTACTGCCACACTTGATACCAAAGTGATTATTGGCTCGGGTAGCCAAAACCGACTTACCAGCCCCGCTTTCGTGAATACCCTGCGCCAGCTTTATACTGGCTGGAATTCCAGCGCGCATCATTTCCTCCATGGCTATCGGGCTAAAACGCTCGATATAGCGAAGATGATCCTGATTTTGTGCGACTGCCTGAGCGACTAAACTACTGCTGAAGCCCAGTAGCGCGATGATGACAACTACTACTCTCATGGCTCTAAAATAATATGGGTAGGTAAAATAGGTTAAAAAGCACGATCCGCCACCACTACCAGAATGGTGGCGGGTTACTCAATAACGGCTAAAAATTTTAAAGCGATACATCACCGCCCTGGGTTTTGAAGCTTTTTTAACAGCGACGGATCACAAATAAGAGGCTCTTAAGAATCCAGCACCTGACAGCAACACCCCATTAACGGACCAGCGTCACTTCGCCAGCTACAATCTCTTGCCGACCATCGAGGTAAGTTACCCGTACAGAGTAGACAAAAACTCCAGGATTGAGGGTTTGATCACCCTGTCGACCATCCCAACTCCAGGAGGTACTACTTAAATCGAGGATGCCACCTACCTGATGGACAATGTCACCCCAACGGTTAAAGATCTGGAAGTCCTCCAGTTGCGTTACCCCGTCACCGAAGTAGAGCAGAAAAACATCGTTGACGCCATCTCCATTCGGAGAGAAAGCCGTTGGTTGGAAGATGGGCACATTGCGATCTACCTGGACCAGCACCTCCGCCTCCAGTTCACACCCCGTCAAATCTCGCAGCCAAATACTATAGACCGTCGACTCTAATGGCCCTGCCCAGACCTGAATTTCATTTGCACCTGGAACAAATACTCCTGCCGCCGACCAAAATAAGGAATCGACCGTTGCATCCGTTTGGGCATTTAACAGAATGCTATCCCCTAACTGGACAATAGCTACCTCTGGCTGAATGAATAATTGTGATTCGGGCGCAGGACTGATCGTAAAGGCATCACTCAATTCACAACCATTGGCATCTTGAATGGTGATACTGTAGTCACCCGGAAGCTGATTGATGACTTGAGGGAAAGCGTCAAGCGGTAAAAATACTCCGCCGTTGATCTGATAGAGATAGGGTTCTGATCCACCACCGATGCGCTGAATCTGCGCCTGCCCCAGATTATCAAGACAAGAAGCCACCCCGCCCACTACTTCCATGTTTAATGCCGGTGGTGCCAGAAGATCATAACTAATTATCTGATCACAACCAATAGCATCCGTCACCGTTAGACTAACTGTTCCAGCGGGTAAATCCACTAGGCGCGGTCCAGCGCCACCGTTTGACCAGGCGTAAGTGTAAGGTTCTACCCCACCCGTAGCCGTTACCTCCAGAATACCATCGGCACTATCGAAGCAGCTCAGATCAAAACCGGGGCTACCACTTAATGACTGAAGATCTAGTACCAGGTTAGAGCGCTCTACCGTAATGCTACCGCCAAAGGTAGGCGCACAGGCCGCCGCCCCTTGTTCTACACTGGCAATCGTCAGTGTGGTGCCATCAGCTACGTCCAATTCAAAACTATTACTTCCCGGAGCCACGGCCAAGGCCGGTCCAGGCACACCGTTCAATAGGACATTATAGGTATCCGAGCCGCTGTTATCCAGATTAATACTAAGCATTTCTCCCGTACAGATGCGCCCCTGGCCACTAAGCGTAATTGTCGCCGGCGTCCGGTAGCTGAGATTGACCGATACGGTTGAATCACAACCATTAATAGAAGCGCCTTCCAAAAGGACATCTCCTTGACGTCGTGATTCATCGAAAACCTCACCGTTGACCTCAACGGATTCGCCAGGACAAAGCAAACTGTCGAGCTGGCCCGTTGCTGCGGGAAAGAAGCTCACTGTAACCATAATCGTAGAGTCACAGCCATTAGCCGCCGCAGCCGCTAAGACCGCCTCACCAGCCGGACGAGTAACGTCAAAGTCTTCGGACCCCACACTCAGGCTTTCGCCCACACAAAGGGTCGTATCTAAGCTACCCGTCGCTGCGGGGAAGAAACTCAATGTAACCATTACGGTGGAGTCACAACCGTTGACCGTAGCACCCGGCAAAATCACGTCACCCATCGTGCGCAGCTCGTCAAATAGCTCGCCGTTGAAGTCGAAGCTGTCGCCACGGCAAATTGTCGTGTCCAGCGTGCCCGGCACAGGGTCGAAGAAATTCACCGTGACCATAACCGTTGAGTCACAGCCGTTGACCGTAGCACCCGGCAAAATCACGTCGCCCAGCGTGCGCAGCTCGTCAAATAGCTCGCCGCCAAAGTCGAAGCTGTCGCCACGGCAAATCGTCGTGTCCAGCGTACCTGGCACAGGGTCGAAGAAATTCACCGTGACCGTAACCGTAGAATCACAGCCGTTGACCGTAGCGCCCGGCAAAATCACGTCGCCCATCGTGCGAAGCTCGTCAAATAGCTCGCCGCCAAAATCGAAGCTGTCGCAACGGCAAAGCGTCGTGGCCAGCGGAACAGGCAGAGGGTCGAAGGCATTCACCGTGAGCGTGACCGGAGGGGCGCGGGGGTTGGCCGT
>JBCCDS010000020.1:0-86428 GCA_039030655.1 Bacteroidota bacterium | reverse complement strand
TTACGCTTCCCGCGATACTGTATCCATTGATGCGTCATAATGAGCGCTTACTGTACTCAGCTATGTTTAAACAGGCCTGGTCTAGTCTAAAGACGCTTGGTGCTGATCCTACATATTTGGGTGCACGCACAGGCATGATGGCCGTCTTACATACTTGGGGCCAGCAGTTGCAGTATCATCCACACATCCACGCTTTGGTTCCTGCGGGCGGACTGAGCTTTGAAGGAAAAAGCTGGTGTAAGCCCAAGCACAAAAAGTTCCTGGTTCCCGTCAGGGCATTATCTCGGCTGTTCCGGGGGCGCTTGGTCGCAGCCATCCGGGCGGCCTATCGCTCGGGAGAGTTACAACTGCCTGCTCAGCAGCAGGAGCTACGTTTAGTGCTCGACCAAGCCATGCGTAAAGAATGGGTGGTCTACGCCAAAGCTCCTTTTGCCGGTCCACATAAGTTGCTCGATTATCTGGGGCGGTACGTCAAGCGCGTAGCGATTAGTAACGATCGCCTCTTATCCTGTGAAAACGGAAGGGTTCGCTTCACCTATCGCGACTACACGGACGGTGATCGAAAAAAGGTCTTGCAACTGACCGTCCAGGCCTTTATCCACCGCTTTTTGCAGCACGTCCTCCCTCCACGTTTTTGCAAGCTGCGCTACTACGATATTCTGGTGATCAGAAATCGGCAAAAACGGCTGGAGCTTTGTCATCGACTATTGCAAAGCACTTATCAGCAGGCTCAAAAGATGGAATGGCGAGCGCTCTTACTTCAGTTGAGCGGCCAGGACCCGCTGCAATGTACCGACTGCGGCGAAGGGCAACTCGTTATCGTCGATTACTTCTCGGCCAAGCGCTATCAACGTGGTCCACCGCTGCACCAAAGTGTGGCCGCTAGCCAGCACCTAAACCAATAAAAAATCGGACTTATAGCTCGTCTATAAGCAGAGGCGCTAGTAGGTACCACTAAAGGAAGTGGTTATACCAGCACAAGTAGTTGGATAAAGGCGTAAAAACACCTATGTTTAACAGCAATGCAGTACTCGCCACCTTAGCAGGAAAAGCTCAGGTCAAAATAGAAAGTGCATAATAAAAAGCGGCTTCGTTCAACACCAGCCATCCACAAGTACTGCTCAGGCAGTAATCGCGGATAACTGGCTTAGCGTTCTGCGTAATCAAAGAAAAAGGTAAATGCAAATTAAGACTTTGAAGAATACCTCGATAGATTCGATTCTAGATTCATTCAACGACTCATTCTCAGATTATATATTGCCATTCAAGATGAATAAAGAGCAATTAAAAGCAAAAATAGAAATTGAAAATATCGATTTAGATATTTCAGTTGGTGCTTTTGACAATGGCAAACTGGTTGGGTTTATTCTCCACGGCTTTAGAAGAATTAATGGTAGGAATTTGGTTTACAATGGAGGTACGGGTGTCCTTCCAGAAAAAAGAGGCAACAATCTTACGATAAGAATGTACAATTTTATTTTACCATTTTTCCATAAACTGAAAATCCATTCACTTCAATTAGAGGTTATATCCAATAACTTGTATGCAATCAACGCATACAAGAAAGTTGGTTTTTCATATTTAAGAGCATGTCTAAAAATTTTCATCTTCTAATCGCTCGATAGACGAAAGAACCATTTGAATATTAGCTGCTAAAATAAATCCTGCCGAATTTTCAACTGTTCGCTCTAAATCTTTCGTAATTCTTCGGAAGAAATTCATCCACGCAAAGCTACGTTCAACGACCCACCTGCGCTTTTCAACAACAAATCCCTTTACGCCTTCAGCCCGAGTTGGACACTCGAATGCTACGGAATCCAAGCGGCTCATCTTTTCTTCAAACTGACCTCTGTAAGCCTTGTCAGCCAAAAGTACTTTCGCCCTCGGAAGTTGAGCGGTGAAGTTTGGGTCGATAATGTCACAGCCTGCGATGCCGTCATAGATATTAGCAGCATGAACTTCGACTCGCCATATTCTGCCAAGCGTGTCAGTCAAAATGGTACGTTTACGACCATTAATCCATTTACCACCATCGATGCCACGAGCTGTTCCAATCATAGGAGATAGTCTAACGCTTTGAGCATCAATAAGAAGTAAGCTCGGAGTTTCTTCTCGATTGTTCAACAATTGCCTTTCAAGCCGATTCAGAGCTTCATTTATCGATTCCATTATATGGGTACGTGACCATTTACTTAGATAGTAATGGACTGTCTTCCAAGGTGGAAATTGGGCAGGTAGATTACGCCATTGGCAACCAGTTCGAACGATCCAAAGAATGGCATCAAGTACATTTCGAAGACTATGCTTACGCTTACGTTTCAAGTCTAGAAAGCGTTTAACTTTGTTCCATTGGCTGTCAGTCAACCGGGCATACTGCTTGGTCATATCTCAGAGGTTTGGCGATTTCTAAGATAGGGCTGGCAGCCTTTATATTTGAAATATTATAATTTTAGACACGCTCTTACTGGTAGTTAGTCTAATCGTGATTATCATTTTATACTTTTTAGCAAAACGAGGACTTAAAAGGTTTGAAAGTCAAAAAGGCTTACACGATCGCTTCTTACTAAGCTGTAAAGAGCAAATCCAATTGACAGGCTATTTATTAACTTTAATTGGCTTTTTCACGGCCATACTCAGTCTTGGTTTTGGGGTGAGCGAACTCACTTCAATTGCTTTCCCGATAGCTTTAGCTTTAGTGACTTCAATTGTCGGCTGGTATTTTGGTAATCAGTTGCGTCATGCTCGGCTACCAACACCTGATATCATTACCCCTATGCAACAATTAGAAGAGAATCTGCTCGAATTTAACACCTTACTAGGAACGCTAAAAGACAAGTACGAGCTGGCAACGAATGCCTTTGTCACTACGGCCACTGCCCAACAGGAAAAGTTCTCACTAAGTCATAATAATCTGGTAACAGCTCTCAACACTGCAAAAGATGCTTATACCGGTTCTCACGAAAAATACACGGCAGAAATAGACCGGCAAATTGCAGGCCAAGCCGCCTCCTTAATCAGTTTAAAAAAAGCCATAAAAAAACAGGAATCAGCTCACGGTAATGCTCAAAAGCGAATAGAAGAATCGGCGGCCTTTTTGACATCAGCACAGTCTACCTCTGCCCAGCATTTAGAAAAAACGACAAACCAGCAACTAGTAGCTCAAGAAAAAATGGGCAATCAAGTCAGCAAGGACCTGAAAAAAATAATGGCTGATTACCAAGCTCAGGGTCAGCAACTTATAGAAAATGGGAAAACTGTTTTAGCCGAACAACGAAAGTCAACTCAGGGGATTAGAGATAATATGAACAAGCTGTTATCCACCTATACAAATATCAAAAAGAGCCTCGACCAAACCGTGGCAGACCTGCAACAATGGCCAGATAAGTTCAACAAAAAACTACTAGACATTCTAAACAAACGCAAAGATGGTCTAAGAAAAAAAGAGCTAGAACAGATTAAAAAAAGCGAAGAAACCAATAGTGCACTTTTAGAAGCGCTCAAAGATCTACGAGACGAAAGAGTAAAAAACAACGAAATTCAAACGTCATTTTTAGCTAGCGTTACCAACATGAATGAATTACTCAATCGATTAAACAAAGCTAGTAATGGACCCGACAACACCTAGTGATCATCGCTCTGACCTACTGCGACAAACCGAGCTATTTATAATTCTAGGAATGGCATTTGCCGTTTTCCTTGCCTTAGTATCCAAAGAGAATAACAAACTCAATGCCGAAAACGAAAAGATTGGCATTGAACTATTTCAGTATCAAGAGTTAGAGACAAAATACCAGGAACTGGAAGGTCAGCTAGAAAGGAAAGAAGAAGAAATTGCCGATTTACGTGGCAGAATAAATGACGTTGAAAGAGCCAGACAAGAAGAGTCTAATAGTTGCGCTGCACCTTTCATCGTGTTAGATGATGCGCAAGGAGGGCATTTTTTTGCCACTAATTCAGCGAAAATAGACCCCGGTTTCAGCGCGTTTATACGAGGTGAATTAAGACGAACGCTAGAGCAGTTGCTAGTCGATTTTCCCGAGACTAATGCCATTTATATCATTGGGCATACCGATCATCGCAGAGTAAATCGAGCTAACCGAAATTTTGAACAACAAGCCGTGAATTTGTTTCACGGTCGTTTATCCAATTGGAGTATCCATTGCAACTCCAATGCCGAGTTGGGACTTTTAAGAGCTTTTGCCGTGATGAAGGAACTGAAGCAATCGAGCATAGGCAGAGGGAGCATTAAACACTGGCAGGCCTACTCTGGAGGTCCTTTTACTAATTTGGATGGCGAAATAGTAAGGGAACTTAATAATAAAGATATTCCAGCCTTACGCCGTATCGAAATCCGACTTATGTCCATCTCTGAAGAAGCCATCCAGCAATAGTATTATTGGGTTTTAGTGAAAGTCCCCAATTTTTAGTCGGGCTAGAATCACATATTTGTTCAAAGCTTTGACAGCCGTATTACCTTTCTGATGGAGGAAGTTCTTCTGCTACGAGCCCAATATGATACCTTAGGCAATCCGCTCGGATGAGAACCTACGGGGAACATTTACATCCCGAGGGTCTGCAGTATGCTTCGACCTGCGGAAGTACAAATTGAATAGAAGTTCAGAGTTATAAGTTCTGAGTTCCGACTTACCAGATGCTAGGCGAAAAAATTAGGCACAGCAACTCCCAACTCCGAGTTATCTTAGCCCAACTAACCATTTCCATGCCTTTTGGCCAACCAACTTCCATCGGACAACGATCTCTTCAGCCAGATAAAATCGGGAGACCAAACGGCCTTCCGCCAGTTGTTTGACCGCTACTATCAGCTATTGCTGGCCATTGCCATCAATTTGTTGAAGGATGCCAGCACGGCAAAAGACATGGTGCAGGAGGTTTTTCTCAAGATTTGGCGCAAGCGGGCCAGTCTGGAAGTGCCTCGCAGCACGGAAGCTTACCTCAAGCGCTCCGTCATCAATCGATCCCTAGATTACCTCAAAACCAGAAAAAGCACACTGGACATCAGCAAGCAGCATCGACTGGCCAGTAAAGGGCCCGTGGCACAAGAGCTGCTCGAAGCTACTGATCTGCAAGCCATCATCGATCAGGCCCTGGCCGATCTTCCGGAGGCCTGTCGCACCATTTTTGTCATGAAGCGGATGGAAGGCCGTCGGGTGAAGGAAATCGCCCAACTGCTCGACATTTCTCCCAAAACCGTTGAGAACCAGATCACTAAAGCCCTCAAACTTTTACAGGCTCGGGTACGTCCCTACCTCGATCAGCAGCAATCCTCATAGGGGATTTTAGCGATTGCATCGTCTGTTAGTAAAAAGACTTTATGCACGAAGACTTCTACATAAATCTACTCTACAAACAGCTCAACGGCGAGATTACCGCCGCTGAGACACAACAGCTGCTGGCCTGGCGGCAGTCCGACCCAGAACATGAGCTACAGGCGCAGGCCGTCGAGCTAGCCTGGCAAGCTACCGCCCCAAGCGTGACTCAGCCCGCAACCGACTTGGACGCCGCTTTTGCAGAATTAAGCAGTAAGATGGATAGCTCTGCCAGCGCAATTGCACCACCAGCCAAAGTTCGTCGCTTACCCGCCCGCTGGCTATCAGCAGCAGCGGCAGTACTGCTGTTACTTACTACGGCTTACTTTCTCATTCCCGGAGGTGAAAGCCCAGCAGCCATTGAATGGGCCGAGGTCCAAAGCGGCAAGCGCAAAAGAACCGTCACTTTGGCCGATCAAACTCAGGTGCACTTACAGGCCAATTCTCGCTTAGAATATCCGACAACTATGGACGAGGGCATCCGCCGGGTTAAACTCACCGGAGAGGCCTTTTTTGAGGTCAGTCATCATCCTGAGCAACCCTTTATCGTCAATACTCGGGCTGAGGAAATTCAGGTATTGGGTACCTCCTTCTTCGTTCAGTCATTGCCCAATGATAAAGTAGCGTACATCTACGTGGAAACGGGGAAGGTGCAGGTTTCCCTGCTCCAGGCTGATCTTTCCACCCAGCTTAGTGCTGGTCAGGCTGTTCGTTCTAATCGAGTACATACCTTACTGGAAGCTGATCCCCAGCCAGACCCCAATATCATCAGCTGGCACAGTGGGAAGCTGTATTTTGAGCAAAGTCCACTGAGCGCTATTCTTCAACAAATCGACAAGGAACTCGACCTGGACTTCCGACTCGACAACCCAGCGCTGGCCGATTGCCAACTTGATGTTTCCGCTGACAAAAATAATATTGAAGCTTTTGTAGAGACCCTGACCACTATTTTTGAAGCCGATGTCGTTCAAGCCTCCGATGGAACCTACCAAATCAGCGGTGGTCACTGCCCGTGAAGTATTTTCTTTTGCTGATTTTATGTTTGCCTTTAAGTGTACTTGCCCAGACGGAGCTGGAACAGCCGCTCGATTTCAGTATTAGCGAAAGTTCCATTCCGGATTGTCTGCGGCAGCTGAGTCGACAGAGCGGCCTTGAAATTGCTTTTAGTGGCCAGTATTTTGATGCGGACTCCCGCAGGTCCTACCACTTTCAACAAACATCACTAAGCGAAATTCTGGATGCCATTCTCAATGGTACTGAAGTAGCATACCGCTATTCTCACGGCCGCCTACTCCTGACGCGAACTTCCCCACAACTATTCACTTTATCTGGATACGTCGAAGACCAGGAAAGCGGTGAGCGACTGGTTATGGCGGCTATCTATGCTCCTGGCCTAGACCGCGGTACCGTTACCAACGAATATGGCTTCTTCAGCCTCCGCCTCCCCGCCGGCGAGCATGAGCTGCGGGCTCAGTATCTGGGCTACCAGGAACAAGCACAGCTGATCCAGTTGAATGAAGATCGCTGGCAGCGCTTCCGCCTACCGCAACACAATTTTCTGCGCGAAGTGGTAGTTACGCCTGACTCGATAGTTAATCCTCATTTCATTTCCAACGAAGAGCAGGAGTATCAACTCAGTCCTCAGCTTACGGCCATGCTGCCCAGTCTTGGTGGAGAGCCTGACCCTCTGCGTACCGCCCAGCTATTGCCTGGAGTAGCCGCAGTAACTGACGGACAAAGCGGCCTCCAAGTACGTGGTGGCAACAACGGGCAAAATCTCATTCTCCTGGATGGTGTGCCCGTCTACATTCCCTACCACTTGCTCGGTTTCCATTCTGCTTATAATAGCAGTACCATCAAGTCTGCTCAACTCTTGACCGGCAACTTCTCAGCTCGTTATGGTGGTGCGCTTTCTTCCGTTCTGGATGTACGCACCCGTGAAGGCAATCGCTATCGCTGGTCGGGTGAAGGTGAAGCTAATCTAAACACACTCAAGCTGCTCCTAGAAGGGCCGCTAGTAAAAGAGAAAAGTAGCTTACTACTAGCCGCTAGAATCAGCCACTCCAATTTCCTCTATCAACCCGTCTTGAGCGAGCTGGCTTTTTTTGACATCGACAACCCACTCAGCAGCAATTACTTCGACCTCAACGCCAAATGGAACTATCAGTTCTCTCGCCAGGACCGCCTTTATCTAAGTGTCTACCACGGTGGGGACGCACTAGAGGCTACCGAATCTGAATTCTTTGAAGAAGATGGAGAATCCTCACTGGAAGAATATTCACTGGCGCTGGACTGGAGTAACACCATTGTCTCCCTGCGCTGGAACCATCTGTTCAGCGATGAATTATTCGCCAATCTCAATCTGACCTACAGTCGTCATCGTTTCAGCAATTCTTCCTTGCTGGAACTTTTTGAAGACGATGATGAAATCCAGGAAGAATATTTCTTCTCAACCATCCAGTCTAATAACCTCGATTACGGCTTTCGCTTAGATTTCGATTACTCTCCCGGTCAGGCCCACCATGTACGATGGGGCCTGGGGGCCTTTGATCGCCGTTTCAGTCCGGACATCGCCAGCTTCGACCAGGATTCTCTCTTTGACAATGATGAGATCCTGGAAGACATTGAAGATTTTGAAGGCCTCGTTACTACCCTTGAACTAGAGGCCAGTGAACTTTATGCATACCTGGAAGACCAGTGGCAGATCAGCCCCGATTTGCGCCTGCGCCTCGGGCTGCGTGCCAGTGCATTTGGCGAAGCTTTATTGGACAATTTTCAACTAGAGCCTAGAATTACTCTGGACTATAGCATCAGTCCACAATTAAACTGGAAGCTGGCTGGCAGTAGAATGGTGCAGCAACTACATCTCATATCCAGCTCTAGCCTTCAAGTTCCCTCCGATCTTTGGCTCCCTTCCTTGGGTGACATCGAGCCCCAGACCGTCTGGTTACTGGAGACTGGCCTACGCTTTAGCCCCAGCGAGCAGCTACGTCTCAGCCTGAATGCCTACAGTAAAAATATGCGTTCGCTTTATCGCCTTCCCGATTACACCAGCACCACCGAGCTTGGGCTCGCAGAGTTGGAGGATATCTTGTTTCAAGGCAATGGATTTACCCAAGGCTTGGAAATACTAGTAGAATACCACCAACCCAAATTTGGCTGGATGGCCACCTATGCCTTAGCTGAGGCTCAGCGGGAGTTTCCAGAATTGACCAATGCCAGCCTGGAACGGTTTCCAGCTGCCTACGATAGCCGCCACCAGTTTAAATGCTTCGTCTACCAACAAATCAATGATCGCCTGCGCTGGAGTCTCAACTGGATCTATAGCTCCCCTACCCCGCAACGCTACCTTGAGGTATCCGATCTAGACGGCAGCCTGGTTAATGTACCCGCCCAAGCAGGTGAAGACCGCAATAGTCGCCGCTCAACGGCTTATCACCGACTAGACCTGGGGCTCGATTACCAGTTCAAAAGTGCCAAGATCCAGCATCAATTCCACCTCGGGGCCTATAATCTTTACGCCCGAGAAAATATCGCTTTCTATCAAGCTGAAAGCTTTGACGAACCCGGCCCAGCTGAGCCTGTAGCTACCTTATCAATTATCCCAGCTCTACGCTACCGCCTTCAGTTTTAGCCATCGCTACCTACCAGCTGATTACCATTCTACCCAACTCTCTTGCTCAAGGCCTTGCAAGCTTCGCTCCGAGACCTCCTTTAAGTTTGCATGGACTAACCTTCCGAGGACGCCGCTACCCGACTACCGACTACAATACTACCTAACTCCTACCAACTAAAAATAATCCACCCGTCCGTAGGGGATTTTTCCACCCGCTTCGTCTTGGCCCCGAAAGAGGGGAATGGGACCCGCTTAATTCGTACGAAGCATCTCCTCTTTTTACCATTTCACCCCATTTGAAGACCTGTGCTTCGAATACCAACCAAAATTGTTCCCATGTTGAAATCAGGAAAAATTGTTCCCTTATTTCTTGTGGCCTTCCTGCTGGCCTTATTTACCACTGCTTGTAATCCCGAGGAAGTCATGCCGGAGGAAGCTCCGACTACGACGAACTCTACCGATCCCAATCGCTTTATGGAGTCCGTCAATAGCCGGAGCTCCAACTCAGACACCGCCGAAGTTTTTTGCTTCAGCATCAATTATCCCGTAACTGTACTTTTCCCCGATGGTAGTAGCCAAGCCGTCAACAGTGATGAAGAACTGGAAACTGTAGCCGACATTTGGTACGACAACCATCCAGATGCGGAAGAAGACCCCACGCTCATCTTCCCCATCACCATTACCCTCGAAGATGGCTCGACCCAAACCATCGACGACGAAGACACGCTTTTCGACCTCTTCGATGAATGCTGTGACGATGATGAATGGGATGATGACGATTGGGGCGAAAACGAAGACTGCTTCACTATTGATTTCCCCTTTGAGGTGAGTACTTCCGCAGGTACAAGCCTAATTAATGATCAAGACGATTTTGACGATTTCCTCGATGGGCTGGGAGAAGAAGAAGACTTTGACTTCATCTATCCTTTACAGGTCACCTTCGAAGACGGTAGCTCAGAAACGCTCAATGATGAAGATGAGCTGGAGGACCTACTCGATGACTGCTATGATGATTGGGAGGAGGAGGAAGACTGGGATGAACTCGACGATTTCGACTGTTTTCTACTCAACTTCCCAGTTACCATCAACACGGATGCCGGCAGCATGGTCTTCAACGATGAAGAAGCCCTCTTCGACTACCTAGATGAACTGATTGACGATGAGACCGATTTCGAGTTTGCTTTCCCTCTGGAAGTAACCCTCACCGAAGATTCGACCCAGTTAGTCATCAATGACGAAGAAGAATTTGATGACCTACTCTCCGACTGCTTCGAAGACTGGGATGAAGACGAGGAATGCTTCGACTTCGTTTACCCTATCCAGCTTACTACTGACGCCGGGACCACGACCATCAACAGCGATGATGACTTTGAGGCATTCTGCGACTCCCTTGGCGAAGACGAAGACTTCCAGTTTGTTTTCCCCATTGATATCATCTTGCCCGATGGTAGTCAACCAACCATCAACGACGAAGAGGCGCTCTACGCCGCAGGCGAAGCCTGTATCGACTAATCAATTCGATTTTATTATACCGCAAACGAAGTGGTTTGGGTTAGCCCAAACCACTTCTAGCGAGTATATGCTCGAGGCGGAGGCGGTTTGGATTCCCAAACCTCTCCGGCCTCGGCATAGCTGAATATTTTTGGGTTTTGTGTTTGATCGGTGCCTTCCCGGGGAAGGCACCGATTTTTTGACTTTCTACATCAAGAACAAAACGTAACTTGAACTACCTCCTCAGTTTTTGAGCTACCTTCTGCTTCCCTACTGAAAGTTAGAAGGCGGCCTTTTCGCTTCAATTACAAAGGCGCTATCCGGATTGCATCTTCCCCTGACAAGTAACGGATTCGCAAGATGAATCATTAAAGAGAGACAACATCTCCCTCCGCTCTCCCGTTTTGCGGACAAACCTATCTCTCAGTATCATGCAACGAATTCTTTTAATCACTCTTGCAGGCCTACTTAGTGCTACTGCACTTTCAGCTCAATTTGGCCTGCGCGCTGGCTATAACTTTGCCAATGCTTCGGTAGACTTTGACAATCTAGATATCTCTACCGGTGACAGTGAGGGCCAATTTATGGCGGGCATCTTCTACAACATCCCCATCGGGACTAAAGTCATTTCTATCCAACCCGAAATCAACTACATGGGGCGAGGCTATACCTATACCATCGAGGACTTTGCTGTCCCTGAGGACTTCGAAGCCTCCTTCGCCTATTTGGATGCGGGTGGCTTAGTTAAAATCAACATCGGGGCCGACAATCCCGTAGGTTTCTACGTCGGAGCAGGACCCTTTTTTAGTTTTGTGCTCAGCGGCACCCTTAATGATGAAGATATTGACTTTGACACCGAGCAAATTCGCAGAAATGAGCTCTTATTAGCTGGTGCTGCGGGGCTCACCTTCGGGCCCTTCTTTGTAGAAGCACGTTATTACGGAAGTCTTTCTGACCAAACGGAACAGGACATCAGCGAAATCCGTCAACGTAGTCTTGGCCTGAATGCTGGGATTTGTTTCTAGCGAACAGTGACGCCAATTTCCGGTTTTGAAGAGGCAGGCTTGCAGAAGTCTGCCTCTTCAGCTTTTACCCTCAATGTTCTATGATGAAAAAGTTATTACTTCTGCCCCTGCTGCTGATTATTTTCAGCCTGGGCCTCCAGGCGCAGTACTTCGGCATTCGTGGTGGGTACAACTTCACCGATGCCCAACTAGATATCGGTGGCCTCGAATTGGAAACCGGTAGTCAAGGAAATTTGATGCTAGGGCTATTTGTCGATCTGCCGATTGGCACGGATCTGATTAGCATCCAACCTGAGCTCAATTATTTGGGTAGAGGTTATGACTATGAATTACAAGTCAGCCAAACCACCATTGAAACCCAACTCGCCTATTTAGATTTGGGCGCTTTAATCAAGTTGAATTTCGGTAGTGATGCTCCCCTGGGGTTTTATCTGGGAGCAGGGCCATTCTTTAACTATGCGATTAGCGGCACGCTAATCGAATCGGGAGATGATCGAGAAATAGATTTCGACGCCGATCGCCTGCGGCGAGGAGAAGTATCCGTAGCCGGAGTAGTCGGTATAACCTTTGGCGGTAGCACACAACTCTTTATTGAAGGCCGTTACCTGGCGAGTATAAGTGATTTGAGTGATGATGAAACTATCAGTATTTCTCAAAATAGCATCGGCATCAATGGCGGGTTCAGAGTGCCGCTCTTTTAGCTGATAGCTAGCCAGATTCAGAACCGGATTACTAATTAATTGCGTGCAATCTGTGGGAAACAACCACGGTGCAGCTTGGCCGCTCCGGTTTTGCGATCTGCAAAAAAGTTGCTGAGAGTGAACTTAGAAGAAGTAAAAGCGATTTCTTTCCAGGGTATTTCTTCTTCCGCAAACAATTGGCTTTCCAGGCTCTCTACTCCAACGCCGAACTTACCCTCTACCAGCTCCCCGACAAACTGTACGTAGACCTGACTGATTCGTGGAATATCATAGATGGTGGCCAGATAGTGAATATTAACCTTCGCTTCTGCCTCTTCCCACACTTCCCGTTTTGCACCCTCTGCTAGGGTCTCTTTATTTTCCATGTAGCCGCTAGGAATATTCCAACTGCCATAAGCAGGAGCAATTGCTCGCCTACACAGTAGGACCTTATCTTCCCAAACTGGTAAGCAGCCCACCACGAGTTTCGGATTCTGATAGTGGATGGTTCCACAGTTAGAGCAAACGTAACGCTCCCGGTTATCCCCCTCCGGTATACGAAACTGAAGCTGGGCAGAACCACAATTGGAGCAGTAATTCATAGTCTTTATTCTTCTTCCTCCATCAGTTGAAAGAAAGCAAAGATAGTCGTACCATAATTGCGAACTTCCTTGCAACGGGGATCCTCCTTGAAATCATGCTGGGGGTTATGCTCCAGGACAAACAAGCCTCCCGGCGCTAATAAGCCAGCTCCCAAGATCAAGTCCGGCAGTTCTGGAATATTGGGTAAAGGATAGGGTGGACCGGCAAAAATGTAATCGTAGGGCTGCTCTACCGGGCGTTTGATAAAACGAAAAATATCCATCTTGAAGATCTTCAGATAGTCACTGATCCCCAGTTGCTCTGCAGTCTTGCGTACGAAATTGACTGCTGGGCCGTGCCGATCAACATAAGTCACATCCCGGCAACCTCGACTGATGAATTCATAGTCATGGCTCCCGGTTCCTCCGAATAGGTCAAGGACCCTTAGCTCGCTAAAATCCAGTCGGTTCTGTAAAATATTAAATAACCCTTCCTTAGCGTAATCCGTAGTTGGGCGGGTGGGCCACTTATCAGCCGGTGGTCGAAACCGACGCCCTTTAAATGCTCCTCCGATAATCCGCATAAACTCATTTTTTGCGTGCTTACTCCAACTTACGACTAAGATGTCTAGCTACCAGCACCTTCAACTGGCTTATTGCCCAATGGCTAGAAGGTCCGCATACAGGTGGGCGGGTAACTCAGCTATGGCCGGACCACTAGGGGCTGCTGCCGGGACCATGTAGCGTATGTCCCCCACAAAGCGGTACAACTGCCTGAAGACCGCCGAATCTTCTAATACTTCCCCACTTAGGTAAAGCGGAGTCTGGCCGGGTGACCAGCCACACTGCTGAAAACCCAGTAAAACGAAATAGAGCGCATCTTTGGCCTCTCGGTAGGGAAAAGTATTGAAATAGAGCATTCGCCCCTGCTCGATGGCCCCCAGGATTAAATGATTGTCCCGAAAGTTAGCAAACACCGCCCTTTGTCGTTGACCGCTATCTACCTGCCGCCAACTTGACAATAAGCCTTTTGCGATATGTTCTTCTTTGCGGGCGGCCAAGCGACGTACCACCAGGTCTCGCCGTTCTCCCGGTAAGCCGTAAACCAACTGTACACTAAAATCGGGAATAGCATCAGTACGCACTTCTAGAAAAGCGCCAAGCTCAGATAATTGCTCCAGATAGGATCTAGCGGAGGCTGGATCGTACAAACGAGTAGGAACCAGCGTATGTACAGGATACATCCAGGCCAATTGTACCTGACGGATCAGATTCGGCCGCAGTATATCGTCTTGTTGAAAAGCAAGTTGCAATTGTTGCGGGAAGTCAGTATCCCGCTGAAGGTCCAATTCTACGGAGCGATAAGCTAGTATCTGACGAGACCTGGATTCCTGTACGATATACGCGAAACTGCCCACCCCAAATAGGATGGACAGCTCGTATTGGTCGGACTTAGTTCGATCAAAGTCCCGTTCTTGTATGTCGTACTTGACTAATCCCAAGTACCAGCGAGGCTAGGCTTGGTCAAATCACCGAAACGAATGTGCTCATTCGGATCGTAGAAGTTGTCGTAGCGCTTAAATCGTGGGTCAGCATAAATACCCATAAAGGTTTTGAATTGCGTGCCCACTTGCACCACTGCTACTTCGGTATTCTCATAAGGTATGACCTTGGCTGCGATGTCAAAGGTGGCTCCGTTTCCGTAGGGCACCACTTCCAGTGAATCCAGTATTATCCCCATCGCTTCGACTGAGTCAATAGCAGGAGAGAAGGTCGTATCATAGACGATTTGGCCAACGAAGTTAGGATCGTCTGGGTCACCGATGACCTTTATTCGGGAGAATTGACCATTCCGTAGCTTGTAGGTGAGGGTGTCGAAATTATCGGCATACTCTCCTTCCATGTCCTGGTACATTTCCTGGGCCTCCCGAATCTCGATCAGGCGCTTTTTAACCGCCTCTTCGTAGACGACCCGATCACGGTCAAAAGCGATAGGTTCTTCAATGCTTTTGTAGAGCAAAAAGGCTAGGCCAGCAGCCAAAAGCAGGAATACTGCGTTAAAGATTTTCCGCATTGCTTCTCATTAGTTTGTGCAAGTATAAAAAAGATGCGTCATTTATGACTAATGGCGCATGCCGCTTGTTAATTTTTTCTATGCCAATTATTCTCGCCATCGAGTCCAGTTGCGACGACACTTCGGCCGCCATCATCCGTGATGGAGAGGTTTTAAGTAACGTAACCGCCAACCAAAAGGTACACGCCCAGTATGGCGGCGTCGTGCCCGAACACGCCAGTCGCGCTCATCAACGCAACATCATACCGACAGTGTCCGTCGCCATTGATAAAGCAAATATACATATAAAAGACATTGATGCCGTGGCTTTTACCCGCGGACCTGGATTAATCGGTTCGTTGATGGTCGGCGTCAGTTTTGCTAAGGGCTTTGCCCTGGCCAATCAACTCCCCTTGATCGAAGTCGATCACATGCAGGCGCACGTACTGGCACATTTCGCCGAAGCCCCCTACCCCAAGTTTCCCTTTTTGTGCCTGACCGTTTCCGGCGGACACACCCAAATTTCTTTAGTAAGAGATTTTTTAGATCAAGAAATAATTGGTCGCACAATTGACGATGCAGCCGGTGAAGCCTTCGATAAAACGGGAAAACTACTGGGACTCACCTATCCGGCCGGTCCTGAAATCGACCGTTTAGCACAAAAAGGTCACCCCAGCTTACAATTCAACCGCCCCAATATCCCAGCGTTGGATTTTAGCTTCAGCGGACTCAAAACCAGCATTCTGTACCAGCTACAGGACCGCAAAAAGCAGGATCCCAATTTCGTAAAAGACCACTTGGCCGACATCTGTGCTTCGGTTCAAAAAACGATCGTCGACATCCTCATCGATAAACTCCTGGCCGCCAGTCAACAAACTGGCATTAAAGAATTGGCTATCGCGGGTGGAGTAAGTGCCAACAGTGGCTTGCGTAAAGCCTTAGAAGGCTTAAGTGAACAGGGCGAATACCAGGTGTATTTCCCCCGCTTTGAATACTGTACGGACAATGCCGCAATGATTGGCATCACCGCTTACTATAAGTACCAGGCCGGCCTCTTTGCTCCCCTTGATATCGCTCCAGCTGCCCGACTATAGCTTCCTCCAAGTGTCTGCTACTCGCGCTTTAGAACCGATGACTACCCTATTTTCGTCGACTTCGTGCTGTCTTCTATCGAATTCCGAGCCTTTAGCAGTGCTTTAGCAGTAACTTTAGACACATCATTGCGTTAAAAGCATAAATCGTTGAATCTGCACTTCCGCAGGTGTGACCCAGAGTCAAGATCGTCCCAACTTCGCAGGGACTTCTAGAATCGAGAATCGAGAAATACTGTTTCCACAATCTCGGTTCTCGGTCAGACCTGCGGAAGTACCAACAAAAACAACCGCCCTATGCGCAAGAAGCTCACCAACTACGCCGCAAAAAAGTTAAAAGGTTCCATTATGAATCCCTTCAACACTCCCGATAACGACCGCCACGCTGATACGGTCATTCGCAATCACGTTATCTGGTCAATGGGGGCTAGTTACGTTATTCCCCTGCCCGTAGCGGACGTATTCGCCGTCTCTGCCCTGCAACTGGACATGATTCGCTCGCTGTGTCGGGTTTATGGATTGGATTTTGCGGAATCTCAGGGTAAAGCCATCGTGAGTAGTCTGACCACCAGCACTATGGCCAGAGCCGGCGCTCGCTCCTTGATTAAACTGGTACCTGGTATCGGTACTGTAGTCGGAGGCATAACTGTTGCTGCTATAAATGGTGCCAGCACCTATGCGCTAGGGCAGGTATTTAAAAAGCACTTTAGTTCCGGCGGTACCATCCTGGATTTTGATACCGAGCGTTTAAAGAAGGTCTACAAGGAACAGTTTGAGAAAGGAAAGACCATCGCTAAGCAGTGGAAAGCGGAGGAAGATGCCGCTCAGGAAGCTGAAACAGAAGGCGCTGATGCCGATCCTACGCCTGCTGCAGCCACCGCTGAGGCAACCGAGGCTCCGGCTGCTACCAAATCCAAGAGTACCACTGACGCCAGGCAAGCGCTCGACGAGCTACAACGCCTAGCAGAAATGCGTGATCAGAAAATCATCACGGATAAAGAATTCAACGCTATGAAAAAGCGAATCATCAAAGGCGAGTAGCAACACATTTGCTTCCGCCCCTCTACAGTTGTTAGTCGGGAGCTGTGAGTGAATAGGAAAACGCTAAATCCCGTCTCTTTTCTACTCCTATCAAAAAAATCCCCCAGGACCGTTGCCCTGGGGGATTTTTTTGATGGTTCAGAAGCGCCGGCGGCGGCGTATCTGTTGTTCTTGCTTCTCCAGAATGAGGTTGCCAAAGGTGACGCTCACTTTGATCTCCCCACTGATCTCACGTCCGGATTCGATGCGCACCCGGCGCAAGCCATCCGAAGTTTCTAATTCGGTGATGGGGACTTCATCGGGTAGCACCAGCTCACCGTAGGTCGTAGTCAGGTTATAAGAAAGTGGGCTACCCTGTGGATCAAATAGGTAGACATCCGACTGAT
Organism: Bacteroidota bacterium; assembly: GCA_039030655.1. GTDB lineage: Bacteria > Bacteroidota > Bacteroidia > Chitinophagales > Saprospiraceae > Neolewinella. The sequence goes on along the minus strand of JBCCDS010000020.1, from coordinate 69,137 downwards.
CCGCGCTGATTTGTAAGTCTCTTAAGGAAGCATTGGGTGCTATTCGCAGCTCACCAAACTGAGAGTTGATGGTAAAAGAGCCGCCTACATCATAGAGCTCGACATCAGAACGTCGAGCGTTGATATTGACGTTTCCATCAATACGCTCGCCGAGGATATCGCCAAAACGGGTCTTGATATCCAGCATACCCTCTACATTATTGATGTTGATCTGGCTGAACTCGCCGTCAATGCGCAGGCGATTGCGCAGATTGTTGATGTTGGCGGCCCCAAAATGACTTTTGAGATAAACCGGACATTCTTCCGGAACGGTGATATAGTAGTTCACCGAAAGTTCACTGTCAGGCTTCAGGTTAGTATCCTTCCGCTTATTTTGCATGTAAATTTTCTGACCTTCCTCTTCGATCAGAAAGTAGAGGTTTTCGAGGTCCTTGCGCGCAGTAATGATATCTTCATGTTTAGAGATCATTTCCAGGCGAATAATCACTTGCTGGGCATCAGATGTTTCCACGAAAATTTCTGCATTTTCCCCCAAGACATTAATCTCTACTCCCGGGCGGTAAGGGTAGGTATCATTAATGGTCTTAGTTACTACTTGCAGGGAAGTCGTAGCCGGAGATTGCGCCTGTAGGAGCTCTGCCGTGAAGAGCAGGCCTAACAATAAGCCAATGTATTTGGACAAATGAGCGGTCATTTGATGAAATAAGAGTAGTCTGAAAAACCGAGCACTACATACCGGAGCGGATGCGTCGATATACACTGGAGCGTTCTCGCTCAATGTCGGCGAGTTGATTCATAATAGCAGGATCATTACCGTAGGAGACCAACATCGCTTCAATTTCTTGTTTAGCCGAGGTCAATTCTTCCAATTCCAGTCGCATACCGTTCAAACTAGGGCGATTGAGGTCTTCCAATTCCAGCAGCAGGGCGTCAAAACTTGGATCGTCTTCGCTAGGAAAGCTGACAAAAGTAGGCCGAATAGGGGCCGACTCTACTTTCTCGGTGATGACCAGCGTAGGGCCACTATCTCTGGTAGCTGAGAAATAACCCGCTCCAAAAAGCAAAAGAACAGCAGCTGCCTTGGCTGTCCAACTCATGACTACTCGTAGCCGGTGGCGACGTACCTCGCCTCCATCCAATCGTTGATTGATGGCGTTCCAGACTGAACTAGGCGGACTATACTGTGGCAAGACCGGCTTTTCGTCGGTGGAGAAAGGCGGCGGTGCCCCGACGAACTCATTATCCATACCAGACTCGATAGCTGACCAGAGGCCAGTCGGCGGCAGGTAGGACGGCAGGCGGTCCAGGGCAGCGCGTAATCGGTCATAATTGAGATCCTTCATACTTCTTGACTCAGGAATTGACGAAGTTTTTTCTTAGCGTAGAAGAGCTGGCTTTTGCTAGTCCCTACACTGATTTCCAGCATTTCGGCTACTTCTTTGTGGCTATAGCCTTCCACTTCGATGAGTACAAAAACCGCCCGGTAGCCATTGGGCAATTTTTGAATGGCTTTTTCCAGGTATTCAACATCGAGGCGGGTATGCCCCCAGTCGATACGCTGGTCATTGAAGTTAGCGGGTAGTTCTTCTAGTTTAGGTTCTCGCTTGATACGGGCCAGGGCCGTCCGTACTACAATGACTTTAATCCAGGCACCCAGGCTACTTTCGGCCCGGAAGGTGTGTAGCTTTTGAAAGATCTTGATGAATCCTTCTTGCAGCACATCATTGGCTAAATCAAAGTCTTTCGTTATCCGGTAGGATACTGTGTACATAGCACGACAGTAACGGTCGTACAGCTCTTTCTGAGCTAGTCGCTCCCCTCTTTTGCAGGCAGCAACGAGTTCCGTTTCCGTCATGCGGGCGGTCGTTGGCGGCATGGTAAGTGAAATTACAGCATCTGGCCAGCACAAATTGCGCTGACCAGATCATTGATTTAAAGAGTGCCGGATAAGCGGCAAGGTTGTATACCTCCCTTAAAAACGATAGCCAAGGGTAAAAACCCATCGTTTGGCAGCCTGATCAATGGCTACACTTTCGCCACCGAAACTAAAAGTTTGGCCAAACTTGCTGAGGTTGTTATCGTAGCGGACGTCTAGGGTTACGGGCCCGATGTCTAAAGCACCTCCAAGTGCTATACCCAGGTTAAAGGTCTCCAGGGTGGCATCCCAGCCTTCTTGGCTCAGAATACTGCTTTCTTCGGTGAGTCGGAAATGACCAACCGGGCCACCCATGAGTCGTAAAGGGCCGAGTTTATAACCAATCAGTAGTGGTACATCCAGATCATTGTAGCGCTCCGAGAAAGCAGTGGTTATGCCCTCTCCTTCGCCATTGAGACGGAAGTTAGCTTCCTGGGTATTGAAGGTGACTTCCGGTTGCAGGAAGAACTTACCGACGGGGATGCGAAAGAATACACCCGCTTGCAGGCCATAGTCGGCGTCCTGCAGTGCCAGGCCTAAATCTTCTAGTCCTTGTCCGGAAAAGGCTAGATTTTCGCCTTCTAAAGAAGCTGTCGTTAAACCAGCTTTGATACCGAATTCGAATTGTGCGTGGAGCGGACCGCAGCACAATAAGGCTGCAATCACCAGTAAGAATGGTGTGGTTTTCATGGTTTAGGGGGAATTTGTTGGTTAATGTGCTTATTAGCGAATTTGGCGGTCAAATAATTGCCCACCTATCGATAAAATGACGTTAGCAACTAGAAAATCCCCTATGCTATCAGCTTGATTAACAGAACTATAACAGTCGCGGGTCGCGAGGCCCTGACCCGGCTTCGCCGGCTTGCAGATCTCGCTCTTGCTGGAAGTCCCCTCCGGGGCCTACAGACTACCCATCTACCGATCTAAAAACTACCCAACTAATCAAGTCGCTTTTTCCAGCAGCTTGTACACCTGCATACCTTTACTATACAGCTCTTTGATCTTCTTCGAACCTAGCAACTTTCCTTTCTTGTAAAACAGCAGATAGTAGCCTACCCCCTCCAGGTACCAGCCTCTTTCAACGGAGAAAAAGTGAAGTAGTTCCTCATTAAAGTGATGACGGATAAAGACTTCATCGTCACCAGTCAGGCGATAGCGGCCGGAAAATTTGGGGAAGCGTTCAAAATCGATGTCTTCTCGGCCTAGCAGCTCGCCGACTTTATGCAGCAGGGATTCGGGGCGCATCCAGAATTCGGGCAAGACCATAGCATTAGAACGTAGAAAAAAGACTGTTTGGTCAATCGGTCGTTTGCGCTTTCCGCGGACGTAGCTGTAGTCCATGATCTTCAGGTCGTAGTCCATCATCCCGTCCTGCCGGTGCAATAAGTGTCGTACCTGACGACGACGTCCTCGGCGAAAGAGGCGAAAATCCCGCAATTGGCCGGGTAGGTCATATTCATCTCCTTCCGAATAGGACATGCCTAATTCGTGGGCAAGTTGGCTGAGTTCAGACCTGCGGTAGCGGCGATCGGGCATATTTCCTGGACTTCTGCTGGAGGCACAAATATTGTAATTGTATTCCGATGCCACAAGCATTGCATATATTAGGCCTGTAAACACCGGCTTTTCTCATCCCCTCTCCGGTGTCGATTGCTACCGCTATCTATGTCACAACTCCGTCGCCGTCTTAATCTTTTTGGGCTCACGATGATCGCCGTCGGTTCCTGCATTGGAGCCGGTATCTTCGTCACGCCTGGTGAAGTAGCCGCAGACCTTCCTCATGCCGGCTACCTACTCATGGTTTGGGCCATTGGCGGACTAGTAGCCCTCACCGGTGCCTTGACCTTTGCGGAACTAGCTGGTCGTTTCCCGCTTTCGGGAGGCGTCTACGTCTACCTACGCGAGGCCTACGGCAAACTTACCGCCTTTGCTTACGGCTGGGCCATCCTATTTATCATTAATACTGGCTCGATGGCCGCCCTCGCGCTGGCCTTTAGCCAGTACCTCAATGAATTAATCCCACTCAGCTACAACGGGCAACTATCGGTAGCCATTGGCCTGCTCATCGTACTGACCCTCATCAACTGCCTGGGCGTAGAGCAATCTCAACGCTTGACCAGCAGCCTAACCGTTTCCAAACTCTTAGGCATCCTTGCAGTAGTGATGCTGGCGTTTTTCTTTAGCTCCCCCGAGCGCGGTAGCCAGCTCTGGTCCTTACAAGAGCAGGTTCCCACCCCACTAGCAACGGTTTTATTGTCGGCCTTAGTCGGAGTCCTTTGGTCATTCGGTGGTTGGCACCACGCCAGTTACGTAGCTGGTGAGGCCATTCATCCTCAGCGCACGGTACCCCGCGCCATGTTGCTCGGTACTGCTATCGTCACCCTAACTTATCTCTTGATCAACCTGGCCTATCTTTTGCTTTTTGACCCCGCTCAAATGGCTGCCAGCGAACGTATTGCCGCTGAAGCCGTTGATAGTGTTTGGCGGGGCGGTGGCAACTGGGTCGCAGGATTAGTCGCCATTTCCATAGCCGGAACCCTGGCCATCTACTGCATGTCTGCCCCGCGCATTTACTTCGCTATGGCTCAGGACAAGAGTTTCGTTCCTGCCATTGCCCATTTGCATCCACGCTTCCGCACTCCGGTGAGGGCGATGCTCCTACAGTGTGTTTGGGCCATTGTCTTGATCTTTTTCTGGGGCAACATCCACGATTTACTGCACTACGTAGTTTTCATGGACATCCTCTTCATGGCCATGGCGGCTATCGCCCTTTTCCAGTTTCGTCAGCGCATGGGAAATAGTCAAGGCTACCGGGTTTGGGGCTATCCAATCATCCCTTTGGTGTTTATTGGCATCAGCCTGGCTTTCTGTGTTAATAAATTGATCACCGAACCTATACATGCTCTGGTAGGTTTTGGCGTTATTATCATTGGTTTGCCGGTTTTCCTGCTACAGTCAGACCGCTAGTTTTTTGTACTTCCGCAGGTGTGATGGTTAAACAGGCTTTAGCCGGTGCTAGGTTAAGCGAACTTCAGTTCGCTTTCATCTCGTGGACTAAAGTCCACCCCACCCGGCGCGAAATAAATTTCGCTTAACCGACAGACCTGCGGAAGTACTTATCTTTACCCTCCATATGACACGCTACATATCTAACTTCCTGCTAGGAGACATTGAGAAACCCAGTCACCGCAAAGCCATGATTTGGCTGTGGCGTTTGGTGGGTATTGGCTTTGCCGTTGTTTTTCTGACCATTTTTGGGCTGGGCTTTAGTGATCTGCCCTCCGTTGAGGAGTTGGAGAACCCGCAGAATAACGAAGCTAGTCAGGTCCTCTTCGCCGACGGTAGCCCCATGGCCCGTTACGCCGTAGATAATCGCGTCATGGTGGCCTATGACGACCTGAGCCCACACTTGATTGACGCCCTGATTGCTACGGAAGATGAACGCTATTACCAGCATAGCGGAATTGATTTTTGGGGACTGGGTCGCGCTATTGCCTACGGTGGCAGTAAGGGAGGTGCCAGTACCATTAGCCAGCAGCTGGCCCGCTTGCTCTTTACCGAAGGTGGGCGTGACAAGCGGTTCGCCAATGCAGTTGCCCAGAAGCTGCGTGAGTGGATCATTGCCGTCCGTCTGGAGCGCCGCTACACCAAAGAGGAGATTATTGCGATGTACCTCAACCGCTACGATTTCATTAATCGCTCGGTAGGTATTCGTTCCGCTAGTGAGAACTATTTCGGCAAAATGCCCGACGAGTTGGAAGTACAAGAGGCAGCGATGCTGGTCGGCATGCTCAAAAATTCCAGCCTCTACGACCCGCTCGACAATCCTGATGGCGTACTCAATCGCCGGGAGGTCGTGCTTTCTCAGATGATGAAATCCGGCCATTTTGATCGGGTCACTTATGATTCTCTACGACAACTACCGCTGGGAGTCAACTACAACTTCCAGGATCACGACGACGGTCCGGCTCCTTACTTCCGTGCTGTACTGGCTGAATACGCTAAAGATATACTCAGCCAAGAAGAGTACCGCAAGCCTGACGGCAGCGCCTACGATATTTACCGCGACGGCTTGATCTTGCAAACTACCATTGATCCACGCATGCAGTCGCACGCTGAAGCAGCCGTCCTGGCTCATCTACCTAAGCTGCAGGAGGAATTTTTCCGTCACTGGCGCAATGAAGACCCCTGGACTTACGAAAGTCCTTATTCCGAGACAGAGACCCCAGTAGCAAGTCGGGAGCGATCGCTACAGCGACAAGTGAGATCTACCCGTCGTTACCAGGATTTGCGACAGCGGATTTTGCTTCCTGCCATTCAGGCTGTCAATCAAAAGCACGATTTGCGCTTTAGCAATGATGACCACGAGATTCAGCGCATGCTGCGCGAAGAAGAAGAGCCTGGTTATATCAGGCGTCTGGTTGGCCCTAACGGCATCAGTAGTGACCTAGCTGATAAGTATCGCCAAGTGATGCGACTCGATGTATATCCAGAGCTAAAGGCGGCCTATCTGGAACTTCAGGAAGCAGTAGAGAGCGTCTTTAATGAACCTACCAGGATGCGGGTCTTTACTTACGACAATGAGCGTATGACTACGGATACGATCATGTCACCGCTAGATAGTATTCGCTACCACAGCATGATCCTGCAAATCGGATCAATGTCGGTAGAACCTGGTACGGGCCTAGTTCGGACCTGGGTAGGGGGCAACAATTTCAAATGGTTCAAATTTGACCATGTGACTACTCCGCGCCAAGTTGGATCTACTTTCAAGCCATTTCTCTACGCAACCTCCATCAATCTGCGAGGAATATCTCCCTGCCATCAGGTCATTGATCAACCCGTCACCATTGCTCCGGGCGATGGCCGTTTTCGACTACGCGAGCCCTGGACGCCGCGTAATGCCAGCGATGACTATACCGGTGAAATACTGACGTTGCAGCAGGGGCTGAAGCGTTCGATTAACACCGTATCGGCCTACCTAATGAAGGAACTGGGCAGTACGGCAGATCTACGCACGGTCGTACACAATATGGGTATTGATCGGAGTCTCATTCCTGATGCCCCTTCCATCGCTCTCGGATCAGTAGACCTGACGGTACAGCAAATGGCGGGTGCTTATTCCACCTTTGCCAATAATGGTGAGTTCCTGCGCCCCGTCTTCCTGCTCACGATCAAAGACCGTACGGGACAAATCATTTACGAGCATACTCCCGAGCTGCGCAATGCGCTATCTCCTCAAGCCAACTACGCAATGGTCCATATGCTGCAAAATGCCAGTGTCGGGGCTCTGGGCGGCATCAAAGGACAAGTAGGTGGGAAAACCGGTACCACCAACGATCAAACCGATGGTTGGTACATGGGCATCACCCCCAAGCTGGTAGTAGGAACCTGGGTAGGTGGCGACGATCGTTGGATTCGCTTCCGCAACCTGAGCTATGGCTCTGGTGCGCATATGGCAAAGCCTTTCTTCCGCGAGTTTATGAGACGCGTCCATGCTGATGAAGAAATCGGAGTCGATACACGCCGAGCCTTCTACCGCCCCCGTGGTGATTTAGGAATTGAATTGGATTGTTCTGCCTACGAAATGGATAATGAAGACTTGCTGGAAGAAGGAATGCCTACCGATACAACGGGGCTACCTCAAGATCCATGGGACGGTGGTATTGATAATGAGCCTGACTTCTAATTTATGTCCCCTCGACCGCTTTTATACTTAATGGGTCTGGTGTTACTCATCAGTCTAAGTCACTGTTATTTACCCCAGGAGGAAGTTTATGCTGGCATCAAACTGGACCTTAAGGATCCCTTGAGCCAAAGCATTATTGACTTTCAGGATCAACAGAAGACGGATAGTTTATTGGTTTACCTCAGCCATCCGAATCCGACTTATCGATTTTTGGCGGCTAGGGCCTTTGGCAGTTTTGTGGATAAAACGGCAGTGGACAGTTTATCCAGTCTGTTGCAGGATCCCTTTGATTTGGTCCGAGAGATGGCCGCCTATGCTTTAGGGCAACAAGGAGATGAGCGGGCTATTGCAGCGCTGACAGCCGCCTTTACCGGTGGCGAGGAGGCCAACCTATTCCAGCGGTCTAATGGTGCCATTCTGGAAGCTGTGGGTCGTCTGGGTGCTAAAAAAGAGCTTACTTTACTAGCGGACATCTCGACTTATGATTCGGCAGATACTTCTTTGATCAGCGGACAAGCGAGAGCTATTTTGAGGATGGGCCTACGAGACGTTCATTCCCGGCTTGCTACCAATGTACAGGTGGAGATTGCCACCAATACGGATGCCCCTTTTTCGGCCCGACTACCAGCGGCGACCTATCTGGCCCGCTATGCGCCCATTCTCACTAATGATCAGCAAGCAGCTATCGTAAGTGCTTTAAACGACGGGGTTAAAGACGAAGCTACTCCCCTGCTGGCTGCAGCGCTGGCTAGACTGGGTGATGAATCCGTCATTCCCCAGTTACGGACCTTGTGTGCAGCCGCAGACTGGCGGATTCCTACTCAAATTTTTGCGGTGGCAAAAGCGGCCTACTATCCCCAACTCAAAGGTACTGCTCGCCAACTTTTGAAAGGAAAGCGGTATCTGGCAAGTATTGCTGCCGGAGAATTTTTCTTACGCGCCGGTCAGGAGCAAGATGCGACTGGCTACGCCCAACTTGCGCTGGATTCCCTTAGTGGCCAAAGTCGCTATTTAATATATGCGGCTGCTCAGCGACACCTTCCTTATTATCTGGCTGATTACCGCGCGGGGATTAATTATCAATTACAGCAACAATTCGAACAAGAGGAAGACCCGGTGATACAGGCCGCCATCCTCACAGCCTTAGCCGAGTTCCCCTGGAATTACCGCATCATCCACAATTTGGGCTTTGGCCATCCAGAAGCGGTCGTCCGAACAGCAGCCGTAAGTGCCATCGGGCAAATTGCCACCTTTGAAGACTTTGCGGACTTCTTCACCGTCAGTCAGCGGCGGGTAAGAACGGAGATTAGTGTCTATTTACGCGAAGCTATTAGTAGTGAAGACGCTGGGATGATAGCTGAAGCAGCAGCGGTGCTTAAAGAGACCGCAGCCGTATTTCGCCCTTACTACGAAGAGCTCGAATGGGCAAAAGAAGCACAGGCCAGCTTGGTGTTGCCCAGAGATACGGAGAGTTATCGCTCGCTGGATGATGCCATTGCTCTACTAGAGGGGAGATCTCCTATTGACCCTCACCCTAGTCCGGTTTTCAATCGTCCGATTGACTGGTCGGTGCTGGATGCTGCCGGGACGGATCCTGTCATTCGGTTGCGCACTACAAGGGGCAACATCAGTTTACGTCTATTTCCAGAAGCAGCGCCCGCGACGGTAGCCAGCTTTATTCAGTTGGTCAACGAGGGCTACTATAATGGCAAACCTTTTCATCGGGTGGTTCCAGCCTGGGTGGCCCAGGGTGGCTGCTCACGCGGAGATGGCTACGGCAATGAAAACTTTAGCCTGCGTACGGAAACGCCCCCCCTCTTCTACGACGGGCCGGGCAAACTAGGCATGGCCAGTGCCGGCCCGGACACAGAAGGGGTACAGTTTTTTATTACACACGGTCCTGCCTCCCAACTCGATGGGCGGTATACCCTCTTTGGAGAAGTGCTGGAAGGTCAGGAAGTGGTCAATCAACTGCAACTGGGCGATTTGATTGAAAGAGCCGAATTACGTTAAGCCAATATGGACTACTCTACTGTGGATCTTGCCCAGCGCATTAAGGAATTGGCTCGTAAGGGAGCAGAGCAAGCCATCGCCGTTAGGCGGCATTTGCACCAGTATCCGGAGCTCAGCTTTGAAGAATACGAGACTGCCGCTTATCTACGTGATCAACTAAAAGCCAGTGGTATTCCCTTTTCGGAAGTTGCAGGTACGGGAACATTGGCCTGGATTGAGGGTACAGCGGGCGCTGGCCCGGTATTCGCGCTGCGGGCAGATATTGATGCTTTGCCCATTCAGGAAGCCAATGAGCTTAGTTATTGTTCCGCCAATCCCGGCAAAATGCACGCCTGTGGCCATGATGTGCACAGTAGTTCACTACTGGCCACGGCACGCATCCTCTGGCAAATGAGAGATCAATTTTCCGGTACGGTCAAATTACTATTTCAGCCTGGCGAAGAGAAGGCCCCCGGTGGCGCTTCGCTGATGATCAAAGACGGGGTTTTGGAAAATCCACGCCCAGCGGGGATACTCGGGCAACACGTCCACCCTCCCTTAGAAGTCGGTAAAGTAGGGATGCGTTCGGGGCTCTACATGGCTAGTACCGATGAACTCTACCTATCTATCTTTGGCAAAGGAGGACATGGTGCCTTACCACATAATACGGTCGACCCTATTGCCATCAGCGCCCAGGTCATTTCTGCACTTCAGCAACTGGTGAGCCGGCAGACGGACCCCATTCTGCCCATTGTATTGACCTTTGGTCAAATAAATAGTGTAGGTGGCGCCAACAATGTCATTCCTAACGAGGTACGACTACAGGGTACTTTGAGGACGTATGACGAGGCATGGCGGAAAGAAATGCGCCAGCGAATTGCCCGTACTGCCAAAGGGATTGCGGAGGCCTTAGGCGGCAGCGCGACCTTAAAGATTACCCCCGGTTATCCCTACCTCAAGAATGACGAAGCCCTCACCCAGGCCATTTTTGAGGACGCACAGGCCTATTTAGGAGCAGAAAACGTCGTCGAGCTTCCGCCACGTATGACCGGAGAGGACTTTGCTTATTACAGCCATGAGCTACCCGCCTGCTTTTATCGTTTAGGCACCGGCAATCGGGAAAAAGGAATAAGCAGCCCAGTACATACCGATACTTTTAATGTGGACGAAGACTGCCTGGAGCTGGGTAGCGGGCTGATGGCCTGGTTGGTATTGCGTCGATTGGAAGCCTTACAATAGTAGCTTATTTACGCTGTCTGCGGCCAATCCTCAAGTTTCGTCCCCAAACCAGTACCTGGAAACCATAGAGGCACCAACCGTAGAGTAAGCCGGTAAATGAAAGCGCTCCGAAAGCCGCAAACCAGCTGATTTCCCGTAGGTCCTTCACCCAGAATTTGTAGGCAAAAAAATCAACCAGAGCGATTACGGCATAGGCTAACCAGAATAAAGAAGTGCCGCGCATGAGCTGGTAGATGTACCAATGAGTACGGCTCATGATTCGATGAGGGCGTTGGCTGCTGGGAACGGAATATTCTGCGGAGGTAGCCTTATTGGATACTGAGCGTCGAGGATCTCTACTACGCTTCGATCCCGCAACTCCGTCCTCAGGACGAAGCGCTCGGATCAAAACCTGCGGAGAACGTTTCGATCCCGAGGGTCGAGGATCTCCGCTGCGCTTCGACCTGCGGAAGTACTGCAAACTAAAGATCAAATAAGTCGGGACCATAAACAAGAAAAGCGCCTGTTCAAGACCGCCATAAAAAGGGCTATAGAACCAGCGCCCTTCCGGATGACGCCAGCTTGGGATGAGCCACATTAAGAGGAAATAGATCAGTTGGCCGATGGGCAGCGCAAAATGCTTGAGATCAGACCCACGCAGGCGGTAGTTGGGATAGAGAGTTAGTTTGATGTAGTAGAACAGCAGTACGGGCAGCCAAAGATTGAAGTAGAGGGGGTAGAAGCGCCATTCCGGGTGGGTCCGAAAATAGCCGCCGTAGTCGAAACAATAGTGCAACTGGGTAGTGCCGGCCAGAATGAGCATGGTTCCAAAACAGCGATTGGCCCAGGCTTGGCCAGATTTTTTTAGAAAAAACAGACTTCCGATTAGTATACAGACCAATACCACCAGGGCCATGAATAGCAGGCTGGATTGGTGAATGAACTGATCGAAACTATTGAACATGGATCAAAGATAATCCTCCAATGAAAAAGCCCGTCCTTCAAGGGGACGGGCTACCAAACTCACTTTAATACTTGCGAAAGAAATGAAGCAACTCAATAGAGTTATTTAGGTGTGGTTCATATGGGGTTCTGACGATAAGGCTACTTACTTAGTGACCCGATTATGGTCAAGGTCACGGAAGAAGCCCTTGAGAAAGTTCTTAATCTCACGGCGGCTGCCGTTAGAGAGTTCATGGTAGTTTTCGACCTGTTCGAGTAATTGCTCTTCCAAGTCTAAGAAGTGCTGAGTAGCAGCTTCGAGTTGTGGTTCTTCGTTCAGCTCCCAGATCCAAACGCGATCGTGAGGAGAATCCTGACCGAGATCGGTACGCAAGCGCATGTAAGAAGCGCTGACTATGCCAGAGAAGTCAAAGTCGTAAGGCACAGCAGTTACTTCTTCATTTTCCCCTTCTACCAGTTTTACGTTGCGGCCCATAGACAAGCTGTAGTCCGTGTTGCCGATCATGTACTGGAAGAGGCTAACCACCTCAGCGTTGGTGAAACGATCGTAGGAAGTACCGTAGATGTTGTCAAGTTTGTGAGCGGCGAGACGGTCCTCCAAGTCATCGATATCTTCGATCAGGATAGCGTAGCTGCTCTCGGTGCTACCATCGACGGTATTAACGTAGGTCACTTTCACCAATTCGGTGCGCAAGGCGGCTTCACCGGCTATGGTAGCGTATAATTCGTAAGCCAACTGCTCACGTAATAAGGCTTCCTGCCCGGCTTGGTCCTGTGTACAGTGGGTAACCAATTTGAAGTCGTTGTGGCGATTAAGACCAGCAGCGCGTAACCACTGCTTGTCAAACTTCAACTTCAAAGGAGGCATCGTACAAGTCGTGCGGCGGAAACGGCCACGTACGCGGATTTCTAAGTTATGGGTAGTGGTGCCTTCGGTTAAAGTAGCGTCGATGAATTCTTCATTCATACGGACGGACTCTAACTCATCATAGTTGATCGCTAATACTAACTCGGGGACTTCATCCTCCGTTAATAGGTCGAAGATGCCCTGGGGGCTGTTAGGCAGTGCCGTAGCGACCTGCAAGCAGCTGAAGAACATCATAAAGGTGAAAAGAAGCGATTTCATTAGTTAAGCATTATGGGCGGTGATCGGGGTAATTGTCAATAGTGACGAATTCAATTCCGTAACCGTTGCACCAAAAGTGCGTCCAAATGCTTTTTTTCGCAAAAATGTTCGTTAAGTGCTAGGAAATAGTCGATAAATGGCGAAAAAGGGCCTAAAAACGCCACTTAATAGCCTTTTAAGGCTACGCATTAAAAATATTTCTTATATAATTCTTTTTCTTTAATGGGGTCGACCATGCGGTCTTCAAGAATCTCGAATACGTTATGCTTAATGGTATGTGCGATGTCACCGGTGGGGAGGTCATTACAATCTAAACCAAAAGGGTCTTCGATTTCTTCTCCCATCAGTTCGATTCCTAACAGGGCGAAGAAGACAAACATCACAATGGGGATGGTCGACCAGCCGAAACTTTCAGCCAATCCTAAGGGCAATAGTAATCCATAGGCCGTGATGGTCATTTTTAGATATACGGCGTAACTAAAGGGGATTGGCGTCTTCTTAATACGCTCGCAGGCTCCTAGAATATCCAATAAGGACTGATGCTGAGCCTTGATATTGATATAGTCGCCTTCATTAATATCATCATCTCGATGAGCGGAGGCCATACGCTGAAAGATGCGCAAGGCGATAAAATTAGGGATATGATTCTTGGTGGAGTAGTAAGCTTTTTCTTCTTCGGATAGGTAGACTAGTTTATCGAGCTGGGTACCGCTGCGAAGGTGTTCGACCAGTGCCAAGCAAAAATTACTGATGTGTTTGGCCATGAAGCGCCGAATGCCTTGATCGGACTGCGGCCACATACTATCTACGTAGATAGCCATGTTACGGGTATTGTTTACGAGCGCTCCCCACTGTTTGCGTGCTTCCCACCAGCGATCGTAGGCGGAATTGGTCCGAAAAACCAGGAAAATGGAAAGGATGACCCCCAGTAAGCTAAAGATGGTGGCGTCCATCATTAAGTACTGATCTAAATTTAGAAAGCGGATTGCGCAGAGGACCAGCAAACTATATAAGCCGATGGCCAGTGTAGAGCGTACAACTCGTCGCATTACGTAAGATTTGGCCAGGTGTGACATATCGCCAAACCAATTATCATTCGTCTTATAGTAAATCATAGTGAGTGAGTGAGTGAGTGGGTGAGTGAGTGAGTGGGTGAGTGAGTAAACTTCCGTAGAACAAAAGGACGCCTAAGATGTACTTTTGTTCAACCTTACTAATTCATATGGCCCTTTGGCAGTACGCTCTTTTATTTGTCAGTGTCCTTTTGGGCGGAGGTATTGCGCTGCTGGGGGATGGGCAGCGCCTCCGCAGCCGCCTACCCTATTTACTTTCCTTTAGTGGGGCCTTTCTATTGGGTATTACGGCGCTTGAGTTAATACCTGAGGTTTTTACACGTGCCGAGGGGCGTCCTGGTGTCTGGCTTTTAGGTGGTTTTTTGCTCCAACTATTGCTGGAGAGTTTAAGTCAAGGGGTTGAGCACGGCCATATTCATACGCGCCATAATGCTAGCTCCACTTTTGGCTTAGGAGTGTTGCTGGGCTTGTGTATGCATGCTTTTATCGAAGGGCTTCCACTTAGTGGCCTGGAAGATAGCGGCTTTCATGCCGAGCATGATCACCGTCACAATCATTTAGGACAGCATCTGCTCTTTGGTATCGTACTGCATAAAATACCGGCGGCTTTTGCATTGGGGCTTTTACTTCGTTTCAGTGGCTATCGCAAACGATTTATTTACTTGGCTTTGCTCCTCTTTGCACTGATGGGACCTTTAGGCGCCTGGGTAGGAGAACGTTGGGTGAGTGATCAGCTATGGGTGGAGTCTGCACTGGCTTTGGTCATTGGATCGCTCTTACATATTTCGACTACGATACTGTTTGAGGCAGATTCTCAGCGGCAGCATGCAATCAGCTGGCGGAAGTTGATGGTCATTGGGCTGGGTTTGGGCTTGGCGGGCTTGGCGGTGGTGTAGGTGGCTGGGATTAGCCTAGAATTTACCGGTAAATTAGTTTACTAATAAACTAGTTTAACCTTCACAATCTCCCGACCTATTCCTTACTGTCACTTTTTATTCTAGCGCTATCAATAAGATTTTATTTTCACATTAACTGCCCTACACCATAAAATCAGCCTCCGAGTAGATCTCCCCAATCTCATCCAGTTTAGCGTACAGCAGTTCCGGATCATACTCCTGCACCAATACCATGCGGTGAGCTTTAATCCCTCTTAGCCCACGGAAGTAATTCGTATAGTGGCGACGCATTTCCAAAACGCCCAAGGTAGGGCCCTTCCACTCCAGGCTATGCCGCAGGTGGCGCTTAGCAGCATCTACTCGTTCTTGAATCGTCGGTGGATCCAATAATTCGCCCGTAGCAAAGTAATGCTTGATCTCCCGGAAGATCCAGGGATAGCCAATCGCTGCTCGACCAATCATAATGCCATCCACCCCGTAACGATTGCGGTATTCTTCTGCCTTTAGTGGGCTATTAATATCTCCATTACCGAAAATCGGAATTTGAATCCGAGGATTCTCCTTGATGCGGCCGATCAGCGTCCAGTCCGCCTCTCCCTTATACATCTGCTTGCGGGTACGACCATGAATACTCAATGCCTTTATGCCAACGTCTTGCAGGCGTTCGGCTACTTCTTCAATAAACTTGGTGTTGTCATCCCACCCCAATCGAGTTTTTACCGTAACGGGCAGGTTGGTACGGTCTACGATGGCTTTCGTCAGTCTCACCATTTTGGGAATATCCTGCAAAATACCGGCGCCAGCGCCCTTACAGGTAACCTTCTTGACCGGACAGCCGAAATTGATATCCAGCAGCTCAGGCTGGGCGGCTTCGACGATATCTGCGGCCTTGACCATAGAATCCAGATTGGCCCCGAAAATCTGAATACCAATCGGACGCTCGTAGTCATAAATATCCAGCTTCTGTACACTCTTACTGGCATCACGAATCAGCCCTTCTACTGAAATAAACTCCGTATACATCATGTCACAGCCCTGCTCTTTGCAAAGCGCGCGAAAAGGAGGATCACTCACATCCTCCATCGGAGCGAGTAGCAGGGGGAATTCACCCAATTCTATATCGGCAATTTTCACCATAAGCGGCCGCAAAATTAAGGCTTTTTTTGTACTTCCGCAGGTGTTTGGGTCGCTGGCCAAATCCCACCGTCCGGAGGAGGGTGGTTTATCCTGCGACTAAGCCACTTCTTTAGTCGCAGGACGAGCGGAAGTCGGCCTGCGACGGGCTAGACCTGCGGAAGTGCAAAAACAAAACGCCCTTCTCACTAAAAGTAAGAAGGGCGTTATTCGTTCATAGCTCACTTACCAATGGCAAGCAACTATGGCCTTAGTTACTCGAAAGGAGCAATATCACTGCTACCACGGTTGGCAGAAATCAGCTCATTGACGTTTACGAGTACACGGCAGGTACCTGCACCAGCATCGTATTCAATGGCGTCAATGTCGCCAGCACCCGAGAGGTAAGCTGGAACTAATGCCTCCTGGTCAGAAGCAACGATGTTTGTATTAGCATCCGCTTCCCGCTGAGATACTGGCATACGTAGACCTAAGTCGATGAAACGCATACCTTCAGCAATGAAGATCTCCTGACGCATACGGTACAATGCTTCGTAAGCAGCGTCGATGTCGCTAATCGCAGCGATCTCGTCGGCATCGAAAGAAGTACCAGAAACCGTAGGAACAGTAACTGACTCAGCTTGGCGATCCAATACTAGACCAGACTCGAAGTCACGTCCAGGACCTGGAGATACCATTACGGAAGCGAGGTTAGGACGAGTGTCCGGATCCAGGTCCGTACGGCCTTCTACCCGGTCATCAAAGGTAGCTGTTGGACGAGTTGCCACTAGACCAATGATGTCGTTCATGATACCTTTAGCATCTTCCAGACGGCTTTCTGACAGTGCAGCTTCCACCAAAATCAGGTGAGCTTCTTCTACCTTACAAATAGGGGTAGGGAAGTCAAAGTTAGGATCGCTACCATTGTACTTAGGGTCGAGGAAATCGAGCGTAGGTAATGGCTGCAGATCGTCGAAAGAACCACGATCAAACAAGGCATCCTGCATGGTATTGTCATCATTAGCAGAAGTGTTCACGGCGTCAAAGGAACCTGAGTACAGGAAGTCAGGAGCAGCAGCAATGATAGCATTGGCATCAGCAACCGCTTCGGTCTTATTACCCAACAGGTAGTTAGCACGTGCACGAGCAATGTGTGCAGCTAAACCATAAGTACCCGTACCATCCGCGCGGATAGCTTCAGTAAAGTCATCGATAGCTAAACCAAGGTGAGTAGCTGCAGGAACTGCCGCACCACCAGCTTCGCCAGGCAATACAACGAAGTAGCTACCACCATAGAGGTAGGCTAACCCGCGTAGAAAATGGAAGCCAGATTCTTGCTCTGCGGTATAGTCGGGATCAGCAGGGCCGATTTCCGTAAGCGCAGTAGTACACAAAGCACGCAGACGGGCGATGTCAAACTGCAGTGCGTTGACATCGGCATCTGTAGTCGCGATGACCAGGGCGTCGAAGTTCTGGTTGAAGAAGGTACGTGTGTTAACGTAGTTGTCAGATGCGATGGCACCAACGGCTACGAACTCATTAAGGGTTAATGCAAGCTGACGCTCAGCACCACTGAGGGTACGAGAGGCAGACTCGATAGTACCGACCACATTCTCAACAGATAAGTTGGGGTTGATCGGATCGAAGGTCTCCGAAGACTCTTCACATGACCAGAGAATTGCTAGCAGTGCAAGCATTCCCATTCGGGTCATTATCATTGAAAGGTTTTTCATTCCTTTTGATTGATTAGTTGATTGATTTGGGAAATAGAATTGACGAGGACTTGATTAGAAGCCAAAGTCAACGCTAAACAAGAACTGCTTAGGAGCTGACTCGGTACCGAAACCGAAACCACCACCAGAGAAGCCGTTTTGAGCCTGTAGACCAGCACCCGTTACCTCAGGGTCGAAGCTGGCAGAACCAGTTACGATGGGGTTACGAACGTTGAAGCCTAGCTTTAAGTAGCTGAAGGGTGTGTTGTCTACGTTTAAGCTGTAAGAAATACCCAGGTTACGGACTTTGAAGAAGTTAGCATCTTCCACCCAGTAACCGGCCAGATCGAAGAACGATAGACCAGGCGTAGCAGCAATTTCTGGTGGGAAACGATCCTCATCAGCAACGCCACCGAAGAAACGCAGTACGTCATCAACGGCTACCGCCTGAGCACCGTACTGGTAATCAGCGCTACCGAAGATATTCAAACGCTTCCAACGGAAGTTGAAGCCAAGCGTACCGTAGCCGTCAGGGTTGGTTTTACCCAGGTTAGCCAGACGCTCAATTTCTAGCTCGCCAGCGTCATTGATACGAGCAATGTCTCCACGCAGGTAACCCAATGGCAGACCTTCTTTTACGAAAGAACCCAGGAAGGTGAAACCACCTACGTTGAATTCTGCCGCACCACCAGAGCTGGTTACGACGTTTTCGTTAGTAATCAAAGAGCCATTAACAACGAAGTCGATATCTGGCGTTTCGATCACCTTTACAAATGCTTCGAATTCAAAACCAGTGTTTTCGATTTCACCTACGTTGGCTTGCTGGGCTAGCTGACCACTAGAAGGAATACCAGGAGGTGTAAAGAGTGCGTCTTCAGTAGTCGACTCGTAGTAAGTAATAGAACCACCTACGCGACCTTTCAAGAAGCTTACGTCAGCACCTACCTCGATGGTAGTTACCACCTCTGGTCCTAGTGCAGTATTACCGGGATTACCAAAGGAGTAAGATGGAGAACCAAGGAAGGGTGTAGCGGTAAAGGTCTGGTCACGAGCAAAGGGAGTCGGGAAGTTAGAAGCTTCACCGTAGTTAGCGCGGAAGCTCATCCGAGTGATGATATCTGCCAAACCACCTTGCTGCATGAAGGGCTCATCCGTTAAACTATAGCGGATACCTGCACGCTTCAGATTTACCAAGCCAATATCTTCACCGAAGGCCGAGTTAAAGTCCCAGCGCAGTCCCAAGTCAAGGAAGAGCTTGTTCTTGTAGCCAATGTTCTCAGCAATATAGAAGCCACCGAAAGCAACTGCACGGAAGAATTCCTGTACTTCACGCTCAGCGGTGTTGTTTAGAGAAATAGAACCTTCTACCAGATTAGTAGCAGTAATTTCAATCTGCTCATCCTGGCTACGAATCAGCTGACCACCAGCTTGGGTTGTGAAACTGAAGTCACCTACATCTTTAACGTAGCTCAGTGCCAGATCCGTAGTTAAGGTGAGGAAGTTACGCGTGGCGCGCTCGATGTTACCTCGGTCAGCAGTACCTGGTCCTACGTTACCTTTTGCGATTAGTAGGGCATTGGTTTGCAGGTCCTCAGCACGGTTAGTACGGTTATCCAAACCAACAATCAGACGGCTAGTGAAGCCAGCGAAAGGCTTGTAAGTCAACTGCTGAGAAGTTTGAAAACGACGTACAGCATCCGTGATATCCGTTTCTTGGCCTTCAACTCTCAGATCTTCCGTGATCTGATCGATTTCTTCATCGGTCAGCTCGTCCAGTAGGCCGAAGTCACCACCTTCCAGGTCACCGTAACGGGCAAAGCTGGTGTTGGCGTTGTAGTCACGCGTAAAGAAATTAGAAGTAAAGGCAGCAGAACCAGAATAAGTCAACTTGTCGCTCAAATTAGCCTGAAGGCCAAAGCGACCACTGATCCGGCGCTGGGTGTTAATGTCGATGAAACCATCGTCATTGTAAAAACTACCGGCAAAGTTGTAAGTAACACGGTCGTTACCTCCATCTACACCCAAGCGGTACTGCTGTACCAGACCTGGCTCGTAAAGGATGTCACCAGTTTCCTGGAAACGCAAGAACTCGCGCTCTCCAACCATAGCACCCATCATCACACCACCGGTTAAGCGGTTTTGACCTGCCGTACCACGCTTCGTAAAGATTTGAAGTACACCATTGGCAGCGTCGGCACCATAAAGCGTTGTTGCAGCACCACCACGGATGAATTCAATACGCTCGATAGATTCAACAGGAATATCAGCCAGGGCTGAAGAAGAGGCACCACCCGTACCCACGTTCAACTGCGGGTTAGAGTTCAGGTTATCCACCCGCACACCATCAATGATGATTACCGGAGTGGTAGAACCGTTGGCCGTAATCGGTCCACGGTTACGGATAATGGCAGCCGTACCGGCCTGACCAGAAGACTGGCGGATTTGTGCACCCGGCAGACGTGATTGTAGAATTTGGTCCAATTGAGTTACTGGAGCTAATTCTAGCTGATCGCTCGTAATTACGTCGACGGTAGAAGTCAGACGCTTACGCTCGATACCTACACCCTGACCAGAAACCACGATTTCCGTCAACTGAAGGCCAGAAGAAAGGACAATGTCATAGACATCCTTACCTGCCATCAGGTTTACGGTTTGGTTTTCAAAACCAGTGTAGGAAAAGATGAGACTCTCTGCGTTAGCAGGAACATCCAAACGGTACATACCGTCTAAATCAGTGACTGTACCAGTGGTCGTTCCAACAACAAGGACAGAGGCACCGATCAGTGGCACTCCGTCTTCATCGGCTACTAAACCGCTGATCGCTCGCTGGGCCTGCAGACCTGTGAAACAGGCACTAAGTAGCAAAACCCAGAAAAGAGTATTAACTCGCTTCATAGAAATTAGTGAGTTGGTTAAACAATAGGGAGGGGCGACCCAATGCCGCTTAACCTCATTAAAAAATGTTCTTACGCAAGTAGAATTCTACAAAAACTGCAGACTAAACTGCTTCAATTTCTTTGGCTAGAGATTAGGTGTTTATGAAATAGTTCGACCTAAAACTTAACGAGCAAGGGCGAATTTACGCTGCTTCAGGTCAATTACTGCAACTATTTAACATCAAAAATGAAACAAATTTAAATGGCTAGGTGGCTTTAACTTGGATTAGGCTTATTCTGTCTTCATAAGGACTAAAAGCAGCTATGTGTGCTCAACGCAGCAATTTCCCTAACTTTCGGCACCAAAAATTAGACGCGTACACGATGTGGAAGAACTTGAAGTCCCTCTTTATTGTCGAGGAAGCAACAATAGCCCCAAAGGCTAGTGCGAAAACCAAGACTGATTCTGAAAGTAAATCGTCCTCCGCCAAGCAGGAAGCCGATACAACTAAGTCCGCAGTCCCCACTCCCCCCAGTTCAGGGCCTGCTACCGGAAAAATGAATGAAAAATTCACCGATGTGCTGCTAAAAGCTATGGATAAAGCTAACCTCCCGGGATTTGATTATCTGGAGTATAAGCGAGCCCTGCAAAACTTACGCAAGATGCCCATGGACGAAGCCACTCGCTTTGGTTCCGCCTACGCTATGGCAGAGAGCATGGGCGTTACGCCTAAGAAATTGATTGACTCAGCTCAGCATTATCTCGATGTGCTCGCTAAAGAGCAACAACAATTTCAGACTGCACTCAACGGTCGTCGTCAAGCCCAGGTAGGCGATAAAATGGCCCGGCAGAAAGATTTAGGCAAAGTCATCACCCAAAAGCAAGCCCAAATCAAAGAAATAGAGACCGAGATCAAAAAACTGGAACAGGAACGCAGCAAGCTCCAGAAAAGTATCACCAGCAGTACCACTAAACTAGACCAGACCGAAGCCGACTTCAAAACGACCCTGACCACCCTCTCCGACCAGATTAAGGCAGACGTAGGGAAGATGAAGGAGTATCTGAAATAGTCGGTAGTACGGTAGTCGATAGTAGATAGTTTTATATTAAACAGTGCATCGACTAACGACTACAGACTATCTACTATTAATATCATTCGTCGACTTACTGCTTGGTCTGATCGAAGAACGACAACTAAGCCTGGCCACCTCGCCTTGTAAACGGTAGACGAATTGGTTATCTTTACCCGGAATAAAAACATTGCACACCTTATAATATGGATGCACCACCTCAAATGAACCCCAAGTCTTTTTGGAAAAGACCCGAGGGCATAACTGGATTGATCTTCCTCATAGCGGCCATAGCTGCAGGGGGCTGGGCTATCGCTACCTTTGGCGGCGCCTTAATGGCTCTGGCACAAAACACCCTCTACTTAGCAGGTATGCTTGCGGTTTTGGGCGCCGTACTATATATGGTACTTGATCCCAAAATGCGCAATCTGATCTGGTATATGTACAAAAGTACTATGCGCTGGGTTACTGGCCTATTTGTCCAGATTGACCCCATTGGGATTCTGAAGACCTACGTAGAAGAGCTACAGAATAATCTGCGCAAAATGAACAAGCAAATCTCTCAGTTACGTGCCCAGATGCATAAGCTGAAAGAGACCATTGTTACTAATCAGCGTGAGATCAACAACAATCTCCAACTGGCCGGTAAGGCCAAAGAGACCAACCGGCGCAACGTAATGATCCTGAAAAGTCGCCGTGCTGGCCGCCTGAAGGATTCCAACATCCGCTTGGAGACGCTCTACAAGAAAATGGAGGTGCTCTACCGCGTGCTGACCAAGATGTACGAAAACAGCTCTATCCTCGCCGAGGACATCAAAGACCAGGTTTCGGTCAAGGAAACGGAGCGTAAAGCCATCCATGCCAGTCACGGTGCCATGAAATCTGCCATGAGCGTCATGAACGGCAGTCCAGACCAACGTGCTATGTTCGATATGGCGATGGAGAACATCGCTGACGACGTCGCCAATAAAGTGGGCGAAATGGAGCGCTTCATGGAACTGAGTGCCAACTTCATGGATTCCGTCGATCTACAGAACGGTGTCTTTGAAGAGGAAGGTCTCAAAATGCTGGAAAAATGGGAGCAGGAAAGTGACAGCCTGCTGCTAGGCGAGCAAAAAGATACGCTGCTGCTACAGGCAGAAAGCGATAGCGAAGTGCTCGACCTTGACGCCCCCATCCCAGAGAAGGCTACCCGACCTACTGGGCAAGCCAATCAGTACGACTCCTTTTTTGAATAAAGAATTTTACGAATCGGTCGCGCCTCGCGCGACCGATTTAAATTAAAACATATGGCACGCTTAACTTCCTTCAGCAAGATGCTGATTACCATTCTGGTACTATTAGCAATTTTCTTTGGCTACAACAAACTCGTCAATGGCAGCTGGTTCGGCAATCTAAATGAACCGGGCAGCAACGGTCCTAACCAAAATACTGAACAGCAAAACACCGGCGGAAGTACAAATTCCGATGATGTAATCCGAGTAGGGGTAGTAACCTGGGGCGGATATGCCGGCGGACAATACTTCAACCGCGGTTTCAAACCTTCTGCGGAATCGATGTTTCGCAAGGAATACGGCATCGACGTAGAGTTCGTACTCAATGATGACGTGGTCTCTAGTCTGAACGCCTTCAAAAATGGTGATATCGATGTGCATTGGTATACCATCGATGCTTTCCCGACGATCCTGCCTGATTTGCAACAATACGACCCCGTCGTACTCTGGCAGGCTGACTGGTCACGTGGTGGTGATGCCGTGGTCGTAAAGCGCGGAATCAATTCTGTGGCGGACCTGCGGGGGAAATCCATTGCCGTAGGAGAGCTGACCCCTTCTCATACCTACCTGCTTTATTTGCTTAAGGCTGGAGACCTGACTGCCGACGACGTCGACATCCGCTTCTACCCTTCTGCCATCGAATCAGCCCAGGCCTTTAAGACCGGTGCCGTAGACGCAGCTGTTGTCTGGTCGCCCGATGACGAACTATCCGTACGGGCTGTTCCTGGATCCAAAGTCCTGGAAAGTACCCGCACGGCGACAAACATCATCGCTGATGTCTTCTTCGCAAAGCGGAGTTACGTTGAAGCCAACCGCGACGCGCTGCAAAAGCTGTACGAAGGTTGGATGCGCGGTGCTGCCGAGATCAATAACAGCAGTGCTGCCCGCCAGGAAGCGGCTGAAATTCTCGGTCGTGAAATGGACCTCACTACTGCGGATGCCGATGCCATGATCGGTAATGTACGCCTGACTACCCACGGTGATAACCAAAACTTCTTCGGTTTCAACGGTTCTTTCCGTGGCATAACCGGTGAGGAACTTTACAGTCAAATGGCTCGTGAGTATCAACAGTTTGGCTACATCGATGGCAATGGCGTAAACAGCTTCCGCCAGGTTTCTTACGGTCGACTAGTCAATAGCGCTGATGCACAGTTAAATGGTTCTTCCCATGCTGCAGAAGGACAAACCGCCTTTGATGAAATCAGCCAGGAAGAAGGAGAACAGGCCGAAGCCATTGCCGTGCAGCGTGTAAGTGTCAACTTTGCTACCGGTTCTTCTACGCTGGACGATCCCGCCAAAACCATCATCGACGAAGAGATGGTGCCGATTGCCCGGGCCTTCGGCGGATCACGTATCCGCGTAGAAGGTAATACCGATAATACGGGTAGCCGGGCCACCAACATTGAGTTAAGTAAGCGCCGGGCGCAATCGGTAGTGGCCTATCTGGTGCGTGAGTACAATTTTGACCCCGATCGATTTGTAGTAGTCGGAAACGGCCCGGATAATCCCGTGGCCAACAACAGCAGTTCCGGTGGACAAGCCGCCAACCGCCGCACCGATTTTGCCTTGATCAGGAATTAGAGGTTTCAGGTACTTGGTATTAGGTACCAGGTACTTGGTACGAAAGCGGCCCGGACAGACTGCCCGGGCCGCTTTTTTATTGCTTGATGTAGCGTTGTACGCCTCGCCTTCCGGCCGCTCGTAGCTCTACAAAATAGACACCGGCAGGTACCGGTCCCAGATCAAAGTTCAGGCTATCGGTAAGCTGGTTTTGCTGCATGAGCAAGCGTCCTCCTTGGTCATAAACCCGCAGCCGACCATTGGCCGGTTCTAATGGCTCCCTCAGTGATAATCTGAACTGGCCTTCTCCAGGGTTTGGACTTAGTACGAAGTCTAAGGGAATCCGTGCCCGCTGACGCACGCTATTAGGATCGTCGGAGCAGTTAGGCGCTCCACCCAAGGCACCATAAAATACGGCCGCATTAATCAGGTTTTGATGGATAGTGAACTCCGCATTGAGCACACCGTAGCGGGTATTGAACCAGCGTTCATGCCCGGGCCAACTATCGATACCAGGGTATACGCTGGAGTTGGCCCACATGTGCGTCCAAGGGCCAAAGTTGGTAAAGAAACTCTCGTTGCGCCAGGGGCCATAGGGCACGTAGCCCGCTGAAATCGTACCTACCCCATCGTACCAATCATCCAGAATCAGCATTTGCGCTGGCGAGCGATCTCCCATTCCGGTGATCCAGCACATATTAAGTGCATTTCCTCCGAGAAAATAATCAGCAGTTTGGTAAAGCGTCTGCAAGTAATCCGTAGCTAGTTGTGGGTTTTCATCACGTACGATACCATAGGCCATTAAGCCTTCAAACACGTAAGGGGTCGTTGCATTACCTATCAACATCGGGAAGAAATGATCCCCACCCCAACGGCTGGCCCTTAAATCTACATTGTCCAACAATACGAAATCTGCCCGGCCTTCAATTTGGTCCAACAACTGAGTCCGCAAACTTTGATCCTGTAACTCAGTGGGCAGCTGTAGGTAGAAATAGCTACCGTAGGCTTGGTTTTCTCGTAGTTGATCACCACTTCCCACGCTCATATCAGCGAAAGTAGCTGCAAAAGCAGTTGCGTAGCTAGCGGTCTGAGTAAGCCCGTAGAGAGTCGCCGCAGCGTAATTGCGAGCTTCGGCCTGATCCAGATAAAAGCAGTCGACAGTTGGATCGTAGCGGGCTTCGGCCCAATTCCAGGCACTGATGGCCTCTGAGGTCCAATCAATACCTTCAGGTTCTACTAAATTGGTCGTTTGTAGTAGGTAGGCAAAATGGGCTGCCAAAGCTGCGTAGGTGTAGCTCAACCAAACGTCTTCCCCGCTTACGTACCAGTTACGTGTCGTATCCTGCCAGCTTCCCCGACCGATACCGTCCACTAGGTCTCCTCCCCATAAGTCACCAAAAATTCGCCCGCCGGGCACCCCTCCAGTCGTCCAGCCATTGGCTTCCGTTTCGGTCTTCAAGCGGTAGTAAAAGCGCAGTAACCAGCGCGCTTCGTCGAGCATATCCGGCAGACCATTCGTCGATTCTGGTAGGTTTAAGTCTTCTGCGCCAAAGTTCTCTGGGAAAGTCTGATAGCTCAGTAGCAATTTAGTCGGCACTTCCAGGTGCAAGTGGTAAGCATCCCAATCGCCGGCATCCTGGTACCAGCCCCAACTATCCG
Source organism: Bacteroidota bacterium (assembly GCA_039030655.1). Lineage (GTDB taxonomy): Bacteria > Bacteroidota > Bacteroidia > Chitinophagales > Saprospiraceae > Neolewinella. The sequence continues at coordinate 43,000 of JBCCDS010000020.1, read as the reverse complement.
TCAAAACCCCTTGTGCGCCGGCTTCCCATAGTGGTTTATCTACCTCCGCTGCATCCGCATTAGACACCTCACAGACGGTAGTCGTGGTATAAATCAAGCGCTGGCTAAAGCCCGGTGTAAGGATTGGGTTATGCGGGGCTGGTCGTGGTCGGTCCGTGTAGGGCGTCGTCAATTCAATCCCCGACCGTTGCTTATAGATGGCTTTCATAATTGCGGTGTAGGCCGGCCGTAAACTGCTGCAACCAATCTCAAACGGAAAAGAAGCGCCAATTCCTTCCACGTAGAGACGATAAGTTCCCGGCACGTTGAAGGCCGAAAAATCACACTCGTAGACTGCTGCTCCAATAAAATTTTGGTTGGGTGTTGCTGCGGGGTTATCCTGAAAGGTCTCTACGGTGGTTGCTCCAGCGCGAAAGGCCAGTTCGCCGGTAAAAACAATTGCCCCACTTATCTGATCGATTAAACCAAATGTGTTGCCGAGCTGCTCACTAAAGTCAACACCGCCGGCGTCACCTGCCCAATGATGTACGTAGGCATATTTACTAGGGGCAGCAGTACTATACCCCAGTTGGTTGACGTGAATCGCTTCCGAATTATCTGCCTTATCATCAAAAATGAACCCCATACTAGTCATTCCCGCATTCAGCAACTCATCTAATTCGATGGTGTAAGTAGGGCCTTGCTGCAGAGGGGCCGGCAGTGCTAAATAAAGCCAGTGTTCCTGCACTCGATCGCCACCTTCGTTTACACAGCCGAAAGCATTATCATAAAAAGGCAATGGTGCCCACCCTTGGCAGTAGCGCGCAAAATCGGTGGGTTTGCTTTTGCGATAAACTGCTACGGGTCTTTGTGGACTTGCGTAGGCAGGATCGCCATTACTGCTGATGGCATAATTCAAACCATTGCCCGCTGCCGTTACATTCAGCGGATCGACGATTAACACGTCTTCGTCGCCAGTCTGGCCAGCACCATGATAATTTATCCGTCCGTCGTCAAATTGAATCAATAGTAGCTGGTCGTGGATCATATGAATTCGCACAAAATCTGCCGCTACTGCGGTCGAAGTTTCCTCCTTGCTAGCAGCATGCACGAACAAGTAGCTACTTAAGGTGAGCAGGAATAAAAATTTACGAAATACACGCATATCAATGGATAGTTCTTTGTGGATTTGACAAATAGTTACACGCTACTTTGTGGGTACAAAGTGATTCGTTTTTTGTCCGTTTTACACCACTGGGAGTTCAGGTTCGAAGAAATGAAGAACCCTTGACTTACAATAAACTACAATCTGCGAATAAGTACGGACCTTTAGGAAGTAATATTGTATTTTATGTACTTCCGCAGGTCTTCTCTTCCCTGGTATGGTTACGCCATTTTGGCATATGCACTAGTAGGTATTGTATGGTGGTCAGTGCTGCTTATCCGTAAAAATCAACAGGTTTTCGATGCGCGGATACACGATCTGGAAACTCAGGTCGCCATTACCCACGAATTACCAGAAGGCACCCACTTTGAAGAAAGTGAGCTATATCTAAGCGAGGAGCGAGAATTTCGCAAACAACAACGAATGATCATCTGGGAGGCCCTGCTGTTACTCAGTGCTATCATTGGTGGCATCTACGTCATCTACCGTAGTCTAGGGCGGCAAATTGCTGCTGCTGAACAACAACGCAGCTTTCTATTGAGCATTACCCACGAACTCAAGAGCCCCATCGCTGGTATCCGCCTGATCCTGGAAACCTTTCAAAAACGGCCGAGCTTGCCCGAAGCTCTCAAAAGTCGCCTCAGCACCAATGGTTTAAAAGAAACCGATCGCCTTACTCAATTGGTCAATGACTTGCTGCTCTCCGCGAAATTAGAAACCCACTACCAGCTCAATCCGGAAGCTCTCGACCTAGGTGCCCTACTACACGAAACGGTAGACAAAGTAAGCGCCAAATACCCCCAGGCCGAGATTGAATTGCAAACCGCTGATGATCTGCCCTTTTTTAAGGGAGATTTAGCCGGTATGACCTCCGTGGTACAAAACCTCATCGAAAATGCGGCCAAGTACAGTCAACCTGATCCCCAGATCCAGGTGAGTTTGCAACCTAATGGTACGGCTGAATTAGTGCTGAGTGTTGCCGACAACGGTATCGGCATTCCCGACGAACATAAGGCACAAATCTGGCGTAAGTTTTACCGCGTCGGAAGTGAAGACACCCGTAAGACCAAAGGAACTGGCCTTGGACTCTTTATCGTTAAAGAGCTCATCCAGTTGCATAAAGGGCTAATCGAGCTAACGGATAATGAGCCTCAGGGTAGTAAATTCGTTGTTCGACTTCCCGTATAAACCCATTTAATCCGCCCTATTCTTAACTTGACTCGGCCTAATAATCTATTCATACGTTACGTTATTAGTTTTACCCCAATAAACTACGCTACAGTGCAACTACGCTTTCTCTTTGCTCTATTTTTATTAGTTACTGCCTTCAACAGTCAGGCTTCCACGATCCTTATCCCGATGGATGATACCCAAACGGATCATCTAAAAGCCTACGGGATCACCTACTGGGTCCTCGAAAATGAACTAGAAGCCTACTGGCTGTTAAATTATCGCGGTGGCAGTTTTGCCTTTCAGCATTCCCAGGTATTTGAGCGAGAATGTTTAACCCGAGGGGTTAAGTACGAAGTCATTCCCGACTCTCGCTTCAACGCTATTCTGGTAGAAATCGGTAATGCCGAAGTCAATATGGACGCCATGAAGCTCGAAAAGGCGCCCAAAATTGCCGTTTATAGTCCCGAATTCAACTTCCGAGAAGGCACCCGCATGCAACCCTGGGATGATGCGGTCACTTTGGTATTGACTTATGCCGAAATCCCTTACGAAACCATCTACGATAATGAAGTACTGAGCGACCGCCTCGCTGAATATGACTGGCTGCACTTGCACCACGAAGATTTTACCGGCCAGTACGGCCGCTTTTATCGCAGCGTTCACGCAGCCCCCAGGTATCAGGAGATGGTCCGCTACCAAGAGTCGCTGGCGGCACAAAACGGATACGCTAAAGTAAGTGAGCTAAAGCTGGCCGTAGTTAGGAAAATCCGTGAATACGTAGGTGGTGGTGGTTTTATGTTTGCCATGTGCTCCGCTACTGACAGCTACGACATTGCGCTAGCAGCCGAAGGAGTGGATATTTGTCACAATTACTACGATGGAGATGCTATTGACCCCAATGCGCAAAGTCAACTGGATTACGACGATTGTTTCGCCTTTGAGGACTTTCAGCTAGAGCGCAATGCCCTGGCTTACGAATTCAGTAGTATTGATCACAATCCTAGACAAGTAGCCACCGATCGCGACTACTTCACGCTCTTCGAGTTTAGTGCCAAATGGGATCCAGTCCCTACTATGCTGACCCAAAATCATACCCGTACCGTCAAGGGTTTCATGGGACAAACCACCGCCTTCCGCAATGAGCATTTAAAGTCTAGCGTACTGGTCTTAGGTGAAAACAGGACCGCTAGCGAGGCCCGCTACATCCACGGAAATATTGGGGAAGGGTTCTTTACCTTTTATGCTGGGCACGACCCGGAGGATTACCGCCATCTAGTCAATGATCCGGAAACCGATCTGAGTTTGCACCCCAATAGCCCCGGCTATCGGCTGATTTTGAACAATGTACTTTTCCCCGCTGCTAAGAAGCAGAAGCGGAAGACTTAGTCATAAAAAACTGAGTTAGTATTAAGGTGTAACTCTACTGAGAAACCGAACTTCCCAGCCGTAGTTGTGCTTCGTAGAGCCGTCCTTCGCGTTCGTATTCCAGAACGACTAGGTCATTAGGCTGATAGTTTTCCAGTTCCAGGTATATGTCAGTCATACTATTGATCGACTTACCATCTATACTTTTGATTACATCACCCATTAGGTAATTCCCGCGTTCATCCCGACGTATTCCGCGAAGACCAGCCTGGGCTGCTGCGCCATCCGGTTCGACGGTCTTAATAATCACGCCTTCAACCCGGCGACGATAAGGGCGATACTCCTCCAAGTCCAGCGTAGGTCGGCGAACCTGTCCAAACTCGATCAGGTCAGGAACCACCAATTTTACCTCATCTACTGGTATACTGAATCCAATTCCAGCAGATGCTCCTGATGGGCTGTAAATAGCCGTATTGACCCCAATGAGCAATCCACGACTATCCAACAATGGCCCTCCAGAATTCCCTGGGTTAATGGCAGCATCCGTTTGGACAACTCCCTGGATAGGCACCCCAGCCTGACTGTTGATCTCACGCCCTAATGCAGAAATCACCCCCGTAGTAAGGGTCTGGTCTAGACCAAACGGATTACCAATTGCGTAAACGGCCTGTCCCACCCGCAAATTTTCCGAACTTCCTAAGGGAATGTTTATCAATTCCTGACGTGGCGTTTCAATCTTCAGGACCGCTAGGTCCTTTTCAGGAGCTTTCCCTACTAGGCTGGCTTCATAGCTGTTTCCACTCCCTAAGGTAACGGTAGCTGTACTGGCTCCGCGAATGACGTGATAGTTAGTAATGATATGTCCTTCTTCGTCCCAGATAAAACCAGAGCCGGTTCCGCTGGGAACTTCTGAGACATCAAAGGAAAAAAAGTCTCGTTGTAATCGAGTAGTATTAATGTAACAAACCGAGGGGCTCGCATTTTCAAAGAGTCGGATCGTGTGCAACTCCTCTGGGGTATAAAAAACCTCCTGCCCCTCGGGCTCTGCCCTCATTTCTACGGGGGGCAGTGCGCTACTCGTACTAACGGGAGTTGAGGGTAGGCCCTGCTCCAATTCCTGAGGAGTCAACTCTTGCTCGGCTTCAGATTGCTGATTGCCAAAATAACGCCCTCCAAAAAAGGCTAACGTTCCTAAAGCCAAAATAATAAGTAGCTGTTTCATCTTAGCGGATTATCCTTTACTAGAGATAACGCCCCAGAGACTAAGGTTGGTTTAGCTGCGGGCAATCATTACCATCATTTAGCATCTACCGAGCGGTAGGCTTGAATAACTGCTTCTTCGCCCTTTATACCTTCCTGGCTATTGCCGTGTTCCATCCCATAGATGCCGCTAAAACCTTTGGCGTGTACGTGGCCTAAAACGTTAGCATAATTGATCTCACCAGTGGTTGGTTCTTTACGACCAGGGTTATCCCCGATTTGGAAGTAGGCGATCTCATCCCAACTGGCATCAATATTTGGAATTAGGTTACCTTCCTGAATCTGTTGGTGATAAACGTCGAATAAGATTTTGCAGGAGGGGCTGCCCACAGCTTTACAAATCAAGTAGGCTTGACTGGCCTTAGTAAGCACCATACCCGGATGATCCCGGAAATTAAGCGGTTCCAGGACCATAATCAGACCATGTGATTCCAGCTTAGCAGCCGCTTGCTTAAGCGTTTCTACCAGATTAGCTTGTTGCAGATCAAACTCCATGCGGAAATCACGAAAGCCCGGTACGACAGTCATCCACTTGGCATTACAACGCTTAGCGACTTCAATGGAGTTATCGATCTCGGCCAAAAAACGATCGCGATACTCCCCAGCCCCTAAAGCTAGACTAGGCGTACTCCATTCAATAGTATGGCAGACGAATACGCCCATTCGCATATTACGCTCTACGAATAATTCTCCCATTTTGGCTTGTAGCTCTGGAGTTCGGTTAGGCATACCATTATCCTCCCAGGAACGGAATCCTCGATCAGCTGCGAAACGGATCTGATCCAAAACATCTTCTCCTGCCGAGTGACGGAACATCCCCGCATGGGGGGCAAAATCAATTTTGAAGGCTTCGCTACTATTTGTGGTCGGTAAAGCAGTTGTGGCACAAGCCATTCCGCCGGCTAGTGCTCCCGTTACCAGTGCTGATTGGCGAACAAATTCACGTCGTTGCATCACTAAATGGTTTTTGCTAAAGATGGCAATAAACCAGAACAGCCGCAAGCAGCAAAGCTACTTGTGGCTGTTCTTCCAAGATTACGGCAAAGATTATCGGCGGCTTAAACCATAATTTTCGGGTAATTCCCCAGCTGGTAAAGTATCGTGATGCTTACCCCGCAAATCCACGTAGAGGTCTTCGTGTTTATCGGCATCCCGATGAACCCTGCGCAGCTGATTAAAGCCGGAAATTAAGCGGTCTGCCAAAGCGTAGCGCTCATCAAAGTCTAAGAGTTCATAGTTGCGCACGTAGCGCAAGACCGCCCGGCGCTGATTAGCGAAATGCTGTAAACTACGGATCAAAACCGCGTCTTCCATTTTGAAGCCAAGGTATACTCGATCTCCAAATCTTTCCTGTCCTACTGAACTATTCAGCGTGGCATAGGGTGCACCGACCAGGTAACTAAAGTCAAAATCGTAAGCTACTGGCACTAGCAATCCATCATTATACATCCGTACTTGCTTAAGATTACGTACCATAGTAAGGCTGAAATCGTGATTACCTAATAGGTATTGGGCTAAGGAATGCATCACTTCTGCATTACGGTTCCAATCTCTAGCTACTCTGCTTACTACACCATCTATTTCTTCTCCGCCGATACGCTCCGCCATTTCGTCAGTATCTTCCAATACAAAAGCATAGACCGTCTGATCTGGAAGACGCCCGTCGCTATCAACTAGCGTGAGCTGTAATAACTGGGTACGAAAATGGTAAGGCGTCAGGCGTTCATAAACCTGATACGCCAGATACTCCCGCAGGAGCAGCGTCTCCCCATCCTGACCATCCAGGCAGGGCACCACCAGTTTGAGTTTATCGTGCCGAGCCAGTCCGGCATCTTCTAGCTCTGACTTATCGAAATCCAGGCGTAAGGGAGGTAAGGCGCAGGTGCGGCGGCGAAATTTGCCGCGCACACCTACTTTTAGGGACCAGCGCTGCGCGAGGTCCGTATCATCAGTAAAGCTGATGGTAGCAGCTTGATCATTATTGGTTTTTGCCAAGATACTATCCATCGGTAGTTCCAGCCGTAGCTCCCGAACTTCGGCCTTGCTTTTGATCAAGTCGAAGATAGAGCTGGCATTTAAAGGGATGCTTAGACTAACAAGCAGCCCCCATAGAAGGACATAAGGCCGCATATTTTTTGGCTTTTAAGGTCTTTAGAAGTACAGCTTTAGCTGCGTTTCAATTACAACGGCAAAGATCAGCTAAAGGTTACTAGCAAAATACTATTTCTCCAAACATAATTTTGAATTAAAGCTTGATAATAGCATTTATTAAAAATTAAATTTTACAATACTCCACGCAATGCCCACAACCCTTAGTGAAAGAGCCGGTTAGGAAATCTAATTCCGTATTCGTAGATTTGCACCAAATCGAGCCTTTTTTACGATCTCTAAAGTAGTTTTACACTACTTTAACATTCGTTACCAGCTCTCCAACAATCCATCTTTAAGTTTCGCTGTTAAAAGGTTCACCACCACATTTTCCCGTATTTTACTTCAGCCCACTTTCTAACCAAATTTTAAAAGACTGCCCATGGTCTCTACTGCCTCTAGAAGCAATCAGGAAGAACTTGCTCTCATCCGCCAAACGGCGCGAGATTTTGCCCGAACGCACATTCTACCCCACCGGGAAGAGTGGGATGAAAAGCAATTTTTTCCCCGTGATCTCTTTCGCCAGTTAGGAGAATATGGCTTTCTGGGGGTGCTGGTGCCAGAGCAATACAATGGTGCAGGACTAGGCTACGCTGAATACATCACCATCATTGACGAAATCGCCCAGGTATGCGGTGGTATTGGCCTGAGTGTAGCTGCGCATAATTCCCTCTGCACTAATCATATTCTGATGTTTGGTAGCGAGGAGCAAAAGAGTAAGTACTTACCTAAGCTCGCTACTGGAGAATGGATTGGTGCCTGGGGATTAACCGAACCGAATACGGGCTCGGATGCGGGTAGAATGCGCACAGTAGCTCAGCTTCAGGATGATGGTAGCTACATACTCAACGGTGCCAAAAACTTCATCACACACGGAGCGAGCGGCGAAGTAGCAGTAGTCATCGCTCGTACCGGCGAATTACTCGATAGCCACGGCATGACCGCCTTTGTGGTCGAACGTGGCCAGGAGGGCTTCAGTGCCGGAAAGAAAGAGAACAAGGTAGGCATGCGAGCCAGCGAAACGGCTGAAATGATCTTCGACAACTGCCGTATTCCCGCCGATCAGGTACTGGGTGAAGTAGGCGAAGGTTTTATTCAAAGCATGAAAATCCTGGACGGAGGGCGTATTTCCATAGCTGCCCTAAGTCTCGGTATTGGCAACGGGGCTTACCAAGCTGCAAAAGCCTATGCTAAAGAAAGAGAGCAGTTTGGCAAACCCATCAGCAAGTTCCAGGCCATAGCCTTTAAACTGGCCGACATGGCCACTCGTTTGCGTGCTTCAGACCTGCTCGTACGCGAAGCGGGAGCCCTCAAAGACGCCGGAGAGAAATGTACCGAGCAGTGTGCGATGGCCAAGTACTATGCCAGTGAAACGGCCGTAGAGGTCGCTACCGACGCCGTACAAATCTTTGGCGGCTACGGTTACATCAAAGAATTTCCAGTAGAGAAATACTGGCGAGATTCTAAGTTGTGTACCATCGGAGAGGGGACTTCCGAAATCCAGAAGCTCGTCATCAGTCGCGAGATTATGAAGTCCTAAATTTGGGCGGGCCCAAAAGCCACAATCCTTATTACTTTTGCGCCCTCATGCTATCTACGATCATCCGCACGCTTCGTCTGATCCGTTGGCCCAACCTCCTCGTTGTGGCCTTGACGCAGCTATTGATCGTTTATCGAGTCCTCCTCCCCGCTTTTCAATCCGCTGAGGTTAATCCGGTTTGTTCTACCTGGAAGGTGGTCGAACTCATCCTGATCACGCTTTCTATTAGTGCTTCTGGTTACATCATCAATGACCTACGCGATGCCGAGATCGACGCGATCAACCGGCCGGGCACCAATCAGGTAGAGCTGCTAGGTCGCGACTTCGTACAATGGTTGTACGCGCTTTGTGTGTTGGCCGGTTTCCTATTTAGTTTATTGGTCGCTTTCCGCTTGAAGGAATTGGAGTTACTCTGGATTTACCCCATGACCGTAGCACTACTTACCCTCTATAGTCTGTATCTCAAAAGAGCCCCCTTCGTTGGTAATCTACTCGTAGCACTTTACTGTGCCGGTGTGCCCGGTATTCTTTTCCTGGCAGAACGCGCTAGCATATACGAGTTATTGGAAAGACAGCCACAAACGGGAATTGACCTCATCCGCACGGGGCTCCTCTTTATGGTTTTCGCTTTCCTGGCTAACTTGCTACGAGAGCTCGTTAAAGATGTCGAAGACCGCGAAGGCGATCAAGCTGCCGCTTGTCGGACGCTACCCATCATTTGGAGTCCTGCCAAGGTCAAAGGGTTGGGAATGCTCTATATCCTCTTGCTAGGAGTAGCACTGCTTATCCCTTATGCCTTCCGTTGGGAATTCTTCCAACATCCGCTTACTATCGCCTATATAGTTTTGCTGCTATTCGGCTTAGTAGCCATCGGATTTTTTTGGCAGTGGGCCAACAGCAGCAGTGATTTTCATCGGCTCAGTCAATTACTCAAACTCTATCTCCTGCTTGGACTCGGACTACTCTTTTGCTTTAACTAATTTGTCCCCGACTATGCTTCCCTCCGGTATCGAACTCATTTTAGCCAGCAAATCTCCTCGTCGCTCTCAATTACTAGAGATGGCAGGTATTCCCTTTACTATCAAGACCAAGGAAGTAGAAGAAATCTACCCTGAAGATCTGCCCGCCCTGGAAGTAGCCCCCTATCTGGCCCAGCTAAAAGCTAAGGCCTGTCAGGATTTTTTGCAGACCGACCAGCAAGTATTGCTCACGGCAGATAGTGTGGTTGTACTAGATGATGTCATCTACGGCAAGCCCCGCGACAAGGCACACGCACAGCAGATTCTGCGTCGACTAAGTGGCCGGGTACATACGGTGGTAACGGGTATTTGCCTCAAATCCAAGCAGCGCGAATTGGTCCGGGCCGCCCATGCTCAGGTGCATTTCCAACACTTGACCGATACTGAGATTGACTACTACCTAGACCGCTACCAACCCTACGACAAAGCTGGTAGTTACGCCATACAGGAATGGATTGGTCTGTGTAAAGTCCGGCGTATCGAAGGTACCTACGACAACATCATGGGCCTACCCGTATCCCTGGTATACGAAAGCCTTAGCGATGGCGACTGGGGGCTTTAGGCAGGTATAGGCCTACTGCTACTTTAGAGCTTATTTTGTACTTCCGCAGGTATTCCCTCGGAACGGGGTCGAAGCGCAGCGGAGATCCTCGATAAGTGTCTGCGGCACAAAATCGGGATGTGTCCCTCTGCCAGACCTTCTATCGGCCAGCACATAAACAATGAAATGTTTTTATATTTACAACATGAAACACTTTAATAAACACGAGTAGCTAGCGGCTACTTGCAGAGATCAAGTGGTCTCGGCTCAGTTATCTCCAGATCTATTGGTAGTTACTGAAGCGGGGTTGATAAGTATAAAAAGTTACTAGATAGCTGTGGGGTGTTTATGCTCAGTAGTCCGAATTTTGACCAGTCCGTTAGTCCGTTGATCAGTTGAAAGGCCTCGATCCCTAGGGTCATGGATCCCCGTTGCGGGTCGATCCCGATTTCGTACCGCAGACACTCACCGAAGATTAAAACCTCCGGGGGACGTTTCGACTACGTACTAGTGCGAGAGTGTCGGCAGCAATGCCTCCACCTGCGGAAGTACAAAAAAAATAACCTAAGTCCCCGTAACTTTAGGCAAAATACAGACACATGATCCGTTCCCTGCTGCGCATTGGTATTCTGTTGGTCATTGCCGTCCTTGGCTATAACTACTTCCTCGGTTCGCCGGAGGAAAAGGCTCAATCTCGGGAAATCGTCGGAAAAGTGACCGACCTGGGCCGCGACGCCTGGAACTTGCTGCGATCTGAGCGCGACAAGCTGCGCGAAGGCAAATACGATGGCGTAACCGAACGCCTGGGTAGCCTCTTTGGCTCTTTACGTGATAAAGCCCGCGACCTGGGAGATAGCGACATCATGCGCCGCCTCAATAGTCTAGAGGAACGTCGCGAAGCACTAGACCGAGATATGGGTGAGGCAACGACCGAAGAAGAACAGCGAGAAGTGGAAAGAGCAGTAGAAAGTCTGACGGCTGAAACCGAGGCCCTGATGAATGAAATGGAAACGAAAACTCCGGAATAAAGCTGCGGCTCGCGAGCGCAAGATCATCCACATCGACATGGATGCTTTCTTCGCTTCCGTCGAACAGCGCGATCATCCCGAACTGCGTGGCCAGCCCGTTGCAGTTGGTGGCGGTGGTATGCGCGGGGTAGTCGCCGCAGCCAGCTACGAAGCTCGCCGCTACGGTGTGCGCTCCGCTATGCCTTCGGTGACGGCCAAGCGACTCTGCCCACAGCTGATCTTTGTGCGTCATCGCTTTGGTGTCTATAAAGAAGTCTCTAGCCAAATCCGCGACATCTTTTTGTCTTATACCGATTTAGTCGAGCCATTATCGCTGGACGAAGCCTTCTTAGACGTCACCGATCCCAAACGCGGCCCCAAGAGTGCCACCCTGATTGCTCGGGCCATTCGTGAGGAGATTTTCGCTACTACTCAGCTTACGGCCAGTGCGGGCATCAGCTTCAACAAATTCTTGTCCAAAGTCGCCAGCGACATCAATAAACCCAACGGCCAGAAGGCCATACTGCCCGCAGAAGCGGACGACTTCCTGGCCCAGCTGCCCGTCGAAGAATTCCACGGTGTGGGCAAAAAGACGGCGGCGCGCATGCACAAGATGGGCTACAAAACGGGAGCAGACCTGCGGGCTCTCTCCGAACTAGAGCTGGCCCAGCGCTTTGGCAAAGCTGGTCGCCATTACTTCCGTATTGTACGGGCACTGGACGAGCGCCCCGTCAACCCCAATCGTATCCGCAAGAGTGTGGGCGCCGAGCGCACCTTCCGCGAAAACGTCAGCGAGCTGGCCACGATGAAGGCCAAGATCAGTGAACTGGCCGAACGCATCTTTGGCTACATGGAAGAGCGCGACAACTTTGGCCGTACCGTGACGGTCAAGCTCAAAAATCCGGAATTTCAGATTTTCACCCGTTCTCGCAGTTTTGGCGGAGAGGTGCGCAGTCTGGAAGAACTGCAAACCATCGCCCACCAATTGCTGGAAGAAAACGTGGAAGAAGTACCGGTAGTCCGCCTGCTGGGGGTCAGTGTCAGCAACCTCGAGCAAGAGCATAGCGGTGAAGGGGTGCAGCTCTTACTGCCGTTTGAGGAAGATTTGTAGTAGACGCAAGATCGGCGTCGCTACGCTCGCCTGAAAGAAACAAGAGGCAAGACCTGCTATGCTAGCATTAGTGATTTTAGGCTTCGACCAATCCAGCTTGTAGTGCTTCTTCTGCTTGAAGTAGATGGCGCTCCTGATGGGCTAACAGAAAGTGAAAGACGTCCCCTAGGTATAAACGCAGGATATTGCCCGCTAGCGAGCGAATCTTGATTTGATTCCAGTCGGCAGTTCGGGCAGCATCCAGCAGTTCTCGCCACTCGGATTGAAGAGTGCGGTAATCGGCTAGTATAGTGTGGTAGCGTTCGGGTGCAGCTTTCAGCGGAGTGGTGGCCGCAAAGGTTTTGACCTTATAGCGCCGTTGACCAGCCTTATTCGGCCGCATACTTTGGGCCATCATCTTGCCTATGCGGCCCGAGCGGAGCTGCTGATCTTCCTGGTGAAGTACGGCCGTTGCTAGTGCTTCGCGAATCTCTTTTTGATAGTATTGCCCGGCCAGGTTCAGGTGCTCCAGACATTCCATGGCCGACCAAGCCTTAGGGCTGGGTTTTTGCCAAAGTTGTGCTTGAGGGGTCTGTAATAATTGCTCCAACTGCTGAGTTTGACGATCTAGGATCTGTAGGTTGCGTTCAATGGCTTCGTTGCGGGTCATGTTATTAACTTTTGTTGAAGACAAAGCTCGGGGGGCGATAGTTAGCAAATCTTGAGCTAGATCAAGAAAAGCTGGATAGAATAGAAATTTAGGGCAAGTAAGAGCAATTGCTAGTTGCTTCAAGCTTTCTTTTTGCCGCGGATCACGCGGATGTTCAGGATCGAAAACGGATGTTGGCTGCGCCAACCTAGCTAAAGGTTCTCATTGCTGGATAAATAGGAGACAGCCCTTTTAACAGCAAGCAAAATCCAAAGGCAGCCACTGCTGCCGTAATCCGGAAGATGCTGATCCAAGCCTATCGCTTACTTCCCAAAGTAAAGAGACATTACAGCAGTCTTCTTTCATCCCGTAACTCATTTGATCCGCGCCAAGAAAAGTGGCCAAGCAGCAAAACGATTGAAGGACTACCTTTCTGTTGACTGCGCCCGCAGTCGACTCAGGGTCTCCGCGCTCATGCCTAGATAAGCTGCAATGATTTTGTGGGGAACCTGTAGGAATAAGTGTCCGCTGCGGGCCTGAAAGCGTTCGTAGCGCTCCTGGGCAGTATGCTTGAGCAACTCGATCTCGCGTTGGGTGCGACCCATCAATATGCGCGTTACGAAACTCAGCGCCCAACGATCTAGTTCTGGCCAACGCTGTTGGGCCGTGAGCCAGGCATCCCGGTGAATGGCCAGGAAGCGGCTAGGGGTCAGGCATTGCAGGCCCACTTCGGTAGTTTGACGCAGGAGGAAGCTATGGAATAAGCCCGATACCTCTCCCGCGTAGGAAAAGCCCAGGGTGAAATCTCGACCGGCTTCGCTGGTAAAGAGCAGTCGTTGTACCCCTTCCAGCACGAAATAGAAGTACTGCTCTTCCTTGTCGGGTTGGCTTAGCCACTCTCCTTTCTGCCGCTGCTGGGGCTGCCAGAGCTTCACAAATTCCCACAAGTCTGCTTCCCGGAGCGCTAAATTGGGCTGGAGATAAGCAAAAAGTCGTTCCTGATCTGTGGTTTTTGCCACCATTATTGAAACTTTGCGGCCAGTTATTCAGTTAGTGATGGGCGGGTAATTCCTGGAAACTGAGCGGCCTTTCTCCAAACATAAGGCATTCTCACTTTCAAGGGATCACTAACCAAGATTACCCTTTAACTTTTCTACCCTAGCTCTTGCCCAAAAGCGCAAAAGCTATTACCTTTGCACCGCTTTACTAAAAAGCATTAACCGAGTCCCTAGCTCAGTTGGTTAGAGCACCTCACTTTTAATGAGGGGGTCCTGGGTTCGAGACCCAGGGGACTCACTGAAAGAAGGCCTTCGTGCGTAGCGCGAGGGTCTTTTTTTGTTGGGGGAAGGGAAGTATCAATGTTCTACCTCGGGCCTGCGCAAATTTGAGGCGGGTGAAGAGCATATGGTAAGGGTTTTGTTATATGAATCAGCTTAGTTGAGGCCGATTCATACAACAACGCCGCCTGAGACTATTCAGGGCTACTATCTTTTAATTTTGGAGTTAGTAGTTCGTCTAACATCTCTTTATCACTATCTGACAACCCCTTATCTCTTTCTTCGCTGACAAGGGTATACAGAATAGCCTCTTCTACTGCATCCGGATCATCAATCGGCTCTAGCGGTTCAACCCCAGGATCTTCATCTGCAAGACCTGGCGCATTCACCAGTTCAATATCTGATGAATCGATAAGCTCAGCTATGGGTATTTTATGAAGCAGGTCATCACTAACAAGGTACCGCTTCTCCCCTTCCGTTATCTCCACCTTCGTCCCATGAATCACTCGCAGCTGCTCCAGCTTGGCAAAGATTTTAGCGGCGGCAGCTTCCAGTTCTTCACCAGTTAATGGCGGCATACCCTGAGGCACCTCCTGAGGCAAGCGTTCCTGCTCCAGTTTAGCTGCTTGCTCACGGATGAAAGCCGCCTCAGCTCTGGCTTTCTCTGCCTGGGCGCGCTTTAGATCAGAGTCAGCATCGAGGTTGTTGGCCTGGGCCTCCTGTGTGCGGACCTTGGCTTCGTAGTAATCTTCGCCACGTCCTAACTTCTTGAGGAACCAATTCTTAAACTGTTTCCATTTTCCAGCTTCTTCTGGCGTCTGCTCATTCGGTACCCCACTATACCGCTGTTCCTGATCCGGCCGGTCATAGTTGTACCTACTCATAGCCCTCGACCGTTTCGTGAATTTCTACCCCATCAAAAGAGAAGTTAATACCGGAGCCGCCAGCTTTGCGGTAGAGGAGGGAGATGTCGGCAAGGAGCTCCGCGATGACTTCCGTTGGAGCAGTGCCTGGCTGAATAGCGATATTCAATGAGTTGGCTGAAGGCACAGCAACAGCACGCGCAGCCACTACGCTAACTGGTTCATTGGAGGACAAATAGTGTTCATAATAAGTTAATAACGAATCCAGATATTCACCAATCGAAGCGTGGACAAGTTGCGAAAAAGGAAGCTTCGTAACACCGTAGGATGTTAGCCCACGAAATTCCCCACTTTCAGCAGTGCTTCCTATGCTGATCGGGTACAGATTCTCCTTCACATTATCCCTGCCCAGGATTCTGGTAAAAATCTCAGTGCTGATTTGGTTTAAGGTAGTTTGTATATGTATCCTGCGATTTTCTCTCAATTCGGATGTGTGGCTGGAATATTTGCGGATAAGCCGCATAAACTCTAACCATTTTTTCCAATCAACCATCTCTAAAAATGATTTAGGATGCCGCATTTGTAGTTTTTCCCAATCAACTTGCAGATAATCAACCATAGCTTATTATTTATATCTCCTACTTAAAATTTGCCCCTAACCTGTAGGAATACTACTGGGGGGGGGGCTAGTGAAATCTGAATCTTCCTTAGTAGGTTCCTCTTCATCGGGCTTTATAGTAACAGAGCTCCAATCTCTCTCTAGTGGATATCGGGCTTCATTTACACTACCCTCTTTCTTCAACTGTGTTTCAGTTTTCGAATTTAGATCCACCTCCATCCCATATTGCAGCTTCAACATATTTGCTAACGAAGCCAACTTCGCCAGCTCCGCATTAAACTCCTCTTCAGACAGTGGACCATTTTGCTGGGCAGATGCAGCAGCTATTTTTGCCTGTGACATGCGTGCTGTCTCATTGGCAATGCGCTGAGCTTCAGCTTCGGCCCGAATCTTATCAGCCTCTGCGAGCTTGACCTCGGCCGAGGCAGCGTGCTCGGAGGCAATAGCTTGTTGCGTTCTGACCTTGGCCTCCAGATACTGATCACCTAGGAGTTTCTTTTCCTTAAACTCTCGCTTGATGCCCGGTACAAATAACGCCAGGAAACGCTTCCAGCGAGGTAGCTCTTGAGCATCCTGCTTTACTGGCTGCCCACTATATTCCTGAGACTGCTCCGGCCGATCGTAGTTATAGCTACTCATAACTATCTACGTTTTCGTGGAGCTTTACCCCCTCAAAGGAGAAGTTGATACCAGAGCCTTCCATCTTGCTATAGAGGAGGGAGATTTCTGAGAGGAAGTCAGCGATGATTTCTGAAGGGGCGGTACCGGAACTAATTTTAATTGAGAGTTTTTGGAAATCGGAAGCTTCTATTTCTGCCAATTCATCCCTCGCCGATCGGGCTAACTCTTTTAATATTGAATTATGGAGATTCCATACTGAATCATTAAGCGAGCAAGTTCCAGATTTAGAAGAGGCAAATAAGTAGGGATGAACGGAACTACTTGAAAAGAGAACTTCGCCTCTTTTGTCCGTTATCAACATATTTATTCCAGGCAAGCCTTGCTTCCCGAGCCCCCAGTATTGTACTACCCACTTCACTAGATTGTGAAAAGCTTCACTGACACTGTTAATATCCTGTTCTTCGGTCGATCTTAAAATTTTAATGACCGACTCGTCTATACTACCTTCTAATATGTCTGATGCAGGAAAAAGATGCTCATCAATTTCGTCCCAATTAATCTCATCAGCAGGTATAATTTTATTTTGTACGTCTGACATTATTCTTGCTTTTTAAAAGATATCTTATTCTACCCTTCCTCCTCATCCCAGAAATCTTTTTCGTGAATAAGCTCCAAAGGGGTAATACCTCAATCTACCAACGCCACCCCCTGTATATCCTTACCTCCCATTTCAATATTAGTTTTCTTCGGGTCAATCTTAGGAGCTGGCTTAGACCAGTTCTTCAGATGCTGAATGTAACCACCGTAGAAGGTATTGACGAAAGCTTCAACGCTTTTCAGGAAGCCCGTCTGGCTAGTGAACTTAGCGCCGAGATCTTTCACAGCGTAGAGCTTAAAGCTTTTGAGCTCATCACTCTTGTGGATCTTTTTCAGATCCTCCACTTGTGAGACTCTAACCGTGACTGGTTTTCTTTGATACTTGATATAAGCCTCTACAAAAACACTATCATAGAGGGCATCAAATTCCCCTGGCTTTTTCTTTTTGGCTCCCTGCAGCTGCTTGATCAACCAGTTGACCTTTGCCGTATTGGTTCCAGATTCAGGGATAGTCAAGGAGACGGTTTGCTTTAGGTTACGTTTCTCAAAATCCGCCTCGACAACTATATCACTAATGGCATGAGCGACTACAAGTTTCGTCCTGATTGAGTTTTGCTTATCCACAAACTGGACGTCAGCTTTGACGGAGTCTTTAGACCTTGACTTGGTCTTCACCAGGACACCCAACTTCTGACTTAGTTTCAACGCCAGGTGTTTCTCCATCTGGTACCAGCCCTCAACCGCTTTGATCTCGTTAGGCCCCTTAATGGAGATCGACTTATGAGCACGGATATCTTCCGTCAGAGCTTTCCATTCACTGGGCATTCGCATCAGCGACTGGACACCACTCTTGTCTCCTTCAAAGTAGTAGAGGACTTCCTTCATGATTTCTACCTGGTCCTGATCCGCGATGTTTAATTGGTTCTTAAACAGCAGGATTCTCCCCAGGGTAAGGAGGTAAGTCCAAGAGAAGTGATATAAATCTACCGCCTTGTAGCGCTTGATCGGATAGGGCAATTGCTTGGAGTCGGAGACAAACTGATTAGAGACCGATACTAATTTAGGGATCTTCAGCTTACGTGCTAAGTCTTGATAGACCTGCATTTTGTCGGTCGTCAATTCCTCAGTCCCCTTCTTCATCTCCAGGGCCAAAGCATCAACTACTTTCCCACTCTTAATGACGACGATCAAACCATCAAAGCGTTCCTTCCCGATCTCAGGAAAAGATACTTCCGTTAAGAAGTGGAAAGTGCCAACTTTTGGCAGGCCCAGTTCTTTGAAGATGAGATGGCGGAATTCTTTCACCAGCCTAATCGCTGATAGAAGAATAGAGGTTAATGCCATTTCATCCCCTGTCTTCAGCAGTGGTATCAAACGAGCAGACCGGTATTGTATCAAATCACTTTGGAGGAGCTCGACGAACTTAGCCTCCGGGATTCCGACTAGCTTGGAAAGTTTCAAGTGTTTCATGTGTAACTATATAAGCCTGGTGCCCCAGGTAGGTTTAGGTCATAATATCACGGTCTAGTATATAAAAAGCTAACTCCTACCCCAATCCCAGCTGCTCAGCCAGCTCGGGGTTGTTTTTAATAATGATCTTCTCGTACTGCTCTTTCTGTCTGCTGAGCAGCTCGAGAAGTTGTTGCTGATTTTCGGCCAGCTCGCGGAAGTCTTCGTCTTCCGAGTATCGGCCAATAAATATTTACCAATATAAACATTTGCTACTTCAAGGCAACTATTCATTGCGTACAAACAGTCTCATGTCTTTTGGAGAAAGAGTTTATGATGATACATCAAAGCAAAACCATTGCCCTACGGAATGATTTTTCACTTCGTAAACAAGGATTAGCAGACTCGTTCTGCGCGTAGCGCGAGGCCTTTTTTATTCCCCCCACAAATCAACCATCATCACCAAAGGCAGCAGTTCAATACTATACTTTTTCTTACTCGCCGCCCCAAAATGGCTATGGTCCTCGTCATAAGTTTTTGTTTTGAGGAAATACTCCTCTCCCCCTAGTCTGGCGATAGTAGTACCGTCGAAGTAAGAATCAGGCGTTTTACTGTCATAAGTCTCCCATTGACCAAGGCTTTCAATTTGCGCCAGGTATTTTTGAAAGACAGCCTCATTACTGGTACTGATTTGTAGCACCTTCTTGCTCGGGTCTTTGGGCCAAAATCCTGAATCGATGTGGAGATAGTCGCGATAATTAAAGTCCGGAGTCGAGAAAAAGGCTTCATAGCGGTTCATGTGATCCGCCAAGGGTACCAGCGCAAAACTGTCCAACTCCAAAGCAGCCGAGAAATGGTTTTGGAAATAGTCAGCCTCTTCCTCCAAGGAAAGGGAGAGGTACTGAAAATAGTCTAAGGCTGCCGGGTCAGTTACTTTTTGCGGACTACAAGCACTGAGAAGGAGGAACAACAGGGAATCAGAAAATCTCATAAACTATAGAAAGGCTGGTCTAAAGGCTAGAAAACAGGTTTGCGAGAAAGTATCTTACTCGAACAGTCCCTTACCAGCGCCAGTATTTACTTGCAGTCCTTCAATCACCCGCGCCAGGGAAAAGTCAGCATCCTCGGGCAATTCACCTTCCCAATTTGATGAGACAGCCGCCCGGCGAACGGGCCAGAGCAAGCCGCCCACTTCGGCATAATCAATCTTCATCATGCTGGGATCGGGATGGTCAAATTCCATAACGGTATAGAGGAAGTAATCCACCAATTTAGTCTCGGTATTGAGGTAGAGCAGATAAATATCCTTGGCGTCCCCTACCCCCTCCTCAAAGCTGACGCTCAGGGTCTGATAAGTCTGGCCATAAAGCTCGCGTTCTTCGCCCAGCTCGTAGGTCAAGCCTGGGTCGCGCAGCTTAAAAAACATATTCAGCCAGTAAAAATTGGTCTTACGCACAAAGCGAGCGCGCTGTTGCTGTGCAGGGTCATCGACCAACACACCATTAAATGTTACCCAGGTACTGTCGTGGGCGAAATACTGCGTCAACTCGCCCGTCTCTTGATCATTGGCCGGATTGCGGGATTCGAAGTAACGACCGTAGGACCATTCACTGGGGTAATGATAAATCTCCTCCGACAAGCGCTCTAAGCCATCGGCGGTTTGTCGGGCGTAGGTATAGGTCACATCCTCTAAAGCCTGATACTGCTCCAGTCCACCCATAGCTTCCAGCATCCCATCGATCCATTCCAGGGCAGGATCTACCACTTCTTCTTCAACGGATTGCTTATCATCAACGGTTGGTTCTGAAGTACAGGCCGTCAGCGAAGTGATCAAGAATAGTAGGAATAAAGCACGCATAAGGAGAGATTTTCGACAAAGGTAGAGAAAGGCTGCGCAGCAGTCGTATCCAGATTAACCAGATGTATTTTTAGGACACAGATTTGGGTCGCTGGAGATATTCAGCTTACTAGTATTTGGCCTCTCCCCCAGCGAGAGGGGAGCAATTAAGAGTAGTTTAAAAGTTCTCTAGAAAGCAATTCCCTCTCCTCCGGAGAGGGTTAGGGAGAGGCCAAAGTGTAGCAGCCTCCCCGTTAGCCCTGGCCAACATCCGCGCCAATCCGCGTCATCCGTCTGATCCGCGTTAAAAATAAGGCTGCGCAGCAGCAAAAAACTATAATCGCCCGATTTTCAGTTGCCGACATTCGTCCAGCGACCTGCCACCTAATCCACCTGCTGGTACTTCCCATCCATAAAGCGATATCGCCCTTCTGCCAAAGGAGGAACGCAAGGCGCCGGACTGCAAGAAAAAGTACTATCTGAGCAGATAAAATCCTGACTTTGCGCAAGTTCTCGAAGCTCAACCGTACCCAACTCATCTATAGAAAAATCGTAATGATAACTACAAGCACCCCGCCGATATTGCGGCTGAGCATAGGCTATGAAATTGGCACAATCGAAGGAGTAAATAGTAGGTGCTACTAACAGCTGGGTTTGCGTATCCAGATCCCAAATTTCGTATCGACCTAGATGGGTCCGCTCCGAAATGTCAAAACTACCACCGTGTTGTGCCTTGAAACCACTAAAGGCGCGATACAAAATCACCTCTGGCCGTCCTTGCCCATTAATCTCCAAATAGCGAAAAGTTGATGGCCCGTAAAGTGCCGGCATCCTAATTCCAACATCCGGACGATCCAATTGCAGCGTATCCTGTCCCTGATTGAAGACAAAAAAGTCATGGTGCAAAGAATCATTCGACAACGACTGGCCGCATAAACTTCCCAACTGCATCAGCACCATCCACCAAAGTAATAGCTTGTAGTTCACCCGATAAAGAGCGCTGTTGGTGCCCCCAAGTTGTATGCGCAAGCACATCTCATTTATCACTCAACACCTAAAGCTAAACCCATCGTTGGCCCTGGCCAACATCCGCGAAAATCAGTGAAATCCGCGTGATCCGCGTTAAAAAATGAGGCTTCGTAGCAGTCGTATCCAGATTAACCAGACGTATTTTCAGGACACAGATTTTTTTATTTAAGGTACTCTGCGCTCTTCATCCATCAAATAAATAGCGCCCGTCTACTACTCCTAAGGCAAGGAGCAAAATTGGAACGGATTACCACTCGCCCACGGCTCGTTCCACGGATTTTGGTCGCTGGCGATATTCAAGTTGCTAGTATTTGGCCCGCAATGATGAGTACTAACCTGGATTCAACACCAACTCCAATTCTCCCAACCTGCCACGTGGTTTTACCACCACTTCAGCTCCTTCAGGGGCGCTATACCACAACCATAGCTGCTCGCCTCGTACTTCCCAACGCAACTCCACCTTGCCCAATGGATGCATGACTTCCCCAGCCGCCCAACTCAAACTAGCCGATTGCGGACTGATCTCAATCAACTCGCGTTGCCAAGGCTGGTAAAAGCCTAGGTTTACGCCCAATACTTCCGTAGCTAAGAAATAGGTGGGGTGCCCACTCCAGGCATGACTCGAAGTACCCTGACCGCCCTCAATGTCAAAATTCTCCCAGACGGTAGGCCGATCTGAATGCAAAGCCATCGGGCCCCAATGTTCGCGCATGAAGGACTCCGCCAATGCCGCCTCATCGTTACGGTACAACAACGCAAAAAGGTAAAAACTGGAATAAGGCGTAATCTTCCTAGCACGCGATTGAGTGCCAATATCGGACAGCTCTTCGCCCAACCATTCAATCGTCGCCTGCTCAGTAGCCGGATCGTGCAATCCAAATAGTAGCGGCCAGATGGTAGACGTCAAATGCTTGTCCGCAATCAAACTATCCGCTTGCCAGCCATCGAAATAATTAGGAGCAGCCGGATCACGCAAGACGCTCTCTACCGATCGCTGCAACTGATCAGCCGCCCGCAAAAAGAACCGCTGATCTTCTTCCTTCTCCAGGCGTTTGGCCCAGGCAGCCTGAATTGTCATACTCTCCACCAGCAAAGCCTGATAAGCTGTCATGGCTGCTTCGGATTTATTAATGTCCGTCCATTCCAAAAACACTCGACTGGCAGGGATTAAGCCTTGCTCATTACGCTTGCTCCAATGATGGCGCAGCAAGCTCGCATAATTGGCATAGGTCTCCTCCACCAAGCTCCATTCACCGGTATACTGACAGAGATAGTCCAGCGCCAACTGCGTCAGTACAGGGTAATCGTTATGGCGATTTTCTCGTCCATTCAACATCTCTTCCCGGTACATATCCTGAAAGATGCGCAGCGAATGCTCGCCCAAACGTAAATCACCGTTCACAGCCATCGTGATCGCCAGCTGTGGCAGCATATCGCCGGCGTACAAACCGCGTTCGCGAAAGGGCGTATCGGTATAGCTATCTTCAGCACACAACTGCAAAGTCCGCCAACCGGCCTCCCAGATGCGGGTCAGTAACGGGTCCGAACAGCTGAAACTCCCCTTGGTCGCTAAAGGGTATAATTGTCTCCGTACTCCCAGTCTCCTCAGCTGTATCGGCCGGTCATAATTACTGAAATTGATCTGCAAATACTTCACCCCAAAAGGCTTGAAAGAACTGTAATAATCGCGTCCTTCGCTGGTGATAAAACGCATCCCCGCCCCAATCTGGAAGCGCTTGTAGAGCCAGGGCAGACCGCTAAGCGGCTCCAACTCCTCGCTAAAGCCGATATCGATTTGAGTACCCTCCGGAAAATCTCCCTCCACAAAAATCTGCCCAAGTTGTGTTTCTTCCAGCGCGTAGGTCAGCGCTATCCCCGCTTCCTCCACGGGCAGTAGCCAACTGCCGTCAGTAGTCATTTCCAGTTCTAATGGCTCATTGGCCAGCGGCGGCTGCCAGACCATGGCTCGGGCCGGTTGGTAAGCGTCTTGATCGCGCGACTGCGGCTGCCAGTCTTGATCGGTAATTGACCGCAATTGTTCTGGAGACTGTCCCAGGTTTAAGCCCAACAAAGCCTCGTTAGCCTCCACGCCAAAGGGACCGTAGCTATAAAATATCGGTCCCTCCCCTATCGTCTGATCAGCCGCTACTTCCAGTCCTAGTCCCTTTGGCAGCCCCAGATAAAAATCCCACGAACCCCAAATGATCCCGTAGCGGACCACGAAACTGTTCCAACCAGCTTGTAGCTGCACCCGGTACTGCCGTCGATAGCGGGCATCTTCCTGCCCTGGCAGCGGCTGGATCGACTCCCCGTTGAGGAAATAGTTGCCCCACCAAAGGCCCATTTCCACTTCCTGCGCCACGGGCGAATACAGGTAAGTATAGGCCAGGGCGGTTTGGGATTGATTGTACTTCCGCAGGTCTTCATCTGAAGTAGGAATACGGAAGGAATACAAGTCCTCCATCTGGGAAAGCGGGTAGGCACCCATCTGCCGCAGGGGTTGATGCTCCTCCTGCGTCAAGGCCGGAATGGGCCGCGGCTCAAAGTCTCCCCAGCGCTCCTGATCAGTCAGTGCTACAGTTGCCTGCCAGCCCTGGGTAGTCGTTTCGATCGCTGCCCAGTCCGCTTCGCCTCGACTGTCCCAGATTTCCATCGGGCCCGTAGCGAAGGAAAAGCGTGGGGCCGTTGTATCATAACCCTTTGAGGGTCGGCACAGCCAGTCTGCTGCCGTACTGAGATCGATCTTTTGTTGGCTCGTCTCGATGGTCCCCCAGGCTGCAAAACCGCCGTGGTAATCAAAGAGCTGATAAGTGACCATACCGTTGCTCAGCGCCTGCACGGCAATGACGTTGTCGCCCTCTCGTAAGTAAGGACGCAGATCGTAGCTGTCAAAATAAGGATGAGCGTGATAAGAACGTACGGGGCCAAAGCCTAGATACTGCCCATTGACGTAGAGGGCATAGCGGGAATCTGCATACAGCTGTAGCTCGGCCGTCTGCGGTAAATCAGCAAGACGGAAAGACCTGCGGAAGTACACATACTCCCCCCGCTGACCACCTTCGGCCTGTGACCAAACCATCGGTCCTGCCGGCGTTTGTGCCACCAGTGTACTGGTACAAAGGAGAAAAAGAAGTAGGCCCCAAAATCGCATCGCTCTTTTGGTTACTAAGGTAAGGGCTATAGGGTACATGGTAGGCAGTACAGCCCAGGGTGCCAACGACAGCATCCCCCTTAAAGGCCCCGCAGGGGACTTCCTAATTGAGCGAGGTCCGCAGTCCCGCAAATCCTGCGGGACCAGGGCCTCGCGAATTGAGACCGTTTAATCAGCCCGTAATCGCCTTAATGCCAGGCAGTTCTTTGCCTTCCAGCAGCTCCAGCATAGCACCTCCTCCCGTAGAAACGAAGCTGACTTTATCACCCAGGCCAGCCTGGTTGACCGCCGCTACTGAATCGCCGCCACCGATCAGGCTGTAAGCCTCGTTATCGGCAGTAGCCGCCGCTACGGCTTCGGCAATGGCGTTGGTGCCTACGGCAAAATTGCTCATTTCGAAGACGCCCATCGGGCCATTCCAGAGGATAGTTTTGCTCTCAGCAATAACGGCCGAAAATTCTTCGACTGTCTCGGGGCCGATATCCAGGCCCTCCCATTCATCACCGATGGCACCGGCCTGTACCACTTCGCGCGGCGTATCATTGTTGAATTCTTTGCCCACTACCGTATCCACCGGAAGGACAATACGGGTATTTTGTTGTTGGGCTTTTTCCAGAAGTTCGAGCGCCATGTCGGTCTTATCTGGCTCTACCAAAGAGTTGCCCACCTTCCCGCCAGCGGCCAGGCTAAAGGTATAGGCCATCGCACCGCCGACCAGAATGTTGTCGGCAAAATCCAACAGCCGTTCCAGCAATTGAATTTTATCACTCACCTTCGCCCCGCCAACGATGGCCGTCACGGGAGATGCCGGCTCATTGAGCAAGCGGGAAGCGCCATTTAACTCCGCTTCGATCAGGAAACCAAAGGCTTTGTGCTCATTATCGAAGAACTTGGCCACAATCGTAGTCGAAGCGTGGGCACGGTGGGCCGTACCAAAAGCGTCGTTGATATAAATATCGGCCAGGGCGGCCATTCCTTTTGCCAGGTCTTCGTCGCCCTTTGATTCTCCCGCATAGAAACGGGTATTTTCCAACAAGAGTACTTCCCCCGTTTCTAGAGCCGCCGCAGCCGCCTGCGCCTGATCTCCGATGGTATCCTCAACGAATTGCACCTGACAGCCCAGGTGGTCCGTCAAACGCTCTACGATTGGTCGTAGGCTAAATTGCTCGCGATCAATACTGCCATCTTCCAGCTTTTTCTTCTGCGGTCGCCCCAAGTGCGACATCAGAATAACCGCCGCTCCCTGTTCCAGTAAGTACTGGAGCGTAGGGATCGCTTTTACGATGCGGGTGTCATCCGTGATCTGCTTTTCATCATCCAGGGGTACATTAAAGTCTACCCGAACGAGTACTTTTTGACCAGAGAGTTGGAGATCTTTGATGGACATAGCTATAGATTATGCGTAATTGGGAAAGGAGAGTCAAGATCGGCATCGCTGCGCTCGCTATTCAGAGTCAAGATCGTCCCGCAGAACTGCGGGACTGCTAGAGTCGAGATCAGGGCTTACGCCCCTGCTAGATCAATAAGCGACATTCGCAGCCTACGGCGAAGCTCAACAATAAATCGAACTTGAGGCCGCCGTAGGCGCCGAATGTCTTATTCAGGTCTTGAAGTTCAGCTTGCTGAACGATCTCGATTCTAGCAGGCGAGCGTAGCGACGCCGATCTTGACTCTAAAATTAAAGTTCGGCTACTCTCGCACACAAGTCGGCAAGACGTGCTGAGTAACCTGCTTCATTGTCGTACCAGCTGACGATTTTGACAGTTTTGCCCATCACTTTGGTCAAACCGGAATCGAAGATACTGGAGTAAGTATTACCGATGATATCGGTACTCACCAGTGGATCTTCTGAGTACTGTAGGATACCCTGCCAGTTCGCCTCCGCAGCGGTGGCTTTAAATAGCGCATTGACTTCCTCCGCAGTAGTATCTTTTCTGACGATGGCCGTCAGTTCGGTCAATGAGCCAGTAGGAACGGGTACCCGTACGGCACCTCCGTCCAGCTTACCAGCCAAGTGAGGTAGTACCAGGCCTACTGCTTTGGCAGCGCCCGTAGAAGTAGGAATGATGTTGACTGCCGCAGCGCGAGCACGGCGCATGTCCTTGTGTGGAGCATCTTGTATGCGCTGATCGGAAGTGTAGGCGTGAATGGTAGTCATCAAGCCGTGGTCAATACCAAAGGCATCATCCAGCACCTTGGCGATGGGGGCCAGACAGTTGGTTGTACAGCTAGCATTGCTGATCACCTGAGCGTCTCCAGTCAGGACTTCCTCATTGACTCCTAGCACAACAGTTTTGATATCTCCTTTACCACCGGGAGCAGAAAGCAATACGCGCTTGGCGCCCGCATCCAGGTGCAACTGTGCCTTATCACGGTCACGGAAGATACCGGTGCATTCCAGTACGATATCTACGCCCATCTCTGCCCAAGGCAGCTTGGAAGGATCACGCTCAGAAAGGGCGTCGATCTTGTGGCCATCCAGGTAGAGGTAGTCATCATCAGCAGAGACTTCACCGGGGAAAGCTCCCTGTACGCTATCGAACTTGAAGAGATGAGCGAGCGTGGCGTTGTCCGTCAGGTCATTAATGGCAACGACCTCGATGCCTTCTTTTTGTAGTAGGTTTCGCATGGTGATGCGGCCGATACGACCGAAACCATTAATGGCGATTTTCTTACCCATGTCTAGCGGGGTTAATTTTTGGTTGAATGAAGCCGCCAGGTGGCGAGCGGCCAAAGATAAAGACTTAGTGTAAAGTTTACAATAATTATACCTTAATGGTTCATTGTGCACTTAGCGAGCGCAAATATACGGAAAGCACTACTAGGGCAGAATGGCTTTTCGCACATAGAAATGTTGGGATGCTACCGTTCGGTAGTGGGCACAAAAAAAGGCCAGCGCGGATGCGCTGGCCTTGTAGCCCGTACGGGAATCGAACCCGTGTTACCAGGATGAAAACCTGGCGTCCTAACCCCTAGACGAACGGGCCATTGGGTAGTTAGAAACTTGCCTTGTTCAAAAGGCTGCGCAAAGATACGTAGCTCTCCCTTGAATATGCAAGCCACTGGCTTAAAAAATTAACAGCCTAGCTATTTTTTTAGTTCCGCTACTCCTGCGACTTAGTCCGGATCAAGTCAAAGTAGGTCAAACCATCAAGTCCGAAACAAAAAACTTACGCTTTTCCTGAACCTTAATGATTCTGTACAGTTTCAAGGCCATCGGTCTGAAAATCAGACTAGAAAGAGTGTTTTTTGTTTGTTTATAGTTTCAGGTGCTCCGGGTCAACCGGGGCACCGTTTTTTTGCTCTTCACGGCTCAATTTACTGCTCCAGCCCCCCTCAATTAGAACTAGTCCCAGCTTTGGAGTGCTTTTCTCCAACCTATTGTTATTTTAGCGGCTATCTACTTCTGCTTAAACTCCTATCATGGCTAGTGCGGTAATTATTAGTTTCATTCTGGGCTACGTGCTCATTGTCTTTGAGCATCCACTTAAACTAGACAAAACTGTTCCAGCTTTATTGATGGGTGCCTTGGCTTGGGCCCTGTTATCGCTCGGTTTCAACAATGGAAGCCTCAGTGTAGTCGACACCCACGAGCATCTGTTTATGCTCACTCAGGCTGGCGTTGATGCGGTACACCAATTATTCGCGGGTATTACCCAATTTGATAGTCCAGATGCGCTGCTATCGGCCTTCGGTGATATGATTCACAGCTCCTCCCTGGGATTAGGGGAGGCCGGGCAGGAGTCCATCCTCGCCAGTATGCAAGAGGCCGTCAGCCATATTGGCCACGAACACCTGGCGCTTACTGAAACCAACGTAATCCACGCCTTTGAGGAGGTCCAGCACCACGGTTTCGACAACTCGCTGCTCCATCACCTGGGCAAGACGGCCGAAATCCTGATCTTCCTGATCGGCGCGATGACCATCGTCGAGCTGGTTGATCTTCATCAGGGTTTCGATATTCTAAAAGACTGGGTCAACACCCGTTCCAAAAAACGACTGCTTTGGATCATGGGGGCGCTGGGCTTCATCCTTTCGGCCATCATCGATAACCTGACGGCGACCATTGTACTCGTCACTCTACTGCGGAAGATCATTCCCGACAAGACCGAGCGGCTGTGGTATGCCGGTATGATCGTCATTGCCGCCAACGCGGGTGGTGCCTGGTCTCCGATTGGTGATGTTACTACCACCATGCTCTGGATTGGCGATCGAGTCAGCACTATGGGGCTGGTGCAAAACTTGGTCATTCCTTCCGTAATCTGCTTCATTGTTCCCTTCGTAATTGCCACCTATATGAAGGTCTTCTCCGGGGAGATAACCGTAGAGAAAGTAGCAAGCAATAAAGAAACACGTAAGCTACTCAGCAGTCGTACCATGCTCTACCTGGGCTTGGGTATGATCGTGTTTGTGCCCATCTTCAAGACCATCACCCACCTGCCTCCTTACGTAGGTATGATGCTTAGCTTAGGCGTAGTTTGGCTGGTATCGGAATACATCCACCCCGAAGAAGAATTCAAAGATGAGCATCGTCATCACTATTCTGCGCATAAGGCCCTGTCGCGGATTGAAATGTCCAGTATTCTGTTCTTCCTCGGTATCCTGATGGCCGTTGCGGCGCTCGAGACTCTGGTAATCGGTGATGTAGGCGCACTGCGTTATGTCGCCGAACGACTCGACAGCGCGGTACCCGACCAAAATGTCACCATCATTATTCTTGGCTTCTTATCTGCTATTATTGACAATGTACCGCTGGTAGCCGCCAGTATGGGTATGTACGACTGGCCGACCGACAGTACCTTCTGGCATTTCATTGCCTACTCTGCTGGTACGGGAGGTAGCATGCTCATCATCGGTTCAGCCGCTGGTGTAGCTGCGATGGGCATGGAAAAGATCGACTTCATCTGGTACCTGAAAAAGATTGCTTGGCTGGCCTTAGTCGGCTTCCTGGCTGGTGCGGGCGTCTTCCTACTTATGCAAAACCTCTTTTAAATGCGGAAGCCATTCAATTGGCTACTGGTAGGCGTGATCTTTTGTATTGCTGCTTGCGGCGGTACACAAGATGAATTGCTGCAGGGCCAGTGGCGCGGTGTAAGTGCCACCCAGGCTGGAGACAGTCTACAGCTGGATGCTAATGAAATCTTCTTTCAGTTTGGCGAAGACGGTATCTATCATTATCAGTCCACCCTCAACTACCAGGAAGCAGGTACTTATCGGCTTCAGCAGGGCATCCTCTACGCTACTGATACCGTTCATCGGGAACAGACCGAACGCGTAGTGGCCATTGATCGTCTCAACGAAGACAGTCTGACCATTCGCTGGCGCAGAGCAGGAGCTGAGCAATTGATCACGCTGGTTCGAGAATAGTTTTTTGTACTTCCGCAGGTCTCAACAGAATCGAGACCAAGCTGGTGCAACCAGCTTTTCGAGAATCGAGAGTCGAGACCTAAGATATTTACTAGTCTCGACTCTCGAAGTTCCGCACTACTGCGGAACGATCTTGACTCTACTGATAGATCCCGATTTCATGCCCCTGGCACTTATCGAGGATCAAAATCTCCGTCGGACGTTTCGACCTGCGGAAGTACAAATCAAATAGATAAACACTACCTTAGCGGCCCCAATAGAACCATGCAGTTTCTCTACCCCACATTTCTCTGGGCCCTGGCCGCGCTGGCCATTCCCATTATCATTCATTTGTTCTACTTTCGGCGCTTTCGGAAGGTGTACTTTTCCAATGTGCGCTTCCTCAAGGAAGTAAAGGAAGAAACCAGTGCGCGCTCCCGCTTGCGCAACCTATTGGTGCTGCTGGCTCGCTTGTTAGCCATTGCGGCCCTGGTCTTTGCCTTTGCTCAACCATTTTTTCCGGCCGAGCAAGACATCATTCGCGGCCGCAAAGCCGTCAGCCTCTATCTGGATAATAGCTTTAGTATGGAGGCGAAATCCGACGAGGCACCTCTTTTACAGATCGCCAAAGATCGCGCCAAAGATATTGTGCGGGCCTATGGCGTGGAGGACCGCTTTCAAGTTATCAGCAACGAATTTGCCGGCCGGCAGCAGCGACTCGTTGGTCAGGAAGAAGCACTTAATTTGATCGACGAGCTGGCCATTGGTCCCGCCAGTCGCAGCTTATCCGATGTATTAGGCCGTCAGCAATCAGCTTTAGCTACCGGCAATATCCCCAATCAGATTGCCTACCAGATCTCTGACTTTCAGCGCAACATCAGTGATTTAAGTCCCCTAGCGGATAGCAGTCTACAGCTGAATCTCGTACCGCTGCAAGCAGTACAAGAAAGAAATATTGCCATTGATTCTGTTTGGTTCGAAGCGCCCGTGCCCCTGCTGAATCAAAACAACCTGCTGCTGGTACGGGTACGTAACTACGGTGATGAAGCCGTGGAGAACCTGCGCCTCACGCTTGACTACCAGGGGCAAATCAAACCAGAAGGACAATTGAGCATTCCGGCGCGTGATTTCGTCATCGATAGTGTGTACTTAACGATCAGTGAACCGGGTTTGGGGCAGGCCAAACTGGAGATTACGGACTACCCCGTCCAATTTGATGATAGCTATTTCATCACCTTCCGGACGAGCGATGAAATCCCCATTCTCAATATCTATGGCAATCAGCCTGACCGGCAGCTTAATGCGGCGTTGAATGGATTAGCCGTTTTTGCGCCAGAATTCTTGCAAGCGCAACAGATCGACTACGGTCGCCTGGGAGAGTTCCAATTGATCGTATTGAACGGTATTTCTTCCATCAGTACGGGCTTGGGTAACGAGCTCAGGCAATACATGGAAGACGGTGGTAACGTCCTCTTGTTTCCGCCTAGGAACGCAGCATTAGATGCCTATAACCGTTTCCTGCGCTCCTTGCCGGTGGCCCCACTGGAAGTCTTCGACGAAAGTAGCCGGGAGGTGAATTTTGTCAATACCAGTGAATTCGTATTCAAAGGTGTCTTCCGCAATCAGCGCGCCAATCTACGCTTACCCATTACCCAGGGCAACTTCCCCTTGAGTAGGACCGGACGCGGTCAGGAACTTATATTAGGCTACCGAGATGGTAGTACTGCTCTGGCGAAATACCGGCTGGGCAATGGTCATTTGTATCTGAGTACGGCACCGCTGGATCGCTCGCTCAATGATCTATCGCTCAATGCAGAAATTTTCATCCCGATGCTCTATAAGATGGCCATCAGTGCGGGCCGCCAGCGACCAGAGGCCTACATTATCGGTCAGGATGAAGTGGTAGAAACTCAACGTCGCCAAGCTAGTGCGGAGATCGTCTACAAACTGCGAGGTACTACGGGTGAATTCATCCCAGAGCAACGTATCGTGGGGCAACGCATGTTCCTGGGCCTTGGGGACCAATTAAAGACGGCTGGCTTTTACGATTTATTCCTGGATGAGGAGCAAATCGTAGATGGCTTTGCCTTTAATTATCCACGTACCGAAAGTGACCTTAGTTATCTGGATGCCAGCGAACTGGAAACGCTGACTGCTGGCACGGCAAATCTCATTGACGGCCAAAATGCTGCCACCTTAGCCACCGCTATTCAGCAAAGCAATGAAGGCACCCCACTCTGGCGGTATTTCATTTGGGCTGCTCTGGCCTTTTTACTGATCGAAGTACTCTTACTGCGCTTCTGGAAGGTATGAATTCAGAAATATTTCTGTATCTTGCTTTACTAAGTGACTACAGCTGCACCTTGTATTCACCTTTCATTCACCTAGCAGCAAGCCATTAATTTATTGGTCTTGATTGTGGAATAGGAGCGCATTTGTCTGTGCGTAGCCTACCCAACCCTGATTTAAAGCCTGATTTCGATCTTAATGTAAAGCACCACCTTTCTGCTAATTGTACCGTTTTACGTCCTGTAAACAGGCCACACTGACCAGTTCTCCTAACGAAGTCATACTTCTTGCGACTAGGAAGAATTGAATGCAATCACAGTGTTGGGCAATCTATTCTCTTTACATTGGGTATGAATTCAGGAATTTCTTCTGTTTACAGAAGAGGAGAAAGGAATACTTAACCAGATGCAGTACCCAATGAGAATTTTAGCACTCCAGATATTTTTATGCTGTTTCACCCTTAGCGTCGCTGCGCAAAGTGCGCAGGTCCGGGTAGAAACAGACGACAGTGGCATGAGATTGACCGTAAATGGTGAAGACTTCATGATTAATGGTATGAACTGGGATTACTTCCCGATCGGTACCAACTTCAATTACAGTTTGTGGAAAAAGTCAGATGACGTCATTCGTGCGGCTCTTGACGAGGAAATGTCCTACCTGAAAAATATGGGCGTTAACGTTATCCGTCAGTATACTGGTGTGCCAGCCCGCTGGATTACCTATATCTACGAGAAATATGGCATTTACACCATGCTCAACCACGCCTTTGGGAGATATGGTCTTACCTTGGATGGTAGCTGGATGGCGAATACCGAATATGCCGACCCTCGGGTAAGAGAGCTACTCTTGAGCGAAGTGCGGCAGATGACCCAAGAATATCAAAACACCCCCGGACTTCTACTTTACCTACTAGGCAATGAAAACAATTACGGCCTTTTCTGGGAAGGTGCTGAAACGGAAGATATTCCGGTAGAAGACCGTCAGTCGACGGTACGGGCACGAGCCATGTACAAGCTCTTTAACGAAGCTGCGGTTTTAGTGAAAGAAGTGGATCAATCCCACCCGGTTGCCCTTTGTAATGGGGACCTCCTGTTTATGGAGTTAATCGTGAAGGAATGTCCAGACGTTGACATCTTCGGAACGAATATGTACCGTGGTGTTTCTTTCGGTGATGCTTTTGAACGGGTGATGAATGAATACGGCAAGCCCATCCTATTCACAGAATTTGGCGCCGATGCTTTCAACGCTATCTCCAACGAAGAAGATCAATTTTCTCAGGCCTATTATATGGTAGGCAACTGGCAGGAAATCTATGGCAATGCCGCTGGTATTGGCGGTGCTGGTAACTCATTAGGCGGCTTCACCTTCCAGTTCAGCGATGGCTGGTGGAAGTTTGGCCAAACCACCAATCTCAATGTACACGACAATAATGCCTCCTGGCCCAATGGTGGTTATACCCGGGATTTTGAGGAAGGGGAAAATAACATGAACGAGGAGTGGTTTGGTGTTTGTGCTAAGGGGCCGACTAACGAAAGAGGTCTCTACAGCCTGTATCCCCGAGCTTCCTACTATTCTTTAAAAGAAGCCCACCGGTTTAACCCCTATGGTAGTGGCGCGTCGGCGGAGTCGCTAAATGCTCACTTTGCGAGTATTGAAATCATGGAAGCGATTACGCTGGCCAGAGCCGACAAAGCCGCCTTGGCTAGCCAACAGGGGGGCAAGCTGGAGATCAGTCGCTTGACCGCCCAGTTTTCTACCTTCAATACGGGAGGTAGCCTAATCCGTACTCCCGAAGAAGCGGACCCTACCTCCGATCTTTTTCCCAACCAACGTGGGTTTGATCATATGCAATCCTTCTTCGTTGGTATTGCTGCCAATCCAACGCCGAACCTGCGAGCTAATATGGAGTTTAACATCCTGGGTAACGTAGCGCTTAACACCATCAACGAAGTCTTCTACGAAAACCGTGGCCGGCCAGAAGTAGTCAATACCGTTGACGGGCCCCTAACGATTAATGACAACAATCGTCTTGCGCTATATCGTACGGACATCAACTGGAGTCACGAATACTTCGACATGAATGCCTTCTACCGGACGGGGCATTACCACTGGGGCTACGAAGGTGACTTCTTTGGACTCTATCCAGAAGCCAACTACGGCCCTAATATTGACATTTACAATGGTAATGCGCCCCTAGGTGTGGAATTCGAAGGAAAGAAAAAACTCGAAGGCCTTACCCTAGCGATGGGTCCAGAACTATGGTGGGGAGCCAACCCTGCGGTTCTCTTAAAGTATAGCCGGGAAGTTGGTAAAATCGGACTGACTGGTATTTTCCACGAAGACCTCGAGCAGCGAGGAGGATTGGAAAGCTCATTTGCCATTCCGGTACCGCGCACCCGAAGAGCCACAATTCATGCAGCAACCGAAATCGGTAAATTCGGAGTCGAAGTTGGCGGTATCTGGGGTGGTCAACCACTTGAAGGGCGCATCTTCCAAGCGGCCCGTGAAATCAGGGGAGAAACGGTCGTTCTACAAGATGAAATCAGAGCACGGGATACCTGGGGTGGAAAGGTCAAAATGACTTACTCCAGCGGCCGAATTAATTGGTACGGTCAAGCTTCTGCTCAGGGGCTAGTCGCTAATGGTGGTGCCGATTTAACGCGTACTTTCACTGGCTGGCGTTTGAAAGATAATGGGAGCGGTAACCGCTACAATGTATTGAGTGGTTTCACTTACACTGTTGGCAACTTCCAGATCGCTCCAAACTTCATGTGGCAGCAACCGATCGAGGGGCCTATTCCCTCCGGAGTTGATGCACCAGGCCGACCTCGAAATATCTTAGACGATCCTTTCTCCGTACGGGTCAACCGCGAGGAGATATCAGGCGAGTTATTGATCACCTTCGACCCTACGCCCGGTACCTGGATGTATGACTGGGACAGTGATCGGACCGAAGACGCTCCATTAGCCGTAAGTGCTGGTTTTGTCTACCGACACTTGCCTACTACCCAGGATGCGGCCATTGGTATCCTCCCCGATGGTCGGTCGGCTTTCGCCTTTCCTGGTGCAGCGCCTGCTGACAACCTCTGGGAAGCCCACGCCCGGATTGTCTCTAAAGTCACTCCGGAGTTTGGCTGGATTGCTAACATCTATACTGGTAATGCCCAGGCCAATGGAGATAGTGATCGTACCATCCACCGCTCCGGTATGGACCTTCGCATGATTTATAAGAACATGAAATTGATGGGTTCTGCCCAGATCAATGACTGGGGCCCCTTCGATTACCATCGAGATTTCAACTTAACCTTCCCGCTACAACTAATGCTGGATGCTTCCATATCACTAGGTACACCCGACTGGTTGGCACTGCCTGACACCAAGATTGGAGTCCGGGGTATTTACCGTACTCTAGATCAGTTTTCCCCACGTTACTGCCCTACCCGCTTCACGAATGCCGCCGGCATTATGGAGTGTAATATGGAAGCGCCTGGCTTCGGCAACGGTAACGAATGGGAAATCATGACCTACCTCCACATCAACATTTTCAAGTAATCCACGACTAATTAGTAGACTGATGAAAACCAAGTTCAATTATATCCTTTCTTTCTTTTCCCTTGCCTTACTGCTTGTCGTGCTAACTGCTTGTGAGCGGGAAATAGATGAGTTTCAGCCAGCAACCTTCCCATCGATTGCGGAAGTATTTATTGACGATTTCAGCCCCGGACTCGAATACGCGGCTTTTGGCAATACTGACGTAACGGCTTTTGAAGTAGATAGAGACATCACTTATCAGGGCGAGGCTTCCATGAGGATTGAAGTCCCTGCACCTGAAGCACCCGAAGGAGCCTTCGCCGGTGGTGCCTATTTCGTAGAAGGAGGCCGCGACTTATCCAGTTTCAATGTATTGACCTTTTGGGCTCGTGCATCCAAATCGGCTTTGATTAACGAAGTGGGTTTTGGCAATTACCTAGGTGCCAACGAAAATGTAGTAATACTGAATAATATTGCAGTAAATACCAACTGGAAGAAGTACTATATCCCTATTCCCGACCCTTCTATCCTTACGGCTGAACGCGGCATGTTCAACTACGCTGAAGGACATGAGGACAATGAAGGCTACACAATCTGGTTTGACGAAGTACAATTCGAGGACCTGGGTACCGTAACGCGAATGCGCCCTAGTATTTTCAACGGTGAGGACCAGACGCAAACGGCTGAAACCGGCGCTACTTTTATGGCTTCCGGTACCGTCACCTTCAATTTGCCGAATGGACTCGATCAAAGCATTACAGCTTCCAATACTTACTTCAATTACACTTCTTCTGATCCTTCGATAGCGGTGGTTAACGAAAACGGTCAAATTACCGTTTTAGATGCTGGTACCGCCACCATCACTGCCACTATTGGTGAGGTAGAAGCCCAAGGCTCACTAACCATCAACTCTACCGGAGAGGTGGTTTTACCCGCCACCCCAGCGCCAACCCCCATGGTTCCGGCAGAAGATGTAATCTCTATTTACAGTAATGTCTATCCTAATGAGCCTTTAGATTTCATCAATGGCTTCTGGGAAGGATCTGATACCCAAAGCGAAGAGGTACAAGTAAATGGAGACGACATCATTCGTTATACCCAACTCAACTTCGTAGGTATCCAGTTTACCTCACCCACCATCGATATCAGCAATATGAATCGTGTTCATCTGGATATCTGGACACCGGATGGGACGGGACCTGGTTCGGAATTCAAGGTGCTTTTGGAAGATTTAGGTGCTGACGGGACCTTCGATCAGCCGAATAATAATCATGAAGTCACCATTCCCGCATCCAATTTAGAGACGGGTGAATGGGTAAGCATTGACTTGCCGTTGACGGACTTTCCGGGCCTCACTACCCGATCCAATTTAGCACTGGTGGTTCTTTCCGGAACGCTACCCAACGTCTTTGTCGATAACATCTACTTCTACGATGACGGCACTGGTAGCGGTGGAGGTGATGATATGCCCGAAATGGCAGCGCCAACTCCCCCTACCCGCGCTGCTGGAGATGTCATCTCGCTCTTCAGTGAGGCTTACGATGACGTACTAGTGGATACCTGGCGAGCGGATTTTTCTCAAGCCGTTTTTGAAGATGTGATGATCGACGGTAACGCCACTAAAAAGTATTCTGCTCTGGACTTTGCAGGTGTTGAATTCACTTCTAACCAACTGAACGTTACCGGCATGACCCACTTCCATATTGATATGTGGACCCCAAATGCTACCGAATTCAATTTCAAATTGGTGGATTTCGGACCGAATGGCATGTTTGAAGGTCCATTCGTAGAAGACGATACCGAGCACCAGATCGATAATATAAATCCAGCACAGGGTGAATGGGTTAGCTACGATCTGCCACTGACCGACTTTGTAGGGCTGACCAATCTGACCAATTTGGCTCAGCTAATTCTGGTTGGCCGTCCTTTGGCAGCCAGTACCGTGTTCGTCGACAACGTCTACTTCTACAATGATGAGACCATGAGTGGCGGAGACGAACCCACAATGGCAGCCCCTGCCCCTCCAGCCCGAGCCGCTGAAGACGTTATCTCACTCTTCAGTGATGCCTATGATGATGTAGCTGTAGATACCTGGCGCACGGAATGGTCAATGGCCGATTTCGAAGATGTCATGGTAGCCGGTAATGCTACTAAAAAGTACAGCAACCTCGATTTTGTGGGTATCACTACGGAAATGACGACAATTGACGCCTCAGGCATGACTCACTTCCATATCGATGTCTGGACACCGAATGCTACGGAATTCAACTTCAAGATCGTAGACTTCGGTCCCAATGGAGTATTCGAAGGACCTTTTGTAGAAGATGACACGGAGCATCAAATCAATAATCTTGCCCCACCTCAAGGTCAGTGGATCAGCTACGATGTTCCGCTTTCCGATTTCGAAGGTCTGACTAATCGGACCAATCTCGCGCAGTATATTCTGGTGGGACGACCGGAACTAGCCTCTACTGCTTTCGTAGATAATATCTATTTCTACAGCGAATAAATGAATTTGCTTGGGATGGGCGCCGCCATGCAGTGTCCATCCCAATTAGTGTGCCTTAGTCAACTCAATCTAAATTGAAAATAATATGAATCTCCTCCATAAAGCTACCAACCACCCTCTATTTCAGATTGCCTGCTTCGCAGTACTGGCCTTAAGTTTCAGCAACTGTGAGCTAGACGAAGAACAACAGCTCGAAAACCGCAGCTGGACCTTAGTCTGGAGCGATGAATTCGAAGGTGCTGCCGGCCAAGCTCCAGACCCCAATAACTGGGCTTACGATATTGGCACCGGCATTAATGGCTGGGGTAATCAAGAAACCCAGTACTACACTGATCGGCCAGAAAATGTATCCCTAGACGGCAATGGTAATCTGGTAATTACTGCTCTCAGAGAAACTTTCGGTGGTGCTTCCTACACCTCTGGGCGGATCAATACTAAGAACTTATTTAATCAATCTTACGGTCGTTTTGAAGCCCGAATGATTACCCCCTATGGCCCCGGATTATGGCCTGCATTCTGGCTGCTAGGGAGTAATATCGATGAGGTGGAGTGGCCTCAATGCGGTGAAATTGATGTGATGGAATTACGTGGTCAACAGCCCAACATGATTGCGGGCTCCATCCATGGCCCTGGTTATTCGGCCGGAGATGCCATTACGGCTAGTTACACCTCGCCGGACAGTCGCTTCGATGAGGGGTATCACGTCTACGCCATCGAATGGCAAAAAGGACAAATCGACTTTTTTGTTGATGACTTTCTGTATCAAACCATCACTCCAGATGATGTAGACGGAGAGTGGGTATTTGACGATAGTCCCTTCTATATGCTGCTCAACGTAGCAATTGGTGGTGAATATGTAGGTTTCGCTATCCCACAAACCATTTTCCCTCAGCGACTTATCGTTGACTGGGTAAAAGTATTTGAGAAGTCATAAATAAGCCATTTATAACCCTATTCGAAATCAACAAGCTGTCGCTACGCTAAGCGGCAGCTTGTTTTTAGTCTGCTGACCATTATTTAATCACAGTCCACAACTGTGTCGGGACACTGCTACGACCCGGCCAACCACTTTTTGAAAATTCCTATGGTAGAAATACAAGAGGTAACGCTAAACGGAGAACGCTTTTATAAAATAGCGAATAGTGACTTGATGCGTCCATTTTTCATGAGCATTGTAAGTGATTCCAACCACTGGATGTTCATTGCCAGTAATGGCGGCCTATCCGCTGGCAGGAAAAATTCGGAATACGCACTATTCCCCTACTACACCGACGACAAAATCACCGAATTTGCGGAGATCACTGGCAGTAAGTCCATTTTCCAGGTAAAGAAGGGAGACAAGACCGAAGTTTGGGAACCGTTTTCGATACGCCAGGAAGGCCGTTTCAAAACCAGTACGAACCTCTACAAAAACCATTACGGCAACGCCATTATTTTTGAAGAGATCAATCACGATCTCCAGCTTTGTTTCCGCTACCGCTGGAACTCCAGCAACGCCTACGGATTCGTGCGCACCGCTACTTTAATTAACCAATCCGAGGAAGCTACCGAGATCAGCTTACTTGATGGTCTACAAAATATCATTCCCTACGGAGTGGGAAGCGAAATACAGAATCGCTCCAGTAATCTGGTTGACGCCTACAAGCGCACTGAATTACACGCTACCAGTGGTCTAGGCATTTATGCGCTAAGCGCCATCATCGTTGACAAGGCAGAACCCAGTGAAGCACTTAAAGCCAATGTCGTTTGGTCCTATGGATTGCCATCAGTTTCCTACCTGCTCTCTTCCCTGCAATTGGATGCCTTCCGCGAACAACAACCCATTCGGCCGGAAGAAGACGTCAAGGGTGAAAAAGGTGCCTACTTCCTCCACCAAGAATTAGAATTAGCTGCTGGAGAAGAAACATCCTGGACCATCGTGGCCAATGTCAATCAAAACCACGCAGCCGTAGCGCAGCTCATTCACGCCATTGAGCAAGACGATCAACTAGCCAACAAAGTGGCCGATGACGTTCAACTTGGCACGCAACGCCTGATTGCGCTTTGCTCTGCGGCCGATGGCCTGCAAAAAACTAATGACCAGCGCTACGATACTCGCCACTTTTCCAACGTGTTGTTCAACATCATGCGGGGTGGCATCTTTGATCATAATTACCAGATTGAAAGGGCGGACTTCTCCAATTACCTGGCTAAAGCCAATCAACCTCTCTACCAAACCCATCGAAGCACAGTGGATGAGTTAGCCACTGACTTTTCTCTACCCACATTAAAAGCGATAGCCGAACAATCAGGCGACCCCGATTTTCAGCGCCTCTGTCTCGAATACCTCCCCTTGAAATTTAGCAGGCGACACGGTGACCCCAGCCGCCCCTGGAACCGCTTTTCGATCAATACCCATAGTGAAGTCGATGGCTCTAAAATCCTGGACTACGAAGGCAACTGGCGAGACATTTTCCAAAACTGGGAAGCACTGGCTCACGCCTATCCGAGCTTTATTGAAGGGATGATCCTCAAATTCCTCAATGCTTCCACCTTTGATGGGTACAACCCCTACCGGGTTACTAAAGGAGGCTTCGATTGGGAAACCATTGAAGCCGATGATCCCTGGTCCTACATCGGCTATTGGGGTGATCATCAGATCATCTACTTGCTAAAATTTTTGGAGTTTGCCGAGCAGCATCAGCCCGGACAACTAGCCAGTTATTTTGAGCGCGAATTCTTTGTTTACGCTAATGTGCCTTACCGCATCAAGCCCCACCAGAAAATCCTTCAAAACCCCAAGGACACCATTGATTTTGACCACGAGGCGGATGGTGAAATCCGTCAGTTACGTCGAGAGATGGGAGCCGACGGAGCACTGCTCAGAAATGCCAGTGGTCAAATTCACCGGGTCAACTTCCTGGAAAAGCTCTTAGCGAGCGTCCTGGCTAAATTGTCCAACTTCATTCCTGAGGGCGGCATTTGGATGAACACGCAGCGGCCAGAATGGAACGACGCCAACAACGCCCTAGTAGGTAATGGCGTCTCTATGGTTACCCTCTGTTATCTGCGGCGGTTCTTGGCCTTTTTCGAGCAGATCTTAGTCGGATTAGATATAAAAGAAGTCGCCCTTTCGGCGGAGCTGCTACAATTCTACCAGACTATCCACGGGTCGCTCCAATCTCACCAGTCACTGCTCAATGGCTCCATCAACGATAAGGAGCGTAAACAACTCTTGGATGCCGTAGGGGAAGCGGCCAGTGACTTCCGGCTGAAAATCTATCAGCACAGTTTCCAGGGTAAAAAGCAGCGCTTAGCACTTGAGGACCTACGGGCTTTTATTAGCTTGAGTCTTTCTTATCTAGAGCATTCCATTGAAGCCAACCGCCGTGCAGACCACCTCTATCATGCCTACAACCTCATGACGGTTAAAGGCGATGAAGTGACCATTTCCTACCTCAGCGAAATGTTGGAAGGTCAGGTAGCCGTCTTGAGTGCCAAATACCTATCGAGCGAAGCGGCACTCAAAGTGCTGGATGCTATGAAAAGCAGTGCTCTTTTCCGTGAGGATCAGTACAGCTACATCCTCTACCCCAACAAGCAATTGCCCGGTTTTTTAGCCCGCAACCATGTACCTGCGGAAGTACAAAAAAAATCGCTTCTGGTACAAAAACTCCTGCAAGACGGCAACCGGCAGATCATCGAACAGGACATCAACGGCGAGCTGCACTTCAACGGTAATTTCAAGAACGCAGCCGATTTAGATCAGGCGCTAACTGCCCTTGCGGACACCCCCTACGGTGACTTGGCCGCCGATGGTCGTGACTACCTACTGGCCGTTTTCGAGCAAG
The DNA here is from genome assembly GCA_039030655.1 of Bacteroidota bacterium. GTDB lineage: Bacteria > Bacteroidota > Bacteroidia > Chitinophagales > Saprospiraceae > Neolewinella. The sequence continues at coordinate 1,116 of JBCCDS010000020.1, read as the reverse complement.
TCTTCAACCACAAAGCTTTTACGGGTAGATCGGGCACGTTCTACGGTTACGAAGGCCTGGGCTCGATCTATTGGCACATGGTTTCTAAACTGCTGCTGGCCGTACAGGAGTGTTGTCTCAAAGCGATTAAGGAAGGAGCCGACGCAGCAATAATCGGTGGCCTGCTCGACCATTACTACGAGATCAAAGCTGGTATTGGGGTACACAAATCACCCAGCCTTTACGGCGCTTTCCCCACTGACCCTTACTCCCATACTCCAGCCGGCAAAGGTGCCCAACAACCGGGTATGACGGGGCAGGTTAAGGAAGACATCCTCAGTCGCTTTGGTGAGCTGGGGGTCCAGGTCAATGGCGGCCAACTGGCGTTCCACCCACAATTACTACAGCGTAACGAATTCCAGGAAACAGCCAGCTCGTTCAGCTACGTTGACCTGGAAGGACAGCAGCAGCAAGTGGAGGTACCTGCCGATGGGCTTTGCTTCACCTACTGTCAGGTTCCGATCATCTACCGCATCGCGGAGAAGGAAAAGCTGGTGGTCCACTTGAGTAATGGGGAGATTCGTACTTCCGCAGGTCTACACCTGGACCACGACAGCAGCACTCAAGTTTTTCAGCGTAGTGGTACCATCGCACGGATTGAGGTATCCCTAACGCCAGACCACTTACGCTAAGCTCCATTTAATGCTCATATTTCAAGAAGATCCACATGCTGATGTTTACCCGAATACTGTTGTTCCTGCTATTTGTTGCTGTAGGCATAGCCTGTACTCGGGAAAAGCCTGACAGAATGGAAGAACAACCAACGACCCGCAGCGCAGCCGACATATTAGGCGATCCAGATTTCCTGGCGATCTCCTACGGCGGCTATCGCAGTCCTACTCGCGATGTCCAGCCGACCATAGTTCAGCTCAAGGAAGACATGCGCTTACTGGCTGCTATGGGGGTCAGACTACTACGTACCTACAATGTACAATTGGCCCAGGCGGGCAATATTCTGGCGGCTATTCGCGAGCTCAAAACCGAAGACCCCGACTTTGAAATGTACGTCATGCTAGGTGCCTGGATAGACTGTAAAAACGCCTGGACGGCGCTGCCACCGGATCACAATGTGGAAAG